>NZ_CP142104.1:4800000-5400734 GCF_035751725.1 Pseudomonas frederiksbergensis | reverse complement strand
ACAAAAGTCACAGCCGTTCGCTGGGACGCCACTGATGGCAGCTCAAAGCTGTCAAATGCGCTGAAGGAGACTGACACTAAGCCAGTGAAGGCCCACTCCTGCTGGTTCTCACCCAGACGCTGCAGAACGCCCCGCGGTGCTCTTTCAGTATCTCGCTCCAAAATCGTGTTGATGATGCTCTGAATACAGCGTGTTTTCCCTGCTCCATTCCTCCCAACCAATACATGAAGATTCGTTGGAGGATCGACGTTAGGGATCACACTGAATTGCATGACTGGCGGAGGTGGAGGTGGGGGTAAACCTTCCTCTGCTCGTTCGGACGGGAAAGTAAACTGGAATTCGAACTTTGTAAGTATCGGGTTGCCGTTTGCCAGCCGGTTCAGTCGATTCCTTACGTTCGGTTCGTGAACGGAGCGCAATAGCGATCTCGCCATGACGTTCTCAGCTCGGTGCCGGTTGAATATGGTGAGGTCATGTGCGCAATCACAAAGTGCCCTGAGTATTTGGACACCTAAGCCGTTGGGAAGCGCAACCAATGTCGCGTAATAATCCTCGTCTTGACCCAGCGAAAAATGCACTGCGGGATCCAGGGCGATGAAGTTATCGGGAAGAGTAGGATAGCGTGTTCCGACCGGAGTATCAGCACCCCCCTCACCGGCTAGGAGACCGACTTGCCCTATTTTCACGGAGCCTGGCCTATGGCGAGTTCCGTTTGCGTCGAACACGAACAGCGTGTACATCGTTCGATAACTAAACCAATCATCCCAGTTATCCACGACCAAGTAGGCTTGTGAATGGCCTACCGTAGGCAATAGCTGACCTTGGCGAAGTACTGTAAACATTGGCTTTCAACCTGATTCCCTGGCTGGTGGCATTATGCTCACATCGGAGCCTGATGGCTACAGATTGCCAACTCAGCTGGGTTGCCACCGCGTCCTACCGCATTACAGATCCATGACCTTCCCGACAGCTGAAGACGTTTCTCAGTGCATGAAGGTTTGGCTAAGGGAAGGTGCTTTCGCCGGTCACGCCTAACCAGGTTTCACTGCTTGTTAACTTATCTAGTCAAAAAATATATAGGTTTATATTTGTGTCCATAGATATAAGGAGCGCCGTAAATACTTCTGAAGTCTCGAACCGCGTTCCCAAGGCTCTCTAAAGATAGCGTCTCAGCTGTAGATAGTCGCATTATTATTTCTTCCCCAGTCAGCAACGCTTCTGGCTTGTCTTTTGGGTTTATATGATTTAGATAGCTATTCAATGATGGATGGTTTATATCGACCCATGCTATCTCGGGGTTATTTGATAGCTCCCATATGGTCTTGATCACTGGGCAGCCCGCAATAGTAGGTATGCCTTTGGCTCTCATAAACTCCTCAAAAAAGTAGAGCTCTGGGTTTATAGTTATGTATATTTCAGATGATAGATTGTCTGTAACTTTTGGCCTGCGCGGAAAAAGTGCTAGCGCTCGGAACGTATTATTTTGGTTTTTATATGATTTTTTGCTGAACTCTCTCATCATTGCAGGATATATTGGTGTTACATCCTGATAATGTTGTTTCAGAAGGCTAAGCATTCGAGGAACTATGCAGTGCTCTATGCTGTGCTCGCTCATCAAACTAGTCGCTGTAATTTTCTTTGTTTGTTTATTCATGCCTTGGCTCAAGGTGGAAATGGGAAGTTATGCTGGCTAATCCCGAAACGTTTACTTTGGCGCCTCGAGAGTCAATCACAACTGTTCATGCTTTCGGAAGAGTCTACGCTGTTTGATTTCGCTGTGATCGTCCAACCCTGCATCGCTCTGGTCGAGCATATTGACCAGGAGATCTCAGTGCGCTTTACCCAATCTAGACTGAATTTCCCTCCTGTGTGCTATTGGCCGACTCTGGTTATGCAGACCGTAATGAACTAGGAGCAGCCAGTGAGATACGTCTACAAAGCAGCTCCTCGTGAATGGTGCAGAGTGGAGCGGAGGCATTGGCCTCTAAAGCAGAATGGACAAGGGGGCTGCGGTGGGGGTAGCATCAAATTGCTATCTTGCGATTTGGCAACCTCCAGGGTGCCCTGGCGTTGCCCAAGACAATGGTCGTTTGGTCGACCGCCCTTTCACCAAGGATGAAGGCTGTGCAAACGAAGGACATTCTTGCTTCGACCCTTCTGTCTACCGGCATCGCATTGATGTTGGTGCTGGCTATTCTCCACTTTGCACCAATCAGCGAAATTTTGCTTACTCACCATCAGTATGTTCCAGCCAGAGATATCAAAGAATTGGAGCCATACGAGCAGATAGTGATAGAGAGAATGATTAGAGAGAAATCGTTAATCTCGGTAGATACATTGTGGTCTCTACAAGTTTCTTTTTATCAAACGATGATTAGTGTTTTGATCGCCTTGAACGCTGTAGTCGTTGGTGGGGCATTTGTTGTTATAAGGAGCTCTTCCAAAGCAGAGGTGGTTAAGGAATCTAAGGCTCATTTTGATGAGTTTTCGAAGGCTGGAGAATTGACGAAAATAATTGAAAGGAAGGCTAAAAAAGAACTTCAGAAGCTAAATGCTATATATGGAGACATGTTTGATGGTCTTTCAGCTCAGGAAGTTATAGTGTCAGAACATGAAAGTAGAATTAAGCTGTCTGAGGATGCTATAATAACGGTGACCAGTCGCTTGGCGGAGCTTGACAGAACTGAAAGCTCCGTTGGTGATGAGGGTAAGATTACTGAGTAGGTAAATATGGCCTTTATCCGAAAGAGCACAAAGCCGAAATTGCCCGATAGTTTTTCACAGGGTGAAGATTTATCGGTTGATGAAAGGCTTACTGTCACCCAGCTATTAGATCTCGCAAAGAGAAATGGTGTGGAAACCTCGCCTCTGGATGTGAAGGCGCTACTTTTGGTTTTAGGTATTGGATTAATCAGTATCCCCATGCGTGACGAAATTTCAGGAATGTTGACTCGCGCGGATAATGGCAAAGACTGGGTGGTTAAAGTAAATGCGTTGCATCACCCTAATAGACAGCGTTTTACCATTGCTCATGAAATAGCCCATTTTTCAAGACATAGATTCCAGCAAGCAGAGTTTGAGGATCTTAATTTTTTTCGGAATGGTGAGAGTAATCCGATGGAAGCTGAAGCCAATCGCTTTGCCAGCGAGCTTCTAATGCCAGAGTCGATATTTAGAGATAAGGTACGGGTGTTTTCTGGCAGTATTGAGGAAGTTGCGCTGTATTTTAGGGTGTCGACCTTGGCCGTGCGTGTGCGGGCTAAAAATTTAGGGATGAAAGGGCATGGATTGGAATAGCTTAGTTTATTTTCCCGTTCTAAAGACAAAGGATGCTGAGCTTCGAGCGATCTCGGCTGTCGACGAATCATATAGGCGGAAGATGCTTCCGGTGTATGAAATAACAAAGTCTAGGATTACAAAAAAGAACTCGGTTGGCGATATAATCAGGCGGCTGGATCAAATTAAAAGTATCCAAGGTAAGTTGCCCTATATATTAGATGTTACCACTGATAGCAAGCAGAAAAACTCGCAAATAGAAAGTATTCTTTCACCTGTTAATGGGTATGAGTGCTGGAAGAATTGGCTTGAGTTGAATTGTGGTGAACAAATAGTTCCTATGATTCATGTGAACTTTGAACTCGATGAAGATCTGGTTGAGGCTAAGGCTTTTGTTGCTTCTGTTACGAATAAGTACAAAAGGATGGCTTTGCGGTTGCCGGCTGATTTGCTTGAAGAAGAATACGAGCAAATAATTAATGCCATAGTTTCTGAGCTATATGATACTAAGCTTTATATAATTCTAGATGAAGGATGTATTAGGGATAGAGTAAAGGCATCGGTCTTCGGCTTGTCAGAAATTACCGATCTCTACCATAAGGCTTTTACTAAAATTTCAATGCTGCCAAATGCTGATAGCTGGCTAGAGCGAATAGTTTGCTTAACAGGCTCATTTCCTTACCTCGTTAAAGCGGAGGGTAAGGACGATAAGGGTTGCTTTGAGATTTTCGAACATTCCCTCTATCTTTCTTTGAAACACAATCGGCCTCTGTTACAGTTTGGTGACTTTGCATCTGTCAATGTTAAGCAGATTGAAATGCGAGGTGGAACTTTTGTTCCTCGGATAGATTTCTGTACGGATGAAAAATTTTATTACTATCGAAAGCGCAGGGATGCCGGATCTTATGTTTTATGCGCTAAGCAGGTGGTAGTTGACCCTAATTATTTTACCAACAAAAGCTGGGCTGATGATGAAATCTCCAGTGCCGCCTTGGGTAGCCCCTCAGGAATAAGTCCATCCTTCTGGATCTCAGTTAGAGTTTGTAACTATATGATTCGCAGGGTGAAATTATTAAGTGCCTAATCGGTTTGGAGGTAGGCTCAGTGAATACACGTCATCTAGGGTGAGGGTTTCGCTTATTTCATTTTTTAAATGAGCGGTTTGAGCGCCGTATTTATGAATTATATAATTTCTAAATGTGGTTTTTATCTCTTTGCGCTGTTTGCTTTTAGAGATTTTGGTGCAAATTTCAAGTTTGGATTTGCCCCTTATTTTGAAATCCCTGCGCAAGTGATCCATAGGCATGGCGTCTAAGGTTGTAATGATATCGAAATTTTTTATCTGCTTGGCTTTCCGTAGGCGGCTCAATCCGGAGGGTGCGCATTGATAGATGCCGACTCTTTCAGGAGTGATTTTTCTTATTGCGCCTATATGCTTGCTGTCACATATTACGTAAACGTAATCAAATAATTGCGCATATGATTTCAACTGCTCCTCCAGTCTGTCTATACGGTCAAAAGCAGACTTTATTTCGTACCCTATGACCATTCCATCTTCTACAGATATTGCGTCTGCACGGCGCCGTCCAAAATGAAATGCGTATTCAAAAAAGACAACTTCAGTTGTCTCCTTTTTCAGAAGGTGATGTGCAAATATACGTTTTATATCGGTTTCTCTCATTTTTCTAGATCTGAGCTGGTTGTGGTGGCGTTTTAATCTCGAATTTTTTTGGTGTATGATTTGATTGGTTTCGAGCTTCCAGTTTTCTTGCTTATCTAATATTACAGCAATAAATGTGACTAGTCAGTAGGCGTCGCACTGAAAGCTGATTGTCAAGCTATCGATTTGGCGTCTCTTGGTCAGTATGGTGAAAAGTATGATGAGACTCCGATAAATATTTAAAGTGTTCAATTTGCCATCCTATCTGTTGAGAGCTGGCGGATCGAAAAAAAGCTTTTCGGACCGGATTAAATTCATGCGAAAGCTTATGGAGTACAAATCGAAATTTGCTTTAGTGACTCGCGGCGTTGGGGCGTTGTAGTTGTTTTTAGTGGCCCCTCCCCAACCAAATTATCCCTCTAAAATCCGCCACTCTAAGCTTGGCCTATAGCGCTGTCGACGGTCTGTTCATTTATGTTCTCGAACGGCAAGATATCTAGTTCAACAGCTGGTAGGTCGGTTTGCTCTGTGCATTCATCTTATTCGTTTCATATTGTGTTTCATGAGTCGGTCCGACCATCGTGTTCTAAAGTGGTCGCTGTGTAGAGGCCAGCAGGATAACCATAGACTACCGGAGTAATTTACCTGCGTTCACCATCTGCCGAATCCACCAACCTTACTATCTTAGCCATGGCCAAGATTTTGACTAAAGTGGACGGGGGCCCTGCTGAAGGCGTGTGCGCACATTCAACCGGTGGTTGGCCTATCCTGCACTAGCCGCTCACGCCTGGTGTAATTTCGTCATGACGAAAACTGTAGGTGGAATCTACCCGCGTAAAACCCCGGTGCTTTGCCTATCCTGCACTAGTCCACCTACACCGTTACTACTTGGGGAGGGGACGGGTAATTGCACTCCACCTGACCACCCGTTTGCATTCACGTGCCGATCCATTTTCATTCGACCTGGACAGTCGTTTGCCTCGGATTTGTCCAGCACACTGGTTAACCCTGGCTGTCAGAAATCGGCCAGAAGTGGACGGTCTCTAAAACTAGGGACGGTTCACACTGGAATAGGTGGGCAGCCTCATTGAATAGACATGTACCCATCCTATAAATTGTCTAGCTCAAGGCTCGTCTGGTAGTGCCCGAGCCCTCTTCATCGATGACGAGGGTCAGGTTGATCCGGTGAGTGCGGTCAAAGCGTCGGATGTACTTTGGCAAGCTTTGCAACGTACCAGGTAGGCAAAGGATGGCGGTGCAACCTAGCTGAGATCGCAATCAGCACTTCCCAGGTGGTGTTGTGCCAAGCGAAATCCTCTGGGGAGGCGGCCTGGCTCGGCACGTTCACAGAAGCCTCAACCTCATCATCTGGCGTCGGCCGAAAGCCAGTCAGGGCACGTGATATGCCAATGGCATTCACGTAGGCATCGGAACCCGTCAGCATCTGCAGTGCCTTTTTGGGGAACCACCTTTCCTTGGTTACCCCTTCAAGATTTGGAACAATCTCCGCAGTCAATTGATCGAGGGCCTCCTGGTCGCCCAGCAGAGCAGCCATGGTTCCCAGGAGCGGCACCAAAGTCGTGGTTTTGAAGAATCGACCTCTTTGGGTTTCTTTCCCGGAGAACAGGGCCATGGCATCTTCAAGATCATCGGTATCCACCGGCATGATCCTGTTCCGATGCAGAGCGGCATCAAAGCGATCAATGCACTCACGCACCATGAGTTGGGTGCTGGCTGTATCACCCACGGCCATGATCGCGGTCATGGCTATCGAAAGGTCAATGGCTTGTCCGTCATAGACGGGTAGCAAGCATCCGTTGTGCGCGTTGATGAAGGACACCAGGCAGCCGTGCATGGCTCGGAGAGTTGCGGTATCGACCTTCAGGGACTGAAGCAACAGCAGTGTGGTGCCCAACCGGCCAAGCTCATCGCAAATCAAGTCGATGTAGAGCACCTGATCGGGGCGATAGCGGAGCATGCGTCTGCGGTTCAGGAGCGACGGCATCACGCGCTCGTAGTACCGTAATAAGGCGTTCGCATGGAGCCGAGCAAGCGTTTCGAAACGTTTGAGGAACTGAATGTCGGTCTGCAGGCCAAGCGTTATCGATTCGCTCCAGAGGCGTAGCAAAAGGTACTCACCTGCGAGCACGCCTGGTTTCTGATTACCCTCACTTTCGCCCCAGACGAGAAGCACAGCCCACCCCATGCCCGCTGCCGCTGCTCGCTTGTGGAAGCGGTTCGCACGCGTATTTTCTGACACGTCCTTGTCATCCCCAAGTGCGGCCATGCAGTCATCAACAAACCGAACGAATCTGGAGAATGAAGCCTGCGTATCCTCAAGCCCGGCCAAGGCTGCCCTCAGGTCGGATTTGCCTTTCCCGAGCAGCAAGGCATCGTCAAAGAGGTACTCCTCGATGTAGGGACTCAACTGATCCATGCCCCAGAAATCCAGCGAGCATAGAGGAGAGAATTCGACCACCTCCTTCGAGATTGCCGAGTAATCTGACTGTGCGTCTTGCTTGAGGATGCCGTTTGAAATCAGGACGATTCGCTTTTTTAGGCCCCGCAGAGGCTCTTGCAGCCGATTCCGGACGTACTCGGTATACGCTTGGCGGATGGAGGGCGAAATCGCCTGCTGAGTGCCATAGAAGTCGTTCCGGTTCACATTGCCAAATTTGATGATGAACAGGAAAACTTCCGTTTGCCCCTGAGCATCCTCCTTGGTGGACATAACGTCGACACCACCCTGATTCACGCCAATCTGGGCACGACTGTGCACCGAATGCCCCATCGCTTGGAGAAGCTCTGGAAGGAGTGCATCCAGCTCATCGCGCTCGCGAAGCCCCGAAAGGTAGTGTGAGAGAACCAGTTGGATGCTCATTGGTCAGCTTCCTTCCATAGGCTCATGATCTTCTGGTCATATAGCAATGGGTCGGCAATCCAGGTCTGAGGCAATTCAATACTCATTTCCTGCGTGAACATGGGGATCATCGCCTCGACGGTCTCGTGATCGTTCTGATATTCCACTGATACTTGGTTGGAATACTTGAAATGCTGCGCGGTCATGAACATTTCGAACAGGGATTCGCCGTGAGCCTTCTCCGCCACCGCCCGATTCTCATTCCGGCGAAGGTAGCTGAAGCTCCGCCGCATTTCCGATGACATCTGTAGCTCAGTGAGGTGGGGCAGGGCGTCCAAGGCGCTGCTTTCGGCGGACAGCCTTTCGCCCAGGTGCTTGGCGGGAGTTGACTGAGCAAGCGGTGAGGGATCTGCTTCAAGGAGACGTTTGCAGGTGGCTGGGTACTCTGTCGCCAAAAAATCGATGACCACACAGGTCGTTGCAGAAATCAGAGGGCTTGGGGGGAGGTCTTCGTTCAAGCTCAACACCCAGCCAAGTGATACTGGTACAGAAACGTTCAAGGCACACAATCTACGGGCCACAGCGCTGGTGGATGCCTCTGTGGCTCCGGACAGCGCGAACCTCACCAACTTGGGATGTTGGAGGTACTGGACGCTGACCTCGTGCGCCAACGCTTTGCTCAGCCTGTGGTGGCCTTTGTCACCGATCCATTCGCAGGCAGCCAGGACAAACAAGTCAGTAGACGCAACCCGATGGAGGCAGTTCTTTGCCTCATCTACCAGGGTGTTGGCCTCAACTCCGGAGGTTTCCGCCTCGCGCCAGAGGGCATAGAACTCGCCCAGCAAGGCCTCACCATCTTGCTCAAGGTTGGCTCTGTAAAGGCGTAGGTAAAAATCGTTGAACCGGATCATGTCCATGTGAATTGGCTCCGAGGGCGTCGGTAGGTACGCATTAGGATGATACTACGCCGCCCCGTGGCTGCCCCAACGCTGATTCGCCAGTAAAGCATTGACCGGTAGAGAATCGTGGAGCAACCAATGACTACAATCGGCCGTTTGAATCGCCCCAGATTTCTTAAATAGTGAATGTCCGCTTTTGGCCGGTTCACTGCCGGTCATGGTTGCTAGGGGGGGCAAATCCGTTGCAAATGGCTGGTTAGGTCGATTGCAAATGAGTCATCAAGTCAGGGCAAATACCCAGACGTCAGCGGATCTGGAGAAGTGGCTCCAGCCAGCGGCGTGTTCAGCTAGTCTTCCCACACCAGTACTCAAGGACGATCTCCATGCCAGATAACTCTGAAGCCAACATAGCCACAGCGGACGCTCTCACATTGCTCCTGCACAACAAGCACGCCCTAGCAGCAGCCCTTGAAGAAGTGACCAAATGGATCTCAGAAATGGGGGTGGAAAGTGTCGCCGCTAACGCAACGGGGGCCCTAGAAACACTGGACAAGAATGCACGAGCCATCACCGATGTGATTCTGCGCCTACGCCAGTTATAGGGCATCATCGAACGCCCCGCTGCCCCCTTGCAGATACCGAAATGGATTCTGCTGAATCAACCTGTAATCTGTCTGGTCAAGTCGGTCCTAACTGCGACCGGTGAATTATATCGATTCTGCTGGATCGTCCGTAACGGCGGTGTGCTCCCAGTATTCCGGCGCTTGGCCTGTCCTGCCTTAGCCCTCCGTAGCGCCTGCACATTGTGTTTTTTCGTCATGACGAAATTTTCGCCGCTAATGAGAGAAGCGGTTTTGCTCACTCAGAATGAGCCTGTATGACGAAGTCACGGCGTCTTGCCTATCCTGCACTAGTCCATCTACGCGTTTGCTACCTTGGTTATGAGGAGAGAGCAGACGATTGAGACTGCCTTAGGAGGTAGACCGGTGTAGTGGGTGTCACATTCCCGGCGAACGCCTATCCTGCTGTAGCCCTCCCTAGCACCTTCGTGATCCGATTTTTTCGTCATGACGAAATTTCTATTGGCTACGAGCATTAGGGATTGCTCGATTGTTTTTATCTTGCCTCGTATTAAGGAACGGAGGTGGTAGTAACTGTGATGCTGCGGTATTGAGCAAGCGTTGTGTAATACGCTTTAACGGCGTCTGCCTATCCTGCAATAGCCCTCTCAGGCCTCCAATCCTTAGTCATGACGAAGGAATGCCGAGCTTGGGGAAAGAAACGTGGTTTTGCAGAACGCGAACAAGAAGTGTCGAGTGAATTGTGAAGCAAAATGGAATGGATCAGACTGCGCGCCCTTCGGGCTTGCCCAAAGGGGCGCTGCGCCTCTGGACTCTCCGCCCTCGCCGGTAGCAGGGTTGCAGGAGGAAAAACTCTCCAGCAATCCCGCCCGAAGGGTGCGGGCACTCCATCGGCATCAAGGGTACGCTTCGCCGGCATCCTCGCCCGGTCCACTCGCTACGCTCGCGGCTGCGGCCTCCGGTTCCGCCCTTGACCCCGATTACAGCCAGAAAGCGGTAGAGACTCTGGAAACGGCATTTTCCAACCATCCCGATGCGCGCTTCGCCAGCTCAAGGGGCTCGAACGGGTAGGAACTAATGCGCCTGTTCGATTCTTCGGACAGCCTCTCTTAAATCATCGAGGAATCGGATGGTCATGTCTGGGCCAACCTGGCTGACCGAAAATTGGACGACTAATTGTCCAAGTCCTGCCATTAAGATCTGCGCAGGAATGTCGGGATTCTCATTTGCAAAGCGTTCCATTACGTCAACCATTTGATTTTGCAGCTTAGTGGCTTTGTCGCGCATAGCAAGTGAGAGCTTTGATGATGTCATGGGTTTTCTCCAGGATGATCGAAAAGAAGGTGCGCGTTATTATCGAGCCGGTGTCCCTTCTCGAAAATTTCGTCATGACGAAATTTTTAGCTGTGATCTGGACCGTTCGCAGTCGTCGGAGGCATTGATACTAGGTGGTGTCTTTGCTCGATCGACCTAGTTTCTTCACGCAATCGTCTTGTGTTGGCTTACCGGGTAAAATTTAAATCATGTGGATTGGACGGTAGGGCTGGCTGATGGACAAAAATCATCATCCCCAAATCTCTGATGCTGAACGGCGTCGTAGAGAGGAAGCGGTTAAATACGCACGCTCATCCGTTGGCTTAGAGGGTTTCCAACTCAGCAAGGCCGACGAGAAACGCGCAAGGCGTTTCATCAATGGAGAAATTGATTTGACTGAGTTCGTGAAATGTCGCGATGGGGCAGGCTAGGAACCGTAGGGTCACTTCCTACGACAAAGCTAGCGCTGGATGTTGATCGTGCGCCGGAATCGGCGTCAAGGGCGGCACCGGAGGCCGCAGCCGCGAGCGTAGCGAGTGGACCGGGCGAGGATGCCGGCGAAGCGTACCCTTGATGCAGATGGAGTGCCCTTACCCTCAGGGCAGGGATGCAGGGGCGCTTTACTCCCTGCACCCCTGCCTCCCGGCGAGGGCAGGTGTCCAGAGGGGGCAGCGCCCCTTTGGGTAAGCCCGTAGGGCGCGCAGCGGTAATGACTTCAACTACCTTTAACGGAGCCACCCGTTGCGGGGCCCCAGTTCTTCCCAAGGTTTTGCAAGACGTGCTGACGGTAGGCCGGATTCCAAACTGTATTGCCTGCCACCATGTGGTTGGTGCGACCTGCTGTGACCATCATCCCGGACTGCATATCACGCCGCGTCGTTTTCGGATTGACAACGTTCCCAACGGCATCGGCCATGTTGCGGAAGGTGACAGCTCCGAACGAAATACCTCCGGCCAAGGATGAGCCCAGCCCGCTCGTTTTCTTAAGTGCAAAGAATATGAGGAGGGCTGTCGCCAGAATTTGGGAAAAAGAGGTGATGGGGTTGTCATCGCCTACGACAATTACCTGATCGAAAAGGTGTTTGAAGAGGGCAACCCCGACAGTGACAACCACCATCGCGATGGCGATCTCCAAAGCGAATGAAAGCGCTTGCTGGAACCAGCGGTCGAACCACTGGGCAGTGACGGGGAACATAAGTGCAGCGATGAATATGGGGCCGATTCCCAGCAGCACGCCCAGGCCAAGCTTAGCCAGAATTATGGTTGCTGCGGCCGGCAGATGGATCAGAAACACTGCCAGCGCCATCAGAAGCGCGTTTAGGGCATCCCAGAACATTTGTCCCAGCTCATAGAACTCCCGTTTTGCCGCTTTGCCGAGCATGTCATAAGCAACGTTGAGCCCTTTGTTCATCGATTCGTCCAGCACCTGATAGATATTGGTGGAGTGCGCATTCGATGTGGACACAATGTTGGCTAGACCACTTTCTAATCCGTGAATCGCCGATACTACCGTTGCTGTATAGGAATCTGCCGTCATGCAAAAAGCAGCGATGATGCTGATCTTGATGCATTGTTTGAGGAACGTTGGAAAAGGCGCTTCCATCGCGCCGGAGCTGATCGCATAGCCTGTCAACGTGATGTAGAGAGTGACGCAGGTAAGTATCGTCAACTGAAAACCCAAAATCACATTCGATGCCGTTTGCGAAACGAAGGTGCTCAGCATCGCGTCCAGGCTTCCGCCGATCCATTGAAATACGGTCCACTCCATGTCACTGGCCTCCTTTCAGTGGATTGGATGGGACCAACCTGAGGTAGTCCCGTTTATCGACCGCTAGATGATTGTCCGCGGTTTTGGCGTTGATACAGTTCGGCGTCGTTGCCAGTTCGCCCGGATTTTCCTCACACTTGAGGATCATGCCTTTACGTTCCGCATCGTGATTCTTGTACCAGTCAACGGTTTGAACTGGCGTGCTTTCGCCACAGCCGGCCAGGATGACTGCGACCGCGAGAACGAAGGAGACCTTTTTCATTTCTTCACTCCCGATGTAATGGGCTGCGGCATTGCGCGCAGGGCATGCGCTACCTCGGCTGCCGTAATGATGTGTCGAGCTGCAAGAAATCGGAGTGCGGATTCAGCTATGCCGGCATGAGTGGGGTTGGTGAATCGTTCGCGACCGTTGAAGTAGCCCATACCCACCGCTGCGATACTTGAAATGACCGCATAGAAGCAGCACTCCCAGCTTTCGAATCCTCTGGTGGGCAGGTCAAGCCAGTCATATGCAGCCCAGAAAATAACCAGTGAGGCCCAGGAGGTCCCAATTACGTCGAAATTGAAAACCTGCCACTCCCGGCGATAGGCGGCCTTGAGCTTTCCGAAGCGGCGCACGGCCAGCCAAAAGCTGATAATTAAGCTCGCGTAAAAGCTCGCGACGGCAATGGAAAGAACATAAAAAATTGGCATTGCATTCCCCTTACTGGTCAAGTGGGTTGAAGGTTTGCAATCTCGAATGCCCGCGCTTATCGACGAGCTGCGCATTGATTTCTCGCTGTTGTTGCCTCTGCAAGCGGTCTTCGGCCTGGGCCACCATCTGGTACATCTGGAGCTTGGTTTGCTCGTTCTGAATCATCGCTTGCTCGGCCGAAATCCGACTCTGTAGCTCTGCGATAGCCTTGGGATCTGCGGTGTCGTTGATCTTTCCCATCAGCTGGTCGATCTGCCTCAAGCGGCCTTTGGCTGCGTCGTAGGCGTCCAGGGCGAAAGCCTTGTCTTGCGACGGCTTTACCGCCTGGGCTTGGCATGAGGTTTTCTGCTGGGTTGTCGTGAACTGCGAGCAGGCGTCGTAGACCTTTCTGTCGTTGTAGATCTGGGCCGCCCTTCCACTCAAGCCGGCATAGCCGCCGCTCTGTACTGAGTCGTAGACCTGCTGCCAGTCTTGCGGCAGGTAATCGCGAAGAGCCGGGTTATTCATGATGGTGCCCAGGCCACGCGATCCGGTGATCGACTGGTATTGCTGTTTCATCTGGTCGATTTGCGAAGTCATCTGCTCGACTTGCTGTGCCCAGCGCGCTGTGTTGGCCGCGAATTCGGCCATGGTCATTGGCGAGTCACTTGCCTGGGTTGTCACCGTTACGGGAATTTGAGCGTAGGCGGCCGGCAACATGGTGATGCTGACGATGAAAGTGAGAGAGACAGAGAAATCCTTCATGGTTGCCACTCTTTTTGTTGAGATGAAAAAACGGCGGTCACGCTTTCCGCTCGATCCGTAGAAGACGAACCCCTTAATCCAAGCAACGCTTTAATCTCCTGCATATGACATTGAGCACGATAAGGTGAGCTTGGCGCTGCTTTGATTGGCTTGGCAGATTTTGAAGTGGTTGATGCATTGCGCTTGGCTGCAATGGCTAGTGCTCCCACTGGGTTGAACTCACCTTTCTTGCATCGAGAAACCACAGCTCTAAACCATCTGCTAGGGCTTGTTCTGATGCTTTGCGCTTCCAATGCACTCGCAAGTTCGTCGAGCAATTCTTGCGCCCTTTTCTGAGGTATCCCTGCTAGCAAATCTGCAATAGCGTTTTTTTCGGACTCTGATAGGCGAGGCCATATCAGCGATTCGCGGTTGGTGTTTGAATTCACCGTATCTGTTGTAGTGGTATTTATCTTTTTGGTTCTTTCGTAATTGGTAGAACGTCTAGTTGGTATATCCCCAGTTCCTCCATGCGATGGCTTGCCACCCTCTGGTCCACCAGTCTGTGGAGAACCATCCCCTGGTTTTGTAGGGGATGGAATCTCTGGAGTGTCGGTGACTACGTGGAACCATACGAATTTCCCATGTTCACCCTGTACACGCTCTTGCTGGAAGTAGCCTGTATTTTGTAGTTCCCAGCGAACCTTCGACCACTGCTGCTCGCTAAGTCCGAATAGTCTACGTATAGGGCCGATTCGCAACTCAAATTCAGGACTGCGCCCAAGCATCCATGACAGGACAATACGGGCTCTCCAGCTCAAGCGTCTGTCAGTCAAAATGTCGTCGGGGACCGACGAATACGCACGGCGTTTTACTCTGATCGCCGAGCTTGGTTGCGGCTCTTTGCGATCGTCCTGTTTCATTGATGCGTTTCCTGGGAAGTGCTGTCGCTATCCAGTGCAAGGGCATCTTTAACCTGTAGTGTGCGGAAATAGACTCGGCGTCCCACCCTCATCATCGTGGGATGTAGTTTTCGGGACACATCAGTATTTGAGTAAAGAGCTACTCGAACTCCATCTGGAGAGCGTCCCAATAGCGAAGCAATATCCGCGATGCTCATAAGCGGGCCAAATCGCTCGAGCATGTATTCTTCTGTTGTCATTTGTAAGTCCACCTAAGTTATGGGTAAGTGGACGTATTCTTCTGCTTGGTGTTTGTTTGGTCAAATGCTGGAACGTCGCTCTCTTGACCATGTTGATCTATTGGTAATTTCCAAGAATAGATATTTGTGTTTGCCAAAATATATTGTTTTGGTTTTTTGTTACTTGTCGGGTGGGTTTAATTATTTGTATATCAGCTAGTTGCGAAATTTATTGATGTGGTCGTCTAGATAGAAATATTTCATGCAGTTTTTAATTTTTTTATCCGATCTAGCCGGCCTACCAGATCTTCAGCCCGGAGATGGGTGTAGCGTTTCAGCATTTGCATGGATTTATGCCCACTGATAGCTGACACCTCCTGATCAGAAAGTCCTCCCTCAACGAATCGACTAACCGCCTCATGTCGTAAGTCGTGAAAGCGCAAGTCAGGCATTCCGAACTTCTTTTTGAGCACTCCCCAGATTTTGGTAAACGCATAGGGACGTCGTTTTCCGTCCTTCCCAGGCTCGCCGAAGAATACAAGATCGCAATCCTGTGGCCGGGTAGGGTTCTCAAGTGCGGCCTGGAAAGTCGCCGTTGCCAGCCTGCTTAGAGGAACAGTACGTGCGCTGTCGTTCTTGGTATCTGAGAGGCGGACCACGCGTCTTTTGAGATCGATTTGGTGGCGACGTAGGCCTGTGATTTCCGAAGAGCGCATTCCCGTTTCCAGAGCGATACGGACGATCCACCCAAGCATGGGGTTGCTGTGGTTGTTCACGGCTGCCAGTAGTCGTCGTTCCTCCTCTGGGGATAGACGACGGTCACGACCTTCGCCTGGGCTCGGCTTACGAATATTGAGCACAGGGTTAAAGGTTAGTCCAAGGCCCCACTCTTGAATCGCAACCGTGAACAGGTGGCTCAGTAAAGCTAGCTCCAGCCGCACGGTGTTGTTACTCGTGGGATTGCCGCGGTTGGTGAGTGAGCCCAGTCGGGTATCGCGATAGTTGGCGATCACTTCGGACGATAACGCCGCGAGGGAATACTTCCCCAGGTGGCGTATCAGTTGCTGCGCCTTGGTTGCTTCCGCTCTCTGCGTTGTGGGCTTCTTGGTAGGGCTCACTTCACGTAGGTATTGCTGAAGCGCCTTCTCGAGCGTCAGTCGCTCGGAGCCACTGCGTTGGATGTACACGCCGCGCACCATTTCGTCTTCGGTGCGTCGTGACCAGTCTTCGGCGTCGCGTTTGGTGCGGAAGGTTTTGGCGTTGGTCGGCCATCCGGTTTTGCGGATTACGGCCTTCCAGGTGCCGGCAGGGGTTTTGACGATTGTGGCCATATGAAGGACTCCAAAGGCGTGCAAGCGAAGCCGCACTGTACCTAATTTGTACCTTTGGACCATAGGACTGTATCCGCGATGGTTCCGCCAGAAACGCAAAAGCCGCGCAATGCGCGGCTTTGGAGTTGGTGGGCCCACACGGACTCGAACCGTGGACCAAAGGATTATGAGTCCTCTGCTCTAACCAACTGAGCTATGGGCCCTCAGTAGGCCGCGGATTATAGCGACGGTTTCTCGGCTGTGCTATCCGAAAAATCCGATACGGTTACACATAGAAACGTTGCGGCAAATTCTTCGGCACACAGGGGCAGACTGACGATGTAGCCCTGGATCTGTTCGCAGCCTTCATCGGCGAGGAATTGTTGTTGGGCCTGGGTTTCGACGCCTTCGGCGATGATGGTGAATTGCATGCTGCGGCCCAGGGCGATAATTGCCCGTACGATGGCCGCATCATGGGGGTCATCGGGCAGGCCGCGGACGAAGGACTGGTCGATCTTGAGGATGTCCAGCGGCAGGCGCTTGAGATAGCTCAGGGAGGAATAGCCGGTGCCGAAGTCATCGATGGCCAGCTGCACGCCAAGTTTTTTCAGTTGGTGCAAAACCGCCAAGGCTTCTTCGGCCTGGCTCATGATGAAGTTTTCGGTAATCTCCAGTTGCAATAAGCCCGGCTCGAGATGGTTTTCCCGCAGAAGTTGTTCGATGCGACCCAGCAGGTTGGGTTGCCGCAGTTGGACGCCTGCCAGGTTCACGGACAGGGGGCCGAGGCTCTCATGGATGCTGTTCCATTCGCTGAGCTGCCGGCAGGCGGTTTCCAACACCCAATCGCCGATCTGCAGGATCATCCCGTTTTCTTCGGCCAGGGGAATGAAGTGTTCGGGGGGCACGTCGCCAAAGGTCGGATGGGTCCAGCGAATAAGCGCCTCGGCGCCCACCAGACGGTTGTCGGCCAGGCTGATTTTCGGCTGGAAAGACAACGACAGCTCGTTGCGCTCGATCGCCCGTCGCAGTTCATGTTCCAGCGCCACCCGCTCACTGGCTTGGGCCGTGAGGTCGCGGGTGTAGCTTTCTACCCGGTTACGACCCTTGGCTTTGGATCGGTACATCGCCGCGTCGGCGTTCTTGACCAGCGTGGCCACGTCACAGCCATCTTGCGGATACAGGCTGGTGCCGATACTGGCGCTGATGAAAAATTCGTGTTCACCCGCCTGGAACGGCGCGGCAAAACAGTTCAGGAGTTTTTGAGCGATATGCTCGGCGTCGCTGGGCTGTTGCAGGCCGGGCAGCAGGATGATGAATTCGTCGCCCCCCAGGCGCGCTACTGTATCGATATCACGTAGCTGCTCGCGCAGCCGCACGGCGATGCCCTTGAGGAGCAGGTCGCCGACCGGGTGCCCGAGGCTGTCGTTGATGTGCTTGAAGCGGTCCAGGTCGAGAAACAACACTGCGCCCTGGCCGCCGTTTTCCTGTTGGTTGTTCAGGGCTGTGAGCAGGCGGCTTTCGAACAAGGTGCGATTCGGCAGGCCGGTGAGCGGGTCGTGGTGTGCCTGGTAATCGAGTCGGGCCTGGGCATGCTTGAGGCTGGAGATATCGGCAAAAACCGCGACGAAGTGAGTGATCTGCTGGTCCCGATTGCGCACGGCGCTGATCGTCAGCCAACTGGGGTATAGCTCGCCATTTTTGCGCCGGTTGGAAATCTCCCCCTGCCAATGGCCCTCCGCCGTCAACTGATGCCACATCGCGGCGTAGAAGGCGCTGTCATGCAGGCCGGAGGCCAGTAAACGAGGCGTGTGCCCCAACGCTTCGCTTTCGCTATAGCCGGTGATTTCGGTGAAGGCACGGTTCACGGCGTTGATGTGCTGTTGCGTGTCGGTGATCAGGACGCCCTCGGCGGTGCTTTCGAACACCGTGGCCGCCTGTTGTAGTTTCTCCTGCATGAAGTGGCGCTCGGTGATGTCCCGGGCGATGGTCAGCATGCAATCTTCATTGCCAATGGGCAGGGGACGGCTGGACACCTCGCAAAGTCGGATCTGTCCGTCATTGCGGCGGATATGGCAACTGAAATCCTTTACGAAACCGTCCCGTTGCAGCAGGTCGAGCATCTGTTTGCGTTCGTTGAGATTGACCCAGATGCCCAGGTCCAGCGTGGAGCGGTCGACTGACAGGGCGCTGTTGAAACCGGTGATGCGGCTGAAACCTTCGTTGACTTCTATCAGCAGGCCGTCGCTTTGCCGGGACAGCAGCAGGCCGTCGGGAGAAGCATGAAACGCCTTTGCGAATTTCTCTTCAGAGGTCTGCAGCTGTTGCTGGGTTTCCTTGAGCTGGCTGATGTCTCGCACAACCACGACCAGGGCGGGTGTAGTGTCGAGATCGAAGGGTTCGGCCGAGATCAATCCGGTAAAAATCTGGCCATTACTGCGTCGAAAGGGCATCTCCAGATTGCGAATGCTCCCGGCCTGCAGACGCTGCAACAGGCCCGGCCCCACGCCCTGGATGCCCCAGATTTTCAGGTCCGTGGCGTTTTTGCCTATGACGTGATTGGCATTGATGCCGATCTGCTCTTCAAAGGCTTTGTTGACTTCCAGTAGGCAGCCATCCTGCAGGCGCGCGATCACAAGGATGTCAGGACACTGACGAAACACCGAGGCGAATTTTTGTTCGGAGAGACGCAACGCTTCTTCGGTGTGCTTGGCTTCACTGATGTCGATCATCAAGCCACGCATCAGCGGTTCATGGCCGTGCTGGATCAGGCTGACAATATCCCGTACCCACAAGCAGCGACCGTCAGCGGTGATCACCCTGTAATCGACACAATGATCGCGCCCGGCAAGTACTTCTTGATCGCAATAAGTCTGGGCGCGGGTGAGGTCGGCCGGATGGATGATGTTGCGCCAGAAACCGGGGATGAGCCAATGGGCAAGGGGATACCCCAGCAGTTCTTCGGCGTGGGGCGAGACGTAGCTGTAGGTGTAATCGCTGACCTTCGCTTCCCATGCGATGGCTGAAAGACTCTCGACCAATCCGCGGTAATGGTATTCGCTGCTGCGCAGCTCCTGTTCCAAGTCGACTCTTCGAGCAATTTCCGAGCTGAGACGGCGATTGATGCGAATCACCACCGCCAGGATGCCGATCAGCAAAAGCAGCCCTGGCAGGCCATACAGCAACAGGTCTGACCAGAGCTGCCGATAATCACGTACGTTGCCGATCCACTTTTCCTGGATCTCGCTGATTTCTGCCGCAGACATATCCGCCATCACTTTGTCCAGGATGCCGACGAGCAACTTGTTTTCCTGCGGGACGGCCATGGCCAACTGATAACGGTAAGGGGTTTCCCCGCTCACATAGAGCCCATCGAGCTTGAGTTGACGCAGGCTCCAGACGCTGGAAGCGAGGTCGCCCACCACGGCATCCACCTGATCGGTCGCCAGAGCCTGCAAGGCCGAGCTGACGTTGGGCAGCGCAACCAGGTTCAGGTCGGGATGGTGATTGCGCAACAGTTCGTGTGGGGCATAGTTTTCCACCACGGCGATCTTCAAGCCATACAGATCCTCGAGCTTGCGCGGTTGGGCGCCGCCGTGATGGGCGAGGATGACGATGGGAAAGTCCAGGTAAGGACGAGTGAAAGCCAAGTAGTTCTGGCGCTCAGGTGTGGACATGATGCCTGGTAGAAGATCAATTTTGCCCTGCGCGACTTGCTCCAGCACCGCGGTCCAGCTGACTGGCTCGATGGGTGTCAATGTGATCGCCAGTCGCTGGCGGATGATATCGACGTAGTCGGCGGCCAAGCCTTGGTAGCGACCCTGGTCGTCGCGGAATTCGAACGGCGGCCATGAGGCATCGACGCCCAGGCGCAGGTCGGGGTGGTCCTTGAGCCAGCGGCGCTCTTCATCGGTGAGCGTCAACGCACCGGCCGTTGCGGTCCAGGTCATCAGTGACAGCAAAAGCATGGCCGTCAGTCTGGGCATCACGGTCTCGTCTTGGCGTGGGGAGGATGTTTCGAGTGTAGACGGGCAAAAGGGCGGGGGTGGCAACGAAAGGCGTTTTATCTGCGCATAACAAAACCCCCGGCAGGGCCGGGGGTTTGAAGGTCACTCGTCGAGGAAGGAGCGTAGATGCTCGCTTCGCGTCGGGTGGCGCAATTTGCGCAACGCCTTGGCTTCGATCTGGCGAATCCGCTCACGGGTCACATCGAACTGCTTACCGACTTCCTCAAGGGTGTGGTCGGTGTTCATGTCGATGCCGAAACGCATGCGCAGTACCTTGGCTTCACGGGCCGTGAGGCCGGAAAGTACTTCGCGGGTCGCTTCCTTGAGGCTCTCAACGGTGGCGACATCGATCGGCGACTGCATGGTGGAGTCTTCGATGAAGTCACCCAGATGGGAGTCTTCGTCATCGCCGATCGGGGTTTCCATGGAGATCGGCTCTTTGGCGATCTTCAGTACCTTGCGGATCTTGTCCTCAGGCATTTCCATGCGTTCGCCCAGCTCTTCCGGGGTCGGTTCGCGACCCATTTCCTGCAGCATCTGGCGGGAAATACGGTTGAGCTTGTTGATCGTCTCGATCATGTGCACCGGAATACGGATGGTGCGGGCCTGGTCGGCGATCGAGCGAGTGATCGCCTGACGGATCCACCAGGTGGCATAAGTCGAGAACTTGTAGCCGCGACGGTATTCGAACTTGTCCACCGCTTTCATCAGGCCGATGTTGCCTTCCTGGATCAAGTCGAGGAATTGCAGGCCGCGGTTGGTGTACTTCTTGGCAATCGAGATCACCAGACGCAAGTTCGCTTCGACCATCTCTTTCTTCGCGCGGCGGGCCTTGGCCTCGCCGATCGACATGCGACGGTTGATGTCCTTGATCTCGGCAATGCTCAGGCCGGTCTCGGCCTCAAGCGCGCTGAGTTTCTGCTGGCAACGAATGATGTCCGGTTGCAGGCGGGCAATGGCTTCAGCGTATTTGCTCTTGCCCTTGGCCAGTGCATCGGTCCAGCTTTCGTCGACTTCATGACCAGGGAACTGGCGCAGGAAGTCTGCACGTGGCATGCGCGCATCACGGACGCACAGCTGCATGATCGCACGCTCTTGCTGACGCAGGCGATCCAAGGCACTGCGAACACGTTCCACCAGGCCTTCGAACTGCTTCGGCACCAACTTGATCGGCATGAACAGCTCGGCCAGCGCCAACAGCTCGGCAATTGCCTGCTTGTTGTTGCGACCATGCTTCTTCAGCGCCTTGCGGGTGATCTCCATCTGGTCGGCAACGGCGCCGAAACGCTGGGCAGCGATGACCGGATCCGGACCACTTTCGGCTTCTTCTTCGTCGTCGCTGGCTTCGGCGTCTTCGTCATCGGTGTCGTCGTCGGCCTTGGCGGCTTTCGCGTCGATCGGCGGCGGCACTTCGGCGGCAGGCGGCGCGATGCCGTCGTCCGGGTCGATGTAGCCGCTCAGGACGTCGGACAGGCGGCCACCTTCGGTGGTCACGCGGGTGTATTCGGAGAGAATATGCTCGACCGTGCCAGGGAAGTGCGCGATTGCGCCCATCACTTCACGGATGCCCTCTTCAATACGCTTGGCGATTTCAATTTCGCCTTCACGCGTGAGGAGCTCTACCGTACCCATTTCGCGCATGTACATGCGCACAGGGTCCGTGGTGCGACCAATGTCGGTCTCGACCGCCGCCAACGCTGCGGCCGCTTCTTCAGCGGCCGCCTCGTCGGTATCGGCGTCGGCCAGCATAAGGGCATCCTTATCTGGAGCAACCTCGAATACGTTGATCCCCATGTCGTTGATCATGCGGATGATGTCTTCCACCTGTTCCGGATCTGAAATATCCTCCGGCAGGTGGTCGTTGACCTCCGCGTAAGTCAGGTAGCCCTGCTCACGACCCAATAGGATCAACTCTTTGATACGAGACTGCTGTTGCGCTTTTCCGGACATAACACCCTATCCACTGAAGGTCTTGGCGGGCAAAAAACAAGCCGAGGATTATACCTGAGCTGTGACCTCACGCGCCAGTTGAGGTCGGGTTTGATGCGCAAACATTGCGGCTGAGTAAATCCCGCAATTGGTTTTTCTCTTCGCTGGTCAACTCGCTCTGGCGAGCTTTGCGCAGAAGTTGTTCCAGGTTTCGCTCGCGTTGGCGGGCGGACAAGCTAGTAATGGTGTCGAAAAACTGTTGTTCAAGGTTGTCTCCCTCTATCAGCCATTCCTTCTCGGCCAGCGCCTTCAAGAGGCGCCCCTGCTCGGTGCCATGCCACCGCGCGATCAACTGGAATGAGTTTAGCTTGGGGTTTTTCTGCACGGCTTCAAGGAGTGCGACCAGCAACTGCGTGTTGCTGTGGTCCTCAGCGGCAAAATGTCCTGCGTCCTCGACCTTTTCAGCCAATTGCGGGTGATGCAGCAAGGTGCGCAGGGCTGCCAGTGTTGGTGGTTCGACGGCGGCCGGCACGCGCGGGACACGTGGCTGGTCGCGATCGCCCCGCTTGCCATTCTTGTCCCAGGGTTTCTTGTCCCATTTCTTGCCGCCGCCGGCATTTTTTTTCGGCGTCCATTCCTGCTGCGGGGCGTAATCCTGCTGGGGTTGATGATAGTCGGCGAAATCCGGCATCGCGTCGTAATCGATACCTGGGTCATACGCTGGCGGCGCTTCCTGTGGAGCGCTGTGCGCCAGTTGGTTCATCGCTTCGTTGTTCAGGCCGGTGATTTCGCTGAGGCGCTGACGCATGAGCGTACGCAGGTTGGCGCCGGGCACCTTGTCGATCAACGGAGCCGCGAGGGTGGCCATGTGGGCCTTGCCTTCGAGGGAGCGTGGATCGGCTTCTTCGGTCAGTTGCTGGAAAAAATAATCGGCCAGCGGTTGCGCGTGCTGGTTGATCCGCGCACGAAATGCATCGGTGCCTTCGGAGCGCACCAGGGTGTCCGGGTCCTCGCCTTCGGGCAGGAACAGAAAGCGTGCGCGCCGCCCATCCTGCAGGCAGGGCAATGTTGCCTCCAGTGCGCGCCAGGCGGCGTTACGGCCGGCCTGGTCGCCGTCGAAGCAGAACAGCACGTTGGGCACCACGCGAAACAGACGCTTCATGTGTTCTTCGCTGGTGGCCGTGCCCAGGGTCGCGACGGCGTTGCGAAGGCCTTGCTGGGCCAGGGCAATCACGTCCATGTAGCCTTCGACGACGATGATTTCGTCGAGGTTGCGGTTATTCTTGCGCGCCTCGTAAAGGCCGTAGAGTTCCTGGCCTTTATGGAAAACCGGGGTTTCCGGGGAGTTCAGGTACTTGGGCTTGTCGTCGCCCAGTACCCGGCCGCCAAAGGCGATGATTCGCCCGCGTGTATCGCGGATCGGGAACATCACCCGGTCACGGAAACGGTCGTAGCGCTTGCCGGTCTCGGCATTCTCGATCAGCAGGCCGGCGTCGATCATGGCGCGTTGTTGCAGCGTGTCGCTGCTCAGGTGCTTGTAGAGATTGTCCCAGCCGGGCGGGGCGAAGCCGAGGCCGAAATCCCGGGCGATTTCCCCGGTCAGGCCGCGGCCCTTGAGATAATCCACCGCCGCCTTGCGGGCTGGGTGGCTTTTAAGCGCCTGGCGATAAAAATCCGCCGCGGCCGTCAGCAGTGGGTAAAGCGGGGAATCGGTCGGTTGGCGCGGCTTGTGCGCCCGACCGCTTTCCTCGCGGGGAATCTCCATGCCGGCGGCTTTGGCCAGTTCTTCGACAGCCTGGGGGAAGTCCAGGTTGTCGTGGTCCATCAGGAAGCCGAGGGCATTGCCGCCCGCGCCGCAGCCAAAGCAGTAGTAGAACTGCTTGTCGGGGCTGACGCTGAAAGATGGGGTTTTTTCTTTGTGAAACGGGCAGCAGGCTGTGTAGTTCTTGCCTGCTTTCTTCATTTGCACGCGAGAGCTGACCACGTCGACGATGTCGGTACGGTTCAGGAGGTCGTCAATAAAGCTCTGGGGAATTAGCCCGGCCATGGCGTTCTCATCATCACTGCGCGAAATAGGGGCCCGAAATCAGCAGGCGTGATTGATTCCTGGTTTCGAGGCACTCAAAAAAGATGGCTCGACCGGATTGTCTGCTTCATTGCTGTCGGAAGTGTATCTGCCGATTGTCCACTGACGTTAATTACTATCAGTACTCGACTGTGCGAATGTGTTGCGCTGAATCCGGTAACCGCTGATCTGGCCACGGATAGCTCATGAAGCGGGCACGCAAGGAGGTGCCTTGGGCTGATCGTCGTTAGAGGAATCAGGGTGTGCTCGTCAGTAGCCTTGGAAGGCTCGTCAGAAAAGACGTGCACCGCTGGCAAAAGAGCCAGGTCTGACGCGGTGAAGCGGTTTGTCTAGGTCGCGTCTGCGGCTTTGACGGTGAAGCATCAAGCGTTGTTCCGCAAATGCCATAAGCCCGGCTTGAGGGCCGGGCTTGGCAAGAAGCTTGCGACGGACGTCTGTGTATTAGTACAGACGTACGGCGCGGCGCTGTTCGCGCTGAACTTTCTTGGCGTGACGCTTAACAGCGGCTGCTGCTTTGCGCTTACGCTCGGAAGTCGGCTTCTCGTAGAATTCGCGGCTACGAACTTCAGCCAGAACACCGGCTTTTTCGCAGGAGCGCTTGAAACGACGCAGAGCTACGTCGAAGGGTTCGTTCTCTTTTACTTTGACGGCTGGCATCCAGAGCTACCTTCATTCATTACCGGGGTCAACATCCTCGCGGCAAAAGAGCACTTGAAGACGTCGGTTTTTAAGGGTTGCGGATGTTAACCCCTCATCGCTCGGAATGCAAAGCCTCTGATCGAAAACCGCTGGTCGGGGCACAACGCGGCGACTATTATGCGCGCCTTCGAATTCAGCCTCTACAAGGCGTAAACCCATGCTAGTACTGGGATTAGAAACGTCCTGCGACGAAACCGGCGTTGCACTCTACGACAGTGAGCGCGGCCTGCTGGCCGACGCTTTGTTCAGTCAAATCGACCTGCATCGCGCCTATGGCGGCGTCGTGCCCGAGCTTGCGTCCCGCGACCACGTCAAGCGCATGCTGCCCTTGATCCGCCAGGTCCTGGCAGAAGCCGGCTGCGTGCCGACCGAGATCGATGCCATCGCCTATACGGCCGGGCCGGGCCTGGTAGGCGCGCTGCTCGTTGGTGCCTCCTGCGCTCAGGCGCTGGCCTTCGCCTGGGGCATTCCAGCCTTGGGCGTGCATCATATGGAAGGCCATCTGCTGGCACCGATGCTGGAGCCGCAACCGCCGCAATTCCCGTTCGTCGCTTTGTTGGTATCGGGTGGACACACCCAACTGGTCCGCGTTGATGGGATCGGTCAATACGAGCTCATGGGGGAGTCGCTCGACGATGCCGCCGGTGAGGCTTTCGACAAAACCGCGAAGATGATGGGCCTCAACTATCCCGGTGGGCCGGAAATCGCAAGGCTGGCAACCCAGGGGGTTGAAGGACGCTTCGTCTTTCCGCGTCCGATGTGCGATCGACCGGGCCTGGATTTCAGCTTCAGCGGCCTGAAAACCTTTGCGCTCAACACCTGGCAACAGTGTGTCAACGCCGGGGACGACAGCGAGCAAGCCCGTTGCGACATCTCCCTGGCGTTCCAGCAGGCCGTGGTAGAGACTCTGACCATCAAGTGCAAGCGCGCCTTGAAGCAGGCCGGGCTCAAGCGCCTGGTGATCGCCGGCGGCGTGAGCGCGAACAAGGCCTTGCGGACATCTCTGGAAAAAATGCTCGGTGACATGAAAGGGGATGTCTACTACGCCCGGCCACAGTTCTGCACGGATAACGGCGCGATGATTGCTTTTGCCGGTTGCCAGCGCCTGCAAGCGGGCCAACATGAGGGCCTGGCGATCAGCGTGCAAGCCCGTTGGCCCATGGAGCAGTTGTCGCCGCTGTGAAGCGGCATTAAAAATGCCGTTCGCGCCCGGCGAACAGGTCGCGTAGATTGCCCCGGTGGCGCCAGACGATCAGTGCGACGAGTGCTGTCATCGGCAGCAAGGCCGCCGGCTCCTGCCAGGCCAGTAACGGCAGGGTGAGTGGCGTGGCGATCAGTGCGGCCAGGGAACTGGTGCGGGTCAGGTAGAAGGTCAGCAGCCAGGCGCAGACGGCAAGCAGGGCGGCCGGTGGGTACAGGCCCAGCAGCATGCCGGCGGCAGTGGCGACGCCCTTGCCGCCGCGAAAGCGAAAGTACAGTGGAAACAGATGGCCGATGACGGCACAGACGCCGATCCAGGCCTGTTGCTGCAACGAGAGCCCTGCAAGGCTGGCGATCAGTACCGGGAAGAGGCCTTTGCAGAGGTCGCCGAGCAGGGTCAGGATGGCCAGTTTGCGTCCGGCCAGGCGCAGCATGTTGGTGGCGCCGGCATTGCCCGAGCCACTCGTTCGCGGATCCGGGCGACCGGTCAGGCGGCTGAGCAAAATGGCGAAGGACAGTGAGCCGAGCAGGTAGGCGAGGATCGCCAGTAACCAAAACATGCTAACCATTCCGGGCGGGGACGCCCTGATTCTAACGGCGCAATGCGCCCTTGTCGTGCTGCGGAGAAGAGTGCTTGGACAGAGTGTTTATCGAAGGCCTTGAAGTCGACACGGTAATCGGTGCCTACGACTGGGAGCGAGGCATCCGACAGTGCCTGCGGCTTGACCTGAGCTTCGCCTGGGATAACCGTCCGGCTGCCGCAGGCGACGACCTGACACTGGCGCTCGACTATGCCAGCGTGTCGTCACGCATCCAGGCGTTCGCCGAGCAGGCGCAGTTCCAATTGGTCGAGACTTTCGCCGAACGCCTGGCCCAGGAGCTCATGGATGAGTTCAAGATCACCTGGCTGCGCCTGAAAGTGACCAAGCCTGGCGCCGTACCGGCTGCCAGTGGTGTGGGCGTGGAGATCGAGCGCGGATGTCGTTGACCCAGGTTTTCCTAGGGCTTGGTAGCAATATCGAGCGCGAAACCCATCTGTGTGCCGGACTGGAAGCGCTGTCCGGCTTCCTGGTGGATATGCGCTGCTCGGCTGTGTTCGAGAGCCAGCCGGTGGGGATCAAGAGTGGACCGTTTTTCAACTTCGTCGTCTCGGCCTTCACTGACCTGTCGCTGATGGAGTTGGACCGCCGCCTCAAGTTCATCGAGGCCGACAACGGTCGTTATGCGCCGGACCGCAAGGGTCTGCCGCTGGATATCGACGTGTTGTTGTACGGCGAACAGGTCGGCAACTTCGATGGCTTGATCCTGCCGCGTGCTGAAATTCTCAAGAATGCCTTTGTGCTGTGGCCCTTATCCTTGATCGCGCCGGATCGGACTCATCCAGGCGTGGGTAAAAGTTTTGCCACGTTGTGGGAAGAGGCGAAGATCGACCAGGTATTGGCGCCGGTGGCTTTCGAGTGGCGAGGGGAGCAGCTTACGCCACCGAGCCTGCTGTAAGGCGTCTGCCATCATCGCGAGCACGCTTGTGGTCTGCATAAGTCCTGTGGAAGCAGGTTTGCTCGCGATGACAGCGGGATATCCACCACCCAGGCAAACTGACGCAGGTCCCGTCAGCTCGCCGTTTCCTTGTAAGCCTTCAGCGCCCTGAGACGCTCACGCTTGATCGCTTCACCGAGTTCCGGTCCCTTGAAGCCTTTCTCCAGCAACGGCTGGACTGCCACCGCCCGTGCTGCGGCCGCTGCGCCCCGTAAGTAATCGGCCTGTGGATAACTGCGCTGTTCGAGCCCCTTGCGACCGCGTGCATCCATCTCGCAGGCGGCGATGAACTCCTCGAAGCGCTGGGGGCGGCGGTAAGCATCGAAGCTTTGAAGCAGTTCAAGCAGAGTGGATGCCTTGAGTTCAAGCGCTCGATGGCCATGCGTGTGGTATTGGCCAACCAGCAGCGCCAGTTCCTGACAGTCGCGAGGCACCTTGAAGCGTTCGTTGACCGCCTTGATCAGCTTCAGCCCCTTGTGCTCATGGGCGATGTGTCTCGGCCATTCGTGTTCAGGTGTCAGGCCCTTGCCCAAATCGTGGAGCAGGCAAGCCCAGCGCACAGTCAGGGGCTGGCCATGGTTTGCTGACTGTTCCAGCACGCTCAGCGTGTGAGCGCCTGTATCGATTTCGGGGTGATGAGCTTCAGGTTGTGGAACACCAAACAGTGCATCAACCTCGGGCATCAGGGTCTTCAAGGCGTTGCAGTCGCGCAACACCTGGATAAATACCTGCGGCTGGCTCTCCATCAGTGCCCGGGAAATTTCTTTCCAACTGCGTTCGGCCGTCAATGCCTCCAGCTCGCCGGAGTCGCTGAGTTGGCGCATCAGCTCAAGCGTCTCGTCAGCCACCCTGAAACCCAGGGGGGCATAGCGTGCAGCGAAGCGCGCAACACGCAGGACTCTGAGAGGATCTTCGGCGAATGCGGGGGAAACGTGGCGAAGCAGGCGAGCTTCAAGATCGCGCTGCCCGTGGTAGGGGTCGGTAAGATTGCCGTGATCGTCCTCGGCCATCGCGTTGATCGTCAAGTCCCGGCGGATCAGGTCTTCTTCAAGCGTGACCTCAGGGCTGGCATGGAAGATGAAACCACCATAACCCCTGCCGCTCTTGCGCTCCGTGCGGGCGAGGGCGTATTCGTCGCCTGTCTTCGGATCGAGGAATACCGGGAAATCAGCCCCCACGGGACGGAAACCCTTGGCAAGCATTTCCTCGGCAGTGGCGCCCACCACCACTCGGTCAATGTCAGTGACCGGGATGCCTAGCAGGCGATCACGAACAGCGCCGCCGACTTTGTAGATCTGCATAAAAAACCTCCGTTGGGCCGACAGGATAAACCTTTACGTCGGACGTCCGGAGGCGAAAGCGTGATCAAAGATGAATGACGGCCAGATCCAGGCGTCCATAATCGCCTTCGGCTTGTTCGGTCCGTGGGGGCACATGATGGGTTTTCATTACCTGGTCGCCTTGCAGGGTTTCCAGATGAATGTCGAACCCCCACAGGCGGTGCAGGTGCTTGAGTACCTCATCCGTCGATTCGCCTAGCGGTTTGCGGTTGTGCTGCTGATGACGCAGGGTCAGGGAGCGATCCCCGCGGCGATCGATGCTGTAGATCTGCACGTTGGGCTCGCGATTACCCAGGTTGTATTGCGCCGCCAGGGTTTCCCGGATGATGCGATAACCGCCCTCGTCATGGATGGCGGGCACCAGCAGATCGTCTTTCTGGTCGTCGTCGAGGATGCTGAACAGCTTGAGGTCGCGGATCACCTTGGGCGACAGGTATTGCAGAATAAAACTCTCATCCTTGAAGCTGCTCATCGCGAATTTTATTGTCGACAGCCAGTCCGAACCGGCGATTTCCGGGAACCAGCGGCGATCTTCCTCGGTGGGGGTTTCGCACATGCGCCGGATGTCACGGTACATGGCAAAGCCCAGGGCATAGGGATTGATACCGCTGTAGTAGGGGCTGTCAAAGCCGGGCTGGAACACTACGCTGGTGTGGGACGTCAGGAACTCCATCATGAAGCCGTCCGTGACCAGGCCCTCATCGTACAGATCGTTCATCAAGGTGTAGTGCCAGAACGTTGCCCATCCCTCGTTCATCACCTGGGTCTGGCGTTGTGGATAGAAATACTGGGCGATCTTGCGCACGATACGCACGATTTCCCGCTGCCACGGCTCCAGCAGCGGCGCATGTTTTTCGATGAAGTAGAGAATGTTTTCCTGGGGCTCGGCAGGGAAGCGCGCGTTGTCCTTCTCGTTGTACTTGTCGGCGCCTTTGGGAATGGTGCGCCACAAGTCATTGATCTGCTTCTGCAGATGCTCCTCCCGATCCTTCTGCCGCCGACGTTCTTCTTCGGCGGAGATAGGATAGGGCCGCTTGTAGCGGTCCACGCCGTAGTTCATCAAGGCGTGGCAAGAGTCGAGGAGATCCTCCACCGCATCGATACCATGGCGCTCTTCGCACTGCATGATGTACTGCTTGGCGAATACAAGGTAATCGATGATCGAGCTGGCATCGGTCCACGTGCGGAACAGATAGTTGCCCTTGAAGAAGCTGTTATGGCCATAACAGGCATGCGCCACTACCAACGCCTGCATGCAGATGGTGTTTTCTTCCATCAGGTAGGCGATGCACGGGTCGGAGTTGATCACGATTTCATAGGCCAGCCCCATCTGGCCGCGACTGTAGGATTTCTCGGTACTGAGAAAATGCTTGCCGTACGACCAGTGGTGGTAACCCAGCGGCATCCCGACGGACGCGTAGGCGTCCATCATTTGCTCAGCGGTGATCACTTCGATCTGGTTGGGGTAAGTGTCCAGGGCATAGCGATCCGCGATACGGCTGATCTCGCGGTCGTAGGCCTGTATCAGCTCGAATGTCCATTCGGAGCCGGTGGATATGGGCTGGCGTTTCTGCTCTTTTTTGGCGGTCATGTCACTAACCTGCGCTGGAAGAGTTCACGGAAGACCGGGTAGATATCCCCGGCCGAGACCAGTTGCTGCTGGGCGAACGTGTCGGAAAACGCTTCGGCGATGCGTTCGTATTCATACCACAGCGCTTGATGTTCGCGCGGCGTAATCTCGACGTACGTGTAGTACTGGACGAACGGCATGATCTGGTTGATCAGGATGTCTCGGCAAATCGGCGAGTCGTCGTTCCAGTTGTCGCCGTCGGACGCCTGGGCCGCATAAATATTCCATTCGTTGGCTGGGTAGCGTTCGGCCATGATCTCCTGCATCAGCTTCAGGGCACTGGAAACGATGGTGCCGCCGGTCTCCCGAGAATAGAAAAACTCTTCTTCGTCGACTTCCCTGGCGCTGGTGTGGTGCCGGATGAACACCACATCGATCTTGTCGTAGTTCCTCTTGAGGAACAGGTACAGCAGGATGAAGAACCGCTTGGCAATGTCCTTGGTTGCCTGGGTCATGGAGCCGGAGACGTCCATCAGGCAGAACATGACGGCTTTCGAGCTGGGATTCGGCTGTTTGACCAGGAGGTTGTACTTGAGGTCGAAGGTGTCGAGGAAGGGCACGCGATGGATGCGTGCGCTGAGGCGCTCGATCTCTGCTTCCAGCGCCTGGATATCCCCGAAGTTATCCGGTTCTTCCTGCTTGAGGCGAGCCAGCGCTTCTTTGGCCTCGCGCAGTTTCGCCCGGCTGCTGCCCGAAAGGGCGATACGACGCGCATGGGCTGAGCGAAGGGTGCGGATGATATTGATACGCGCAGGATTACCTTCGTTGCTGATACCGGCGCGCACGGTCTTGAAGGTGTCGGTGCCGGTCAGGTTGCGTTTGACCAGGTTCGGTAGCTCCAGGTCCTCGAACATGAATTCGAGGAACTCTTCCTGGGTGATCTGGAAGACGAACTCGTCCATCCCCTCGCCGGAATTGCCGGCCTTGCCGGGGCCCTTGCCGCCGCCCCCACCCGGTGGGCGTGGGATATGTTCGCCGCTGGTGAATTCCTTGTTCCCGGGGTGCACGACGGTCTGCTTGCCGCCGCGACCATGGTGAAGCACCGGCTCGTCGATGTCGCGGCCGGGGATGCTGATCTGCTCGCCATGTTCCATGTCCGTAATGGAACGACGGCTGACCGCCTCCTCGACGGCCTTCTTGATGTGGTCACGGTAGCGCCGCAAGAAACGCTGGCGGTTTACCGTGCTCTTGTTCTTGCCATTCAGGCGTCGGTCGATCACATAGCTCATGGGGGCCCTCCGGGCAGCTTCAAGTTGTGAGCTGCAAGCTGCAAGTAAAAAGCAGTTACCCAGCTGTAGGGTCACGCAACTTCTTCTTGCAGCTTGTCGCTTGCGGCTTGTAGCTGGCTATTGTGATTTACGGACCCGCAGATACCACTCGGAGAGCAGTCGTACCTGTTTGTCGGTATAGCCACGTTCGACCATGCGCGTAACGAAGTCGTTGTGTTTTTGCTGGTCCTCCTTGCTGGCCTTGGCGTTGAAGCTGATGACAGGCAGCAGGTCCTCGGTGTTGGAGAACATTTTCTTCTCGATGACCACCCGCAGCTTCTCATAGCTGAGCCAGGTAGGATTCTTGCCGTTGTTGTTGGCCCGGGCGCGCAGCACGAAGTTGACGATCTCGTTGCGGAAGTCCTTCGGATTGCTGATACCCGCTGGTTTTTCGATCTTTTCCAGTTCCTCGTTGAGCGCTACGCGATTGAGGATCTCGCCCGTTTCCGGATCTCGATATTCCTGGTCCTGAATCCAGAAGTCCGCGTACAGCACGTAGCGGTCGAAAATGTTCTGGCCGTATTCGCTATAGGATTCCAGGTATGCGGTCTGGATCTCCTTGCCGATGAACTCGATATAGCGTGGCGCCAGGTATTCCTTGAGGAAGCGCAGGTAGCGCTCGCGGGTCTCTGCCTGGAACTGCTCCTGCTCGATCTGTTGCTCGAGCACATACAACAAGTGGACCGGGTTGGCGGCGATTTCGTGGGGGTCGAAGTTGAATACCTTGGACAGGATCTTGAACGCGAAACGGGTGGACAAGCCATTCATGCCTTCGTCCACGCCCGCGTTGTCGCGGTATTCCTGGATAGACTTGGCCTTCGGATCGGTGTCCTTGAGGTTTTCGCCGTCGTACACCCGCATCTTCGAATAGATGTTGGAGTTTTCCGGCTCCTTCAGGCGCGACAACACGGTGAACTGGGCAAGCATCTTCAGCGTGTCGGGCGCGCAATGGGCCTTGGATAGCGAGCTGTTGAACAACAGTTTGTCGTAGATCTTCACCTCGTCGGTGACCCGCAGGCAGTAAGGCACCTTGACGATGTAGATCCGGTCGATGAAGGCTTCGTTGTTCTTGTTGTTGCGGAAGGTATGCCATTCCGACTCGTTGGAGTGCGCCAGCAGGATGCCGCTGAACGGAATCGCCCCCAGCCCCTCGGTACTGTTGTAGTTACCTTCCTGGGTGGCGGTCAGCAATGGGTGGAGTACCTTGATGGGCGCCTTGAACATCTCGACGAATTCCATCAGGCCCTGGTTGGCCCGGCACAGTGCACCCGAATAGCTATAAGCGTCGGCGTCGTTCTGTGGGAATTCCTCCAGTTTGCGAATATCGACCTTGCCCACGAGGGCCGAGATGTCCTGGTTGTTTTCGTCGCCCGGTTCGGTCTTGGCCACTGCGATCTGGTTGAGGATCGAAGGGTAGAGCTTGACCACGCGGAACTGGCTGATGTCGCCGCCGAACTCCGCCAGGCGCTTGGTGGCCCATGGCGACATGATGGTATTGAGGTAACGGCGCGGGATCCCGAAGTCTTCTTCGAGGATCGCGCCGTCCTCGGTCGCGTTGAACAGCCCCAGGGGCGATTCGAAAACCGGAGAGCCCTTGATGGCGTAGAAGGGGACTTTTTCGATCAGTTGCTTGAGTTTTTCGGCCAGGGACGATTTACCACCACCAACGGGGCCGAGCAGATAGAGAATCTGCTTTTTCTCTTCCAGGCCTTGGGCAGCATGGCGGAAATAAGACACGATCTGTTCGATGCATTCCTCCATCCCGTGGAAGTCCGCAAAGGCCGGGTAGCGCCGGATCACTTTGTTGGAAAAAATTCGCGAGAGCCTCGAGTTGGTCGAGGTATCCAGCAGTTCCGGTTCTCCGATTGCCAGCAACAGGCGCTCCGCGGCCGATGCATAGGCACTGCGGTCTTGCTTGCAGAGTTCGAGGTATTCCTGCAGCGAGTACTCCTCTTGCCGCGTGGACTCGAAACGTTGCTGGAAGTGGCTAAAAATACTCATGACGTCACCTCGCTCGATACGTGGAGCCGGTGTCGGATCAATCAGTCGATGCTGGACAGCCGCTGGGAACCCAGTTGCCGTTTTACCCCCCAGAGTGCTTTCAAGAATGTGGGCTCCTGAAAGCTGACTACCGATGATCCGCGCGCCGGTGTACCGGCTCTCCCCTGTTTTGGATGGCCTGAGGCTAAGGATAGTTCGGAATCCGAGAGGTAAAGGTTGAATACGTAATTAGTTGTGGCAGACCGTTCGTCTGCCATCGCCCAAGCCCGCGGTTCTCGCGGGCTTGGGCGTCATAAAAAATTATTCCTGGGTGGCTTGCTCTGTTTCATTAGGATAAACCGTCCGCCATAGCTCGAAACCGCCGTCCAGGCTGTAGACGTCGCTGAAGCCCTGGCTGACCAGGTAAGCCGCCGCGCTCTGGCTGGAGTTGCCGTGATAGCAGACCACGACGGTAGGCGCATCGAGATCAGCGCCCTGGATGAAAGCGTGGAGGGAATGGTTATCCAGATGCTTGGAGCCGCTGATATGCATAGCTGCGAAAGTCGCCGGGTCGCGCACATCGACGACGACAGCCCCTTTCTTGAGCAGTGCGTGGGCCGCTTCGGGAGGGATACGTTTGAATTCGGTCATGAAAGACTCCTCTGGCCTCAAGCGTGGCGCCGTTCAAACGGCGGTGCTGGCCGGCATTGATTCAGTAGTCGGTTGATGGGGCTTGGCGTGGCCTTTCTCGTCGCAATCGCAGCGCAGCAACTCGCCGGTGTCGACGTTCATCAGTGTCATCGCGCTACCCCAGACGCAGCCGGTATCGAGGGCAATGACCCCGGCTTCGCCAGTTTTTCCCTCAAGGGCCGCCCAGTGCCCGAAAATGATCTTCAGGTCGCGGGTCTTGCGCTCCTTGTGCTTGAACCAGGGCGCGTAGCCGGGCGGGGCGGTCTCGATGCCTTCCTTGCCCTTGAGGTCGAGCTTGCCGTCGCGGGTGCAGAAACGCATGCGGGTGAAATAGTTGGTGATCACCCGAAGGCGGGCCGTTCCGGTGAGGTCGTTGTCCCATTTGACGGGTTCGTTGCCGTACATGCCGTCCAGGTAGGGAGCGAACAGGTTATCGTCGCGCAATGCCTGCTCCACTTCGCCCGCGCATTTTAGCGCCCTGCGCAGGGACCATTGGGGCGGGATGCCGGCATGTACCAGCGCAAGATGTCGCGCCTCGTCGTAATGCATGAGTTTTTGCTGGCGCAACCATTCGAGCAGTTCGACGCAATCAGGCGCGCCCAGGATCTCGCCCAAGGTATCGGACTTTTTCAGGCGTTCGATGTTTTGCCAGGCGGCCAGCAGGTGCAAATCGTGATTGCCAAGCACGCACACCAACGAATCGCGGATGCCGTAGAGGAAACGAAGGGTTTCCAGCGATTGCGGACCCCGGTTGACCAGGTCGCCTACCAGCCACAACGTGTCTTTGCATGGGTCGAACGCTACCTGTTCCAGCAGGCATTTGAGCGGGTCCAGGCAGCCCTGCAGGTCGCCCACCGCATACGTGGCCATCAGTGCAGCGCTCCAGGCACCGCGAGGCGGAAAGGCTTGATGATCGCATCGAAGCGCTTACCGTCTTCGGCAAGCATCTGGTAAGTGCCTTGCATGGTGCCGACCTTGGTCGTCATCACCGTCCCGCTGCTGTAGCTGTGGCTCTTGCCTGCATCGATCAGCGGCTGCTGGCCAACCACTCCTTCGCCCCGCACCTCTTCGACATGGCCGTCGCCGTCGGTGATGACCCAATGCCGGGACAGCAACCTGGCTGGCAGCGAGCCGTTGTTGCGCACGGTAATGGTGTAGGCGAAGGCGAAGCGGTTGTGCTCGGGTTGCGACTGTTCAGCGAGAAAGCGGGTGGCGACGCTGACGTCGACCTGGTAACGAGGATCGGACATGCAAAAGGCCTTGGAAGCGGGACGCGGGAGTCACTGAGGGAGTCAGTCTAGGCCAAGTATCGGGTAGTAAACCAGACTGGCGTACTGCCCGATAACGATCGTCGCGTGTCAGGGGGCGTTGTCGTTTGGCGTGACCTGTTCGCTGAGCTTGTCGGCCAGGCGCACAAAGGCCGCCAGGTCCAATTGCTCGGGGCGCAGGCTGCCGTCGACGCCGGCGGCTTCGATTTCAGCGCTGCCGAGCAATAGTTTCAAGGTGTTGCGCAGGGTTTTGCGACGCTGGTTGAATGCTTCGCGTACCACGCGCTCCAGAAGTCTGTGGTCCCTGGCGGGGTGCGGCAGGACCGCGTGCGGTACAAGGCGGACGATCGCGGAATCGACTTTGGGGGGAGGGTTGAATGCGCCCGGACCCACGTTAAACAGATGATCGACCCGGCAATGGTACTGGACCATGATCGACAAGCGACCCCAATCACCGCCGCCAGGACCCGCGGCGAGGCGCTCGACCACTTCCTTTTGCAGCATGAAGTGCATGTCGCGGATGAGGGCGGCATTGTTCAGCAGGTGGAAGATCAGTGGCGTCGAGATGTTATAGGGCAGGTTGCCCACTACACGAAGGCTGCCCGGCGCGGCACCCAGGCTGTTGAAATCGAATTTCAGCGCATCGCCTTGATGCAGGTTGAAATTGCTTTTTCCTGCAAACTGCTGATTCAGAATCGGGACCAGGTCCTTGTCCAGTTCCACCACGTCGAGTTGCGCGCCGCTACTGAGCAGACCCTGCGTCAGTGCGCCCTGGCCCGGACCGATTTCCAACAAGCGATCATCGGGCTTGGCATTGATTGAGCGCAGGATGCGGTCGATCACGCCGGCATCATGCAGGAAATTCTGGCCGAAGCGCTTGCGCGCGCGGTGTTGGTATTGCTCGGTCATATATGAGTCTCGGCCATCTGGTACGCGGTTTCCAATGCGACTTGCAGGCTGCCGGTGTCGATCTTGCCGCTGCCAGCCAGGTCCAGGGCAGTGCCGTGGTCCACGGAGGTGCGGATGATCGGCAAGCCCAGGGTCACGTTCACCGCTGCGCCGAAGCCTTTGTACTTCAACACGGGCAGGCCCTGGTCGTGGTACATCGCCAGCACCGCATCGCAGTGCTCCAGATATTTGGGGGTAAATAGAGTGTCGGCAGGTAGCGGGCCACGCAGGTCCATGCCCTCGCTGCGCAAGCGCTCCAATGTGGGTTCGATGATGTCGATTTCTTCACGGCCCAGGTGTCCGCCTTCCCCTGCATGAGGGTTCAGCCCGCACACCAGGATACGTGGCCGGGCGATGCCGAATTTGTTCTGAAGGTCGGTGTGCAATATCCGCGCGACTCGCTCGATGCGTTCCGGGGTAATAGCGTCGGCGATGTCCCGCAGGGGCAGGTGAGTGGTGACCAGGGCCACGCGCAGGCCGCGGGTGGCGAGCATCATCACGACTTGCGCGGTTTGCGTCAGGTCGGCCAGGAATTCCGTGTGTCCGGAAAACTGAATGCCGGATTCATTGATGACGCCCTTGTGTACCGGCGCGGTGATCATGCCGGCGAAAGCCCCGTCCAGGCAGCCTTGGCCGGCGCGGGTCAGGGTTTCCAGGACAAAAGCAGCGTTGGCGGTATCCAGTTGGCCCGTAACAACCGGGGCGCCCAGCGGTGTATCCCAGACATACAGGCTGCCCGCGGGTGCCGGGGCATCAGGCCAGGCGTCTGGTGTGACCGGACGCAGATTGACGTCCACCCCCAGCTGCGCGGCCCGCTCGAGGAGCAGGTCGCGGCTGGTGATGGCAATCAGGGGGTGCGGCTGGGCTTGCGAGGCGAGCAGCAGGCACAGGTCGGGACCGATGCCGGCAGGCTCGCCGGGGGTCAGCGCGAAACGCTTGGGTTTCACTGCGCTGCCTGGTCTGCACCAGGGAGTTTGATCTCGACGTAGGCTTCGTCGCGAATCTGGCGTAGCCAGGTTTGCAGCTCTTCGTCGTACTTGCGGTTACGCAATACCGTCATCGCCTGCTGTTCGCGCGCCTGGGAGGTGCTGTCAGTGGCGCGACGGCCAAGGACTTCCAGTACGTGCCAGCCATAAGGGCTCTTGAACGGCTTGGACAGTTGACCCTGTGGGGTCTCGGCCATGACCTGGCGGAACTCGGGAACCAGCGCATTCGGATCGACCCAGTTCAGGTCGCCACCATTGAGGGCCGACCCAGGGTCTTCCGAGAAGCTCTTGGCCAGCTCGGCGAAGTCTTCGCCTGAGGTGATCCGCTCGTAGAGTTTCTCGGCCAGGCGCTTGGTCTCGGCTTCGCTGCGGATTTCACTCGGTTTGATCAGGATATGGCGAACATGGACTTCGTCGCGCACCTGGGTACCGCCACCGCGTTTCTCCAGCAACTTCAGGATGATGAAGCCGCCAGGGGTGCGGGCAGGCTGGGTAATGTCGCCGACGGCCATGGCACTGAGCTCACGGTCGAACGGTGGTGGCAGTTGAGCGGCTTTACGCCAGCCCATGTCGCCGCCTTCCAGGGCGTTTTCACTGCCCGAACGCGCTACCGCCATTTGGCCGAAGTCAGCGCCTTGCTTGAGCTGCTGGTAGACATCCATGGCCTGGCGATAAGCACTCTGAATCGCTTCGGAGTTGGCGCTTTCGGGGGTAGGAATCAGGATGTTCGCCAAGTGCAGTTCTTCAGACAGTTGCATCTTGCCCAGGTCTGAGGCGAGGAAATTCTTCACTTCCTGCTCGGACACCTGGATGCGTTCGGCCACGCGACGCTGACGTACCCGGCTGATGACCATCTCGCGGCGGATCTGGTCGCGGGCGTCGTCAAAGGACAGGCCGTCGCGAGCCAGGGCGGCGCGGAACTGATCGATGGTCATGTTGTTGCGCTGGGCAATGGTGCCGACGGCCTGGTTCAGTTCTTCATCAGTGATGCGGATGCCGGAACGTTCGCCAATCTGCAACTGCAGGTTTTCGACGATCAGGCGCTCGAGCACTTGTTGGTCCAGCACGCCCGGTGGTGGCAAGCCGCCGCCACGCTTGGCAATGGTTTGCTGCACTTCTTGGACGCGCTGGTCCAGTTGGCTTTGCATGACCACGTCGTTATCGACGATGGCCACGACCTTGTCGATGGACTGTACCGCGGCGTTGGCCGCGGTACCCAGGAACAATGCGCCCAGCATCAGCGGGCGCAGACAATCAGAAAGCTTGGTCTTCACGTTCACGATAACCTTGAATGCCTTTGTCGAGGAAGCTCTCTACCTTGGCGCCGGTGAGGCCGCCGAGTCCCTTCAGAACAATTTGGAGGAAGACGCCGTGGTCGCCTTTTTCGTTTTCCGGGGCGGCTTGACTGAATTCTTCATAGTCGACCCAGTAACGGTTTATCAGGCGCAGTTTCCAGCAGCAGTTGTCGTATTCGAAACCACCGAAGGCTTCCAGAGTACGGTTGCGGTTGTAGTCATACTGCCAGCGGCTGATTGCGTTCCACTGCGGCACGATCGGCCAGATGACCGAGAAGTCGTGCTGTTTGATCTTGTAGTAGTCCTTCACGTAGCCAGGCGAACCGGGAGTGCCGTAGTCGCCGCCGCCGACTTGCCATTGGCCAGTGTTCTCGTCGTACCGGATCTGGTCGTTGCGATAGCGATAACCGGCGTTGATAACCTTGTTCGGGTTGTCCTCCGGCTGGTAGTGGAACATTGCGCTGCCGGAGCGAGGGCTGTGGGTGTCTGGGTCCCAGTTATATTCGGCCGTGGTGCGCCAGTCGCGATTCCAGCGATATTCATATTCCAGCGCATATGGCGAAACGTCGGAATGGGCATCGTCCCGAGTTCGGGCATCAATGCCTGGCAACTGGACCTCGCGATCCTTGAAGTAGAGGGCTTGGCCAACACTGATGCGTTGACGCTCGAAGCCGTTTTCTTCGATCCAGCGGCTCGTGACGCCCAGGGACAGCTTGTTCTCGTCCCCTACGCGGTCGGAACCCGAGAATCGGTTGTCACGGAACAGCGATGCATAGCTGAAGGTATATTCGCTGGTGTCAAAGACCGGAATGTCGCTCTGGTCTTCATCCGGCACGTAGAGGTAGAACAGGCGCGGTTCCAGGGTCTGGCGATAGTTCTTGCCGAACCACTGGGTGTCACGGTCAAAGTAAAGACCGCTGTCAATGCTGGCGATTGGAACGCCACGGTTCTGGCTGCTGCTATACGTACCGTTGAGGCGATCGCCCTCTGGGCCCTGGGCGGCAATGTCGGCTTTGCCTCTGCTGTCGAGGTCCAGATCGTACTGAGTGTACTGATACTTGAGTGATGGCTTGATGAAGCCATAACTTGCGTTCATCGGCAGGCTGACCACAGGTGCCAGATTCATCCTGTCGCCAGTAGCACGGGCCAATCCTCTGACGTTAGTGTCAAGGAATGGGTCGGGTACCCCGTTTTCATCGACGTAATTACCGGTCCGCAGATCACGATCGAAGCGCACGAACTCAGTCTTGTAGGCGAAATCCAGACCGCCCGGATGCTGCGGCAACGCACCATTGAAGGTGATCTGCGGCAAGCGATCATAAGGCGTGATGTTCGAGATAGTGGCCATCTGTGTGGCCTGGACATTCAGCCGTGCGGTATAGGTATCGCCTCGATAGCTGACCGCGCCTTGCTGGTTCACATAGTCCCGCGATTCGACGCCGATCTGGTCGGTCTGCAAATCCTGGAAATAGTACGGATCGCTGATCTTGGTGTAGTCGACTTCTGTGAATACACGCGAATCCAGGCCGCCCTTGTGCTGCCAGTTGTACATGTAGCGAGTCTTGTCGTAGTCGGTCTGGCCACTACGCTCATCGTCTTCATCGTTGAGGTATGCAGCGCCGAACTGACCTTCGCTGGACTTGGTCAGGTAGCGGAATTCGCCTTCCATCAACATGCCGCGCTTGCTCATGTAGCGCGGGTACAACGTGGCGTCGTAGTTCGGCGCCAGGTTGAAGTAGTACGGGGTAACCAGCAGGAAGCCGGTATCGCTGCCGCTGCCGATGGTCGGCGGCAGGAAGCCGGACTGGCGACGGTCATCGATCGGGAAGTAGATATAGGGCGTGTACAGGACCGGAATGTCCTTGACCCGCAGTGTCACGTTGGTCGCGGTGCCGAAGCCGGTGGCCGGGTTCAAGGTGATGTTGTTGCCCTTGAGTGTCCAGGCGTTGCTGCCCGGTTCGCACGTGGTGTACGTACCGTCCTTGAGGCGGATGATCGCGTTCTCGGCGCGCTTGGCATACAGCGCATTACCGCGGATGCGCGACTTGTGCATCACGTATTCGGCGTTGTCGACCTTGGCTTCGCCAGTATCCAGCTGTACATCGGCATGGTCGCCGACGATCAGCGCGCCGTTGTCGCGAACGCGCACGTTGCCGCTCAGCTCGCCGCGGTTCTCGGCCTGGTACAGGCTGGCCTCGTCGGCCTCGACCTGCATGCTGCCCTGGCGCATGACAACGTCACCGGCCAGGGTCGCCACCTGTTGCTCCTGCTCGTAGCGCGAAGCCTTGGCACCGAGGAAGGTCGGGGCATCGCTCTTGGCGGTCTTGTCGTTCATGCCCGGGCGCGACGGCTCGATGTACGCGCCAGCGCAGTACGGGCCGGTCTCGGCCAGTTGAGCAGGCGTGAGATTCTCGCGAGGAACCCAGTCGAGGTGGCTGTAGTCTTCACTGCGCGTCTTCAGGCCGCGGCCCTTGGCTTCGGTGACGAGCATCGGCTTGTCGCCGGCTACCTCGCCCGAATCGCTGTCGGCCGGAGCGCTGCCACTGTCGGCAACCGCGCTGCCTTCATGCACGGGACGTGGCGGCAAAGCTGCGGCCGGTGTCTTGGGTGAACAGTCCCAGGCACCCGAAGCGGAGACGGAACAGTCATACTGCTGCGCCGCAACGACGAATGAAGAGGCCAGGGGTTGCAGGGCCAGCAGACTGCCGGTGACCAGCAACGGAAATTTTTTACGAAACGCGGGGGATTTCAATGCCATCTTATTAGTCCGGGCTTCCTGCGTGCCATCTGCCCGCGGTGTGGGCCGCACGCCTCTCGATGGTCTGAAAAAGATGCTGGATAATAAAGCATGACCCGCTTGACGGCTAGCGCCGTCGGAGACCCTTGCAATGCCTGACCAAGATGTACGCTTGCAACACCTGAAAGTTTGGCTCGATGAGCAGCTACCGATTCTTTTCACTCAACAGGGCTGGGGCGCCGTACCCCCGGCCACGTTGACCGCCGCCAGCAGTGACGCGAGTTTCCGGCGGTATTTCCGCTGGGAAGGCGAGGGCCATAGCCTGATCGTGATGGATGCCCCGCCGCCCCAGGAAAACTGCAAACCCTTCGTGGATATCGCGTTTTTGTTGGCGAAATCCGGCATCAACGTGCCAAAAATTTATGCCGAGGACCTCGATCGCGGGTTTCTTTTGCTCAATGACCTGGGCAACCAGACCTACCTGGATGTGATCAACGGCGAAAACGCCGACGATTTATTCCGCGATGCCTTGCAAGCGCTGTTGGCTTTTCAACAACTGCCAATGGTCGCACCGCTGCCCAGTTATGACATTCCGTTGCTGCGTCGTGAGTTGGAGTTGTTCCCGGAGTGGTACGTCAAGCGCGAATTGGGCGTCGAGTTCGATGCGACCCAGCAGCAGCTTTGGCAGCAGGCTTCAGAGCTGTTGATCAGCAGCGCCCTGGCCCAGCCGAAAGTGCTGGTGCACCGCGACTACATGCCGCGCAACCTCATGCTCAGCGAACCCAATCCAGGCGTGCTGGATTTCCAGGATGCGGTCTATGGACCGGTGACCTACGATGTGACGTGCCTGTTCAAGGACGCCTTCCTCAGTTGGCCCGAGGCGCGGGTGCGCGGTTGGTTGGAGGATTACTGGCAGCAGGCCGTCGCACTTGGCATTCCCGTGCAGCCGGACTTCGAAGATTTCCTGCGAGCCAGCGACTTGATGGGCGTGCAGCGCCATCTCAAGGTGATCGGGATCTTCGCGCGCATCTGCCATCGCGACGGCAAGCCGCGCTACTTGGGCGATGTGCCGCGCTTCTTCGACTATATAGAAGCGGTGATTGCCCGCCGCCCTGAGCTCGCACCGCTGGGCGAACTGCTTCGCAGCCTGCGCCCATCGGCCGGAGCAAGCGCATGAAGGCCATGATCCTGGCGGCGGGCAAGGGCGAGCGCATGCGACCGTTGACGCTCACCACGCCCAAGCCATTGATCCGTGTCGCCGGCACTCCCTTGATCGAATATCACCTGCGGGCATTGGTCGCCGGCGGGTTTGACGAGATTGTCATCAATCACGCCTGGCTCGGGCAGCAGATCGAAGATTACCTGGGGGACGGCTCGCGGTTCGGCGTGCGCATTATCTATTCGCCGGAAGGCGAGCCGCTGGAAACCGGCGGGGGGATTTTCCGGGCCCTGCCGCTACTGGGCGATGAGCCGTTCCTCGTGGTCAATGGCGACATATGGACTGACTTCGATTTCCGCAGCTTGCACCGTCCGCTCGAGGGCGTGGTTCATCTGGTGCTGGTGGACAATCCTGAACACCACCCAGGCGGCGATTTCGTCCTGACCGACGGAAAGGTTCATGAAGGCGCGCCGACGGCCGACAAACTGACCTATAGCGGCATTGCCGTCCTGCATCCGCGATTGTTCGACGGCTGCGTGGACGGCGCGTTCAAGCTCGCACCGTTGCTGCGCAAGGCCATGGACCAAGGTCAGGCCAGCGGCGAGCGCTTGCAAGGGCATTGGGTCGATGTTGGGACACTTGAACGTTTGGCACAGGTTGAAAAATTGATAGAAGCGAGCCGTTGATATGTGGTGGCCAGGGACTCTGATCGGAGCGGGAGCAGGCTTTGCCATAGCCAGCATCCCGGGGGCCATGCTTGGCGCGTTGCTGGGGCAGGCGCTGGACAGGCGCCTGAACGTGCACAGTTGGGCACAAGTGCGTGAACGCCTGGGCGGCCGCCCGGCGTTGCGCAACGATGAGTTGTTGTTTGTGTTGCTCGGACGCTTGGCGAAAAGCGATGGCCGCGTTGTTGACGGCCATATCCAGCAGGCTCGCCAGGAAATGCGCGCGCTTGATTTGAGCGAGCCGGCGCAACGTCGTGCCATCGCGGCGTTCAACCGGGGCAAGTCCGAGCATGATCGCCTGCGCGGTTATCTGCGTCGCCTCGCCACCCAACCCCATGCGGCTGAAGGCGTGCTACGCGCCTGCTGGCGGATGGTCTGGGCCGATGGCCGCGCCGGCGCCAGCGAGCGCGAGCTGCTTGTCCAATGGGGAAAGTGGCTCGGCTGGACGCCGCAGCAGGTCCAGGCGCTGGCGATGGACTACGAACCGCAGAAACTGTCGCAACCCACGAGTGGCATGACTTATCAGGAGGCATTGCGATTGCTGGGTGTTTCGGGCACCAGTGAACCGCCGCAAATCAAGCGGGCCTACCGCCGCTTGCTCAGCCGGCATCACCCGGACAAGATCGCCGGCAGCGGAGCCACGCCTTCACAGGTTCGCGAGGCCACCGATAAGACCCGGGACCTGCACAATGCCTATCGCTTGATTCGCGAGCGAAGGGATTTCCGCTAGTTCGCGGCACCTGGGTCGAGTGAGCTTAGTCTCACTCCCCCGGATTCTGAGGATTCAACCAACCCCGAATCCGACGGAACAGTTGCTCTTGTTCCGCCGACCGGTTCGGCAGGGCCTTGAGGGCAACCTGGCTGAAGGTCGAACCTTTCAAGCGTTTGCTCGCTTGCAGGCGTTCCAGCGCCGCGTTGCGGTCCAGCGGCTTGTCCATATAGAAAATATCGGCGGTTGCCAGCTTCAGGGTTGGCGTCAGCTCTGCCAGGCCAGGTTTGGCGGTGACCGGGGCCTGGGCTGCGACCATCACGAAGCGCTCGATCTGCGAAGGCTGCTTTTCGCTAAGGTAGCGCGCTGCCCAATAGGCGCCCGTGCCATGGCCCAGCAGCACAATGCTGCGGGCGCTCTGCTGTTCGGAGTAGGCCAGGGCCGCGTCGATGCGGGCGAAAATGCGCTCGGCATCGGCCTTGGCATGTTCTTCGCCGGTTTCAGCGATGACCGCATCCGCCGCCTCGGCTTCGCCCCCGGTCACTTGCTCGATCGGCGCCGCAGTCGTGGTGTCTGGTGCCGCAGCAGCGACATCCGCGGGCTTGGTCTCGGGAGGAGTTTCCACGGTGCGCGGAGCGATGACGTCGCTTTGCAGGTCCGGTAGCGTGATACTCAGGCTGCTCCATTCGGCATCAGGCAGTTTCTTGCGCAGGGGGCCGACGGCTTGAGGCCAGTCAGCGGTTTCACCCGCACCGGGGATTATGATGACTGCGCCCTTGGGCTCGCTGGTATTGGCGGGCTTCCACAGCGCTAGAAAAGCATCGCTGCCGGTTTGTAGCTGTTGCTGTTCCTGAGCGGGCACTTTTCGTACGAGCGCCGCGGCCTCTTCCTGGCTTCGCTCGAGCAAGGGCTGGCGTTCGACCGGTTTGTCCCCGGCGGCTTGCTCCGCGGCGGCGGGCGCCGTTTCGCCAGCCTGTGCAGAAAATGCACTCGGCAGGATCAGCGACAGGCACAATGCTGGCAACGCCAGGCGATAAACAGAGGGCATCGGATATTCCATGACCAGAAGTATTTCCGGCAGCCTAATGGGTTGGTCAGTATTTGTCAGTGCATGAGACTTCGATGATGCGTTTTTGCTGCCTGTGGGTTATCGGCTGTTTATGGCTTCCCTTGATGACATGGGCTGCGCCCGCGCCGCAGACCCATGGCGTGCAATTGAGCGCAGAGCAGCGCCAATGGTTGGCACAACATCAACCGCTGCGGGTCGGCCTGGTATTGCAGGCGCCTTTTGCGCAGTACGACCGGCGTTTGCAGCGGTTGTCCGGCACCAACGTCGAGTTGATGCAATGGCTGGGCAAGGCGTTGGGCGTCGATCTGACGTGGCGCAATTTCCAAGACGTCGCGCAACTGGAAGCAGCGGTGCGCGACGGCGAAATCGATGTTGCTCCCGGCCTGACCCAGACTCCGGTCGGGCTCAGGCTCTGGCAGTTTTCCGATCCTTACATGCGCGTGCCGCAATTGATCGTCGGCGCGCAGAAGGGCGCTGAGGGCGTGGAGTTGGAGAAGCTCGACGGCCAGGTCCGCGTTGCGGTGCGCATGCCCAGCGCCACGGCCGATTATCTGCGCGGCAATTATCCGGCGCTGAACCTGCAAGGCGTGCCGATGGAGCGCGAGGCGCTGCAATTGTTGCTGACCCAGCAGGCCCGATACGCGGTGGTCGATGAGGCGCAGCTTGGACGGTTGATGGTCGAACCCGAATTCTCCGAGCTGGCGGTAGTGGGCGATATTGGTTCACCACAGTTGCTACGGGTCGCCACGCGCCGGGACTGGCTCCAGTTGTCCGAAATTATCGACAGTGCCCTGCAGGCCATCCCGGCCAAGGAGCTGGAACAGTTGCACAGTCGTTGGCTCAAGCCGAAATACCCGCGCCTGACCGAAACCCCGGGTTTCTGGCAGAACCTGACCTTGCTGTTGCTGGCGCTGTTGCTCGCCAGCGTGGCCATCGTGTTTTGGCAACGCCGCCAGCAACGCGCACTGGAGCGCCGCTTGCGTACCGCGCGCGAGGACATTGCCCAGCGTACCGCCAGCGAAGAAGCCTTGCGCTTGACACAGTTTTCCATTGACCAGAGCACGGTCGGCATCCTCTGGGTCAACTGGGACAGTCATGTGCGCTACGCCAACCGCGCCGCTGAAACCATGTTGGGCTACGCTTCGGGCGCGATCATCGACCGGCCGCTTATCGATTTCGAGCCGGGTTTGCACATGGACCGCTGGTTGAATTTGTGGAAACGCGCCCGCGCCAGTGAAGACGGACCACAGAGTTTCGAGACCGAATGCGTGCGAGCCGATGGCAGTATCCTGCCGGCCGACGTTTCCCTGAGCTTCTTGCGGTTTCGTGATGCCGAATACCTGGTCGTCTACCTCAACGACGTGACCGAGCGGCGACGCGCATTGGCGGCTTTGCGCGAAAGCGAGGCGCGGCTGCAAGGCATCGCCGCCAACGTGCCGGGGTTGGTCTTTCGCCTGGAGCGGGCGCCGGTGACTGGGCAGATCGATTTTGCCTACATCAGCGAAGGCAGCGAAAGTCTGGTGGGCTACTCTCCGGCGACCCTGGCCCGCAGCGATACCGGGCTGCGCAGCCTGGTGCACCCGGAGGACAAGGCCGATTATCACCGCACCCAGGACCAGGCGCTGGACAGTGACAGCGACTGGTCATGGCAAGGCCGCATCCTCACCCGCGACGGTCAGCAGCGCTGGGCCGAGATCAAGGCAATCACGCGCCGTCTCGAGGATGGCGCCTACGTCTGGGACGGAATCGTCTGGGACATCACCGAAAGCAAGCGCATCGAACTGGAGCTGGCCAGCTCCCGAGAGCAGTTGCGTGAATTGTCGGCGCACCTGGAAAGCGTGCGGGAGGAGGAAAAAGCGCGCATTGCCCGGGAAGTTCACGATGAGCTGGGTCAGATGCTGACGGTGCTGAAGCTGGAGACATCCATGTGCGAACTGGCCTACGCCCAGCTGGACCCCGGCCTGCAAGAGCGGCTCAACAGCATGAAACGCCTGATCGCCCAATTGTTCCAGTTGGTGCGGGACGTGGCGACGGCTTTGCGCCCGCCGATTCTCGATGCCGGTATCGCCTCGGCCATTGAATGGCAGGCCCGGCGCTTCGAGGCGCGCACGCAGATTCCCTGTCTGGTGCAGGTTCCTGACAACTTGCCGCCATTGAGCGACGCCAAGGCCATCGGCCTGTTCCGGATTCTCCAGGAAGCTCTGACCAATGTGATGCGCCATGCCCAGGCGCATACTGTGGAACTGACGCTGACTCAGGAAGGCGACCAGTTGTGTCTGACAGTCAGCGACGACGGTGTAGGATTTATTGCTGATACCGGGCGGCCGACATCCTTCGGCCTGGTCGGCATGCGTGAGCGAGTGTTGATCATGGGGGGGCGGTTGACCCTGGAAAGTGAACCGGGCGAGGGGACTTCCCTTGCCGTGTGGGTACCGCTGGACAAGCCGCAACTCGATTGATGTGCACGAACCCTGTGTGGCGAGCTTGCTCGCGATGATTCCAAATCTGGAGAAGAACCGTGATCCGTGTACTGGTAGCCGAAGACCACACCATCGTCCGTGAAGGTATCAAGCAATTGATCGGCCTGGCCAAGGATCTGGTGGTGGTGGGGGAGGCGAGCAATGGTGAGCAATTGCTCGAGACCTTGCGACACGTGCCGTGCGAAGTGGTGCTGCTGGATATTTCCATGCCAGGCGTCAACGGCCTGGAGGCGATCCCGCGGATCCGGGCACTGAGCAATCCGCCGGCCATCCTGGTGCTGTCGATGCATGACGAGGCGCAAATGGCCGCTCGCGCCCTGAAGGTCGGTGCCGCCGGCTACGCCACCAAGGACAGCGATCCAGCCTTGCTGCTCATGGCGATTCGCAAGGTCGCGGCCGGTGGTCGATATATTGATCCGGACCTGGCGGACCGCATGGTCTTCGAAGTGGGCCTGACCGATACGCGGCCGCTGCACTCGCTGTTATCGGAGCGCGAATTCTCGGTCTTCGAGCGCCTCGCGCAAGGCGCCAACGTCAATGACATCGCCCAGCAATTAGCCCTGAGCAGCAAGACCATCAGTACCCATAAGGCGCGGTTGATGCAAAAGCTCAACATCACCTCGCTGGCCGAATTGGTGAAGTATGCGATGGAGCACAAGTTGCTCTGACGTTCACCACCGTCTCCTGTGGTAGCGAACTTGCTCGCGAAAGCGTCACACCATCAGTACCGATGTCGCCGACACGCCGCCATCGCGAGCAAGCTCGTTCCCACAGCGTTTCGTGTCGGCATATCCATTTACGACACGCCTCGCTACCGCATTTGCCCCCAACTTGCAGCTTGCCGCTTGAAGTGCGCAACTGCATTTATCCAATCCCGCCATCCTTGTAGGGCAATCCCTACCCCGGCTCTTCCACCCGGCTGAGGCGATTCTCTCCTGCGCCCCGATTTGCGTGGGTCCCGGGCTCCACTAGGCTTGGACTCACAAGCAGTCATCAATACAAAAGGTGCGGGTATGAGCCAGGTCGATTCAAGCGCGGGGACCAGTGATGTGCTGGTCAGCTTTCGTGGTGTTCAAAAGAGCTACGACGGCGAGAACCTGATCGTCAAGGACCTCAACCTGGACATTCGCAAAGGCGAGTTCCTGACCCTGCTCGGGCCTTCCGGCTCCGGCAAGACCACCAGCCTGATGATGCTCGCCGGTTTCGAGACCCCGACCGCCGGCGAGATCCAATTGGCCGGCCGCTCGATCAATAACGTGCCGCCGCACAAGCGCGACATCGGCATGGTGTTCCAGAACTACGCCTTGTTCCCGCACATGACCGTCGCCGAGAACCTGGCCTTCCCGCTGACCGTGCGCGGCCTGAACAAGAGCGACGTCGGTGATCGGGTCAAGCGTGTCCTGAGCATGGTCCAGTTGGAAACCTTCGCACAACGCTACCCGGCACAATTGTCCGGTGGCCAGCAGCAGCGAGTTGCCCTGGCGCGGGCGCTGGTGTTCGAGCCGCAACTCGTGTTGATGGACGAACCCCTCGGCGCACTGGACAAACAACTGCGCGAACACATGCAGATGGAAATCAAGCACCTGCACCAGCGCCTCGGCGTGACCGTCGTCTACGTGACCCACGACCAGGGCGAAGCCTTGACCATGTCCGACCGCGTTGCCGTGTTCCACCAAGGCGAGATCCAGCAGATCGCTCCTCCGCGTACCTTGTACGAAGAACCGAAGAACACCTTCGTCGCCAACTTCATCGGTGAAAACAACCGCCTCAACGGGCGCCTGCACAGCCAGACCGGTGATCGCTGCCTGGTGGAACTGGGGCGTGGCGAAAAAGTCGAGGCCCTGGCCGTCAATGTCGGCAAGCCGGGCGAGCCGGTCACGCTGTCGATCCGGCCGGAGCGGGTCAGCCTCAACGGTTCCAGTGAACAATGTGTCAACCGCTTCTCAGGGAGGGTGGCGGAATTCATCTATCTGGGCGACCACGTCCGGGTTCGCCTGGAAGTCTGCGGCAAGAACGACTTCTTCGTGAAACAACCGATTGCCGAGCTCGATCCCGGGCTGGCCGTTGGGGACGTGGTTCCGCTTGGCTGGCAAGTCGAGCATGTGCGTGCGCTCGATCCCCTTCTAGAGGCGAATTGATCGCCCCCTGCTGTAACCAACACCAACCCTGCACGTGGAGAGAACAATAAATGTTGAGATCCCTGAAGTTCACAGCCCTGACACTGGGCATGATGGGTGCGGCAAGCGCGATGGCGGCGGGCCCGGACCTGACCGTGGTGTCTTTCGGCGGGGCGAACAAGGCGGCCCAGGTCAAAGCCTTCTACGCACCGTGGGAAGCGGCCGGCAACGGCAAGATCGTGGCCGGCGAATACAACGGCGAAATGGCCAAGGTCAAGGCCATGGTCGACACCAAGAGCGTTTCCTGGGATCTGGTTGAAGTCGAATCCCCGGAATTGTCCCGTGGTTGCGACGAAGACATGTTCGAACAGCTGGATCCGGCCCTGTTCGGCAAAGCCGAAGACTACGTCAAGGGCGCCATCCAGCCTTGCGGCGTAGGTTTCTTCGTGTGGTCGACCGTGTTGGCCTACAACGCCGACAAACTCAAGACCGCGCCGACCAGTTGGGCGGACTTCTGGGACACCAAGCAATTCCCAGGCAAGCGCGGCCTGCGCAAGGGCGCCAAGTACACCTTGGAATTCGCCCTGATGGCCGACGGCGTAGCGCCGAAAGACGTCTACAAAGTGCTGGCCGGCAAGGATGGCCAGGATCGCGCGTTCAAGAAGCTCGACGAACTCAAGCCGAACATCCAATGGTGGGAAGCTGGCGCCCAACCGCCGCAGTACCTGGCTTCCGGTGACGTGGTCATGAGCTCGGCCTACAACGGCCGGATCGCTGCGGTACAAAAAGAAAGCAACCTGAAAGTGGTGTGGAACGGCGGCATCTACGACTTCGATGCATGGGCCATTCCACGCGGCCTGGACAAGACCCGCGCCGAAGCGGCGAAGAAGTTCATCGCCTTCTCGGTGGCGCCGCAGCAGCAGAAGACCTACTCGGAAAACATCGCCTACGGCCCGGCCAACACCCAGGCAGTGCCGTTGCTGGCCAAGGATGTCCTGAAGGACATGCCGACCACCCCGGAAAACATCGCCAACCAGGTGCAGATCGACGTCAGCTTCTGGGCTGACAACGGCGAGCAACTTGAGCAGCGCTTCAATTCCTGGGCTGCGAAGTAACTGAAGCATCCCGGCTGAACGGGCTTTTGTGGCGAGGGAGATTCTCCCGCTTGAGTGCGCAGCACTCACAAAATTGATGTTGCCGACAAAATTTTGGGGCCGCTTCGCCCGAGGCGTCGGGCCGGCCCAGCGCGAGCAAGCTCGCTCGCCACAATGACTCGTTCCCACAGGTTGCGGTTTCAAAAGAACAGAGGCGGCCCGCCGCCCCTGTAACGATAAAAGATTTGCGGAGTTCGCCATGGCCATCGCCGTTCCACTGAACGCGGGCACCAGCCCCACCCTCAAGCAGCGGCTCAAGCGCGCAGAGCGGGTCAACCGCTGGAAGGCCCAGGCCCTGATCGCGCCGTTGGTGCTGTTTTTGTTGCTGGTGTTCCTGGTGCCCATCGTCGCGCTGCTGTTCAAAAGCGTCAGCAACCCGGAAGTGGTGGGCGCCATGCCGCGCACCGTCGCCGCCGTCGCAGCGTGGGACGGACGCGGTTTGCCGGGCGAGCCGGTGTACAAGGCTGCCAGTGAAGACCTGGCCGAAGCCCGCAAGAATCAGACCCTGGGCGACTTGTCCAAGCGCCTGAACATGGAGCTGGCCGGCTATCGCAGCCTGCTGACCAAGACCGCTCGGGCGTTGCCGTTTGCCACCGAGCCGACCTCTTATAAAGAAGCATTGGAGAACCTCGATGAGCGTTGGGGTGACCCGGCGTACTGGCAGGTGATCCGCCGCAACACCAGCGACGTTACCCCGTATTACTTGCTGGCGGCTGTCGATCACCGCATCGATGACCTCGGCGAACTGGCCCCGGCCACCCCTGACCAGGCGATCTACCTCGATATCTTCACCCGTACCTTCTGGATGGGCCTGGTGATCACCGCAATCTGCCTGGTGCTCGCCTATCCATTGGCCTACCTGCTGGCGAATCTGCCATCGCGCCAAAGCAACCTGTTGATGATCCTGGTGTTGTTGCCGTTCTGGACCTCGATCCTGGTGCGGGTGGCGGCGTGGATCGTGTTGCTGCAATCGGGTGGCTTGATCAACAGCGCCTTGATGGCCATGGGCATCATCGATAAGCCCCTGGAGCTGGTGTTCAACCGCGTCGGCGTGTACATCTCCATGGTCCACATCCTGCTGCCGTTCATGATCCTGCCGATCTACAGCGTGATGAAGGGCATCTCGCCAACCTACATGCGAGCGGCAATTTCCCTGGGCTGCCACCCGTTCGCCAGTTTCTGGCGGGTGTACTTCCCACAAACCTATGCCGGTGTCGGCGCCGGTTGCCTGTTGGTGTTCATCCTTGCCATCGGCTACTACATCACGCCGGCGCTGCTGGGCAGCCCGAACGACCAGATGGTCAGCTACTTCGTCGCGTTCTACACCAACACCAGCATCAACTGGGGCATGGCCACGGCGCTCGGCGGGCTGCTCTTGCTGGCGACCATCGTGCTTTATCTGATTTACAGCTGGTTGGTGGGCGCCAGTCGCCTGCGTCTGAGCTAAGGGGAAATCGAAATGCTGAGTCCTTACATGTCCCCCGTCGAGCGGGTGTGGTTCTACACCTTGCGCATTCTCTGCGGGCTGATCCTGTTGTTTCTGATCCTGCCGGTGCTGGTGATCATCCCGTTGTCGTTCAACTCCGGCAGCTTCCTGGTCTACCCGCTGCAAGGTTTTTCGCTGCAGTGGTACCACGATTTCTTCGCTTCGGCGGAATGGATGCGGGCCTTGAAGAACAGCATCATTGTTGCCCCGGCGGCGACGTTGCTGGCGATGATCTTCGGCACGCTGGCGGCCATTGGCCTGACCCGTGGCGACTTCCCGGGCAAGGCGCTGGTGATGGCCCTGGTGATTTCGCCCATGGTGGTGCCGGTCGTGATCATCGGGGTGGCCAGCTACCTGTTTTTCGCACCACTGGGAATGGGCAACAGTTTCTTCTCGCTGATCGTGGTCCACGCGGTACTGGGCGTACCGTTCGTCATCATCACGGTTTCGGCGACCTTGCAGGGCTTCAATCACAACCTGGTTCGAGCCGCCGCCAGCCTCGGAGCCTCGCCATTGACGGCGTTTCGCCGGGTGACCCTGCCGCTGATCGCCCCTGGCGTGATTTCCGGCGCGCTGTTCGCCTTCGCGACATCGTTCGATGAGGTGGTGGTGACCTTGTTCCTGGCCGGTCCCGAGCAGGCCACGTTGCCACGGCAGATGTTCAGCGGCATCCGCGAAAACCTCAGCCCCACCATCGCAGCGGCGGCGACGCTGCTGATTGCCTTCTCGGTGATCCTGTTGCTGACATTGGAATGGTTGCGTGGGCGCAGCGAGAAGCTGCGTACTACCCAAGTCTGACGGCTTGCTGAAGGACCATCGTGGCAGCGAGCAGGCTCGCTGCCACGATGGTCCTTCATCGCATTCACGCGCTGAATGACAAGCTAACCCTCAATACCGAGCTATCCTTGTGCCAGCCCATTCTCGAACAAGAGGCCGCGCACAATGAGTCTTTCCTCGTTCAAGATCGCCCATAAATTGATCACCGGTGCTGCTGCCATCGAGCAACTGGCGGCCGAGCTGACGCGGCTGGATGTCGACAATCCGTTGATCGTGACCGATGCGGCGCTGGTCAAGTCCGGCACCGTGGACTTGGCCTTGCAGCACCTGGGCGGGCGCGACTACGAGATCTTCGACCGGGTCATGCCCGACCCGGAAATCGCCATCGTCGAAGACTGCATGCAAGCCTACCGCGACGGTGGGCATGACGGCCTGATTGGCCTGGGCGGCGGCAGTGCCATCGACATCGCCAAGTGCGTGGGCGTCTATGCCGGATACCACGGCGAGTTGCAGGATATGTTCGGCGTCGACCAGGTGCCGCGCAAAGGCCCGCCGATGATCGCCATTCCCACCACGGCCGGTACCGGGTCGGAAGTTACCAACGTCGCCATTCTCTCCGACAAGGCCGCGCAACTGAAAAAAGGCATCGTCAGCGATTACCTGTTGCCGGACGTGGCGCTGGTCAGCCCGCAAATGACGCTCACCTGCCCACGCGGCGTAACGGCTGCCAGTGGCGTGGATGCGCTGGTGCACGCCATCGAGGCCTACCTGTCCCTCAATGCTTCACCGATCACCGACGCCCTGGCCATCGGTGCAATCAAGCTGATCACCCGCGCGTTGCCCAAGGCCTACGCCAATCCTAACCATCTGCAGGCCCGTGAAGACATGGCCACGGCCAGCCTGATGGCCGGCATGGCCTTTGGTAATGCCGGGGTCGGGGCGGTGCACGCGCTGGCCTATCCGTTGGGCGGGCGCTTCCATGTGTCCCATGGTGTCGCCAATGCCTTGTTGCTGCCTTATGTGATGGCTTGGAACAAGATGGCCTGCGTCGAGCGCATGCGCGACATTGCCGAGGCCATGGGCCTCAGGACCGCCCACCTGAGTGACCTCGAAGCGGCCGATGAAGCCGTGGAGGCCATGGTCGCCTTGTGCGCCGCCGTGCAGATTCCCCAGGGCCTGAGCGGACTGGGCGTGACCGAGGACGTGATCCCCTCCATGGCGGTGGAAGCCGCAGGGATCGAGCGGCTGATGCGCAACAACCCGCGCCAACTGAGCGCCGCCGATATCGAGAAGATCTACCGTGCGGCGTATTGATCGATTGTCACGGTGGGCGCGCCAAATCTTGAGGTATACAATGCGCGCCATCGTGATTTCGCTCAAAACAGGTGCGTGATGCAGCCCTTCGCTATTGCTCCGTCGATTCTCTCCGCCGACTTCGCCCGCCTGGGCGAGGAAGTGGACAACGTTCTGGCCGCCGGGGCCGACATCGTGCACTTCGATGTCATGGACAACCACTACGTGCCCAACCTGACCATCGGCCCGATGGTCTGCGCGGCGCTGCGCAAATACGGCATCACCGCGCCGATCGATGCGCACCTGATGGTCAGCCCGGTGGATCGCATCGTTGGCGATTTCATCGAGGCTGGCGCGACCTACATCACCTTCCACCCGGAAGCTACGCTGCATGTCGACCGTTCCCTGCAGTTGATCCGCGAAGGCGGTTGCAAGGCCGGCCTGGTATTCAACCCGGCCACGCCCCTGGACGTGCTCAAGTACGTGATGGACAAGGTCGACATGGTCCTGCTGATGAGCGTCAACCCTGGCTTCGGCGGGCAGAAGTTCATCCCGGGCACCCTCGACAAGCTGCGCGAAGCCCGTGCGCTGATCGATGCCTCGGGCCGCGACATCCGCCTGGAAATCGACGGTGGCGTGAATGTGAACAATATTCGTGAAATCGCCGCGGCCGGCGCCGACACCTTTGTCGCCGGTTCTGCGATCTTCAATGCGCCGAACTATGCAGAAGTGATTGAAAAGATGCGTTCTGAACTGGCCCTGGCCCGTCCATGAGCGGCTTCGAGCAGCTGTTCCCCGGCAGCTTGCCGCGTCTGGTGATGTTCGACCTTGATGGCACACTGGTCGATTCGGTTCCGGATCTCGCGGCGGCCGTGGACACGATGCTGCTCAAGCTCGGACGCCCGCCCGCCGGCATCGATGCGGTGCGCCACTGGGTCGGCAACGGCGCGCCCATGCTGGTGCGCCGGGCCCTGGCCAACGACATCGATGCCCAAGGCGTCGATGACGCCGAGGCCGAGCAGGCGCTGGCGTTGTTCAATGAAGCCTATGAAGACAATCACCAGCTGACGGTGGTCTATCCCGGCGTGCGTTCCACCCTCAAGTGGCTGAAAAAGCAAGGCGTGGAGATGGCCCTAATCACCAACAAGCCGGAACGCTTCGTCGCGCCGCTGCTGGACCAGATGAAGATCGGCCGCTATTTCCGCTGGATCATCGGCGGCGATACCTTGCCACAGAAAAAGCCCGACCCGGCCGCGCTGTTCTTCGTCATGAAAATGGCCAACATCCCGGCCTCCCAATCCTTGTTTGTCGGCGACTCGCGCAGCGATGTGCTGGCGGCCAAGGCGGCAGGGGTCAAGTGCGTTGCCCTGAGTTACGGCTACAACCACGGCCGGCCCATCGCCGAAGAGTTTCCGACGCTGGTGATCGATGATTTGCGCCTGTTAATTCCCGGTTGCCTGGACCCGGCCGCTGAGATAACGTTGCCCGACGCTGTTCAATCCTCTTCTGGAAACGCCATCGTGGTGGTCACTCGCAAACTCTGGATGAAAGTCATGAAGGCCCTGGCCCGCTGGCGTTGGCGCGCCTGACGTGATCTTGGCCGGTTATCCGGCGCGTTTGCATACCTGACTGTCAGCTCCTCTTGCCACGAGGCACACCATGATCCGCGAAGAATTTCTGCGTCTAGCCGCTGCCGGCTACAACCGCATCCCGCTTGCCTGCGAAACCCTGGCCGACTTCGACACGCCGCTGTCGATCTATCTCAAGCTGGCCGACCAGCCGAACTCCTATCTGCTTGAATCGGTGCAGGGCGGTGAGAAGTGGGGCCGTTATTCCATGATTGGCTTGCCGTGCCGTACGGTGCTGCGGGTGCATGACCATCGCGTCAGCGTGACCCAGGACGGCGTCGAGATCGAAAGCTTAGAAGTGGAGGATCCGCTGGCGTTCGTCGAATCCTTCAAGGCCCGCTACAACGTGCCGACCATCCCCGGGCTGCCGCGTTTCAACGGTGGCCTGGTGGGGTATTTCGGCTATGACTGCGTGCGCTATGTGGAAAAACGTCTCGGCACCTGTCCGAACCCCGATCCGCTTGGGGTGCCGGACATTTTGCTGATGGTCTCCGACGCGGTCGTGGTCTTCGATAACCTCGCCGGCAAGATGCACGCGATTATCCTCGCCGACCCGTCCCGGGAAGACGCCTACGAGCAGGGGCAGGAAAGCCTGCAGGCGCTGCTGGAAAAGCTTCGCCAGCCAATCACGCCGCGCCCAGGCCTGGACTTCCACAAGCAGTCGGCCGCCGACCCGGTGTTCCGTTCCAGCTTCACCCAGGACGATTACGAACGGGCCGTCGATACGATCAAGGAATACATCCTCGCCGGCGATTGCATGCAGGTCGTGCCGTCGCAACGGATGTCCATCGACTTCAAGGCCGCGCCCATCGATCTCTACCGGGCGCTGCGCTGTTTCAACCCGACGCCCTACATGTACTTCTTCAATTTCGGCGACTTCCATGTCGTGGGCAGTTCGCCGGAAGTGCTGGTGCGCGTCGAAGACAACCTGATCACCGTCCGACCGATCGCCGGCACTCGTCCCCGTGGCGCCACGGAGGAGGCTGACCGGTCGCTGGAAGAGGACCTGCTGTCGGACGACAAGGAAATCGCCGAACACTTGATGTTGATCGACCTGGGCCGCAATGACACTGGGCGGGTCTCGGAAGTGGGGTCGGTGAAGCTCACCGAGAAAATGGTCATCGAGCGCTATTCAAACGTGATGCATATCGTGTCCAACGTCACCGGCCAGTTGAAGGCCGGGCTGACGGCAATGGACGCTTTGCGGGCGATCCTGCCGGCGGGCACCTTGTCGGGCGCGCCGAAGATCCGCGCGATGGAAATCATCGACGAACTGGAGCCGGTCAAGCGGGGTGTGTACGGCGGGGCCGTGGGTTACTTTGCCTGGAACGGCAACATGGACACCGCGATTGCCATTCGCACTGCGGTCATCAAGGACGGCGAGCTGCACGTGCAGGCCGGCGGCGGCATCGTCGCCGACTCGGTGCCCGCGTTGGAATGGGAAGAAACCCTGAACAAGCGCCGGGCGATGTTCCGCGCCGTGGCGTTGGCCGAGCAGACCTCCAGCGACTGAATCCTGTCGCAGCTTGATCTGATCAATGTGGGAGCGAGCAGCTCGCTCCCACAGGGTTTACACGACTAGAAGTCCAGGCTGACCCCCAGGCTCACGCCTTGCTGGGTCAGGTCATCATCCTTGCGCAACGTATAACCGCCCCGCAGCGCCAGGTCGTTGGTCAACTTGTGACTGACGCCCAGGCTCAGGCGATTCAAGTGGCTCTGTGGCGTGTAGCCTTCAAGCGTGAAGTCGTTGGCTGGCAAGCTGTTGAGGGCGATGTTGACCTTTTGCGTGTCGTCTTCGTATTCGCGTTCGTGGGCATATTCGCCAAACACCTGGGTCTGCCGGGTGATGTTGTATTTGCCCTGCAAGCCGATGCCCAGGCGTTTCGAGTCGCGGGTCTGGTCATCGAAGGTCAGGGCCGTGGAGCGGTTGCTCTTTTCCGAATAGCCATCTACCTCAACCTTCGCGTAGTCGGCGCTGACGAACGGCGAGAGATGCCATTCGCTGCCCGGCTGGGCAATGTCGTAGCCCACCCGCGAGCTGAATGCCCACAGATGACCGTCGGTGTCGCCTTTTTCCTGGGCTTCGTTGACACCCAGGTCGAACTTGCGCTCCAGGTTGTCGTAGTCGAGCTTGCCGCCGGTCAGCGCAGCGTCGGCCCACCAGCGGTTCTGCTGGAACTGCGCGAAAGCCGTCGCCAGGTAGCTGTTGAGCTTGTACGTCGAATCGTTAGCGCCTGCGTCCATATCCTGGCGGTACAGCCCGGCAGCTACACCCACACGCCAGGCCTCGTTGAGGCGATAGCTGCCGCCGACGTTGAGGCTGTAGCCGCTGCCGTCGGCACTGGCGCCGCTGTCCTGGCTGTCCAGGTCCATGTGCTGGCCGCCGCCTGCGACGATGGCGCGCCATTGGCCGACCGCCTGCCAGTCCTCCCAGTCCGATTGCCATTGGCTGCGCAGTTCATCCTGATGGGCGCGTAAGGTCGAATGGGCCATTTCCGGCATCAATGTCAGTTCCCACGGCGCCGCCAATAGGGAATAGGCGTAGCCGGCAATCAGCTTCTGCCCGGCCTCGGTGGGGTGGACCGCGTCGTTATAGATCAGTTTGCTGGGATCGGGCGTGGCGCTGTTGATGCCATAGGTGGGGTTTTCCGTGCAGCCGTTGCCGCTGAAGCATGTGGCGGTAAGATTTTCTCCGGCGGCGAGGCCGAATCGTGCCGGATCAGCGAAGCTTTCCTTTAGCAACAACGGTACGTTCAACGGAATGATTTCAGCGTCGATGCCCTGCAGTCGCGTGATCAGTTGTTGGTTGAACTGGTTGCCCAGCTGCGAGACAGCGCCTTGCAGTGGCGTGCCATTGAGGGCTGGTGTCAGCCCCAGGTCGGGTAACAACCAGACCATTACATAGCGGGCACCGGCGGTTTGCAGAACTTGGACGCTGTCGGCCAGGCGGTCCGCGGCGGCGTTCGCTTGTGCGGGAGTCAGCACCAGGCCTTGAAGGAAATCGTTACCACCGCCGGATATGTAGTACAGCGCATCCGGATCGGCACGCAGGCCATTGGATTGCAGATAACCGGGGCGGCTACGCTCACCGGTGTCGGAAATGCCGGTAATCGATTCGAGGATCTGGTCGGTGCGATAACCACCCACCGCCCAGTTATTGCCATCTGCCAGCCCCTGACCGGCGCGCACAGCCGAAGTGGAGGCGGCGGTCTCATCGTCGGAGTAGCCCAGGCGCCCGCCGAGTAATTGGGTGGAGTTGGCCGAGTAGGCCTCGCCGCTGCCGTCCGTGTAGATCGGGCCGGTTCGGTTGGTATAGCGCTCGGTCGAGCCGGGTGGGCCTCCGGCATCGGTGAATTGGCCGGCGTCGTTGAGGCTGTCCCCGAACACAATGAACTTGGAATAAGGGTTCGGAGCGGCGCCTGCCTGGGCACATGCTATCGCCAGCAGGCAACCGGCAAGCGGTACGAACAACGTCTGTTTGATCATGAGAAGGTCCTTTTCAATCTTGTTTTTATAGAGAAACGAAACGACAGTACCAAATGCCTCCCGCGCTCTGCCACCCGTCGGCTGGCATCGTGATTGTTTAGAGGCCCTGCGGGCCCGTCTTATTGCGTGCTCCGCCCAGCTAAGTTACTGTGCCGGAACGTATGAACGAGACTTTCCCCGTGTCGATTGTCAGCAAATTTCTGAATCAATTGATCAAGGCTCACGCCCGCTGGCGTTGGCGCGCCTGAACGTTCCATGCCGGCTACGCCGGACTTGTACCGATTTGCCTTCTTTACCCGCTTGAAAACCGCTTTGCAGGCGCATCGCTGTGATGCCCAGCGCAGCACCGTGCGGGTCACTCTTCGAAGGCTGTATTCCAAGTCAGTGTATTCAATAGGTTGTTTACGCCATGTTGCTGATGATCGATAACTACGACTCCTTTACCTACAACGTTGTGCAATACCTTGGCGAGCTGGGCTCCGAGGTCAAGGTAGTGCGCAACGACGAGCTGACCATCGCCGAAATCGAGGCCCTCAAGCCTGAGCGCATCGTGGTCTCGCCTGGCCCATGCACGCCGACCGAAGCGGGCGTCTCCATCGAGGCTATCAAGTATTTTGCCGGCAAGTTGCCGATACTCGGCGTCTGCCTGGGCCACCAGTCCATCGGCCAGGCGTTTGGTGGCGACGTCGTGCGCGCCCGACAAGTCATGCATGGCAAGACCAGTCCGGTCTTCCACGAAGACAAGGGTGTTTTCGAGGGCCTGAACCATCCGCTTACCGTCACTCGCTACCATTCTTTGATCGTCAAGCGTGAGACATTGCCGGAATGCCTGGAATTGACCGCCTGGACCCAGCTCGAAGACGGCTCGGTGGATGAAATCATGGGCCTGCGACACAAGACGTTAAATATCGAAGGTGTGCAATTTCACCCCGAGTCTATCCTCACTGAACAGGGCCACGAGCTGTTCGCCAACTTCCTCAAACAAACCGGCGGCACGCGCTAAGGACTTTTCATGGACATCAAGACAGCCCTGAACCGTATCGTCGGCCAGCTCGACCTGAGTACCGACGAGATGCGCGACGTGATGCGCGAGATCATGACTGGCCAGTGCACAGACGCGCAGATCGGCGCGTTCATGATGGCCATGCGCATGAAGAGCGAGAGCATCGACGAAATCGTCGGTGCGGTCACGACCATGCGAGAGCTGGCGGACAAGGTCGAACTCAAGACGCTGGACGGCGTGGTGGACGTGGTGGGTACCGGCGGTGATGGCGCCAATATCTTCAACGTTTCCACCGCCGCGTCGTTTGTCGTTGCTGCAGCTGGTTGCACCGTCGCCAAGCATGGCAATCGAGCGGTCTCGGGCAAGAGCGGCAGCGCCGACCTGCTGGAGGCTGCCGGTATCTACCTGAACCTGACACCGGTCCAGGTGGCTCGCTGTATCGATAACGTCGGCATCGGCTTCATGTTCGCCCAGACCCACCATAGCGCCATGAAACATGCTGCTGCGCCCCGTCGCGAACTGGGTTTGCGCACGCTGTTCAACATGCTCGGCCCGCTTACGAATCCGGCCGGTGTGAAGCATCAGGTCGTCGGCGTATTCAGCCAGGCGTTGTGCCGCCCTTTGGCCGAGGTCCTGCAGCGCCTGGGCAGCAAGCACGTGCTGGTGGTCCATTCGAAGGATGGCCTGGATGAATTCAGCCTGGCGGCGCCGACCTTCGTGGCTGAGCTGAAAAATGATCAGATCACCGAATATTGGGTCGAACCTGAAGACCTGGGCATGAAGAGCCAGAGCCTGCATGGCCTGGCGGTGGATGGGCCGGCCCAGTCGCTGGAGTTGATTCGCGACGCCTTGGGGCGTCGTAAAACCGAGAATGGCCAGAAAGCTGCGGAAATGATCATGCTCAATGCGGGTGCCGCGTTGTATGCCGCCGATCACGCCAGCAGCCTCAAGCAAGGTGTCGAGCTCGCCCATGATGCGTTGCACACCGGCCTGGCCAGGGAAAAACTGGAAGAATTGGGCGCGTTTACCGCCGTATTCAAAGTGGAGAATGAAGGATGAGCGTGCCAACAGTTCTGGAAAACATTCTGGCTCGCAAAAGGCAGGAGGTCGCCGAGCGCATTGCCCGGGTCAGTCTGGCCGAGTTGGAAACCCTCGCGCGTTCGGCAGATGCGCCTCGCGGCTTTGCCCAGGCACTGATCGACCAGGCGAAAAGAAAGCAGCCGGCGGTGATTGCCGAGATAAAAAAGGCCTCTCCCAGCAAGGGCGTGATCCGGGAGAACTTCGTTCCGGCCGACATTGCCAAGAGCTACGAAAAAGGCGGCGCCACCTGCCTTTCGGTGCTGACCGATGTCGATTTTTTCCAGGGTGCCGACGATTACCTCAAGCAGGCTCGAGCTGCATGCAAGCTGCCGGTGATCCGCAAGGACTTCATGATCGATCCCTACCAGATCGTCGAGGCGCGGGCGTTGGGCGCCGATTGCGTGCTGTTGATCGTCTCGGCGCTGGACGACGTGAAAATGGCCGAGTTGGCTGCGGTCGCCAAGGACGTCGGCCTGGACGTATTGGTGGAAGTCCATGACGGCGACGAGTTGGAGCGGGCCCTCAAGACCCTGGATACCAAGCTGGTAGGCGTGAACAATCGCAATCTGCATACCTTTGAAGTCAGCCTGGAAACTACCTTGGACCTGCTGCCACGCATCCCGCGTGATCGTCTGGTCATCACGGAGAGCGGTATCCTTAACCGGGCCGATGTCGAGTTGATGGAAGTCAGCGATGTCTATTCGTTCCTGGTAGGCGAAGCGTTCATGCGGGCCGAAAACCCTGGCATGGAGTTGCAGCGGTTGTTTTTCCCCGAGCGCGGCGTTCCGGTGAGCGGTTCGACGCTGGACTGATGATGCCTCCAGCCATTGCCTTCACTGTCGAAAACGGCCTGCAAGCCGAACAGGATCTGCTGGCCAGCATTTGCGCCGGCGACGCTGAGTTCGGCTTGCTGTTCTGGCAACCCAGCGACCGTGCGTTGGTCATGCCGCGGCGCTTGAGCCGCTTGCCGGGCTTCGAACTGGCCTGTGAGGTTTCGGCGGCCAACGGGTGGCCGGTGCTCCTGCGCGAAACGGGTGGCGAGCCGGTGCCTCAGTCAGGCGCTACCGTCAATATCGCCCTGGTCTACGCACCACCGCGAAGCGAAGGCGATCACGGTCGGATCGAAACCGCCTATCGTCGGTTGTGTGATCCCATCTGCCAGTTGCTCGATGAGTTGGGCGGGGTCGCTTCGCTGGGTGAAGTGGAGGGCGCATTTTGTGATGGGCGTTTCAACGTCAATCTCGACGGTCGGAAGATGGTCGGCACCGCGCAGCGCTGGCGACAGAGCAAAGGCGGGCAACGCCCGGTAGGGCTGGTGCATGGCGCGCTGTTGCTGGAGGACGAACGCGAGGGCATGGTCGCGGCGGTCAATCGTTTCAACGAGGCGTGTGGCCTGGATCAGCGCGTGCGCGCCGAGAGCCACATCGCCCTCCATGAAAAGTACCCGGCACCTCATGCGCTGGAACGGCTTGAAACGCTATACCAGGACCTGCTCGACCGCCTTTAGCGGGTTCCGAATACCACCATGGTCTTGCCTTTGACGCTGACCAGGTTGCGTTCTTCCAGATCCTTGAGCACACGACCGACCATTTCCCGCGAACAGCCCACGATTCGGCCGATTTCCTGGCGGGTCACTTTGATTTGCATGCCATCCGGATGGGTCATCGCGTCGGGCTGCTTGCACAATTCCAATAAGCAGCGAGCGACGCGGCCGGTGACATCAAAGAAGGCGAGGTCGCCGACTTTGCGAGTGGTGTTGCGCAGGCGCTGTGCGATTTGTCCGCTGAGGACGTAAAGGATATCCGGGTCCTGCTGCGACAGCTCCCTGAATTTGCTGTAGCTGATTTCAGCAACATCGCATTCGATTTTGGCTCGCACCCAGGCACTGCGTTCCTGCTCTCTCCCCGCCTGCTCAAACAACCCCAGCTCGCCAAAAAAATCCCCGGAGTTGAGGTAGGCAATGATCATCTCTCGTCCGTCATCATCTTCGATCAGGATAGTGACCGAACCCTTGATGATAAAAAACAGCGTGTCGGAACGATCGCCCGCGCAGATGATGTTTTGCTTGGCGGGGTAGCGGCGACGCTGGCAATGCATCAAGAGTTTGTCGAGGTTCTTGATCTTGGACGTGGGAGTAATGGCAACCATGGTTGTGTCCCGGAAAACTGCGCGGTGTGTTGGTTTGATTTTTTGTGGATGCGAATAGCTTTCGCTAAAAGCTGGCAATACGCCAGTGATTGGGCGCCAGCTTAACAGAGGCGTCCAAAATTGATTCGAGAATTTACTTGGCGGTATCCGCCCCGCTGTCCCAAGGCGACAGCTGCCACTGCAGGGTGGTGTGCTAAGCTGGCGCCCCCTTTTTTTGACAGTGGAGTCTTGGCGATGAAGGCACGCATCCAATGGGCTGGCGAAGCCATGTTCCTCGGTGAATCGGGCAGCGGTCATGTGGTCGTCATGGACGGCCCGCCAGAAGCTGGAGGTCGTAACCTGGGTGTCCGGCCGATGGAAATGCTGCTGCTGGGTGTGGGTGGCTGCAGTAACTTCGACGTGGTCAGCATCCTCAAGAAATCACGCCAGGCGGTCGAGAGTTGTGAGGCTTTCCTTGAAGCGGAGCGTGCGACCGAAGACCCGAAGGTATTTACCAAGATCCACATGCATTTCGTGGTTAAGGGCCGGGGGCTGAAGGAAGCCCAGGTCAAGCGCGCCATTGAGTTGTCGGCGGAGAAGTACTGCTCAGCTTCGATCATGCTCGGCGCAGCAGGTGTTGAAATCACTCACGATTATGAAATCATCGAATTGGGTTGAATCGACATCCAACCATCACAAAAGCGGTGCAAGCTCTGGCGATCAGAAGCTGACGTCTGCATAATGCGCCACTTTTTTCAGGGCGGTGATCGGCCAGTGGTCGGTCATTTGCCTGGACAGACAACCAAAATCGCCATCGCGAAGAGGTGTTAACCGTCCTACGCAGGTGCGTCGTTCGCATCTGACGGGCATGCTTGATCACGCGGCCGGGCCGCAATACACAGAGAGTTTTCAAACGGTGAAAAGCAAACTCAAGCTCCATGGGTTCAATAACCTGACAAAGACCTTGAGCTTCAACATCTATGACATCTGCTATGCGGAAACCCCGCAAGACCAGCAGGCCTACGTCGAGTACATCAATAAAGAGTACAACGCCAAGCGCCTCACGCAGATCCTCACTGAAGTTGTCGATATCATTGGTGCCAACATCCTGAACATCGCCAGTCAGGACTATGAACCCCAGGGCGCCAGCGTGACCATTCTGATCTCGGAAGAGCCGGTGACACCGACCGACAGCCAGATCGAAGAGTCGCCGGGTCCGTTGCCTGAAATTATCCTGGCACACCTCGACAAGAGCCACATCACGGTACATACCTATCCGGAAATCCATCCGGTGGACGGTATCGCGACGTTCCGAGTGGACATCGATGTGTCGACCTGTGGCGTCATTTCACCGCTCAAGGCACTCAACTTCCTGATTCACCAGTTCGATTCCGATATTGTGACCGTGGATTATCGCGTGCGTGGGTTTACCCGGGACGTGGAAGGCCACAAGCACTTCATCGATCATGAGATCAACTCGATTCAGAACTATCTGTCCGAGGACACTCGCGACGCGTACCAGATGACCGACGTGAACGTGTACCAGGAAAACCTGTTCCACACGAAAATGCTCCTCAAGGACTTCGAACTGGATAACTACCTGTTCGGTGACGCCACCAGCAACCTGTCTATCGAGCAGCGTGGCCAGGTGGAAGAGCGTGTGAAGCACGAAATGCTGGAAATCTTCTACGCGCGCAACATGCCGCGCTAAGGATTCGGCAAAAAAAAGGCGACTGCCCTTGGGGACAGTCGCCTTTTTTGGTTCTGGAGGCTGGTTCCGTTATCAGATCCGATAGGTGCTCTTGGTCATCACCTTCGCCAACAGACTCATGCCGAACTTGACGGGCGCGGGGAAGCGGAAGCCGCCTGCATCGAGCGCGCTTTCCGCGTGGTGCTCCTCGTCCTCGCGCATCTGTTCGAGTATCGCCCTGGATTTGTCATCCTCGGCCGGCAATTGCTGCAGGTGTTCATTCAAATGCTTGCACACTTGATGCTCGGTTGCCGCTACGAAACCGAGGCTGACTTTATCGCTGATCAAGCCGGCGACCGCGCCGATCCCGAAGGACATCCCATAGAACAACGGATTCAGCACGCTGGTATGGCTGCCCAGTTGGCGGATGCGTTGCTCACACCAGACCAGGTGATCGATTTCTTCTTCGGCGGCCTGTTCCATCGCCTCGCGGACCTGCGGCAGTTTTGCCGTCAGCGCCTGCCCTTGATAAAGGGCCTGGGCGCAAACTTCACCGGTGTGGTTGATGCGCATCAGCCCAGCGACATGGCGAGTCTCTTCGTCGCTCATCTGCACGTCCGGCTGCACGATTGCCGGTGATGGGCGGTACGGCTGGCCACTGAAGGGTAGCAGCGTGCGCATCGCGGTATCGGCTTGCAGCAGCAAACGGTCAATGGGCGAGTAGTGACGTTGGGTAGTCATGCGTACCTCCGGAAAAAATCACGGCGGCCAGTTTAACTCAATCGGCCGCTGAGGATTTGCGTTGGGTCAGGGTATCAACCCGGCGGCCAGTTCATCTGGCGCTGTCCCAGCACATGCATATGAATGTGATAGACAGTTTGCCCGCCAAGTTCATTGCAGTTCATCACCACGCGAAAGCCTTCCTCGCAGCCAAGTTCTAGCGCCAGGCGCTGGGCGGTGAACAGGATGTGTCCGGCCAGTCCCTTGTCTTCCTCGGTCAGGTCGTTGAGGGTGCGGATCGGCTTTTTCGGGATGACCAGGAAGTGCACCGGAGCCTGCGGAGCAATGTCATGGAAGGCCAGGACCTGGTCATCCTCGTAGAGGATCCTGGCCGGGATTTCCCGGCTGATGATCTTGGTGAACAGAGTATCCACAGCTGTATCTCCATTGGATTGGTTGAGTTCGAGTGTACCGCCGGCTCGGTCAGCGAGCCCGGGTTTTCAGGTCGGAGGGGGGGCACCGTGAGTAGCAGGTTTTATTGAATATGCCGGCCAGGGTTCGAACCAGCCAGCGCGGCGCGAGTCGTGGCAGCATGGCGATCAAGCGATTGCGACGCCCAGGGATGATGATGGCGCGGTCCCGGTCCAATGCGCGGACGGCATACAGCGCAATTTCTTCAGGGCTCATCGACTTTTTGTTACTACGCAGTTTCTGCTCGTCCGCCTGGGCCTTGGCGAAAAAAACTGCATGGTTTGGACCCGGGCAAAGAACTGATACCTTGATTGCGCATTTCCTGAGCTCTATCCGAAGGGCTTCGGAGAAGTGCAACACATAGGCCTTGCTGGCGTGATAAGTGCTCATCCAGGGGCCGGGCTGGAACGCGGCGATAGAGGCGACGTTGAGAATCTGGCCGCCTCCGTGCAGCGCCATGCTGTTGCCTACTGCATGACAGAGGCGGGTCAGGGCAAGGATATTCACTTCGATCAGGTCTTGTTCGGTCATCCAGTCCTGGCCCAGGAACGGACCGCAGGTGCCGATGCCGGCGCAATTGACCAGCAGGTCTATCTGTCGCTCGCCGTCCTCCAATTCCAGGAGAAAACCTGAAAGCCGCAAGGGCTCGCTCAGGTCGCAAGCCCGAAACAGGACTTCCACGCCAAATCGTTGGGTCAGTTCGATAGCAATGCTTTCCAGCCGATCGCGCTGTCGAGCTACCAGTAACAGGTTGCGCCCGCGCCGAGCCAGAGCTTCGGCCATGGCCAGGCCGATACCACTGGAGGCGCCGGTGATCAGAGCGTAACGGGTCATGCAGTTCTCCATCGCAACGGCTTCGCGCCGTTGGACGTGGCAGTCACCGGCGCGAAGTACGCTTATTGTTCCTCTTCTTCTTGGTAGTCTACAGAAGGCGAGGCGGGCTCGGCTGCCTCCGCCGCGGGTTCTTCGGCGCTCTGGTCGCTATATTCGCTGCTTTCATAGCTGCTCACGTCGCTGCTGTCGTAATCCTCCTGGAGGGCTCCGAAGATACCGGCGAACGTGGCCATGAAAATCAAGACGATCATCACCAGCCAAAGCGACGCCAGCAGCTTGACCGCCGTGGTGTTGCGCGGAGGAGGCGGGCCGTACTGGTTTGCGCCGGTATTGCCCGGAGCGATGATGAGGATGAACGGGAAGATGCTGCCCACGAATGGAACGAGGTTGATCAGCCACAACCACCCTGACCAGCCGAGGTCATGCAGGCGCTGGACGTTGAACTGGATGCTCACAAAGGCAAACGCCAGCACGACGACGGCGGCGACCAGGCCGCCGACAATCAGCCCCGCGATCGAATCGGAAGCGAGCAGCCAGGTCGTGGCGAGCCAGAAGCCCAGGCCGACAAGGGGAAGCATGGCCAGGGTCAGAACCATGGTCCAGGCCAGGTAGCGGAGGCGCCCGATACGTCCTTCGAAGCTGAAGGGCTTTAGCGTGCCATATTCGGCAAATGCCTCGCCTACTTGTGCTCGTGGAGGCGCGTAGGGAGAGGCAGGGTCGATGATCGACTCAGGATGCCGTGCACTCGGCTGGGGCGATTCCTGCACTTCGCCAAGATTCAACTGGAGGGACGGTTCGGTTTCGATCCGTGCATCGATCCCGGTTTTATGGAGCGCTTCGAGATACTGCTGCGCTTCATTCTGGGACAGGTTGTTTTTCAGGGACACTTTGCGGCCACTGAACAGGCGCTCTATCGCGCTGACATCGCTTTTGAACAGTTCGGCGAGATTGAGCTTGGCGGTCGTCGTATCGACGCCAGGCAGCAAAGCCCCGTCGAATACGATGTTGAAACGGTTTTCGCTCATGCCTGGCATCCTTGTCTTTCAAATTGGTTTTTTTGGTTGGTTTCAGCGGGGCCATTGGCCGCCAAGCTGTGCCGCCCGTGCTTGCGCGTGGCGGTATTCTTCATCCAGGCGTGCGATCAACTGATCGACACTTGGCAAATCATGGATCTCACCCACGCCTTGACCTGCGGACCATACGGTTTTCCAGGCCTTGGCTTCATCATTCAGCGGTTTGAGTTTTGAGCCGGAGTTCGCCGTGCCCTTGCCGTGCAGGGCGGAAAGGTCGAAGCCGGCACTTTCCAGGCTCTGGCGCATGAAGCTGGCGGGCACTCCGGACACAGCAGGAGTATGCACGATGTCGGCAGCTCTGGATGTGAGCAACATCTCTTTATAAGCGTCGGGCGCGTGACTTTCGATCGTGCCGATAAAGCGCGTTCCTAAGTAGGCCAAATCCGCGCCGAGCAGTTGAGCCGCCAATATCTGATGGCCATGGTTCAAACATCCTGCGAGCAGCAGGGTTTTATCAAAGAACTGCCGGATTTCCGCGAGCAGTGCGAACGGGCTCCAAGTGCCGGCGTGTCCACCGGCGCCTGCTGCAACGGCGATCAGGCCATCGACGCCTGCCTCGGCGGCTTTTTCGGCATGGCGGCGGGTGGTCACGTCGTGGAATACCAGCCCGCCATAGCCGTGGACTGCGTCGACCAGTTCTTTAACCGCGCCCAGGCTGGTGATGACGATCGGCACCTTATGTTCGATGCAGATCGCCAAGTCGGCCTCAAGTCGCGGATTACTGTTATGGACGATCAGGTTGACCGCATAGGGTGCCGGGTTTTCCAGCTTGGCCAGGCCTGCTTCGATTTCTTCCAGCCACGCCTTGAAGCCACTGCTTTCGCGTTGGTTCAGCGCCGGGAAGCTGCCGATAACACCATTGCGACAGCAGGCCAGCACCAACTGGGGGTTGGAAATGAGAAACATCGGTGCGGCCGCGACGGGCAGTCGCAGACGTTGTTCAAGCAAAGCGGGCAGCGACATTGGATGGCACCCCTGGTCAGTATGCGGTTGGAATTAGAACGGACGGACCACGACGAGAATTACGATAGCCAGCAATATAAGAACCGGCACTTCGTTGAACCAGCGATAAAAGACATGGCTGCGGGTGTTTTCGCCACGGGCGAAGCGCTTCACCTGGGCGCCGCACATATGGTGGTAACCGATCAGCAGCACAACCAGGGTCAGCTTGGCGTGCATCCAGCCTCCTTGAGTGAAATAGGCACTGGCGTTGAGGCTTAGCAGCCAGATGCCGAACACCAAGGTGGCAATCATCGCCGGCCCCATGATGCCGCGATACAACTTGCGCTCCATGACACTGAAGCGTTCTTTGCTGACGCTGTCCTCGCTTTGGGCGTGATAGACGAACAGGCGAGGCAGGTAGAACAGGCCGGCGAACCAGCAGACCATGCTGACAATGTGAAGTGCTTTGAGCCATAGATAGAGCATTTTTAGTTATTCCCAGATTCACGGTAGCCCGATAGTAGAGGTTAGAGCGGCCACACGTCACCTTGACGGTTGTCGCGGCGCCCTGCGGCCCCTATCATCGACGGCTTTCCAGTGGGTTCGGTGAGGGCAGGTTTATGGTCAAGGTCGGTATCGTCGGCGGCACGGGTTACACCGGTGTCGAACTGCTGCGTCTGCTGGCGCAGCATCCGCAGGCTGAGGTGGTGGTCATCACTTCCCGATCCGAGGCCGGCTTGGCCGTCGCCGACATGTATCCGAACCTGCGGGGTCATTACGACGGCCTGGCATTCAGCGTCCCGGACATCAAGACCCTAGGCGCGTGCGACGTGGTGTTTTTCGCCACGCCCCACGGTGTTGCTCACGGCCTGGCCGGTGAATTGCTGGCCGCCGGGACCAAGGTCATCGACCTGTCGGCAGACTTCCGCCTGCAGGATGCCCAGGAATGGGCCAAGTGGTACGGCCAGCCTCACGGAGCACCAGAGCTGCTTGATGAAGCGGTCTATGGCTTGCCCGAAGTCAATCGGGAAAAAATCAGGCAGGCGCGCTTGATTGCGGTTCCGGGTTGCTACCCGACTGCGACGCAGTTGGGATTCCTTCCGTTGTTGGAGGCCGGTCTTGCCGATGCTTCGCGGCTGATAGCCGACTGCAAGTCCGGTGTCAGCGGTGCGGGGCGTGGCGCCAGTGTCGGTTCGCTGTATTCCGAAACCTCGGAAAGCATGAAGGCCTACGCGGTCAAGGGACACCGCCACCTGCCTGAAATTCGCCAGGGATTGAGCCGGGCAGCGGGCAAGGATGTCGGCCTGACCTTTGTGCCGCACCTGACCCCGATGATACGTGGCATCCATTCCACTCTTTATGCAACGGTGGTCGACCGTTCAGTGGACCTGCAAGCGTTGTTCGAAAAGCGTTACGCCAACGAACCGTTCGTCGACGTGATGCCCGCCGGCAGCCACCCTGAGACCCGCAGCGTGCGTGGTGCGAACGTTTGCCGGATCGCCGTGCATCGGCCGCAGGATGGGGATCTGGTGGTGGTGTTGTCGGTCATCGATAACCTGGTCAAGGGCGCGTCCGGGCAGGCAGTCCAGAACTTGAACATCCTGTTCGGGCTGGATGAGCGCCTGGGGCTGTCACACGCGGGGATGCTGCCGTAACGGCAGCCGTAGGCGCTACGTTGGCGGCTCCAGGCTTGAAGCTTGTAGTTCGCCACTGCTCTTCTAAATAGTTGACCAATTTTGTAGGAGAAGCGGATAATGCCCGCCATCACGCATTATGGCGGCGTAAACGCCGGGAGATATTCAGCATGAGCGTCGAAACCTTCACCCCCACGGCTTTGCAATTCACCCAAGGTGCTGCGCACAAGGTGAAGAGCCTGGTCGATGAAGAGGGCAATGATCGTTTGAAGCTGCGCGTATTCGTGACGGGCGGCGGTTGTTCAGGTTTCCAGTACGGCTTCACTTTTGATGAGGACGTGGCTGAGGATGACACCATTGTCGAGCGCGAAGGCGTCAGCCTGGTCGTCGATCCGATGAGCTTCCAGTACCTGGCGGGTGCCGAGGTGGATTACCAGGAAGGCTTGGAAGGGTCGCGTTTCGTGATCAAGAATCCAAACGCTACTACTACTTGTGGTTGTGGTTCTTCGTTTTCGATCTAAGTGCTTCAGCAAAAAAACCGCAGTGCCTCACGGCCCTGCGGTTTTTTATTGCCTGCAATGATCATTTCTCAGGCCGGGTAGATGGCGCCGAGCACGCGCGGGCCCCGGGCACCCGTGACGCTTGGACGATTGCCTGGGATGCGTTCAAGGCAGCAATGGGCAAGCCAGGCAAAAGCCATCGCTTCAACCCAGTCCGGGTCCACACCGTACGCTGCCGTGCTGCTGACGTTGGCATTGGGTAGCAAGTCAGCCAGACGCTTCATAAGCGTCTGGTTGTGCGCGCCGCCCCCGCAGACCAGCAATTCCCGAGTGTTCGATTGGGCATGCTGCAGTGATTCAACAATGGTCAGCGCAGTCAGTTCGAGCAACGTTGCCTGTACATCTTCCGGAGCGAAGGGTTTCAGCTTCGACAAATGATGGCTCAGCCAAGGGAGGTTGAAGACTTCGCGCCCGGTGCTTTTCGGTCCCTTGGTGGCGAAGAAGGGGTCGCTGAGCAGCGTGTTGAGTAGGATCGGTTCGACTTTCCCGGTGGCAGCCCATTGGCCATCGCGATCAAAATGTTCGCCTCGTTGCTGATATATCCAGGCATCGAGCAGTACGTTACCTGGGCCGCAGTCGAAACCGGCTACAGGTTTCGCGGGCTCTATCAGGCTGAGATTGCTGAAGCCGCCTACGTTGAGAACGGCGCGATTACCGACCCGCTCTTCGAACAGCGCCTCGTGAAACGCCGGGACCAGTGGGGCGCCTTGTCCGCCAGCGGCGACGTCACGGCTGCGGAAGTCGCTTACGACGGTGATGCCGGTCAATTCGCTCAATAGCGCTGGATTGCCGATCTGCACGGTAAATCCGCGGGCTGGTTCATGGCGAATGGTCTGGCCGTGGCTGCCAATCGCCGTGATGTCTGCAGGCTTGAGTTGCTGCTCGTTGAGCAGGGCATGGATGCCCTGTGCAGCCAGTTTGACCCAACTTTGCTGGGCAATGGCGGAGCGGGCAATCTCATCGGGCCCGCTGCTGCACAGTTCAAGCAGTTCGGTGCGCAGGGCGGCGGGCATGGGGATGTAGTGGGTGGCGATCAACTTGATCGCCGGGGTCAGGTTGACCAGTGCGATATCCAGGCCATCAAGGCTGGTCCCGGACATCACACCGATGTAGAGCTCCATGCTCAGCGCTTGCTCGAGGCCAGCATCGTGGCTTTCTCTTGATCCATACGGGCCATCAAGGGTTGGCTCTGAGCCAGGAAGCGCGCGCGCTCGCCCTTGGCGATCGGATCGGCCATCGGCAGTTTCTGGCCAAGCGGGTCGACGTGGACGCCGTTGACCTGGAATTCATAGTGCAGGTGCGGTCCAGTGGAAAGGCCGGTTGTCCCGATGTACCCGATAACCTGGCCTTGCTTGACGGAACCGCCCGTCTTCACGCCTTTGGCGAAGCCCTGCATGTGACCGTACAGCGTACGATAGGTATTGCCGTGCTGGATGATCACAGTGTTGCCATAACCGCCCCGACGTCCGGCCAACAACACTTTGCCGTCGCCGGCGGCCTTGATTGGCGTACCACGGGGGGCGGCGTAGTCGACACCTTTATGGGCGCGAATCTTGTTCAGGATCGGGTGCTTGCGACCGGCGGAGAACTTCGAGCTGATGCGGGCGAAATCAACCGGTGTGCGGATGAATGCCTTGCGCATGCTATTACCGTCGGCGGTGTAGTAGCTGCTATTGCCTTGCTTGTTGGTGTAGCGCACGGCGGTGTATGTCTTGCCGCGGTTGGTGAAGCGCGCGGAAAGGATCGGACCGTTGCCGACGCTCTTCCCATTCACTACTTTCTGCTCATAGATCACGTCGAACTCGTCACCCTGGCGTATGTCCTGGGCGAAGTCGATGTCGTAGCCGAATACGCTGGCCATGTCCATGGTCAAGCTATGGGAAAGGCCGGCGCGTGCGGCCGACTGGGACAGTGAGCTGTTGATGACGCCGTGAGCGTAGGCGGAACGAACGGTAGGCTTGGCGGTGATACGGTTGAACACATAACCCTTGTCGTTCTTGGTCAGGGTAATGCTTTCCAGGTCGCTCAGCTTGGTGTGCAGATTGGTCAGCTGGCCTTCGGGATTGAGCTCGAATTCAAGCTTCTGGCCGCGCTGCAATTGAGTGAATTGCTTGGCTTGTTTATCGCTGGCCAGGACTTCATGGACCGAGGTCGAGGGCAGGCCAACTTTTTCGAACAGAGTGGAAAGTGTGTCGCCCTTGGCAACAATCACTTCGCGGTGGTTCGGTCCTTTCTTTTCTGCTGCAGCAGGTGCTTCTGCCTGGGCGGCGGCTTGGACAGTGTCTTCCGGACTGTTCTCAATCTGTGCAAATGGAGAGGCGGCCGCTTCGTTTGTGGCTTGAACGGCTTCAGCGGCGTCTTGTTCTTGTGTCAGTTGTTCAGCAGGACTTTCCAGTTCAAGACTCAGAGTCGTCTTTTTGGCTTCGACATCGCTGGAGGGAAATACCAGGAGCGCCAGGCTAAGGAGGGCTGCGATACCGCTTGCGGCAAGCAGGTGGGTCTTCGGGTAAAGCGGCGGCGCTTTAGACGGTTCTGTGGTCATAAGTAATTTTGACTTTTAAAAAAATGAATTGGAAAAGATGAATGACATGATGAAGATGAAATAACTGTATAAAATATAACCAAAACCCCTGCGAAGCAAGCCCGCGAGCCTTCTGTTCTGTGGATTGGCGCCTGCGCACCCCGCAAACCTTGTATTTGGTGAGCGTTCTTGTATGGTTGGGGCCCTTTGAATCTGAGCCTTACGGGTCTGTTATGAAGTCGGTTGAAGAGCAGCTAGCGCTGATCAAGCGTGGTGCGGAAGAATTGTTGGTCGAGTCCGAGCTGGTCGAGAAGCTCAAGCGCGGGCAGCCGCTGCGCATCAAGGCCGGTTTTGATCCGACAGCGCCCGATCTGCACCTGGGTCACACCGTGCTTATTAATAAGCTGCGTCAGTTCCAGGATCTAGGGCATCAGGTCATCTTCCTTATAGGCGACTTCACCGGGATGATCGGTGATCCAAGCGGCAAGAGCGCGACGCGTCCGCCGCTGACCCGAGAGCAGGTTCTTGATAATGCCGAGACCTATAAGACTCAGGTTTTCAAGATCCTGGATCCGGCCAAGACCGAAGTGGCTTTCAATTCCACCTGGATGGATCAGATGGGGCCGGCTGATTTCATCCGATTGACGTCTCAATACACTGTCGCTCGTATGCTCGAGCGTGATGATTTCGATAAGCGCTATACCAGCAATCAGCCAATCGCTATCCACGAATTCCTGTACCCGCTTGTTCAGGGTTATGACTCGGTTGCACTGCGGGCGGACGTCGAGCTCGGCGGTACCGACCAGAAGTTCAACCTGTTGATGGGGCGTGAGCTGCAGCGTGGTTATGGCCAGGAGGCGCAATGCATCCTGACCATGCCTTTGCTGGAAGGGCTGGATGGCGTGAAGAAGATGTCCAAGTCCCTGGGCAATTACGTGGGCATCCAGGAAGCGCCGGGCGTCATGTACAGCAAGTTGGTCTCCATTCCTGATGCGCTGATGTGGCGTTATTTCGAGCTGCTGAGCTTCCGGTCCATGGATGAGATCAATGCGTTCCGTGCCGATGTTGAGGCGGGGGCTAATCCGCGAGATATCAAGATCAAGCTGGCTGAGGAAATCGTCGCTCGTTTCCACGGAGAAGAGGCTGCGGCCAGCGCTCATCGTGCGGCGGGTAATCGTATGAAAGATGGCGAGCTGCCAGATGACTTGCCTGAGATTGGCTTGACTGCTGCGGAAGATATGCCGATCGCGGCTGTCCTCAATAAGGCGGGCTTGGTCAAGAACGCCGCGATGGCGCGAGATCTCCTTGGCTCGGGTGGTGTGCGTATTGATGGGGTGGTAGTGGATCGCACCTATATATATAAGCTGGGTTCTACGCATGTCTGCCAAGCTGGCAAGAAGGCGTTTGCGCGTATTACGCTGAAATCCGAATAAAGCTGAAAATAACGGTTGACGGCAAATTCTGGATGTCTATAATTCGCCCCACTTCCGGCGCAGTCGAAGCGTAAAACTCCTTGAGTTTCAATGAGTTAGATGGTTTCGGCAAAGCGGGTGCTTCAGTTCATCGAAGCGCTGAAGGAGTTGATAGAGCGGTGTTGTTTGGCTCTATCGGCGATTCGATCTTCTCAATCGAAAGCGGTGAAAAAGAGGTGTTGACAGCAGCGAACAACGCTGTAGAATTCGCCTCCCGCTAACGAGAGATCGAAAGCGCAAGTGGTTGAAGTTGTTAAGGATTTCCAAGCGAAACTTTGAAAACTTCTTAAAATAACCGCTTGACAGATACACGGGGCGCTGTAGAATGCGCGCCTCGGTTGAGACGAAAGGCTCAACCCACCGCTCTTTAACAACTGAATCAAGCAATTCGTGTGGGTGCTTGTGGAGTCAGACTGCTAGTCAACAGATTATCAGCATCACAAGTTGCTCCGCGAGAAATCAAAGATGTAACCAACGATTGCTGAGCCAAGTTTAGGGTTTTCTCAAAACCCAAAGATGTTTGAACTGAAGAGTTTGATCATGGCTCAGATTGAACGCTGGCGGCAGGCCTAACACATGCAAGTCGAGCGGCAGCACGGGTACTTGTACCTGGTGGCGAGCGGCGGACGGGTGAGTAATGCCTAGGAATCTGCCTGGTAGTGGGGGATAACGCTCGGAAACGGACGCTAATACCGCATACGTCCTACGGGAGAAAGCAGGGGACCTTCGGGCCTTGCGCTATCAGATGAGCCTAGGTCGGATTAGCTAGTTGGTGAGGTAATGGCTCACCAAGGCGACGATCCGTAACTGGTCTGAGAGGATGATCAGTCACACTGGAACTGAGACACGGTCCAGACTCCTACGGGAGGCAGCAGTGGGGAATATTGGACAATGGGCGAAAGCCTGATCCAGCCATGCCGCGTGTGTGAAGAAGGTCTTCGGATTGTAAAGCACTTTAAGTTGGGAGGAAGGGCATTAACCTAATACGTTAGTGTTTTGACGTTACCGACAGAATAAGCACCGGCTAACTCTGTGCCAGCAGCCGCGGTAATACAGAGGGTGCAAGCGTTAATCGGAATTACTGGGCGTAAAGCGCGCGTAGGTGGTTCGTTAAGTTGGATGTGAAATCCCCGGGCTCAACCTGGGAACTGCATTCAAAACTGTCGAGCTAGAGTATGGTAGAGGGTGGTGGAATTTCCTGTGTAGCGGTGAAATGCGTAGATATATAGGAAGGAACACCAGTGGCGAAGGCGACCACCTGGACTGATACTGACACTGAGGTGCGAAAGCGTGGGGAGCAAACAGGATTAGATACCCTGGTAGTCCACGCCGTAAACGATGTCAACTAGCCGTTGGGAGCCTTGAGCTCTTAGTGGCGCAGCTAACGCATTAAGTTGACCGCCTGGGGAGTACGGCCGCAAGGTTAAAACTCAAATGAATTGACGGGGGCCCGCACAAGCGGTGGAGCATGTGGTTTAATTCGAAGCAACGCGAAGAACCTTACCAGGCCTTGACATCCAATGAACTTTCCAGAGATGGATTGGTGCCTTCGGGAGCATTGAGACAGGTGCTGCATGGCTGTCGTCAGCTCGTGTCGTGAGATGTTGGGTTAAGTCCCGTAACGAGCGCAACCCTTGTCCTTAGTTACCAGCACGTTATGGTGGGCACTCTAAGGAGACTGCCGGTGACAAACCGGAGGAAGGTGGGGATGACGTCAAGTCATCATGGGCCTTACGGCCTGGGCTGGGCTACACACGTGCTACAATGGTCGGTACAGAGGGTTGCCAAGCCGCGAGGTGGAGCTAATCCCACAAAACCGATCGTAGTCCGGATCGCAGTCTGCAACTCGACTGCGTGAAGTCGGAATCGCTAGTAATCGCGAATCAGAATGTCGCGGTGAATACGTTCCCGGGCCTTGTACACACCGCCCGTCACACCATGGGAGTGGGTTGCACCAGAAGTAGCTAGTCTAACCTTCGGGGGGACGGTTACCACGGTGTGATTCATGACTGGGGTGAAGTCGTAACAAGGTAGCCGTAGGGGAACCTGCGGCTGGATCACCTCCTTAATCGACGACCGCAGCTGCTTCATGAGCTCCCACACGAATTGCTTGATTCATTGAAGAAGACGATTGGGTCTGTAGCTCAGTTGGTTAGAGCGCACCCCTGATAAGGGTGAGGTCGGCAGTTCGAATCTGCCCAGACCCACCAATTTCATGGTGTACCCTGTAGCGATACGGGGCCATAGCTCAGCTGGGAGAGCGCCTGCCTTGCACGCAGGAGGTCAGCGGTTCGATCCCGCTTGGCTCCACCATTACAGATTGGTTCCAACGTTTAAAGCTTAGAAATGAGCATTCCACCAAGGCGGTGATGAATGTTGATTTCTAGTCTTTTGATTAGATCGTTCTTTAAAAATTTGGGTATGTGATAGAAAGATAGACTGGACGTTACTTTCACTGGTAACGGATCAGGCTAAGGTAAAATTTGTGAAGGGCTCTTGGAGCTCGATCGAATTTTCGGCGAATGTCGTCTTCACAGTATAACCAGATTGCTTGGGGTTATATGGTCAAGTGAAGAAGCGCATACGGTGGATGCCTTGGCAGTCAGAGGCGATGAAAGACGTGGTAGCCTGCGAAAAGCTTCGGGGAGTCGGCAAACAGACTTTGATCCGGAGATGTCTGAATGGGGGAACCCAGCCATCATAAGATGGTTATCTTGTACTGAATACATAGGTGCAAGAGGCGAACCAGGGGAACTGAAACATCTAAGTACCCTGAGGAAAAGAAATCAACCGAGATTCCCTTAGTAGTGGCGAGCGAACGGGGACTAGCCCTTAAGCTTCTTTGATTTTAGCGGAACGCTCTGGAAAGTGCGGCCATAGTGGGTGATAGCCCTGTACGCGAAAGGATCTTAGAAGTGAAATCGAGTAGGACGGAGCACGAGAAACTTTGTCTGAATATGGGGGGACCATCCTCCAAGGCTAAATACTACTGACTGACCGATAGTGAACTAGTACCGTGAGGGAAAGGCGAAAAGAACCCCGGAGAGGGGAGTGAAATAGATCCTGAAACCGTATGCGTACAAGCAGTGGGAGCCCACTTTGTTGGGTGACTGCGTACCTTTTGTATAATGGGTCAGCGACTTATTTTCAGTGGCGAGCTTAACCGAATAGGGGAGGCGTAGCGAAAGCGAGTCTTAATAGGGCGTCTAGTCGCTGGGAATAGACCCGAAACCGGGCGATCTATCCATGGGCAGGTTGAAGGTTAGGTAACACTGACTGGAGGACCGAACCGACTACCGTTGAAAAGTTAGCGGATGACCTGTGGATCGGAGTGAAAGGCTAATCAAGCTCGGAGATAGCTGGTTCTCCTCGAAAGCTATTTAGGTAGCGCCTCATGTATCACTGTAGGGGGTAGAGCACTGTTTCGGCTAGGGGGTCATCCCGACTTACCAAACCGATGCAAACTCCGAATACCTACAAGTGCCGAGCATGGGAGACACACGGCGGGTGCTAACGTCCGTCGTGAAAAGGGAAACAACCCAGACCGTCAGCTAAGGTCCCAAAGTTATGGTTAAGTGGGAAACGATGTGGGAAGGCTTAGACAGCTAGGAGGTTGGCTTAGAAGCAGCCACCCTTTAAAGAAAGCGTAATAGCTCACTAGTCGAGTCGGCCTGCGCGGAAGATGTAACGGGGCTCAAACCATACACCGAAGCTACGGGTATCACGTAAGTGATGCGGTAGAGGAGCGTTCTGTAAGCCTGTGAAGGTGAGTTGAGAAGCTTGCTGGAGGTATCAGAAGTGCGAATGCTGACATGAGTAACGACAATGGGTGTGAAAAACACCCACGCCGAAAGACCAAGGTTTCCTGCGCAACGTTAATCGACGCAGGGTTAGTCGGTCCCTAAGGCGAGGCTGAAAAGCGTAGTCGATGGAAAACAGGTTAATATTCCTGTACTTCTGGTTATTGCGATGGAGGGACGGAGAAGGCTAGGCCAGCTTGGCGTTGGTTGTCCAAGTTTAAGGTGGTAGGCTGGAATCTTAGGTAAATCCGGGATTCCAAGGCCGAGAGCTGATGACGAGTTACCCTTTGGGTGACGAAGTGGTTGATGCCATGCTTCCAAGAAAAGCTTCTAAGCTTCAGGTAACCAGGAACCGTACCCCAAACCGACACAGGTGGTTGGGTAGAGAATACCAAGGCGCTTGAGAGAACTCGGGTGAAGGAACTAGGCAAAATGGCACCGTAACTTCGGGAGAAGGTGCGCCGGTGAGGGTGAAGCACTTGCTGCGTAAGCCCACGCCGGTCGAAGATACCAGGCCGCTGCGACTGTTTATTAAAAACACAGCACTCTGCAAACACGAAAGTGGACGTATAGGGTGTGACGCCTGCCCGGTGCCGGAAGGTTAATTGATGGGGTTAGCTAACGCGAAGCTCTTGATCGAAGCCCCGGTAAACGGCGGCCGTAACTATAACGGTCCTAAGGTAGCGAAATTCCTTGTCGGGTAAGTTCCGACCTGCACGAATGGCGTAACGATGGCGGCGCTGTCTCCACCCGAGACTCAGTGAAATTGAAATCGCTGTGAAGATGCAGTGTATCCGCGGCTAGACGGAAAGACCCCGTGAACCTTTACTATAGCTTTGCACTGGACTTTGAATTTGCTTGTGTAGGATAGGTGGGAGGCTTTGAAGCGTGGACGCCAGTCTGCGTGGAGCCATCCTTGAAATACCACCCTGGGCAACTGGCAACTTTGAGGTTCTAACTCAGGTCCGTTATCCGGATCGAGGACAGTGTATGGTGGGTAGTTTGACTGGGGCGGTCTCCTCCTAAAGAGTAACGGAGGAGTACGAAGGTGCGCTCAGACCGGTCGGAAATCGGTCGTAGAGTATAAAGGCAAAAGCGCGCTTGACTGCGAGACAGACACGTCGAGCAGGTACGAAAGTAGGTCTTAGTGATCCGGTGGTTCTGTATGGAAGGGCCATCGCTCAACGGATAAAAGGTACTCCGGGGATAACAGGCTGATACCGCCCAAGAGTTCATATCGACGGCGGTGTTTGGCACCTCGATGTCGGCTCATCACATCCTGGGGCTGAAGCCGGTCCCAAGGGTATGGCTGTTCGCCATTTAAAGTGGTACGCGAGCTGGGTTTAGAACGTCGTGAGACAGTTCGGTCCCTATCTGCCGTGGACGTTTGAGATTTGAGAGGGGCTGCTCCTAGTACGAGAGGACCGGAGTGGACGAACCTCTGGTGTTCCGGTTGTCACGCCAGTGGCATTGCCGGGTAGCTATGTTCGGAAAAGATAACCGCTGAAAGCATCTAAGCGGGAAACTTGCCTCAAGATGAGATCTCACTGGAGCCTTGAGCTCCCTGAAGGGCCGTCGAAGACTACGACGTTGATAGGCAGGGTGTGTAAGCGCTGTGAGGCGTTGAGCTAACCTGTACTAATTGCCCGTGAGGCTTGACCATATAACACCCAAGCAATTTGCTGACTCGAAAGAGCACCAGATTGCGGTGTGTGAAGACGAAACGAACCGAAAGTTCGAAACTCACAAAACACCGAAAGCTGTCACATACCCAATTTGCTGAAGCGAGGTCATTAGGCCGCGACTCAGTACCCGAATTTCTTGACGACCATAGAGCATTGGAACCACCTGATCCCATCCCGAACTCAGAAGTGAAACGATGCATCGCCGATGGTAGTGTGGGGTTTCCCCATGTGAGAGTAGGTCATCGTCAAGATTCAATTCCGAAACCCCTATCTGCTGATGCAGGTAGGGGTTTTGTTTTGCCTGCAGGAAAGTCATTTTGTGTTTCTATGCAACGGTCCTGTGCATGGCTATCATGCGGGCCTCATTATTAGGGCGCAGTCTCCATGCTCACGTTGCTAAAACTTCTGAAGGATGGTCGTTTCCATTCAGGCCAGGCGCTCGGTGCTGGGCTGGGCATCAGTCGCAGTGCTGTGTGGAAGCAGTTGCAGCATCTGGAGGCAGAATTGGGATTATCTGTTCATAAGGTCCGAGGCAGGGGATATCAGCTGGCTAGGCCGCTATCGCTCCTGGATGCTGCAGAGATCTGCGCAAAAGAAGGGCTTGCATGGCCTGTTTATATTCATGACTCCATCGACTCTACCAATGCTGAAGCGTTGCGCTCTATAGAGCGCGGAGCGGAGGCGCCTTTCCTGGTCTTGGCTGAGCGCCAGACCGCAGGGCGGGGTCGTCGTGGCCGAAAATGGGTCAGCCCGTTTGCCGACAACCTCTACTACAGTCTGGTCTTGCGTATTGATGGCGGCATGCGGCAAATCGAAGGGCTGAGCCTCGTCGTCGGTCTTGCTGTCATGCATGCGCTTCGTGATTTTGGTATCACGCGGGCGGGGCTGAAGTGGCCTAACGATGTTTTGGTAGGTGATAAGAAAATTGCCGGTATCTTGCTCGAATTGGTAGGTGATCCGGCGGATGTCTGTCATGTCGTCCTGGGTGTCGGGATCAATGTAAATATGCAATCGACTGATGAAGTTGATCAGCAATGGACATCCATGAACTTGGAGGCCGGGCGGGTATTTGATCGTAACGATCTCGTGGCGCATATGAGCACCAAGCTCCAGCAGTATCTGGAATTGCACCGCGCGTCGGGATTTGCGGCGATCCAGCTTGAATGGGAAAAATATCATTTATGGCAGGGTCGTGCCGTTTCGCTAATCGCAGGTGTTAACCAGGTTGATGGCGTTGTAATGGGAATCGACCGCCAGGGAGCGCTGCGTTTGAAGGTGGATGGTGTGGAAAGGTTCTTTAGCGGCGGTGAGCTCAGTTTGAGGTTGCGTGATGATTCTTGAGCTCGACTGCGGAAACAGCTTCATCAAATGGCGCGTCCTTCGCTCCGATGGCGTAACACCTGTGGAAGGTGGAGTGGTTGGTTCCGATGATGATCTGCTGGCCAGTCTGAATGACGGCCAGAAATTCCAGTTGAATAAGTGCCGGCTGGTCAGTGTCAGGACGCTCGAGGAAACCGACTCGTTAGTCTCGTCCCTGGTGAAGGCTTTCGGGGTGTCTGTTGTTCGTGCCGTGCCGGCTCGAGAGATGGCGGGCGTCACGAACGGCTATGAGGAATACGAACGGTTAGGTCTTGATCGCTGGCTTGCCATGCTTGGGGGCTTCCACCTCGCTTCCGGCGCATGCCTGGTGCTCGATTTCGGTACGGCCGTTACAGCAGACTTTGTTGGGGCGGACGGTAAGCATCTCGGGGGCTTCATCTGTCCAGGCATGCCTTTGATGCGTAACCAGTTGCGTACCCACACTCGGCGAATTCGCTACGACGATACCGCCGCTGAGCGAGCCCACGAAAGCCTTGCTCCAGGTAGAGCGACTGTCGAAGCGGTTGAGCGCGGTTGTATGCTGATGCTCAGGGGCTTTGTCCTGACCCAGCTCGAATTGGCGCGGCAATATTGGGGAGAAAGCTTCGAAGTATTCTTGACGGGAGGGGACGCCAACTTGGTTGCTGGGGTTGTTCCGAATGCCAAGGTTGCGCCTGACCTGGTTTTTGTTGGTTTGGCCATGGCTTGTCCTTTGTCTTGAGGTTTCTATGCGGTGGTTGTTTCTTTTATTGTTGGTTCTTAATGGCTTCTACTATGTCTGGCATCAGCAGGAGGCCCCCCTGCGCGCCAAGGATGTCACGCCCCTGAGCTTGTATCGCGGCGCGCAGCAAGACATCCATCTTCTGAGTGAAACGGCGGATTCGCTTGTCAGGCGTGACTTTGGCAAGTCCGGTGAGGCGCGCAAGAATTGTAACTATCTTGGCGGCTTTGCTAGTCCGGAGCCGGCCAGGCAGTTGGAGCAGCGATTGCTTTCGTTGGGGGTGATGGGTCGTACTTCGACGTTGAGTGCCGAGGGGGTTCCTGAGGTCGAAGGATTTTGGGTCCGGGTCCTTCCTGAAAGCGCGGTAAAGGTCAATGAAGGACTGGTCCAAAACCTTTCTAAAGAATTCAATGAGTTAAAGCACAAAATAATGCCTTGCGAAGGGGTTGCGCCTGCTGGGTAGTTTGCATAGAATGACGCCCGCTTCGCAGCGAAGACCTTTAATGGTTGTCAGTGCGAAGCAAGGTCAACGCAGCTAACCTCAGGTTTTTAATGAGAAAATGCTTGACAGAAGGCTGGCATGATATAGAATGCCGGCTCGCTTAGGAGGGGTTCCCGAGCGGCCAAAGGGATCAGACTGTAAATCTGACGTCTACGACTTCGAAGGTTCGAATCCTTCCCCCTCCACCATTTTTAGCGTGAGCTGCAAGCTCCGCGGGTATAGTTTAGTGGTAGAACCTCAGCCTTCCAAGCTGATGATGCGGGTTCGATTCCCGCTACCCGCTCCAAGTTTGCAGGTTGTGCAAAGTGTTTCGCTCTTGTAGCTCAGTTGGTAGAGCACACCCTTGGTAAGGGTGAGGTCAGCGGTTCAAATCCGCTCAAGAGCTCCATATTACAAGGCAGATATGAAAATATCTGCCTTTGTTTTAATGGCTTGTGTGACTTGCTAAATTCTTCTCCTAGGGGTGATTTCGATGGCTAAGGAAAAGTTCGAACGTAATAAGCCGCACGTCAACGTCGGTACCATCGGTCACGTCGACCACGGTAAAACCACGCTGACCGCTGCTCTGACCCGTGTCTGCTCCGAAGTTTTCGGTTCGGCCAAGGTTGACTTCGACAAGATCGACAGCGCCCCGGAAGAAAAAGCTCGCGGTATCACCATCAACACCGCTCACGTTGAATACGATTCGGCCGTGCGTCACTACGCACACGTTGACTGCCCAGGTCACGCCGACTACGTAAAAAACATGATCACCGGTGCTGCCCAGATGGACGGCGCGATCCTGGTTTGCTCGGCCGCCGATGGTCCGATGCCGCAAACCCGTGAGCACATCCTGCTGTCCCGTCAGGTAGGCGTTCCGTACATTGTTGTCTTCCTGAACAAGGCTGACATGGTTGACGACGCTGAGCTGCTGGAACTGGTTGAGATGGAAGTGCGCGACCTGCTGAGCACTTACGACTTCCCAGGTGATGACACTCCAATCATCATCGGTTCGGCTCTGATGGCTCTGAACGGTCAAGACGACAACGAAATGGGCACCACTGCCGTCAAGAAGCTGGTGGAAACTCTGGACAGCTACATCCCAGAGCCAGAGCGTGCTATCGACAAGCCGTTCCTGATGCCAATCGAAGACGTATTCTCGATCTCCGGTCGCGGTACTGTTGTGACTGGTCGTGTTGAGCGTGGCATCGTCCGCATCCAGGAAGAAGTTGAGATCGTCGGTCTGCGCGACACTCAGAAAACTACCTGCACCGGCGTTGAAATGTTCCGCAAGCTGCTCGACGAGGGTCGTGCTGGCGAGAACTGCGGCGTGCTGCTGCGCGGCACCAAGCGTGACGACGTTGAGCGTGGCCAGGTCCTGGTCAAGCCGGGCACCGTCAAGCCGCACACCAAGTTCACCGCAGAAGTCTACGTTCTGAGCAAGGAAGAAGGCGGCCGTCATACTCCGTTCTTCAAAGGCTACCGTCCACAGTTCTACTTCCGTACAACAGACGTGACTGGTAACTGCGAGCTGCCAGAAGGCGTTGAAATGGTAATGCCAGGTGACAACATCCAGATGACTGTCACCCTGATCAAAACCATCGCGATGGAAGACGGTCTGCGTTTCGCTATCCGTGAAGGCGGTCGTACCGTCGGTGCCGGCGTCGTAGCCAAAGTCATCGAGTAAACAGTTGTAATGTCTTTTTCAGGCCGGCATAATGGTCGGCCTGATTTTGTTTTAGGTCAGTAGCTCAATTGGCAGAGCGACGGTCTCCAAAACCGTAGGTTGGGGGTTCGATTCCCTCCTGACCTGCCAGATTCACTCGGTGTGTCTGGCTTTCTTTTCACAGGATCTTCATAGATGACTCCTAAAGCTGAAGCTCAAGGCTCTCGCTTCGATCTGCTCAAGTGGCTAGTGGTAGTCGCTTTGGTGGCTGTTGGCGTTGTTGGCAATCAGTATTTTTCTGCTTCGCCGATCCTGTACCGAGTACTTGCATTGCTCGCCATTGCTGCTGTTGCTGCCTTTGTAGGCCTCCAGACAGCCAAGGGCAAGTCTTTCTTCGTACTCGCTAAGGAAGCTCGCACCGAGATTCGTAAAGTCGTATGGCCGACTCGCCAAGAAACCACGCAGACCACGTTGATCGTTGTGGCTGTTGTTCTGGTGATGGCGTTGCTGTTGTGGGGGCTCGACTCCCTGCTCGGCTGGCTTGTTTCCTTGATTGTTGGCTAAGGGTGTCCCGTGGCTAAGCGTTGGTACGTTGTGCATGCTTACTCGGGTTACGAGAAGCATGTTATGCGCTCGCTGATAGAGCGTGTGAAGCTGGCTGGCATGGAAGATGGCTTTGGCGAGATTCTGGTTCCCACTGAAGAAGTGGTTGAAATGCGTAATGGCCAGAAGCGCAAAAGTGAACGTAAGTTCTTCCCAGGCTATGTGCTGGTACAGATGGATATGAACGAAGGGACTTGGCACTTGGTCAAGGATACCCCTCGGGTGATGGGCTTCATTGGCGGTACCGCCGACAAGCCTGCGCCAATTACGGATAAAGAGGCAGAAGCGATTCTGCGTCGTGTTGCTGATGGTAGCGACAAGCCGAAGCCGAAGACGCTGTTTGAACCAGGTGAGGTTGTGCGTGTCACCGACGGTCCATTCGCTGATTTCAATGGCACGGTTGAAGAAGTTAACTACGAAAAGAGCCGGATCCAAGTGGCAGTGCTCATTTTCGGTCGCTCTACTCCGGTAGAGTTGGAGTTTAGTCAGGTCGAAAAGGTCTGATTGAACAGGCATCCCAACCCCGCAGCCCAAGGCTGTGGGGTTTTGTCGTCACTGGGATAAACGCGCAAGCAACCGGGGAGCCTTTCGAGGCGTTCGAACCCGTAATTGGAGTGCCTCATGGCCAAGAAGATTACCGCTTACATCAAGCTGCAAGTGAAGGCCGCTCAGGCTAACCCAAGCCCACCTGTTGGTCCTGCACTGGGTCAGCACGGCGTGAACATCATGGAATTCTGCAAGGCTTTCAACGCCCGTACTCAGGGTCTTGAGCCAGGTCTGCCGACTCCAGTGATCATCACTGTCTACAGCGACCGTAGCTTCACTTTCGAAACAAAAAGCACCCCTGCTTCGGTTCTGCTGAAGAAGGCTGCAGGTTTGACCAGCGGTTCCGCTCGTCCAAACACCGTTAAGGTTGGCACCGTGACCCGTGCTCAGCTGGAAGAAATCGCGAAAACCAAAAACGCGGATCTGACTGCAGCTGATATGGATGCAGCCGTGCGTACTATCGCCGGTTCTGCTCGTAGCATGGGCCTTAACGTGGAGGGTGTGTAATGGCTAAGCTGACCAAGCGTCAAAAGGCTATCGCCGGCAAAATCGAAGCAGGCAAGGCCTACAACTTTGTAGATGCCGCCGCTCTGCTGGCTGAGCTGTCGACTGTCAAGTTCAGCGAGTCGTTCGACGTTGCTGTGAACCTGGGCGTTGACCCACGTAAATCCGACCAGGTCGTACGTAGCGCAACTGTGCTGCCGCACGGCACTGGCAAGACTGTCCGTGTTGCCGTGTTCACCCAGGGCCCAGCAGCTGAAGCTGCTCTGGCTGCTGGCGCTGACCGCGTAGGCATGGACGATCTGGCTGCTGAAATGAAAGGCGGCGACCTGAACTATGACGTCGTGATCGCTTCCCCGGATGCCATGCGCGTTGTAGGCCAGTTGGGTCAGATCCTCGGTCCACGTGGCCTGATGCCTAACCCTAAAGTCGGCACCGTAACGCCAGACGTAGCCACCGCGGTTAAAAACGCCAAGGCTGGTCAGGTTCGTTATCGCACCGACAAGAACGGCATCATCCACACTTCCGTTGGCAAGATTGGCTTCGACGCCGTCAAGCTGAAGGAAAACGTTGAAGCCCTGATCGCTGATCTGAAGCGTATCAAGCCAGCTTCTTCGAAAGGTATCTACGTCAAGCGCGTTACCCTGAGCACCACTATGGGCCCAGGTCTGGTTATCGATCAGAGCTCGCTCGACGCGTAAGACAACGGTTGGCGCAAGCGATTACGCCAATCAAATATTGGGGTCCCTGCCTGGCGGGGGCTGTCCAAGACCGTAGGCGACGAAAGTCTTAAACCACAAGCCTACGCAGATGGTGCTCCCGGTTCCTTACCGAATCAGACACCAAAACGACATTCGGTTTCGATCGGATGAAACGGTAACAAGCAGGAGTTAAACCCGTGGCAATTAAACTCGAAGACAAGAAGGCCATCGTCGCTGAAGTCAACGAGGCTGCCAAAGCTGCTCTGTCCGCTGTCGTGGCTGATGCCCGTGGCGTAACAGTAGGCGCTATGACCGGACTCCGTAAAGAGGCCCGTGAAGCTGGCGTTTACGTACGTGTTGTACGTAACACCTTGCTCAAGCGCGCTGTTGCTGACACTGAATACAGTGTTCTCAACGACGTGTTCACCGGCCCGACCTTGATCGCGTTCTCCAACCAACATCCTGGCGCTGCTGCCCGTTTGTTCAAGGAATTCGCCAAAGGTCAGGACAAGTTCGAGATTAAGGCAGCTGCGTTCGAGGGCAAGTTCCTCGCAGCTAACCAGATCGACGTACTGGCAACTCTGCCGACCCGTGACGAAGCAATTTCCCAGCTGATGAGCGTGATGCAAGGCGCTACCAGCAAATTGGCTCGTACCCTGGCGGCACTGCGCGACCAGAAAGAAGCTGCCGCAGCCTAAGGCTCGACACCTCTTTTCGCGTTTTTTGTTTATTTCGATGGTCGCGTAGGCCGTCCCCCAATTCAGGAATTTAGTTTCATGACTATCTCTCAAAACGACATCCTCGAAGCAGTAGCCAACATGTCCGTAATGGAAGTTGTTGAGCTGATCAAAGCTTTCGAAGAAAAATTCGGTGTTACCGCTGCTGCTGCTTCCGCTGGTCCAGCTGTTGCTGCTGCCGTTGCTGAAGAGCAAACCGAATTCAACGTCATGCTGACCGAAGCTGGCGAGAAGAAAGTAAACGTGATCAAGGCAGTACGTGAGCTGACCGGTCTGGGCCTGAAAGAAGCCAAGGCTGTAGTTGACGGCGCTCCTGCCATGGTTCTGGAAGCTGTTGCCAAAGACGCAGCTGACAAAGCCAAGGCCGCTCTGGAAGAAGCAGGCGCTAAAGTCGAGCTGAAGTAAGCATCGACTTTGCGTCTCCAGCCCGAGCGTTAAGCGACAGGCTGATGGCTGGTGGCTCTTGCCACCGGCCTTTTTCCGTTATTGGCAGCCGACTGGGTCGGTGCTGATCACGAGCTGTAACCACCCGATGCGGTGGCGCAAACCATGGGGTTTGCACGATTTTCTGGCTGCTCCCGTCGGGAGGGGCCAAACAAGCAGGTGACCAAGCTGGGGAACGCTGATGGCTTACTCATATACTGAGAAAAAACGTATCCGCAAGGACTTTAGCAAGTTGCCGGACGTCATGGATGTGCCGTACCTCCTGGCCATCCAGCTGGATTCGTATCGTGAATTCTTGCAAGCGGGAGCGACTAAAGATCAGTTCCGCGACGTGGGCCTGCATGCGGCCTTCAAATCCGTTTTCCCGATCATCAGCTACTCCGGCAATGCTGCGCTGGAGTACGTCGGTTATCGCCTGGGCGAACCGGCATTTGATGTCAAAGAATGCGTATTGCGCGGTGTAACTTACGCCGTACCTTTGCGGGTAAAAGTGCGCCTGATCATTTTCGACAAAGAATCGTCGAACAAAGCGATCAAGGACATCAAAGAGCAAGAAGTCTACATGGGTGAAATCCCCCTGATGACTGAAAACGGTACCTTCGTAATCAACGGTACCGAGCGTGTAATCGTTTCCCAGCTGCACCGTTCTCCGGGCGTGTTCTTCGACCACGACCGTGGCAAGACGCACAGCTCCGGCAAACTGCTCTATTCCGCGCGCATCATTCCTTACCGCGGTTCGTGGCTGGACTTCGAGTTCGACCCGAAAGACTGCGTGTTCGTGCGTATCGACCGTCGTCGCAAGCTGCCTGCATCGGTACTGCTGCGCGCGCTCGGCTATACCACCGAGGAAGTGCTGGACGCGTTCTACACCACCAACGTATTCCATGTGCAGGGTGAAAACCTGAGCCTGGAGTTGGTGCCTCAGCGCCTGCGTGGTGAAATCGCCGTCCTGGATATCCAGGATGACAAGGGCAAGGTTATTGTCGAGCAAGGCCGTCGTATTACTGCTCGCCACATCAACCAGCTGGAAAAGGCCGGGATCAAAGAGCTGCAGGTGCCGATGGACTACGTCCTGGGTCGCACTTCGGCCAAGGTCATCGTGCATCCAGCTACTGGCGAGATCATCGCTGAATGCAACACCGAGCTGACCGTCGAGATCCTGGCGAAAATCGTCAAGGCCCAGGTCGTTCGTATCGAGACCCTGTACACCAACGACATCGACTGCGGTCCGTTCATCTCCGACACGCTGAAGATCGACTCCACCGGCAACCAACTGGAAGCCCTGGTCGAGATCTATCGCATGATGCGTCCTGGCGAGCCGCCAACCAAGGATGCCGCCGAGACCCTGTTCAACAACCTGTTCTTCAGTCCTGAGCGCTATGACCTGTCTGCGGTCGGCCGGATGAAGTTCAACCGTCGCATCGGTCGTACCGAGATCGAAGGTTCGGGCGTGCTGAACAAGGACGACATCGTTGCGGTGCTCAAGACCCTGGTCGACATCCGTAACGGTAAAGGCATCGTCGATGACATCGACCACCTGGGTAACCGTCGTGTTCGCTGCGTAGGCGAGATGGCCGAAAACCAGTTCCGTGTTGGCCTGGTGCGCGTAGAGCGTGCGGTCAAGGAACGCCTGTCGATGGCTGAAAGCGAAGGCCTGATGCCGCAAGACCTGATCAACGCCAAGCCTGTGGCTGCGGCGGTGAAAGAGTTCTTCGGTTCGAGCCAGCTGTCCCAGTTCATGGACCAGAACAACCCGCTGTCCGAGATCACCCACAAGCGTCGTGTCTCCGCACTCGGCCCAGGCGGTCTGACTCGTGAGCGTGCAGGCTTCGAAGTTCGTGACGTACACCCGACCCACTACGGTCGCGTATGCCCGATCGAAACGCCGGAAGGTCCGAACATCGGTCTGATCAACTCCCTGGCTGCCTACGCGCGCACCAACCAGTACGGCTTCCTCGAAAGCCCGTACCGTGTGGTGAAGGACGCCCTGGTCACCGACGAGATCGTGTTCCTGTCCGCCATCGAAGAGGCTGATCACGTGATCGCCCAGGCTTCGGCCACGATGAACGACAAGAAAGTCCTGACCGACGAACTGGTAGCCGTTCGTCACCTGAACGAGTTCACCGTCAAGGCGCCGGAAGACGTCACCTTGATGGACGTATCGCCGAAGCAGGTAGTTTCGGTTGCAGCGTCTCTGATCCCGTTCCTCGAGCACGACGACGCCAACCGTGCGTTGATGGGTTCGAACATGCAGCGTCAGGCTGTACCGACCCTGCGCGCCGACAAGCCGCTGGTAGGTACCGGCATGGAGCGTAACGTTGCCCGTGACTCCGGCGTTTGCGTCGTGGCTCGTCGTGGCGGTGTGATCGATTCCGTCGACGCCAGCCGTATCGTGGTCCGTGTTGCCGATGACGAAGTTGAGCCGGGCGAAGCCGGTGTCGACATTTACAACCTGACCAAGTACACCCGCTCCAACCAGAACACCTGCATCAACCAGCGTCCGCTGGTAAGCAAGGGTGATCGGGTTCAGCGCAGCGACATCATGGCTGACGGCCCGTCCACCGATATGGGTGAGCTGGCTCTGGGCCAGAACATGCGCATCGCCTTCATGGCATGGAACGGCTTCAACTTCGAAGACTCCATCTGCCTGTCCGAGCGTGTGGTCCAGGAAGACCGCTTCACCACGATCCACATCCAGGAACTGACCTGTGTGGCGCGTGACACCAAGCTTGGCCCAGAGGAAATCACTGCGGACATCCCGAACGTGGGTGAAGCTGCACTGAACAAGCTGGACGAAGCCGGTATCGTTTATGTAGGTGCTGAAGTAGGCGCAGGCGACATCCTGGTCGGCAAGGTCACTCCGAAAGGCGAGACCCAGCTGACTCCGGAAGAGAAACTGCTGCGTGCCATCTTCGGTGAAAAAGCCAGCGACGTTAAAGACACCTCCCTGCGCGTGCCTACCGGCACCAAGGGTACCGTCATCGACGTACAGGTCTTCACCCGCGACGGCGTTGAGCGTGACGCTCGTGCGCTGTCGATCGAGAAGACTCAGCTCGACGAGATCCGCAAGGACCTGAACGAAGAGTTCCGTATCGTCGAAGGCGCGACTTTCGAGCGTCTGCGCTCCGCCCTGGTCGGCCACAAAGCCGAAGGCGGCGCCGGCCTGAAGAAAGGTCAGGAGATCACCGACGAAGTCCTCGACGGTCTTGAGCATGGCCAGTGGTTCAAACTGCGCATGGCTGAAGATGCTCTGAACGAGCAGCTCGAGAAGGCCCAGGCCTACATCGTTGATCGTCGCCGTCTGCTGGACGACAAGTTCGAAGACAAGAAGCGCAAACTGCAGCAGGGCGATGACCTAGCTCCAGGCGTGCTGAAAATCGTCAAGGTCTACCTGGCAATCCGTCGCCGCATCCAGCCGGGCGACAAGATGGCCGGTCGTCACGGTAACAAAGGTGTGGTCTCCGTGATCATGCCGGTTGAAGACATGCCGCACGATGCCAATGGCACCCCGGTCGATGTGGTCCTCAACCCGTTGGGCGTACCTTCGCGTATGAACGTTGGTCAGATTCTTGAAACTCACCTGGGCCTCGCGGCCAAGGGGTTGGGCGAGAAGATCAACCGTATGATCGAAGAGCAGCGCAAAGTCGCTGACCTGCGTAAGTTCCTGCACGAGATCTACAACGAGATCGGCGGGCGCAACGAAGAGCTGGACACCTTCTCCGATCAGGAAATCCTGGATCTGGCGAAGAACCTGCGCGGCGGCGTTCCAATGGCTACCCCGGTGTTCGACGGTGCCAAGGAAAGCGAGATCAAGGCCATGCTGAAACTGGCAGACCTGCCAGAAAGCGGCCAGATGCAGCTGTTCGACGGTCGTACCGGCAACAAGTTCGAGCGTCCGGTTACCGTTGGCTACATGTACATGCTGAAGCTGAACCACTTGGTAGACGACAAGATGCACGCTCGTTCTACCGGTTCTTACAGCCTGGTTACCCAGCAGCCGCTGGGTGGTAAGGCGCAGTTCGGTGGTCAGCGTTTCGGGGAGATGGAGGTCTGGGCACTGGAAGCATACGGTGCTGCATACACTCTGCAAGAAATGCTCACAGTGAAGTCGGACGATGTGAACGGCCGGACCAAGATGTACAAAAACATCGTGGACGGCGATCACCGTATGGAGCCGGGCATGCCCGAGTCCTTCAACGTGTTGATCAAGGAAATTCGTTCCCTCGGCATCGATATCGATCTGGAAACCGAATAACACGTGACGCGAATCGAGAGCGGGGCTGTGTTGCCCGCTCTCTGCTCCGCCAGGAGGAAAGGCCTTGAAAGACCTACTGAATTTGCTGAAAAACCAGGGTCAAGTCGAAGAGTTCGACGCCATCCGTATTGGATTGGCCTCGCCTGAGATGATCCGTTCGTGGTCGTTCGGTGAAGTTAAAAAGCCGGAAACCATCAACTACCGTACGTTCAAACCCGAGCGTGACGGCCTGTTCTGCGCCAAGATCTTTGGCCCGGTAAAGGATTACGAGTGCCTGTGCGGTAAGTACAAGCGCTTGAAGCATCGCGGCGTGATCTGTGAGAAGTGCGGCGTTGAAGTCGCGCTGGCAAAAGTTCGTCGTGAGCGCATGGCGCACATCGAACTGGCCTCGCCAGTTGCTCACATCTGGTTCCTGAAATCGCTGCCGTCCCGTATCGGCCTGCTGATGGACATGACCCTGCGTGATATCGAACGCGTTCTCTACTTCGAGAGCTACGTCGTTATCGATCCAGGCATGACCACCCTTGAAAAAGGTCAGCTGCTCAACGACGAGCAATACTTCGAAGCGCTGGAAGAGTTCGGCGACGATTTCGATGCCCGCATGGGTGCCGAAGCTGTCCGCGAACTGCTGCACGCGATCGACCTGGAGCACGAGATTGGCCGCCTGCGCGAAGAGATTCCGCAAACCAACTCCGAAACCAAGATCAAGAAGCTGTCCAAGCGTCTGAAGTTGATGGAAGCCTTCCAGGGTTCCGGCAACCTGCCAGAGTGGATGGTGCTGACCGTTCTGCCGGTTCTGCCGCCAGACCTGCGTCCACTGGTTCCGCTTGATGGCGGTCGTTTCGCGACTTCCGACCTCAACGATCTGTATCGTCGAGTAATCAACCGTAACAACCGCTTGAAGCGCCTGCTTGACCTGTCCGCTCCGGACATCATCGTGCGCAACGAAAAGCGTATGTTGCAGGAAGCGGTCGACGCCTTGCTCGACAACGGTCGTCGTGGCCGTGCTATCACTGGTTCGAACAAACGTCCTCTGAAATCCCTGGCTGACATGATCAAGGGTAAGCAAGGTCGTTTCCGTCAGAACTTGCTCGGTAAGCGTGTTGACTACTCCGGTCGTTCGGTAATTACCGTAGGCCCGACCCTGCGTCTGCACCAGTGCGGCCTGCCAAAGAAAATGGCTTTGGAGCTGTTCAAGCCGTTCATTTTCGGCAAGCTGGAAATGCGTGGCCTTGCGACCACCATCAAAGCCGCCAAGAAGATGGTCGAGCGCGAGCTGCCAGAGGTCTGGGACGTTCTTGCTGAAGTGATTCGCGAACACCCAGTGCTGCTCAACCGTGCACCGACCCTTCACCGTCTGGGTATCCAGGCGTTTGAACCGGTACTGATCGAAGGTAAGGCTATCCAGCTGCACCCTCTGGTCTGTGCTGCGTACAACGCCGACTTCGACGGCGACCAAATGGCCGTGCACGTACCGCTGACGCTGGAAGCCCAGCTGGAAGCGCGTGCGTTGATGATGTCGACCAACAACATCCTGTCGCCAGCCAACGGTGAGCCGATCATCGTTCCGTCCCAGGACGTTGTATTGGGTCTGTACTACATGACCCGTGAAGCGATCAACGCCAAGGGCGAAGGTCGTGTGTTCGCGGATCTGCAGGAAGTTGACCGTGTGTTCCGTGCCGGCGAAGCCGCACTGCACGCCAAGGTCAAGGTGCGGATCAACGAAACCGTAAACGATCGCGATGGCAACAGCGTGACCAACACCCGTATTGTCGACACCACCGTCGGCCGTGCGCTGTTGTTCCAGGTTGTGCCAAAAGGCTTGTCGTTCGATGTCGTCAACCTGCCGATGAAGAAAAAAGCGATCTCCAAGCTGATCAACCAGTGCTACCGCGTGGTTGGTCTGAAAGAGACCGTGATTTTCGCTGACCAGTTGATGTACACCGGTTTTGCCTATTCGACCATCTCCGGCGTTTCCATCGGTGTTAACGACTTCGTTATCCCAGATGAAAAAGCCCGCATCATCGGTGCCGCCACCGAAGAAGTGAAAGAGATCGAAAGCCAGTACGCGTCCGGCCTGGTAACCCAGGGCGAGAAGTACAACAAGGTGATCGACCTCTGGTCCAAGGCAAACGATGAAGTTTCCAAGGCGATGATGGCCAACCTCTCGAAAGAGAAGGTCATCGACCGCCATGGCGACGAAGTCGACCAGGAATCCTTCAACTCGATGTACATGATGGCCGACTCGGGCGCACGGGGTTCTGCTGCGCAGATCCGTCAGCTCGCCGGTATGCGTGGTCTGATGGCCAAGCCGGACGGTTCCATCATCGAGACCCCGATTACTGCGAACTTCCGTGAAGGTTTGAGCGTACTCCAGTACTTCATCTCCACTCACGGTGCTCGTAAGGGTCTTGCGGATACCGCGTTGAAAACGGCGAACTCCGGTTACCTGACTCGTCGTCTGGTAGACGTTGCCCAGGATCTGGTCGTGACCGAGATCGATTGCGGCACCGAACATGGCTTGGTAATGACTCCGCACATTGAAGGCGGTGACGTTGTAGAGCCGTTGGGTGAGCGCGTATTGGGTCGTGTCATCGCCCGTGATGTATTCAAGCCAGGTACCGAGGACGTCATCGTTCCTGCCGGCACCCTGGTTGACGAGAAGTGGGTCGAATTCATCGAGCTCAACAGCATCGACGAAGTGATCGTGCGTTCTCCGATCAGCTGCGAAACTCGCTACGGCATCTGCGCCAAATGCTACGGTCGCGACCTGGCACGTGGTCACCAGGTGAACATCGGTGAAGCGGTCGGCGTTATCGCTGCCCAGTCCATCGGTGAGCCGGGTACCCAGCTGACGATGCGTACGTTCCACATTGGTGGTGCGGCAAGCCGGACCTCCGCAGCCGACAGCGTTCAGGTGAAGAATGGCGGTACCGTCCGTCTGCACAACCTGAAGCACGTTGAGCGTGTCGACGGTCACCTGGTGGCTGTGTCCCGTTCCGGTGAGTTGGCGATTGCCGACGACTTCGGTCGTGAGCGCGAGCGCTACAAGCTGCCGTACGGTGCTGTGATTTCGGTGAAGGAAGGCGACAAGGTCGACGCTGGCGCCATCGTGGCGAAGTGGGACCCGCACACTCACCCGATCGTTACCGAAATGAAAGGTACCGTGACCTACGTGGGCATGGAAGAAGGCATCACGATCAAGCGTCAGACTGACGAATTGACCGGTATGACCAACATCGAAGTCCTCGACGCAAAAGATCGCCCAGCTGCCGGCAAGGACATTCGTCCGGCTGTGAAGATGGTCGACGACAACGGCAAGGACCTGTTGCTGCCAGGCACTGACGTAATTGCTCAGTACTTCCTGCCAGCCAACGCCCTGGTCGGTGTTGCGGACGGTGCGCGGATCGCGATCGGTGATGTTATCGCTCGTATCCCGCAGGAAACTTCGAAAACCCGCGACATCACCGGTGGTCTGCCGCGTGTTGCCGACTTGTTCGAAGCCCGTCGTCCGAAAGAAGCCTCGATTCTGGCTGAAGTCAGCGGCACCATCGCGTTCGGTAAAGAAACCAAGGGCAAGCGCCGTCTGGTCATTACCCCGAACGACGGTAGCGATCCGTACGAAGAGCTGATTCCGAAGTGGCGCCACCTGAACGTTTTCGAAGGCGAACAGGTAAACCGCGGCGAAGTTATCTCCGACGGTCCGAGCGATCCACACGACATCCTGCGTCTGCTGGGTGTGAGTGCGCTGGCCAAGTACATCGTGAACGAAATCCAGGACGTTTATCGTCTGCAGGGCGTGAAGATCAACGATAAGCACATCGAGACCATCCTGCGTCAGATGCTGCGTAAAGTTGAGATCTCCGAGTCCGGCGACTCCAGCTTCATCAAGGGCGACCAGATGGAACTGACGCACGTGCTGGTGGAAAACGAGCGCCTGGCGAACGAGGACAAGTTCCTTGCCAAGTTCACTCGCGTACTGCTGGGTATCACCAAGGCGTCGTTGTCCACCGAATCGTTCATCTCGGCGGCTTCCTTCCAGGAAACCACCCGTGTATTGACCGAGGCGGCGGTAACCGGCAAGCGCGACTACCTGCGCGGCCTGAAAGAAAACGTGGTCGTGGGTCGTCTGATCCCGGCCGGTACCGGTTTGGCCTATCACAGCGAGCGCAAGCGTCGCCGTGATGCAGACAAGCCGTTGCGCGTAAGCGCCAGTGAAGTGGAAGCTGCACTGACCGAAGCACTGAACTCGAGCGGTAACTGAGTTCGGCGTTGATTAGGTGCCTGGCCCTGGCCACCCCGTTCGGCGGATCGAGACAAATTGTCGAGATTCGGCGGGCGGGGAGGTCGGGGCCTTGCCTTGACTGGGGACAAGATCCTCTTTAGACTCTTGATCCCCTAAATTTGGCGGGAATTCGTTCCTGCCATTTTGCTTTTCTTGTAAGACAATAGCGTCGCAAGACAACAGTGGAGCTAGTAGATGGCAACTATCAACCAGCTGGTACGTCAGCCGCGTAAGCGTATCGTCGAGAAATCCGACGTACCTGCGCTGCAGAACTGCCCGCAACGTCGTGGCGTATGCACCCGTGTGTATACCACCACGCCGAAAAAACCTAACTCGGCACTGCGTAAAGTATGCCGTGTGCGCCTGACCAACGGTTTCGAGGTTTCCTCGTACATCGGTGGTGAAGGTCACAACCTGCAAGAGCACAGCGTGGTACTGATCCGTGGCGGTCGTGTAAAAGACTTGCCAGGTGTTCGTTACCACACCGTCCGCGGTTCTTTGGATACTTCCGGCGTTAAAGGTCGTAACCAGGGTCGTTCGAAGTACGGTACCAAGCGTCCGAAGTAATCGGCCGTTTTGCAGTTTTTCATTTTTATTGAGTCGATAAGAGTAAGGTCGGGCAAGCATATGCTGTCCCGGGCTAACCTGAAGACCGCTTGAGGGCTTATCATGCCAAGACGTCGCGTAGCAGCCAAACGTGAGATTCTGGACGATCCGAAATACGGAAGCCAGATTCTCGCCAAGTTCATGAACCACGTTATGGAAAGCGGCAAGAAAGCCGTTGCCGAGCGTATTGTTTATGGCGCATTGGACAAAGTTAAGGAACGCAAGAACAGCGATCCCCTGGAAATCTTCGAGAAAGCTCTCGACGCCATCGCTCCGCTGGTCGAAGTGAAGTCGCGCCGTGTAGGTGGTGCTACTTACCAGGTTCCGGTCGAAGTTCGTCCTTCCCGTCGTAACGCCCTGGCAATGCGCTGGCTGGTAGACTTCGCCCGCAAGCGCGGCGAGAAGTCCATGGCCCTGCGTTTGGCTGGTGAACTGTTGGACGCTGCTGAAGGTAAAGGTGCTGCAGTTAAGAAGCGTGAAGACGTGCACCGTATGGCTGAAGCCAACAAGGCTTTCTCGCACTACCGCTTCTAATTTTAGCGTCACTCAATTTGCGAGGGCTTTATGGCTCGTACTACACCGATTAATCGCTACCGTAACATCGGTATCGTTGCTCACGTGGATGCTGGTAAGACCACCACCACTGAGCGCGTCCTTTTTTACACCGGCAAAAGTCACAAAATGGGCGAGGTGCATGACGGCGCCGCGACCACAGACTGGATGGTTCAGGAGCAGGAGCGTGGTATTACCATTACTTCTGCTGCTATCACCGCCTTCTGGAAAGGTTCCGAGAAGCAGTACCCGCACGAGCATCGCTTCAACGTAATCGATACCCCGGGCCACGTAGACTTCACCATTGAAGTTGAACGTTCCCTGCGTGTACTCGACGGCGCGGTTGTCGTGTTCTGTGGTACTTCCGGTGTTGAGCCTCAGTCGGAAACCGTATGGCGTCAGGCCAACAAATACGGCGTTCCACGTCTTGTTTATGTAAACAAGATGGACCGTGCTGGTGCCAACTTCCTGCGCGTGATCGGTCAGATCAAGCAGCGTCTGGGTCACACTCCGGTGCCTATCCAGCTCGCTATCGGTTCGGAAGACAACTTCCAGGGCCAAATCGACCTGATCAACATGCAGGCTGTGTACTGGAATGACTCCGACAAGGGCATGGTCCCTGTTCGCAAGGAAATTCCTGCCGAGCTGTTGGAAGAAGCCGAGCAATGGCGCAGCAACATGGTCGAGGCTGCGGCCGAAGCCAGCGAAGAGCTGATGAACAAGTACCTCGAAGGTGAAGAACTCACCAACGACGAAATCAAGGCGGCTCTGCGTCAGCGTACTATTGCTGGTGAAATCGTTCTGGCCGTTTGCGGTTCTTCCTTCAAGAACAAGGGTGTTCCCCTGGTTCTCGACGCCGTTATCGACTTCCTGCCTGCTCCAACCGACATTCCTGCTATCAAGGGTTCCAACCCGGATAACGAGGAAGAGGAAATGGAGCGGCACGCAAGTGACGACGAGCCGTTCGCGGCTTTGGCGTTCAAGATCGCTACCGACCCATTCGTGGGTACCTTGACCTTTGTTCGGGTTTACTCGGGCGTGTTGGCATCCGGCGACGGCGTGATCAACTCGGTAAAAGGCAAGAAAGAGCGCGTGGGTCGTATGGTGCAAATGCACGCAAACGCCCGTGAAGAAATCAAGGAAGTACGCGCTGGTGACATCGCGGCCTTGATCGGCATGAAGGACGTCACCACTGGTGAAACCTTGTGCAACGCTGACAAGCCAATCATCCTGGTTCGCATGGACTTCCCGGAGCCGGTAATCTCGGTTGCCGTTGAGCCTAAGACCAAGGATGACCAGGAAAAAATGGGTATCGCTCTGGGCAAGCTCGCTCAGGAAGACCCGTCTTTCCGCGTCAAGACTGATGAAGAGACTGGTCAAACGATCATCTCCGGCATGGGCGAGCTGCACCTAGACATCCTGGTTGACCGGATGCGCCGTGAGTTCAACGTCGAAGCCAACATCGGTAAGCCTCAGGTTTCCTATCGTGAGCGCATCACGAAGAGCTGTGAAATCGAAGGCAAGTTCGTTCGCCAGTCCGGCGGTCGTGGCCAGTTCGGCCATTGCTGGATCCGTTTTGCTCCTGCTGACGAAGGTCAGGAAGGTCTGCAATTCCTGAACGAAGTCGTAGGTGGTGTGGTTCCTAAGGAATACATCCCAGCGATCCAGAAGGGTATCGAAGAGCAGATGAAGAACGGCGTTGTTGCCGGCTATCCGCTGATCGGCCTGAAGGCGACCGTGTTCGACGGTTCTTACCACGACGTCGACTCCAACGAGATGGCGTTCAAGGTGGCTGCTTCCATGGCTACCAAGCAACTGGCCCAGAAGGGCGGTGGTGAGTTGCTTGAACCTATCATGGCGGTAGAAGTCGTTACGCCTGAAGACTACATGGGTGATGTCATGGGCGACCTTAACCGTCGTCGTGGCATGATTCTGGGTATGGAAGATACGGTTTCCGGCAAGGTTATTCGCGCCGAGGTTCCGTTGGGTGAGATGTTCGGTTACGCAACCGACGTTCGCTCCATGTCTCAGGGTCGCGCAAGCTACTCTATGGAATTCAAAAAATACAATACAGCTCCGTCGCATATCGTCGAGACTGTTACCAAAAAGCAAGGCTGATCCAGCCCCTTTAAGCTAGGAGTTAATTGTCGTGGCTAAAGAAAAATTTGAACGGAACAAACCGCACGTCAACGTTGGCACCATCGGCCACGTTGACCACGGTAAAACTACTCTGACCGCTGCTCTGACCCGTGTCTGCTCCGAAGTTTTCGGTTCGGCCAAGGTTGACTTCGACAAGATCGACAGCGCCCCGGAAGAAAAAGCTCGCGGTATCACCATCAACACCGCTCACGTTGAATACGATTCGGCCGTGCGTCACTACGCACACGTTGACTGCCCAGGTCACGCCGACTACGTAAAAAACATGATCACCGGTGCTGCCCAGATGGACGGCGCGATCCTGGTTTGCTCGGCCGCCGATGGTCCGATGCCGCAAACCCGTGAGCACATCCTGCTGTCCCGTCAGGTAGGCGTTCCGTACATTGTTGTCTTCCTGAACAAGGCTGACATGGTTGACGACGCTGAGCTGCTGGAACTGGTTGAGATGGAAGTGCGCGACCTGCTGAGCACTTACGACTTCCCAGGTGATGACACTCCAATCATCATCGGTTCGGCTCTGATGGCTCTGAACGGTCAAGACGACAACGAAATGGGCACCACTGCCGTCAAGAAGCTGGTGGAAACTCTGGACAGCTACATCCCAGAGCCAGAGCGTGCTATCGACAAGCCGTTCCTGATGCCAATCGAAGACGTATTCTCGATCTCCGGTCGCGGTACTGTTGTGACTGGTCGTGTTGAGCGTGGCATCGTCCGCATCCAGGAAGAAGTTGAGATCGTCGGTCTGCGCGATACTCAGAAAACTACCTGCACCGGCGTTGAAATGTTCCGCAAGCTGCTCGATGAAGGTCGTGCTGGCGAGAACTGCGGCGTGCTGCTGCGCGGCACCAAGCGTGACGACGTTGAGCGTGGCCAGGTTCTGGTCAAGCCAGGCACCGTCAAGCCGCACACCAAGTTCACCGCAGAAGTCTACGTTCTGAGCAAGGAAGAAGGCGGCCGTCATACTCCGTTCTTCAAAGGCTACCGTCCACAGTTCTACTTCCGTACAACTGACGTGACTGGTAACTGCGAGCTGCCAGAAGGCGTTGAAATGGTAATGCCAGGTGACAACATCCAGATGACTGTCACCCTGATCAAAACCATCGCGATGGAAGACGGTCTGCGTTTCGCTATCCGTGAAGGCGGTCGTACCGTCGGCGCCGGCGTCGTAGCCAAAGTCATCGAATAAGACTCTTCCAGAGTCGGCTCGATGAACAGGAAAGCCCCCGCTTAGCGGGGGCTTTTTTATTAGGTTGACACCTATCAGGGGCGTCTATAGAATTGCGCCTCCTTTTAACGGGCGTATTGCGCCCGGTGGGAATAGCAGCCGGAGTCTGAAATCCAATGCAAAATCAGCAAATCCGTATCAGGTTGAAGGCTTTTGACCATCGCCTGATCGACCAATCCACCCAGGAAATCGTGGAAACCGCGAAACGTACTGGTGCTCAAGTGCGTGGTCCAATTCCACTGCCTACCCGTAAAGAGCGGTTCACCGTTCTGGTCTCCCCGCACGTCAACAAAGACGCGCGCGACCAGTACGAGATCCGTACTCATAAGCGCGTTCTGGACATCGTCCAGCCAACGGATAAAACCGTTGATGCTCTTATGAAGCTCGATCTTGCGGCCGGTGTGGAAGTGCAGATCAGCCTCGGCTAAGACTCGGTCTTAGTCGTGTAACGCTCTGAAATGGGCGGCCATAGCGGGTGAAAGCCCCGTACACTCATGAGGTTTACAACATGACTATTGGTGTAGTCGGTCGTAAATGCGGTATGACCCGTATTTTCACCGAAGAAGGTGTCTCCATTCCGGTCACGGTCATTGAGATCGAGCCGAATCGCGTCACCCAGTTCAAAACTGAAGAGACCGATGGCTATCGTGCAGTGCAAGTCACTGTCGGCGAGCGTCGCGCTTCGCGTGTAACAGCAGCTCAGGCTGGCCACTTCGCCAAGGCGAACGTAGCCGCTGGTCGTACCGTAATGGAATTCCGCCTTGAAGAAGGCGAGTACCAGGCCGGCGATCTGATCAACGCTGAAATCTTCGCCGCTGGTCAACTGGTTGATGTAACCGGTCAGTCCAAAGGTAAAGGCTTCCAGGGTACGATCAAGCGTTGGAACTTCCGCGGGCAAGATAACACCCACGGTAACTCCGTATCCCACCGCGTTCCAGGCTCTATCGGCCAGTGCCAGACTCCTGGTCGTGTATTCAAGGGCAAGAAAATGTCCGGTCATATGGGCGCTGAGCGCGTGACCGTGCAGTCCCTCGAAGTAGTGCGCGTGGACGCTGAACGCAATCTGTTGTTGGTCAAGGGCGCTGTTCCTGGCGCTACTGGCGGCAACTTGGTTGTACGTCCAGCAGCCAAGGCTCGCGGTTAAGGGGAAGCTGACATGCAATTAAATGTAAATGACGCTCAAGCGATCGAAGTTTCCGAACTGACATTTGGCGGCGAATTCAACGAGACGCTGGTTCACCAAGCAGTCGTGGCCTACATGGCCGGCGGCCGTCAGGGTAGCAAGCAGCAAAAGACCCGTTCCGACGTTTCTGGTGGCGGTAAGCGCCCATGGCGTCAGAAAGGTACTGGCCGTGCTCGTGCCGGTACTATCCGTAGCCCAATCTGGCGTGGCGGCGGTACCACTTTCGCAGCTCGTCCTCAGGATCACTCCCAGAAGCTGAACAAGAAGATGTATCGCGCAGCAATGCGTTCCATCCTTGCTGAGCTGGTGCGTACTGATCGTCTGGTCGTGGTTCAGGACTTCGCTGTTGAAGCACCGAAAACCAAAGATCTGCTGAACAAGCTGAATGGCATGGGTCTGACTGACGTCCTGATCGTGTCTGACGCTGTTGATCAGAACCTGTACCTGGCTGCTCGCAACCTGCCACACGTCGATGTTCGTGACGTGCAGGGTTCCGATCCGGTCAGTCTGATCGCATACGACAAGGTGTTGATCACCGTGTCGGCCGTGAAGAAATTCGAGGAGCTGCTGGGATGAACCAGGAACGCGTATTTAAAGTTCTGCTTGGCCCGCACGTTTCCGAGAAGGCTACGGTTCTGGCAGACAAGAAAGGCCAGTTCGTTTTCAAGGTTGCAACCGATGCAACCAAGCTGGAAATCAAGAAGGCCGTCGAAAGCCTGTTCAGCGTGAAAGTAGAGCGCGTTACTACCCTGAATGTTCTGGGTAAGAGCAAGCGCACTGCTCGCGGTCTGGGCAAGCGTAATGACTGGAAGAAGGCAGTTATCTCCCTTCAGCCAGGCCAAGATCTCGATTTCAGCAGCAGTGCTGAGTAAGGAAGGGGTGCATCATGGCAATCGTTAAATGCAAACCGACTTCCCCTGGCCGCCGTTTTGTGGTCAAGGTGGTCAACCAGGAGCTGCATAAAGGCGCTCCTCACGCACCGCTGCTCGAGAAAAAATCGAAGTCTGGTGGTCGTAACAACAATGGCCGTATTACCACTCGTCACATCGGTGGTGGTCATAAGCAGCATTACCGTCTGGTCGACTTCCGTCGCAACGACAAGGATGGCATCGCTGCCACCGTCGAGCGTATCGAATACGATCCAAACCGTACTGCTCACATCGCTCTGCTGCTGTACGCAGATGGCGAGCGTCGCTACATCATCGCCCCTAAAGGCGTGAGCGCTGGCGACCAGCTGATCGCAGGTGCCTTGGCACCGATCAAGCCGGGCAACGCTCTGCAACTGCGTAACATTCCAGTTGGTAGCACCGTACACGGCATCGAATTGAAGCCAGGTAAAGGCGCACAGATCGCTCGTTCCGCTGGTGCTTCGGCTCAGCTGATCGCTCGTGAAGGTGTCTACGTGACCCTGCGTCTGCGTTCTGGTGAGATGCGTAAAGTGCTGGCTGAATGCCGTGCGACCCTGGGCGAAGTCTCGAACTCCGAGCACAGCCTGCGTTCGTTGGGTAAAGCTGGTGCCAAGCGCTGGCGTGGCGTTCGCCCAACCGTTCGTGGTGTTGCCATGAACCCGGTTGACCACCCACATGGTGGTGGTGAAGGTCGTACCTCTGGTGGTCGTCATCCGGTATCGCCATGGGGCTTCCCGACTAAGGGCGCGAAGACTCGTGGTAATAAGCGTACCGACAAAATGATCGTCCGTCGTCGCAAGTAAATAGAGGGATACGACAGTGCCACGTTCTCTGAAAAAAGGTCCTTTTATTGATCTTCACCTACTGAAGAAGATCGAAGTGGCGGCGGAAAAGAACGATCGCAAACCAGTTAAGACCTGGTCGCGTCGTTCGATGATCCTGCCACAAATGGTCGGTCTGACCATCGCTGTACACAACGGTCGCCAGCACGTCCCAGTTCTCGTGAACGAAGACATGGTCGGCCACAAACTGGGCGAGTTCGCCGGTACCCGCACATACCGTGGGCACGTGGCTGACAAGAAAGCCAAGCGTTAAGGGGTAAGGAAATGGAAGTAGCCGCTAAGTTGTCGGGCGCTCGAATCTCCGCCCAGAAAGCCCGCTTGGTCGCCGACCAGATCCGCGGGAAGAAGGTGGGCGAAGCGCTCAACCTGTTGGCTTTCAGCAGTAAGAAAGCCGCCGAGATCATGAAAAAAGTGCTGGAGTCGGCCGTAGCCAACGCCGAGCATAACGAAGGCGCAGACGTTGATGACCTGAAGGTCAGCACCGTTTTCGTCAACGAAGGGCGTTCGCTGAAGCGCATCATGCCACGTGCCAAAGGCCGTGCTGATCGCATCGTCAAGCGGTCTTGCCATATCACTGTCAAGGTTGCTGACAAGTAACGGAGTCGAAGAGATGGGTCAGAAAGTACATCCCATTGGCATTCGCCTGGGAATCGTCAAGGAGCACACCTCCGTCTGGTACGCAGACGGTCGGACTTATGCGGACTATTTGTTCGCTGATCTGAAGGTGCGTGAGTATCTCCAAGACAAACTAAAAAGCGCGTCCGTCAGCCGTATCGATATCCATCGTCCGGCTCAGACTGCACGTATCACCATCCACACCGCTCGCCCAGGTATCGTTATCGGGAAGAAAGGTGAAGATGTTGAGAAACTGCGTCAGGACCTGACCAAGCAAATGGGTGTGCCTGTGCACATCAATATCGAAGAGATCCGCAAGCCGGAACTCGACGGTATGCTGGTTGCGCAGAGCGTAGCTCAGCAGCTGGAGCGCCGTGTAATGTTCCGTCGCGCTATGAAGCGCGCTGTACAGAACGCAATGCGCATTGGTGCCAAAGGCATCAAAATCCAAGTGAGCGGTCGTCTCGGCGGTGCTGAAATCGCACGTACTGAATGGTATCGCGAAGGTCGTGTGCCACTGCACACCCTGCGTGCCGACATCGACTATGCCAACTACGAAGCTCACACCACCTACGGTGTGATCGGTGTAAAGGTTTGGATCTTCAAAGGCGAAGTAATTGGTGGTCGCCAAGAAGAACTGAAGCCACAAGCACCAGCGCCTCGTAAAAAAGCTGCTAAGTAAGGGGTACGCCAAATGTTGCAACCAAAGCGTACGAAGTTCCGCAAGCAGATGACCGGTCACAACCGTGGCCTGGCATTGCGCGGTAGCAAAGTCAGCTTCGGCGAGTTCGCGCTGAAGTCTGTTGCTCGTGGTCGTCTCACCGCTCGTCAGATCGAGTCAGCGCGTCGTGCTCTGACCCGTCACGTAAAACGTGGCGGCAAGATCTGGATCCGTGTGTTCCCGGACAAGCCTGTCACCAAAAAGCCACTCGAAGTTCGGATGGGTAAAGGTAAGGGTAACGTGGAATACTGGGTTGCCCAGATTCAGCCAGGCAAAGTCCTGTATGAAATCGAGGGTGTTTCTGAAGAGCTGGCGCGTGAGGCTTTCGCCCTGGCTGCTGCAAAGCTGCCGCTCGCCACCTCCTTTGTTAAACGGACGGTGATGTGATGAAAGCGAATGAACTTCGTGAAAAATCAGCACAGCAGCTGAACGAGCAACTGCTCGGCCTGCTGCGCGACCAGTTCAATCTGCGTATGCAGAAGGCAACTGGCCAGTTGGGGCAGTCTCATCTGCTCTCGCAAGTTAAGCGTGACATCGCTCGCGTGAAAACTGTGCTCAACCAGCAGGCAGGTAAGTGATCATGGCTGAAGCCGAAAAAACTGTCCGTACGCTGACTGGCCGTGTTGTCAGCGACAAGATGGACAAAACCATCACCGTTCTGATCGAGCGTCGCGTTAAGCACCCGATCTACGGTAAATACGTTAAGCGTTCGACTAAGCTGCACGCGCACGACGAAACCAATCAGTGCCACATCGGCGACAAAGTCACTATTCGTGAAACTCGTCCGATGGCCAAGACCAAGTCTTGGGCGCTGGTTGATGTTCTCGAACGCGCTGTGGAAGTCTAAGGGCTAGGGGTCGGAGAAATTATATGATTCAGACTCAATCCATGCTCGATGTGGCCGATAACAGCGGCGCTCGCCGCGTTATGTGCATCAAGGTGCTGGGTGGCTCCCATCGTCGTTACGCTGGTATCGGTGACATCATCAAAGTTACCGTCAAGGAAGCAATTCCTCGCGGTAAGGTGAAGAAAGGCCAAGTGATGACTGCTGTAGTAGTCCGCACTCGCCACGGTGTTCGTCGTGCTGACGGCTCCATCATCCGCTTTGATGGCAACGCTGCTGTTCTGTTGAACAACAAGCAAGAGCCAATCGGCACCCGTATCTTTGGGCCAGTGACCCGTGAACTTCGTACTGAGAAGTTCATGAAGATCGTCTCGCTCGCCCCAGAAGTGCTGTAAGGAGATCCGACATGCAAAAGATTCGTCGTGACGACGAGATCATCGTGATCGCCGGCAAGGACAAGGGTAAGCGCGGTAAGGTGCTGAAGGTTCTTGCTGACAACCGTCTGGTTGTTGGTGGTCTGAACCTGGTCAAGCGTCATACCAAGCCTAACCCGATGTCGGGCGTACAGGGCGGTATCGTCGAGAAAGAAGCGCCACTGCACGCTTCCAACGTCGCCATCTTCAACGGCGAAACCAACAAGGCTGACCGCGTTGGTTTCAAAGTAGAAGACGGTAAGAAAATTCGTGTCTTCAAGTCGACCCAAAAAGCGGTTGATGCTTGAACACTGCTAGGTAGAAGACCATGGCACGACTAAAAGAGATTTACCGGAAGGAAATCGCACCGAAACTTAAGGAAGAACTTAAGCTTTCGAACGTGATGGAAGTTCCGCGCGTTACCAAAATCACCCTGAACATGGGTCTGGGCGAAGCGATCGGCGACAAAAAAGTCATCGAGCACGCAGTTGCCGACCTGGAAAAGATCACCGGTCAGAAAGTCGTTGTGACTTACGCTCGGAAATCCATCGCTGGCTTTAAAGTCCGTGAAGGTTGGCCGATCGGTGTCAAAGTGACCCTGCGCCGTGAGCGTATGTATGAGTTCCTGGATCGTCTGCTGTCGATCTCCCTGCCTCGGGTTCGCGACTTCCGCGGCCTGAATGCCAAGTCCTTCGATGGTCGCGGCAACTACAGCATGGGCGTGAAAGAGCAGATCATTTTCCCGGAAATCGATTACGACAAGATCGACGCTCTCCGCGGTCTGGACATTACCCTGACCACCACTGCTCGGACGGATGACGAAGGTCGCGCACTGCTGCGCGCTTTCAAATTCCCGTTCCGCAACTGATTGGAGTAGGAAAATGGCCAAGAAGAGCATGAAGAACCGTGAGCTGAAGCGTCAGCTCACCGTTGCCAAGTACGCCACCAAGCGTGCAGCGCTGAAAGCTATCATCGTTGATCTGAACGCAAGTCCAGAAGCGCGTTGGGAAGCTACCGTAGCACTGCAGAAGCAGCCACGTGACGCCAGCGCCTCGCGCATGCGTAACCGCTGCCGCCTGACTGGTCGTCCGCACGGCGTGTACCGCAAGTTCGGCCTCGGTCGTAACATGCTGCGTCAAGCTGCAATGCGTGGTGACGTTCCAGGTCTGGTCAAAGCCAGCTGGTAAGCACTGTCAATGTCACGATGTTCGGGGTCGAGAGATCCTGACGATCGGTGACCTTGAAAATGAATCAAGCCCCTTTTGGGGCTTGATTCATTTCTGGGGTGTGTCTAGAATACCCGGCTCGCCTGAGCCCGTGTTTTTATTGCGCGGATGCGCTCGGCGATACGTACTAGCCGAAAGGCTAATTTTTTGTGTATTAGGAGCGTCTAGCCCATGAGTATGCAGGACCCGTTAGCGGACATGCTAACTCGTATCCGTAATGCCCAGATGGCTGAAAAGTCCGTCGTAAGCATGCCATCTTCCACGTTGAAGGTAGCTGTTGCCAAAGTCCTGAAGGACGAAGGTTACATTGCGGGTTATCAGATCAGCAGCGAAATCAAGCCTCTGCTGTCCATCGAGCTGAAGTACTTCGAAGGCCGTCCGGTCATCGAGGAAGTGAAGCGCGTTAGCCGTCCTGGCCTGCGTCAGTACAAGTCCGTTGAGGATCTGCCAAAAGTTCGTGGCGGCCTGGGCGTGTCTATCGTCTCCACCAACAAAGGTGTGATGACGGATCGTGCTGCGCGCGCTGCCGGTGTCGGCGGCGAAGTTCTTTGCACTGTGTTCTAAGGGGGGATAAGCATGTCACGCGTCGCTAAGAACCCCGTTAAGCTGCCAGCCGGTGTCGAAGTCAAATTCGCAGGCCAACAGCTTTCGGTGAAGGGTGCCAAGGGCACTCTGCAACTGAACATCCATTCGTCCGTTGAGATCGTTGAAGAAGCTGGTGAGCTGCGTTTCGCTGCTCGCAATGGCGATCAACAGACTCGCGCAATGGCTGGTACCACTCGTGCGTTGGTAAACAACATGGTCCAAGGCGTAAGCCAAGGCTTCGAGCGCAAGCTCCAGCTGGTCGGTGTTGGTTACAAAGCGCAAGCAAAAGGCACAGTGCTGAACCTGGCTCTTGGCTTCTCGCACCCAGTGGATTATGAACTGCCGGAAGGCATCACCGCTGAGACTCCTAGCCAGACCGATATCCTGATCAAGGGCATCGACAAGCAGCTGGTAGGTCAAGTGGCCGCCGAGATCCGCGACTTCCGTCCACCAGAGCCGTACAAAGGCAAAGGTGTGCGCTACGCGGACGAAGTCGTCCGTCGTAAAGAAGCCAAGAAGAAGTAGGGCATAGCAAATGACCGACAAAAAAGTTACTCGACTGCGTCGCGCTCGCAAAGCACGCCTGAAAATGCACGAACTCGAAGTCGTGCGTCTCTGCGTGTTCCGCTCGTCGCAGCACATCTACGCCCAGGTCATTTCGGCCGACGGCAACAAAGTCCTGGCAAGTGCCTCGACTTTGGATAAAGAACTGCGTGATGGCGCCACTGGCAACATCGACGCGGCCACTAAGGTTGGCCAGCTGGTCGCTACGCGTGCTAAAGCCGCTGGCGTCTCGCAGGTGGCTTTCGACCGCTCTGGCTTCAAGTACCACGGCCGCGTCAAGGCGCTGGCTGATGCTGCTCGTGAAGCTGGGCTGGAGTTCTAAGTTATGTCAAATAACGACCAAAAGCGCGACGAAGGCTACATCGAGAAGCTGGTTCAAGTTAACCGCGTAGCCAAAACCGTTAAAGGCGGCCGTATCTTCACTTTCACCGCGTTGACCGTGGTTGGTGATGGTAAAGGGCGTGTTGGCTTCGGCCGTGGCAAGTCGCGTGAAGTGCCTGCTGCGATCCAGAAGGCAATGGAAGCTGCTCGCCGCAACATGATCCAGGTTGATCTGAACGGCACCACCCTGCAGTACGCAATGAAGTCCGCCCATGGCGCTTCGAAGGTGTACATGCAGCCTGCTTCTGAAGGTACCGGTATCATCGCTGGCGGCGCTATGCGTGCTGTCCTCGAAGTTGCTGGCGTTCAGAACGTTCTGGCCAAGTGCTACGGCTCGACTAACCCGGTAAACGTGGTTCACGCCACTTTCAAGGGTTTGAAAGCAATGCAGTCTCCTGAATCCATTGCCGCCAAGCGTGGCAAAAGCGTCAAGGAGATCTTCTGATCATGGCTACCGTAAAAGTTACGCTGATCAAAAGCATGACCGGCCGCATCCCTAACCACAAACTGTGCGTTAAGGGTCTGGGTCTGCGTCGCATCGGTCACACTGTAGAAGTCCTGGATACTCCCGAGAATCGCGGGATGATCAACAAGGCTTACTACATGCTGCGTGTCGAGGGTTAATCGATGAAACTCAATGATCTGAGTCCAGCGCCGGGTTCCCGTCGCGAAAAGCATCGTCCGGGCCGTGGTATCGGTAGTGGTTTGGGCAAGACCGGTGGCCGTGGCCACAAGGGTCAGACCTCCCGCTCCGGTGGCACCATTGCTCCAGGCTTTGAAGGCGGTCAACAGCCGCTGCATCGTCGCCTGCCGAAGTTCGGTTTCGTTTCCCTGAAAGCCATGGACCGCGCAGAAGTGCGTCTGTCCGAGCTGGCCAAAGTGGACGGCGACATCGTCACCGTGCAGTCCCTGAAGGATGCCAACGTGATCAACCAGAACGTACAGCGTGTGAAAATCATGCTGTCGGGCGAAGTTGCTCGTGCTGTCACCATCGGAAAGGGAATCGGCGCCACCAAAGGTGCGCGTGCGGCTATCGAAGCAGCTGGCGGCAAGTTCGAGGAATAAATGGCTAAGCAAGGTGCTCTCTCTGCGCTCGGCAAAGGCGGTATGTCTGAACTCTGGGCTCGTCTGCGTTTTCTGTTCCTGGCGATTATCGTCTACCGAATAGGCGCACACATCCCGGTTCCAGGTATCAACCCGGACCGACTCGCGGACCTGTTTCGACAGAATGAGGGGACCATTCTTAGCTTGTTCAACATGTTTTCCGGCGGCGCGCTGGAGCGGATGAGTATCTTTGCACTGGGAATCATGCCGTACATTTCGGCATCGATCATCATGCAGCTGATGTCCGCTGTCAGTCCGCAGCTGGAGCAGTTGAAGAAGGAAGGTGAAGCTGGCCGTCGCAAGATCAGCCAGTACACCCGCTACCTCACTGTCGTCCTCGCTCTCGTCCAGGCTGTTGGCATGTCCATCGGTCTGGCGGGGCAGGGCGTAGCGTTCACTGGTGACTTTGGCTTCCATTTCGTTGCGGTAACCACGTTTGTGGCAGGCGCGATGTTCATGATGTGGCTGGGTGAGCAGATTACTGAGCGTGGTGTTGGCAACGGTATCTCGATGTTGATCTTCGCAGGTATCGTCGCCGGTCTTCCGAGAGCGATTGGGCAGTCTTTCGAGTCTGCGCGTCAGGGCGATATCAACATCTTTGCTCTGGTTGCCATCGGTTTGCTGGCAGTAGCGATTATCGGTTTCGTGGTGTTCATCGAGCGTGGTCAGCGTCGTATTGCTGTTCACTACGCCAAGCGTCAGCAGGGCCGCAAGGTGTTTGCTGCGCAGACTAGCCACTTGCCGTTGAAGGTGAACATGGCCGGCGTTATTCCGGCCATTTTCGCGAGCAGCATCTTGCTGTTCCCGGCTTCGTTGGGTGCCTGGTTCGGCCAGTCTGAAGGTATGGGCTGGTTGCAGGACATCTCGCAGTCGATCGCTCCTGGTCAGCCGTTGAATATTCTGCTGTTTAGTGCAGGGATTATTTTCTTCTGCTTCTTCTATACGGCGTTGATGTTCAATCCGAAAGACGTAGCGGAAAACCTGAAGAAGTCCGGTGCCTTTATTCCGGGTATCCGTCCTGGTGAGCAGTCGGCGCGCTACATTGATGGCGTTCTGACTCGTTTGACCTTGTTCGGTGCTCTTTACATGACGGCCGTCTGCTTGCTTCCCCAGTTCCTGGTGGTTGCGGCAAACGTTCCGTTCTACCTTGGCGGGACCTCGTTGCTGATCGTGGTCGTGGTTGTGATGGACTTCATGTCCCAAGTACAATCGCACCTCGTTTCGCACCAGTACGAATCCCTGATGAAGAAAGCCAACCTGAAGGGCTACGGCAGCGGCATGTTGCGCTGAGTAGCGTCCATAAGGTTCGAGGAGTTGGTGATGAAAGTTCGTGCATCGGTGAAAAAGCTGTGCCGCAACTGCAAGATTATTCGCCGCGAAGGTGTTGTTCGGGTAATTTGCAGCGCGGAACCGCGTCACAAACAGCGCCAAGGCTGAGTGTGATTGTGCTTTAAGCCCGGCAGCTAGTGCGCTGCCGGGTTGATTATTTGTTATTACAGCGATATTATCTCGCGCCCTATTTCTTGGCTTCCGGGGCGTAGGTAGCTGTCAATTGGAGTCCCACTGAATGGCCCGTATTGCAGGCGTTAACATTCCAGATAACAAGCATACTGTTATCTCGCTGACCTACATCTATGGTGTTGGTCGCACTACTGCACAGAAAATTTGTGCAGAGACTGGGGTCAACCCAGCCGCAAAGATCAAGGATCTGAGCGACGAGCAAATTGAACAGCTGCGTGGCGAAGTGGCGAAGTTCACCACTGAAGGTGACCTGCGTCGCGAAATCAACATGAAAATCAAGCGCTTGATGGACCTCGGTTGCTATCGCGGTCTGCGTCATCGTCGTGGTCTTCCAGTACGCGGTCAGCGTACCAAGACCAACGCGCGTACCCGTAAAGGTCCGCGTAAGCCGATCCGCAAGTAATCGCCCCAGCGAATCGACAGGAATTTAATCATGGCAAAACCTGCTGCTCGTCCTCGTAAAAAAGTTAAAAAGACAGTGGTTGATGGCATCGCCCACATCCATGCTTCTTTTAACAACACCATCGTGACCATTACCGACCGTCAAGGTAACGCTCTTTCCTGGGCTACCTCCGGTGGTTCGGGTTTCCGCGGTTCCCGCAAGTCCACCCCGTTCGCTGCTCAAGTAGCTGCTGAGCGTGCTGGTCAAGCTGCGCTGGAATACGGCCTGAAAAACCTCGACGTCAACGTCAAAGGTCCAGGTCCAGGTCGTGAATCCGCAGTCCGCGCTTTGAACGGCTGTGGCTACAAGATCGCCAGCATCACCGACGTGACGCCAATCCCGCACAACGGGTGCCGTCCGCCGAAGAAGCGCCGCGTGTAATCCAGGAGATTGTAAAGAATGGCTCGTTACATTGGTCCAAAATGCAAACTCGCTCGTCGCGAAGGCACCGATCTCTTCCTGAAGAGCGGCGTGCGCGCGATCGAATCGAAGTGCAACATCGAAGCAGCACCTGGTATCCACGGCCAACGCCGCGGCCGCCAGTCCGACTACGGCACCCAACTGCGTGAAAAGCAGAAGGTCCGTCGTATCTACGGCGTTCTCGAGCGTCAGTTCAGCGGCTACTACAAAGAAGCTGCTGGCAAGAAAGGTGCAACCGGCGAAAACCTGTTGCAACTGCTCGAATGCCGCCTGGACAACGTCGTATACCGTATGGGTTTCGGTTCTACTCGTGCCGAATCCCGTCAGCTGGTATCGCACAAGTCGATCAGCGTTAACGGCCAGACCGTGAACGTTCCGTCCTACCAGGTTCGTGCTGGTGACGTGGTCGCTGTTCGCGAGAAAGCAAAGAACCAGCTTCGCATTGTCCAAGCTCTCGATCTGTGTGCCCAACGTGGCCGCGTAGAATGGGTAGAAGTAGACACTGAGAAGAAGTCGGGCGTTTTCAAGAACGTTCCAGCTCGCAGTGATCTGTCCGCCGACATCAACGAAAGCCTGATTGTCGAGCTCTACTCCAAGTAAGGGCTAGAAAATAGGTGCATCCATGCAGATTTCGGTAAATGAGTTCCTGACACCCCGCCATATTGATGTGCAGGTTGTCAGTCCAACCCGCGCCAAGATCACACTCGAGCCTCTCGAGCGTGGTTTCGGCCACACCCTGGGCAACGCGCTGCGCCGCATCCTGTTGTCCTCAATGCCCGGCTGTGCAGTAGTCGAGGCCGAGATTGACGGTGTGCTCCACGAGTACAGCGCCATCGAAGGTGTACAGGAAGACGTAATTGAAATCCTGTTGAACCTTAAAGGTCTGGCTATCAAGCTGCACGGTCGTGACGAAGTTACGCTGACCTTGTCGAAGAAGGGTTCGGGGGTGGTTACCGCTGCCGATATTCAGCTGGATCATGATGTCGAGATCGTTAACCCCGATCACGTAATCGCTAACCTGGCGTCTAACGGCGCCCTGAACATGAAGCTCACCGTAGCTCGTGGTCGTGGTTATGAACCGGCAGACTCGCGTCAGAGCGATGAAGACGAAAGCCGCAGCATCGGTCGCTTGCAGCTTGACTCTTCGTTCAGCCCGGTTCGCCGTATCGCATACGTGGTGGAAAACGCCCGTGTCGAACAGCGTACCAACCTGGACAAGCTGGTTATTGATCTGGAAACCAACGGTACCCTGGATCCTGAAGAGGCTATCCGCCGCGCTGCAACCATCCTGCAACAGCAGTTGGCTGCGTTCGTCGACCTCAAAGGGGACAGTGAGCCAGTGGTTGTCGAGCAGGAAGACGAGATCGATCCGATCCTGCTTCGCCCGGTTGACGATCTGGAACTGACTGTACGTTCGGCTAACTGCCTTAAGGCGGAAAACATCTACTACATCGGCGACCTGATTCAGCGTACCGAAGTAGAGCTGTTGAAGACTCCGAACCTTGGCAAGAAATCCTTGACTGAAATCAAGGACGTTCTGGCCTCCCGCGGTCTGTCCCTCGGCATGCGCCTCGACAACTGGCCGCCTGCAAGTCTTAAGAAGGACGACAAGGCGACTGCCTGATCGTCGTAATCACCGAACGTTGTGTTTGGTAAGGAATGAACCATGCGTCATCGTAAAAGTGGTCGTCACCTGAGCCGCACCAGCTCGCACCGCAAGGCCATGTTCCAAAACATGGCGGTGTCGCTGTTCGAGCACGAGCTGATCAAAACTACACTGCCGAAAGCCAAAGAACTGCGCCGCGTTGCTGAGCCGCTGATCACTCTGGCCAAGACAGACAGCCTGGCTAACCGCCGCCTGGCTTTCGACCGTACTCGTTCGAAAGCTATCGTTGGTAAGCTCTTCAACGACCTGGGCAAGCGTTACGCTACCCGTGAGGGTGGCTACCTGCGCATCCTCAAGTGCGGTTTCCGCGCTGGCGACAACGCGCCTATGGCGTACGTCGAGTTGGTTGATCGTGCTACTGCCGGCGAAGCTGTAAGCGCCGAGTAAGACGACAGTCTGTAACGAAGAACCGGGCCTAGTGCCCGGTTTTTTGTGCGCGTAGGAAAAGGGCTTATTCATACAAGCTTTGTGTGGGGCGCCAACGCCACTATATGAGGTTGGGTTCCTTGGTAGATAATTTCTATTGGTGCGCACAATTTAATAAATTTGTGACCGTCATGTAGTTGATCGATACTCCTCACCAGCCGATTAGCCGGCAGTCCGAAGACCGACCTAGGAAGAATTGAGCATGAGCCAGATCAAAACGCTTACGACCGCCAGTGGCGCTCCTGTCGCCGATAACCAGAACTCTCGCTCCGCAGGCCCTCGTGGCCCGTTGCTGCTCGATGATTTCCACCTGATCGAGAAGCTGGCTCATTTCAACCGTGAAAACATTCCCGAGCGTCGCGTGCACGCCAAAGGGTCGGGGGCCTACGGCACCTTTACCGTTACCCGGGACATCACCCAATACACCAGCGCCAAGCTGTTCGAGTCGATCGGCAAGCAAACCCCTACCTTCCTGCGGTTCTCCACCGTGGGCGGCGAGCGTGGTTCGGCCGACACTGAACGCGATCCGCGCGGCTTTGCCCTGAAGTTCTATACCGAGGAAGGCAACTGGGACATCGTCGGTAACAACACGCCGGTATTCTTCATCCGTGACCCGCTGAAGTTTCCAGACTTCATCCACACCCAGAAACGCCTGCCGCAAAGCAACCTGAAAAGCGCCCAGGCGATGTGGGATTTCTGGTCGCATTCGCCTGAAGCGCTTCACCAGGTCACCATTCTGTTTTCCGACCGCGGTATTCCTGATGGCTACCGTCATATGCACGGGTTCGGCAGCCACACCTACAGCCTGATCAATGCCCAAGGTGAACGTCATTGGGTGAAATGGCACTACAAGACCAAGCAAGGCATCAAGAATCTCGCGCCGGCCGAAGCCGCGCGCTTGGCGGGTATCGATCCGGATTACGCCCAGCGTGACTTGTTCGAGGCCATCGAGCGCGGTGACTTCCCGAAATGGAGCGTCTGCATCCAGATCATGAGCGAGGCCCAGGCCGCAGCCCATTACGAGAACCCGTTTGATGTAACCAAGACCTGGTCGCAGAAGGAATTCCCGCTGATCGAAGTCGGTGAGCTCGAACTCAATCGTAATCCCTTGAACTACTTTGCCGAAGTAGAGCAAGCGGCATTCGGGCCGAGCAACATGGTGCCGGGCGTAGGCCTTTCACCTGACCGCATGCTCCAAGGCCGGGTATTCGCGTACGCCGATGCGCACCGCTACCGCGTGGGGACCAATCACCAGCAACTGCCGGTGAATGCTCCGCGTAGCCCGGTCAACACCTACCAGCGCGACGGCGCCATGGCGTTTGGCAGCAACGGCGGCGCGGCTCCAAACTATGAGCCTAACAGCTACGTCGAGGCGCCGAAGCAAGCCCCGCGCTATGCGGAACCGGCCTTGCCCCTCAGCGGCGCGGCGGATCGTTATGATCATCGTGAAGACACTGATTACTACAGCCACGCAGGCGCGCTGTTCCGCTTGATGAATGATGAGCAGAAGGCGCTGTTGATCAGCAATATTGCCGGTGCAATGGCAGGTGTGTCGGCTGACGTGGTTGATCGTCAACTGCAGCACTTCTTCAAGGCAGACCCTGCTTACGGAGAAGGTATCGCAAGGGCGTTGGGCGTAGAGCTTAACTAAGTCTAAACGAGAAGCAGAACCGCCCTCAATTGGGCGGTTTTTGCGTTATTTAACCTGCTTTTCTTGGATTTTCCTCACTTTTGTTGCGCCCGGTGAGTGACCTTGCAGTCAGCTTGGTTCAAACTACAGCCTTTCAAAGCTTGTGGAGATGTAGGGCGATGCAAGGTCACCCAGACGTAATCGATTACCTCAACACGTTGCTGACCGGCGAACTGGCGGCCCGTGATCAATATTTCATCCATTCGCGGATGTACGAGGATTGGGGTTTTACCGAGCTCTACGAACGTATCAACCATGAGATGGAAGAAGAGGCCCAGCACGCCGATGCATTGATGCGCCGGATCCTGATGCTCGAAGGCACGCCACGCATGCGTCCGGACGACCTGGATATCGGCACCACGGTGCCCGACATGCTCGCTGCCGACTTGCGCTTGGAGTACAAGGTCCGCGCTGCGCTGTGTAAAGGGATTGAGCTGTGCGAACAACACAACGACTACGTAACCCGCGAAATCCTGCGCGTCCAGCTCAACGACACCGAAGAAGATCATACTTACTGGCTTGAAAAGCAGTTGGGTCTGATCAAGCTGATCGGGTTGGAGAATTACCTGCAGTCGCAGTTCTGATTCAGCGATTGTGGGAGCACTCGCTTCCACAGGAAAACAAAAAGCCCCTGGCTCGTTGAGATACCAGGGGCTTTTTCGTGCTTGGGGAAATCAGTCCCGATCACGCTCCAGCAGCGGCTTGAGATAATACCCAGTGTGGGACTGCTTCATCTCGGCCACTTGTTCCGGCGTCCCCACGGCAATGATCTGGCCACCCTTGGAACCGCCCTCCGGGCCCAGGTCCACCAGCCAGTCAGCGGTCTTGATCACGTCCAGGTTGTGCTCAATAACCACTACGGTGTTGCCGTGATCGCGCAGACGATGCAGCACATCGAGCAGTTGCTGGATATCGGCGAAGTGCAGACCGGTGGTCGGCTCGTCGAGGATATACAGGGTCTTGCCGGTATCGCGCTTGGACAGCTCGCGGGATAGCTTGACCCGCTGCGCCTCGCCACCGGACAAGGTCGTCGCCGACTGCCCGAGCTTGATGTACGAAAGGCCAACGTCCATCAATGTCTGGAGTTTACGTGCCAGCGCCGGTACCGCGTCGAAGAACACCCGGGCCTCTTCGATGGTCATCTCCAGGGTTTCGTGGATGTTCTTGCCCTTGTACTTGATCTCCAGCGTCTCGCGGTTGTAGCGCTTGCTCTTGCACACGTCGCATGGCACGTAGATGTCAGGCAGGAAGTGCATTTCCACCTTGATCAAGCCATCGCCCTGGCAGGCCTCGCAGCGCCCACCCTTGACGTTGAACGAGAAACGCCCTGGGCCGTAGCCCCGTGAACGGGACTCCGGCACGCCGGCGAACAGTTCTCGGATCGGGGTGAACAGCCCGGTATAAGTCGCCGGGTTGGAGCGCGGCGTGCGGCCAATCGGGCTCTGGTCGATGTCGACGACTTTGTCCAGGTGCTCCAGGCCCTTGATGCTGTCATGAGCGGCAGCTTCCAAGGTCGTGGCGCCGTTCAGGGCCGTGGCGCTGAGGGGGAACAGCGTGTTGTTGATCAGTGTCGACTTGCCGGAGCCGGACACACCGGTAACGCAGGTCAGCAGGCCGATCGGGATCTCCAGGTCGACGTTGCGCAGGTTGTTGCCGCGGGCGCCCTTGAGGGTCAGCGACAACTTTTTGTTGCGCGGCGTACGCTTGGCCGGGACCTTGATCTTCACCCGGCCCGACAGGTATTTGCCTGTCAGCGAGTCAGGATGCGCCATGACCTCGGCCGCTGTTCCCTGGGCGACGATATGGCCCCCATGCACGCCAGCGCCAGGACCGATGTCCACTACATAGTCGGCCAGGCGGATCGCGTCTTCATCGTGCTCGACCACGATGACCGTGTTGCCGATATCCCGCAGGTGTTTCAGCGTTCCGAGCAGCCGGTCATTGTCCCGTTGATGAAGGCCAATGGACGGCTCATCGAGGATGTACATGACGCCCACCAGGCCGGCGCCAATCTGGCTGGCGAGACGAATACGCTGGGCTTCGCCGCCGGACAGGGTGTCCGCGCTGCGGTCGAGTGTCAGGTAGTCCAGCCCAACGTTCACCAGGAACTGCAAGCGCTCGCGAATCTCCTTGAGGATCTTGTCGGCGATTTCGCCCCGGCGCCCCGTCAGTTTGATTCCCTCGAAGTAATCGGTGGCGTCGCCGATCGGCAGGCTGGTTACCGCCGGCAGGGTTTTCTCGCCGACCCACACGTGCCGCGCCTCACGGCGCAAGCGGGTGCCACGGCAATCCGGGCAGGGCTGGGTGCTGAGGAACTTGGCGAGTTCTTCGCGCACGCTGGCTGACTCGGTCTCGCGGTAACGCCGCTCCAGGTTGGGCACGATGCCTTCGAACGGGTGGGAGCGCTTGACGATATCGCCCCGGTCGTTCAGGTATTTGAAGTCGACGTTCTGCGAGCCGCTGCCGTGCAGGATGAACTTCTGCTGTTCGGCGGGCAGCTCGTTGAAGGGCTTGTCCAGGCTGAACTTATAGTGGGCCGCCAGCGAACCGAGCATCTGGAAATAGTAGACGTTACGCCTGTCCCAGCCTCGAATTGCGCCTTCGGCCAAGGTCAGTTCGCCATTGACCAGGCGCTTGGTGTCGAAGAACTGCTTGACCCCCAAGCCATCACAGGTCGGGCACGCGCCGGCCGGGTTGTTGAAGGAGAACAGCTTGGGCTCCAGCTCGCTGATGGCATGGCCACAGATCGGACAGGCGAAGCGCGCGGAGAAAATCATCTCTTCACCCGGTTCGTCGTCCATCGGCGCAACCAGGGCGATGCCGTCGGCCAGCTTCAGGGCTGTCTCGAACGATTCGGCCAGGCGCTGTTGCAAGTCGGCGCGGACCTTGAAGCGGTCCACCACCACATCGATCGAGTGCTTCTTCTGTTTATCCAGCTTCGGCAGTTCGTCCAGCTCGCACAGCTTGCCGTTGACCCGCGCACGTACGAAGCCTTGGGCGCGCAACTCTTCGAAGACCATCAAGTGCTCGCCCTTGCGCTCGCGGATGACCGGCGCCAGGAGCATCAGCTTGCTGCCTTCGGGCTGGGCCAGCACCAGGTCGACCATCTGGCTGACGGTCTGGGCTTCCAACGGAATGTCGTGGTCCGGGCAGCGAGGAATACCGACCCGCGCATATAGCAGGCGAAGGTAGTCGTAGATCTCGGTAATGGTGCCGACCGTCGACCTGGGGTTGTGGGAAGTCGATTTCTGCTCGATGGAGATCGCCGGCGACAGGCCTTCGATGGTGTCGACATCGGGTTTTTCCATCATCGACAGGAACTGCCGGGCGTAGGCCGACAGCGATTCGACATAGCGGCGCTGGCCTTCGGCGTACAGGGTGTCGAAGGCCAGGGATGATTTACCGGATCCGGACAGGCCGGTGATGACGATCAGCTTGTCCCGGGGCAGGGTCAGGTCGATGTTCTTCAGGTTGTGGGTACGGGCCCCACGAATCAGGATCTTGTCCAAAATGGCCTCGCTCGGCGGGCGTCGAAAACGTAGGAGTATACGGGTAAATACTGGATGGATACACACTATCAAGTGTCATGCATGAAGACTGCGCGGCAAACGGTCGCCATATACCCCCTCAATCGATGGGACTGGTAGAATCCCCGCCGGTTCACACGAGGTTTTTCCATGCACGATCCCCACAGCGAACGCATGAGTAGCGGCGAGACCCGCGCGGCAAGCGGCCTGGCCCTGGTGTTCGCCTTTCGCATGCTGGGCATGTTCATGGTGTTGCCGGTACTGGCGACCTATGGCATGGACCTGGCGGGCGCGACCCCGGCCCTCATCGGGTTGGCGATCGGCGCCTACGGCCTGACCCAGGCCATTTTCCAGATTCCCTTTGGCATTATTTCCGACCGTATCGGTCGCCGTCCGGTCATTTATCTTGGCCTCATCGTCTTCGCCCTCGGCAGCGTGCTCGCGGCGAATGCGGACTCGATCTGGGGCGTGATTGCCGGCCGGATCCTGCAAGGGGCGGGTGCGATTTCCGCCGCCGTCATGGCCCTGCTGTCAGACTTGACCCGCGAACAGCACCGGACAAAAGCCATGGCGATGATCGGCATGACGATTGGTCTGTCGTTCGCCGTCGCCATGGTCGTAGGACCGTTGTTGACGCGAGCCTTTGGCTTGTCAGGCCTGTTCCTGGCAACCGGTGCCATGGCATTGGTCGGTATCCTGATCGTTGCGGTCATCGTGCCGCGCTCCACGGGGCCTTTGCAGCACCGCGAATCCGGTGTGGCCCGCCAGGCGTTGGTGCCGACCCTCAAGCATCCTGACCTGCTGCGCCTGGACCTGGGCATCTTCGTGCTCCATGCCATGCTGATGTCCAGCTTCGTGGCCCTGCCACTGGCACTTGTGAAAAAGGCCGGCCTGCCCAAGGAGCAGCATTGGTGGGTGTACCTGACGGCACTGGTCATTTCGTTCTTCGCGATGATCCCGTTCATCATCTATGGTGAAAAGCGACGCAAAATGAAACGAGTTTTACTCGGCGCCGTCGTGACGCTCATGCTCACTGAGCTATTCTTCTGGCAGTTCGGCGACAGCCTACGGGCCTTGGTGATCGGCACTGTGGTGTTCTTCACCGCGTTCAACCTGCTGGAGGCATCGCTGCCGTCGTTGATCAGCAAGGTTTCACCGGCGGGCGGCAAGGGCACGGCGATGGGGGTTTATTCCACCAGCCAATTCCTGGGTTCGGCACTGGGCGGCATCCTCGGCGGCTGGTTGTTCCAGCACGGCGGTTTGTCGGTTGTGTTCCTGGGATGTGCCGCGCTGGCTGCACTTTGGTTGGCCTTTGCTGTTACCATGCGCGAACCTCCGTATGTGACGAGCCTGCGCTTGCCGTTGTCGCCCGAAGCCATCCGCGAAGCAGGCCTGGCCGAGCGCCTCAGGGCCGTCGTTGGAGTAACCGATGCAGTGGTGGTCGCCGACGAGGCGGCCGTGTATATCAAACTGGACACCGAATTATTGGATCGTGCGACGCTTGAGCGCCTGGTGAACAACCCGGCCCCGGCAGCGTGCGAAGCCTAGGAGAACGTTATGGCCCGTGGGGTTAACAAAGTCATATTGGTCGGTACTTGCGGCCAGGATCCAGAAGTTCGCTACCTGCCTAACGGCAACGCCGTGACCAACCTGAGCCTGGCGACCAGCGAACAATGGACCGACAAGCAAACCGGCCAGAAGGTCGAGAAGACCGAATGGCACCGCGTGTCGATGTTCGGCAAAGTGGCCGAGATTGCCGGCGAATACCTGCGCAAGGGTTCGCAGGTCTACATCGAAGGCAAGCTGCAGACTCGCGAGTGGGAAAAAGACGGCATCAAGCGCTACACCACCGAAATCGTGGTCGACATGCAAGGCACCATGCAATTGCTCGGCGGCCGTCCGCAAGGCGACCAGCAGCAAGGTGGCAACAACTACCAGCAGTCGGCTCCGCGTCAGCAAGCCCCTCGTCCGCAGTCGGCGCCACAGCCACAGCGCGAACGCCCGGCTCCGCAACAGGCCGCGCCGCAGCCGGCTCCGGATTTCGACAGCTTTGATGACGATATTCCGTTCTGATCTGCAGCTTTTTCAGAACGATAAATATGAGAAGCGAAGCCATTGATTTGGCTTCGCTTTTTTTTGCTTTCAGGTTTTTCGGAAAATTAGCCGGTTCTGAGTCTTTACCATTCGTAGTTGGAATGAGCGCGTCGTTCCGGGCAAGGAACCGGGTGAAGGCCTATCATTGTCGTTTCCAGCCTTCGTTGACATTTCACTCGTCTGGGCTGTGCATCACTTCGCTTGAAACTGCACTTGAGACCGTTGTGCGGAACTCTCGCCAGGCGAGCCCTTACGTCCGTTGAGCCTTCATGAGTTCCGAGGTGCAGGAGCCATCACTTCAGGGAAGGAGTACGGTATGACATTACTCATCGGTGGGCGTCGAGTTGCCAAACCTGACGACGAGCCAAAGGCCTCCTCCAGCATTGACCCGGGCGACTACGAAGAAGCTGCGCTGGCACAGCAATTGACTGAGGCTCTGCAGTCGAAGGGCATGCTGGAGCAGGCACATTTGGTGGTGGCGCTCGGCCTGTTTAGCGAGTACGTGCGTCAGCCGAAAGAAGAGAGTTTCACCTCGATAGAGGCGTTGGCGATCCATCTCCTCGAACGGCAGCAGGCGAAATCCCCTTTGACGCCTGATCATGAGGCTGTACCGGTTTTCGGCAAGGCCTTTGAAGCGTTGAGGAACGGCGGGACGTTGTCGCAGGTTGCGGTGGGCGGACAGAAACGAGTATTTCAGTTGGACGCTCACCCCGATATTTTCATGGCGGTTGCAAAAGACAGCAGCAAGGATCAGGAGGTAGCCCGTCAGGCAAGATTGATGAAAGATCTACCAGCGTCAGGGGTGCGGTCGCTGACGGTCTCGGAGGTCTTTGAGCATGATGGGAGAAAAGCGTTCTTCTCAAAAAAAGTGGAGGGGGCAGAAGGCGCAAGGATATTGAGTGGGGTCAGCACCATGCAGCAATTGACCTTGGCAAAGTCCACGCTGGTATCGGCCTTGAAGAAAAAAGGAGTCTTCACAGATTCCACCAAATTGGCCGTTACGGTCTCTGATTTGGAGGCCATCAGGGAATATGCAACCGAAAAGCCGTCTTTTACTTGGGATCTACAATGCATCGTCGAATCCACTACCGGGCATTTGATTATTCATGATCCTTCCAGAACCGATGGCCCATCAGCAGGCGCAGCGGCAGCTCAAAGAGAAGCTAAAGCGCTAAAAGATCTCGCAATGGTCGCTTCCGTGCTGAAAGAGCAGTTAGCGAAGCTGAGCGCAGTAAAGAAGTAATCAGTGCTCACCCATTAAAACCACGGCAGGTCCTATGAAAAAAACCGCGCTTCGGTCCCCGAGGCGCGGTTTTTTCCTGCTTGGTGGTTAAGGCCTACCGACAGCCAGCAACTGCTCGGTACTCACCACATTCGCATAGGCAAACCCCAGCGCCGACATGAACGCAGCGTGGACATGGGCAGCAGGGACGACGAGGCCGTTGAATTCCAGGTCGCGGCTGGCACAGGCGTCGTGCACCACCGTGACTTCGTAGCCCATGTCCGCCGCAGCGCGGGCAATGCCGTCGATGCACATGTGGCTCATGCTACCGACGACAACCAACCGCTCGATGCCGTGCTGTTGGAGGATCGCTTGCAGTTCGGTTTCGCGAAATGAATTGACGAAGTGCTTGAGCACCACTGGCTCATCGGCGTGGTTGAGTACCTTGGGGTGCAACTGTGCGCCTTTGGAGCCTGGGGTGAAGAAAGGCGCGTCGTCGGATGTGAATTCGTGGCGGATGTGCACCACGCTGTCGCCGGCCTGGCGAAAGGCTGCGATCAACCGGGCGGCGTTATCGGCGGCGGTGTCGGCACCGACCAGTGGCCATTTTCCCTGGGGGAAGTAGTCGTTCTGGATATCGACTACGATGAGCGCTTGCTTGGACATGAGGACTTCCTCGATCAGGTTGGGTAGGGCGCCAGTATTGGCGTTCACCGCCGGGTCGAGAATTGGCCGCAACGACAATAAGCGAGGGAAAACTGACAATGGCGCAGGAAAGGGCGTTCGTCGAACTCGGCGTGCTGATCTACCCCGGCGCGCAAATGGCCGCGGTGCACGGTTTGACCGATCTGTTCGCCGTGGCGGATGGCATCGCGGCGGAGCACGCCAGTGCGCAACTGCGGCGGCTGCGCGTGAGCCACTGGCAGACGGCGGGCGGTGAATTGCCGTCGCGGGTGTTTGCCAGTGATGCCGGTCCGGACCTGCCCTTGGTCGCGTTGCTGATCCCTCCATCGATTGCAGGCTTCAATGAAAACGTTGCCACGCCGCCGCTGATGGATTGGCTCCGGGCGCAGCACGCCAGCGGCACGGTTCTGGGCGGGGTTTGCGTCGGCTCGATCCTGCTGGCCGAAAGCGGTTTGCTGGACGGGCGCAGCGCGACGACCCACTGGACCTCGGCCAAGACCTTTGCGGCGCGCTATCCGAAGATCAAGCTCGACGCCGACAAACCCATGGTCGATGACGGCGACCTGATCACCACCGCCGGGCTCATGGCCTGGTCGGAGCTCGGGCTGCGGCTCGTGGACCGCTTGCTCGGGCCCAGCATCGCCACGCGCACCGCGCAATTTCTGGTGATCGAACACAGCGACAGCGCGAGCCAGTGCGGCAGTAATTTTGCGCCGATCCTCGGGCATGGCGATGGTGCGATCCTGAAGGTACAGCACTGGTTGCAACGCAGCGGCGCGGTGGATGTTTCCCTTGGCGCAATGGCCGAACAGGCAGGGCTGGAGGAGCGCACCTTCCTTCGCCGGTTTCGTGCGGCCACCGGCCTCAAGCCCACCGAATACTGCCAGCACCTGCGGGTTGGCAAGGCCCGGGAAATGCTGGAGTTCACCAATGGCACCATCGATCACATCGCCTGGACCGTCGGTTACCAGGATCCGTCGGCCTTTCGAGCGACTTTCAAGAAAATCACCGGGCTGGCGCCGAGTGACTATCGGGCCAGGTTTGGCGTAAGCCCTCAAAACGCCGGCAGAAGCTGAAACACGGGAAAAACCGGAGCTGGCGTCGTGCAATTTGCCGGGCAGCTGCTGGCAGTCGTGCAGAATGAAACAGGCCCGGTGCCACATCATCCGCTCATCCCCCCGTTTCCTCGACCGTTCGTCCCCCACCGAGCCGTTGGCCTGATCTCTGCAATCCTTATAGCTACGGTTATTGAGCGCAGTTGAAAGGACAACGCATGACCCAGATCCCTCGTGACAAATGTGTAGTGGCCCACTCGGTCAATCCCCAGGCACCGCTGCATGAAGTCGAGACCAACCGGGCACTGGCGCGCTGGTTGGCGAACATCCTTGGCCTGGAATACGGCGGCAGCTATGACAGCCACAAACACGCCGGGCGAGATTTGTACCTGCTGCCCACACAAACCCTGATCGGGCCGGAGGCTGCGTTGCGCCTGGGCGTCAAGGGACCGGATGACCTGTGGGGCGGTTACGTCGACCACGATTTCATCTGCACCAAGGCGATTGCCCATGGTCTGTTGAACAAGGACGCAGTCGCGCCGAAGGGCTGGTCACCGCTGTTCGCCAAGCTGACCCGGGGCGTCGTGCTCGACGGCGTCAGCGTGTTTTCGCTCAAGGATGCGCGCCAGGCCGCCGAGCATTTGCTGTACGCCGGGCCGATCCGCTTCAAGCCCATCCATGCTTGCGCCGGACGTGGCCAGCGGGTCATCCGGAGCGTCGCGCAATTCGATGAAATCGTCGCGGCTCCAGACGCCCAGGCATTGTTCAGCGAGGGCATCGTGCTGGAACAGAATCTCAGTGAGGTCAAGACCCAGAGCGTCGGCCAAAGCTTCATCAACGGCAAGGTCTTGAGCTACTGCGGCGTACAGCACCTGACCCGCGACAACGAAGGGGAAGAAGTCTACGGCGGTTCTGACCTGTTGGTGGCGCAAGGTGGCTACATCGAGCTTCTCGGCCTGGAATTGCCGGACGATGTGCGCGAAGCGGTGCGGCTGGCGCAGGTATTCGATGATGCCGCCAACCAGGCTTTCCCATCGTTCTTTGCGTCGCGGCGCAACTATGACATCGCCCAAGGGACGGACACCGGTGGCCAGCCTCGCGGCGGCGTGCTGGAGCAATCCTGGCGAATGGGCGGCGCCAGCAGCGCGGAGCTTGCCGCATTGCAGGTGTTTGTCGAGGACCCCTCGATCCGCGCGGTTCGGGTGTCCTCGATCGAGACTTACACCGACCAACCGCTGCCGCCGGGCGCCACGGAGGTTTATCGCGGCGCGGCGGAGAATGGTGATTTCCTACTCAAATACGTAACGGTCCAATCCTATGACGGCTAGAAGTGAAACAATCCAGATTGCGATTGATGATGAGCATATGAACGGGACCTTCCTCAGCCCCAAGTCGAAGGTTCCCGGCGTGTTGTTTGTCCACGGTTGGGGCGGCAGCCAGGAGCGTGATCTTGAACGGGCCAAGGGCATTGCCGGCCTGGGCTGCGTGTGCCTGACCTTCGATTTGCGCGGGCACACCGGGGGCGCAGGAATTCCCCTGTCACGGGTCACCCGCGAGGACAACCTGCGCGACCTGCTGGCGGCCTACGACCGGTTGCTCGCCCACCCGGCCCTCGACACCTCGGCGATTGCCGTGGTCGGCACCAGCTACGGTGGATATCTGGCCTCGATCCTGACCTCGTTGCGACCGGTGCGCTGGCTGGCCCTGCGGGTGCCGGCGCTGTACCGCGACGAGCAATGGCACACGCCCAAGCGCGATCTGGATAAAACCGATCTGCTGGATTATCGCAGCACCCTGGTCCACGCCAATACCAACCGCGCCTTGCACGCGTGCTCGCAGTTCACCGGCGATGTGCTGCTGGTGGAGTCCGAAACCGACGACCATGTGCCCCATGCCACCATCATGAGCTACCGCGCCGCCTGCCAGCAGACTCATTCGCTGACCCACCGGATCATCGACGGCGCCGACCATTCCCTGAGCGACCCCGTGTCACAACAGGCCTACACCTCGATCCTGGTGAGCTGGATCACGGAAATGGTGGTGGGCGAACGGTTGAGCATCATTCAGGAGCGGTAGACATGTGGCGTCCAGGCGGGCCTCTTCGGCGGATCGCTGGCGGAGCAAGCCCGCTCCCAGCCCAGGCCAGGCGCTACATCACTTGACTCCAGGCTTGACCCGCAGCGCCTTTGCCTTCGCCTCGATCACCAGGTACATCACCACCGTGATCAACAACGGCAAGATGAAATAGATCGCCCGGTAGGCAATCAATCCCGCGATCAGGCTGCCTCGCGATACCTCATGCTGCAACAGCGCGACGAACACCGCCTCCAGCACCCCGAGCCCGGCAGGAATGTGCGTGATGACCCCGGCGATGCTGCTGATCAACAGGACCCCGAGCACCACCGGGTATTCGAGCTTGCTCGGCAGCAACGTAAAGATCACCGCCGCCATCAACGACCAATTCAACGCACCCAGTGCCAGTTGCAGCACGGCCATGCGCAGGGAAGGCAGGTTGATTTCCATCCCGCGAACCGTCCAGGCCCGGCGCCTGGAGAAGCGGCAGGCCAGCAGGTAGCTGGCGCTTGCCAGCAACAACAGCACGCCCACGCCTTGCAGGGCATTGCTGCTCAGCTTCCAACCCGGCGGCATGGTCACCAGGCCGCTGCTGAAAACCACGCCGGCCAACGTCATATAACCGAACCAGTTGGTGGCGAGGCTTAGGCCAAGGATCTTGGCGATATTGCCTGTGCTCACCCCCAGCCGCGAATACAGCCTATAGCGCATGGCGATGCCACCGACCCAGGCGCTGAGGTTGAGATTGAAGGCATAGCTGATCACCCCCACCGGCAAGATCTGCCGCCAACCCAGTTTCTGTCGGATGTACGTACGGCCGATCAGGTCGAAGCAGGCGTAGGTAATAAAACTGGTGATGGTCAGCGCGGCCGCGATGACCAGCGTGCGCAGCTTGAAATCCGCCAGCGTCGTAAAGACTTCGGACCAGTCGATGCGCCGCGCCAACGCGGTGAACAGCACGATAAGCAGCAGGAAAAAGGCCAGGGTCAGCGGGCGTTTCCAGCGACTCCAGCGCGATTTTGGCTTGGTCTGTTCCGGCGCATGGGCGTCTCTCGGCGCGGTGTGCGCTTCAGAGTGGTTCATGGGGTTCGCTCCGGACCGCCGTCGGCGGTGAAAAAGGTTTCAGACGCGGTTTATGGGCCGGCAGCCATCCGGCCCAAGCCGGAAAATGACGCAGGAAGTGGAACACCATGAAACCGATGGTCATGCGCCAGAGCAGCCCACGCGGGGCATGGTTCTCCGGCATGACAGTGCAGTGATTGCGGCTCAAGTGATCGAGGCGCTCGAACAGTTCGCGGTTAAACCCGCGGTCGCGGATCAGCACGTTGGCTTCCAGGTTCAGCGACAGGCTCAACGGGTCGAGGTTGCTCGAACCGACGGTGCTCCAGTCCTCATCCACCAGGGCGACCTTGCCGTGCAGCGGTCGCTCGCAATATTCATAGATCGTCACGCCGGCCTTGAGCAGATAGTTGTAGAGCATCCGTGCCGCGAGCTTGGCGATCATCATGTCCGGTTGCCCTTGCAGGATCAGCCGCACCTCCACACCACGTCGCGCGGCATTACGGATCTCGCGCAACAACCGATAACCGGGGAAGAAATAGGCATTGGCAATTACCACCCGGCGCCGGGCGCTGCGCAGCACTTGCAGGTAGACCTCCTCGATGTCGGTTTGATGCTCGTGGTTATCGCGATAGACCAGGCGCACCTGGCCGTCATGGTCATTGAAGGCCAGCTCGGTGCGGCGGCTGCGGCGACGTTGCCACCAATACTTGGCCCGGGCCGGACGCCCGGTTTGCAGCAGCGCGAAGTGATGGATGTCCACCACCGCCGGGCCTTTGATTTCCACCGAATAATCCTGCTTGGCTTCGGGGCCGAAGTCGCCCAGGTGGTCAGCGGAAAAGTTAATCCCGCCGATGAATGCGATCACGCCATCCACCACCACGATCTTGCGGTGCAGGCGGCGGAACCAGTTGGTGCGGATGCCCAAGTGCCGCGGGGCCGGATCGAACATCTGCAGGCGTATCCCGGCATCGCTCAACGAGGCCAGGAAGTCGGTGGTCAGCTCGCCGCAACCGAACCCGTCGAGGTTGACGGTGATGCGTACGCCGCGCTTGGCCGCATCCACCAAGAGGTCCCGCAGTTCGAAGCCGACCTTGTCCTCGAACAGAATGAACGTCTCCAGGAGAATTTCTTCCTGGGCCCGGCGAATCGCCTCGAAAACCCGTGGGAAATATTCCTCGCCGTTTTCCAGGAGCGTGACGCGGTTATTGCCGTGCCAGCCGTATTCGATATCGGCCAGCGCCGGGTTGCGTTCGGTCGGCGGCACCTCGACTTTTTCCACCGTTGCCTTGTTCATCGTCGCGCTCATAATTCGATCTCCACCGACAGCGGTGCGTGGTCGGAAAGGTGCGACCAGGGCCGTACATTCAGGACTTGGGCGTGATGGGCCTTGAGGTTGCGCACATAGATGCGGTCCAGCCGCAGGATGGGCAGGCGTGCCGGAAAACTGCGGGCCGGTTTGCCCCACTGTTCGGCGAAAACTTCGCGCAAGCCGCAGGGCGCGAGCAAGTCATTGGCCTTGCCGCGCCAATCGTTGAAATCCCCCGCGACAATCACGGGGGCCTCGGGTGGCAGCTCGCCCAGGCGTTGGCAAAGCAACTTCAACTGTGCGACACGATGGCCTTCGCGCAGCCCCAGATGGACGCAAATCGCATGCACATCCCGCCCCCCATCGCCGTTCGGCAGGCGCAACACGCTGTGCAGCATGCCGCGGCTTTCATGGCCGCTGATGGACACGTCGAGGTTGTCGTGGCGGATGATCTGGAATTTCGACAGCAACGCGTTGCCATGGTCACCTGCGGGGTACACGGCGTTGCGCCCGTAGGCGAACTGCGGCCAGAGGGTGTCGGCGAGGAATTCATATTGCGGAATGCTCGGCCAGTTGCTGTAGCGCTGGGGATGGTGCTCATGGGCGCCATGCACTTCTTGCAGGAACACCACGTCGGCCGACACGCTGCGCACCGCTTCGCGCAGTTCCGGCAGGATGAAACGTCGGTTCAGCGCGGTGAAGCCTTTGTGCGTATTGACCGTCAGCACCGTGAATCGATTGACTTGATCGAGCAGCCGCTGCGCCGAATCCTGCAACGGCTCGCGGGTGGCTTCGCTCGATTCTGGCGTGCTCATGGCAACACTCCTTCTGCCGGGCGCACACCGGGAGCGGTGGCGAGATTCTTGTCCAGGTCGAAGCGCTCCAGCAGGTGACGCGCGTCGTAGGGCGCGCGGACTTTGATGTCGTTGTCGAAATAGCAGAACACTTCCCGGCTCTTGCGCGCCCGGGGCTTTTTTTTCGGATCGATCAACTGTGCGTCGCTCGGCTGTGTGCCGTGGCTCCAGGCCTCGATCCGGTCACCCCAGCGCTTGAGCGCTTCGTCGGTGTAGCCGCTGGCGTACAACTCTTCGGCACCGTGCAGGCGCAGGTAGACGAAGTCGCTGGTCACGTCCTCGCGATAGGGCCATTTCCCGGCAGTATCCGCGACCACAAGTGCGACGTCGTAGCGTTTGAGCAGGGCGACGAAGCGTGGGTCGATAAAGCTATCGTGGCGAATTTCCACGGCATGGCGCAGCGGGCGCTTTTTGTCCGTCTCGGTGCTGGCATGGCCGTCCAGGCGCGACTCGTGCTCCCGGGCCAATGCGGCGGCGGCCTGGGTATCGTGGGGCAATTGCTTGAGGAAATCTTCAAAGAGCTCGGGATCGAATTTGAAGCTGGGCGGAAACTGCCAGAGGATGGCGCCGAGTTTTTCCTTGAGCTCCAGCACCCCGGAAGCGAAGAAATTCGCCAACGGCTTGTGAATGTCGCGCAGGCGCTTGATGTGGGTGATGAAGCGCGGCGCCTTGACGCTGAACACGAAGTCCGGCGGTGTCTCGGCGTACCACTGGGCATACCGCTCGGGACGTTGCAGGGCGTAGAACGATCCATTGATCTCGATGCTGTTGACCGCTCGAGAGGCGAATTGCAGTTCCCGTTTCTGCGCCAGCCCCTTGGGGTAGAAGTCTCCCCGCCAAGGCGTGTAGCGCCAACCGGAAATGCCAATGTGGATCGCCGTCATGTATCCCTCCCGTGCCAATGACCTCGTACCGCCTGTGTCTTTTGATGACCGCCGGGCGGGCTGGAAAGTTTCGGTGGTCTTACCGGCGGAGGGAGCTGAGCGGATTCTGTGGCGAGGGAGTCCCCGCCGCGTCGCGCAGGGAACGGGTCTTGTGGCGAGGGGAAATCCCCTTGCCACAAGGTATTTGTATTGCCCTTGAGAGCGAACTTGCCGGCCTGATGTTGATCAGTTCCTTACCGACCCCCGTGAAGGAGCCCTGCGTCTTGTCTCGATTGAGCGCTGTATTGCTGCTGTTGCTGCTGGCCATGACCGGCACCAGCGCCTACGGGACCGCTGCGGTCCCCGGCATCTCCAAACCCGCCGAAGCCCCGGCCGAGCCTGAGCCGTTGGTGCAAGGCGGCTTGTTGGGGGCCATCAGTTCCAGCATCGACGATGTCCAGGACAAGCTCGACCTCGACCAGAGCCTGGTGGACGCCTGGCGCCTGCGGGCGGATCGGGCGGTGGACGAGGTGGATCGGCTGGTGGACCAGACCTCCCGTTCCTCTTGGCGCGTGGCGGGCGATTTCCTGTTGCTCTCCGGCGTGTGGCTGGGGACGTTTGCGCTGATATGGACCGGCGCGCGATTGCTGGTGCGCCGCTTGAGTCGGCGCCGCTGGCTACGCACTCGCCAGCGGGTGCTGGACCTGCTCGGCTACCTGCTGCCCTACACGTTGCCTGCCGTGGCGTGCCTGCCGCTGACCCTCTATGTCAGCCATTTCCTGCAAGTCTCGGTTGGCCGGGCCTTGGCGTTGTGTTTCGCCTACGCCACCAGCAGCGGCATCGTTTCCACCTCGGTGCTGCTCTGCGTGATCGTGATGTTCAATGGCGGCCACAAACGGCGAGCGGTGGCGATCCTCCGTCGATTCAGCCCGCGGCCGTTGTTCATGATCGGCTTCCTGGCCGCGCTCAGCGATGCCTTGACCAGCCCGCAGATCGCTCGGCAGCTGGGCGGCAATATCACCAGCAGCATCGCGGTCTTCACCGGGCTGTCGGCTTCGATGATCTTTGGCTGGCTGGTGATCCACATGCGCCGGCCGGTGGCCCACCTGATCCGCAATCGGCCGCTGGCCCAGCGTCTCAAGCAACCGGCGTTGCAGGAATCGCTGCGGATCTTTTCCGGTCTCTGGTACTGGCCGATCCTGCTGATGGTGCTGGTGTCGGCGGTGAGCCTGATCGGGGTCGGCGAGGACAACCAGAAAGCCCTGCGTTGTGCCTTGTTCACCACGATCCTGCTGATCGCGACGGTGTTTCTCAGCACCGTGTTCCAGCATGTCTTCAAGTCGCCCAAAGCCGAGGCCATCCAGCGCAACAGCGCCTACAAAGGGCGGCTGTTGAGCCTGTTGCACGCGTTGTTGCGCATCGTCATGGCGGTGGCGTTCATCGAGATCCTCGGGCGGATCTGGGGCGTGTCGCTGTTTGAGTTCGCCTCACGCAACGCCGTGGGACGGGCGATCAGCGACTCCCTCAGTCGCATCGGGCTGATTTTCCTGGTGACTTGGCTGACGTGGGTGGTGCTCGACACGGCGATCCAGGAAGCGCTGAAGCCACCACTCAACAAGCGCGGCGCCCGTGCGCCCAGCACACGGGTCAAGACCATCCTGCCGCTGCTGCGCAACGCGGCCAAAATAATCCTGGTGGTGATTTGCGCGATCACCACCATGGCCAACCTCGGCATCAACGTCGCGCCATTGCTCGCCGGTGCGGGCGTGGTGGGGCTGGCGATCGGTTTCGGTTCGCAGCAACTGGTGCAGGACGTGATCACCGGGCTGTTCATCATCATCGAGGACACGCTGTCTATCGGCGACTGGGTGGTGCTCAGTTCCGGCCACGCCGGCACCGTCGAAGGCCTGACCATCCGCACCCTGCGCCTGCGCGACGGCAAGGGTTTCGTGCATTCGGTGCCGTTCGGGCAAATCAAGGCCGTGACCAACCAATCCCGGCAATTCGCCTTTGCATTTTTCTCGGTGCAGTTCACCTACGACACCGACGTGGACCGCGCCATCGAACTGATCCGTGAAGCCGGCGATTCGATTTCCGAGGACCCGTTCCTCAAGTTCAACCTGCAAGGGCCGCTGGATGTATTCGGCGTGGACAAGATGGACCTCAACGGCGTGGTCCTCACCGCCCAGTTTCGCACGGTCTCGGGCGGGCAGTACGCCGTGAGCCGGGCGTTCAACCAGCGGTTGAAAAAGCTTGTGGATAACGAACCGTCGGTGCACTTCGCGCAGACTTATCCACAGCAGGTGGTATTGCCGAAGCGGTTGGATACGCAAGTCGAAAATTCAGCGCCTTCGACGCAGGCACCCTCGAAGCCTTCCGATCAGCCTGCCCGATAACCGTGGCTAAAGGTGTTGAATCAGCTTGGCGCGAATCTCCGCCATCGCTTGGGCATCCAACCCCACAAACAGATGTTGCTTGCCCGCAACCAGTGCCGCCACCGGCAACCCATCCCGATACACCAGCCGATTGCTCGCCAGTGCCGGTACTTTCGCCCCTGGAAGCAGGGTGCCGGCGAGGTTCAAGGGATCAACCCCGCACACCGCCACCAGGCTGCCATCGGTGGGCCGACGCCTTGCGTCGCGCAGCAGCGGGATGGCTTCGGGCAAGGCGAATTGTTCCCCGGCCAGCCCGCTGACGAAACGCCCGCCACGAATCTCGCCCCGTGCCTCCAACCGATGAAACGTGCGCAGCAACTCACGCCAGCTCGGCAGCCAATCGGCTTCACGCTCCAGCAAGCGCCAGAACACCACCCCATAACGGCGCAGCAGGGTCATGGCGATGTGTTCCAGGGTGTCGGGTGGCGTGGGCGCGGGCCGGTTGCCGGGTTCTGCCCCTGGCGTTGGCGAACTACGGCGCAGCAAGGCCCAGCGCCCGGCATCGTCCATGCCGCCGACAAACGCCCCGCGCCCGCGCCGGCTACTGCGGGCCTGGCGTTTGCTGGCGGGGGTGATCAAGGCCCGCAGCCCGGCGAAGCTGTCGGCGTTCACCAGCCCGGCGCCGACCAATTCCTGCAAGGCGGTTTCCAGCCCGCTGCGCAGCAGGTGCGCCTCGTGCAGCAGCTCATCGAAAAACAAGGCGCCATGTTCACTCAATGCCTGATGGACTTTCTGTGTCCTGGGCGACAGCTCGCCGACTGGCGTCTGCTCAGCCAGGCTGCTCCAGAGCGCGACCTTGGCGCGCGGCAGCAACACGATCGGCGTGCTGCGCAAAGCGCTTGTGGACAACTTCTGGCGGGCGCTCAGGCGCGTCCAGACGAACTTGCCGCTGCGGCACAGTTCGTCGAGCCAGCTTGGTGAATAGTCCTTGATCCGCGCCGGCAAAAGGTCGCTGTCCCAGGCCGAGGCGGCAGCCGGGTAGCCTTCGAACTGGCTGATGATGGACGGCAGCACGGCGCTGCCCCGGCCCTGGCTGGACGACGACAGATGTTGCCAGTCGAACAGGAACCGCATGAAATCCTGCAGCATCACCGGCTCGATTTCCCGGCGCAGGCGCTTGACCGTGTAGCGGTGGATCCGTGCCAGCAGGTGTCGCTCGCACCATTCCTCCTGGGCGGTGCCCGGCGTGAAGCGACCGCGCAGCACGTACCCTTGTTGTTCGAGCTGGGCCAGGGCCTGGGTCGCTTGTGCCGGCGACAGCCCGAGCGGGTAGGCGATTGCGCTCAACGGCTGCGGGCCAAAGGCACTGAGCCGCGCGCGGAGCACTTCCACCATGGCCTCGTCGCTACCCCACGGTTCATCAAAACCCGGCAGCGGTGTCAGCGGCGGCTGCCATTGGGCTTGTGGATAAATCGCCTGCAGGCACGTCAGCCGCTCCAGCGGTACCCATAGGCCGCGCTCGTCACTGATCTGAATGTGGCTGGCGCGACCGCGCTCGGCCAGGGTCCGCAAACCGTCCAGCCACGACGGTTCGGCGCTGGCCTCGCTGTCGGCGATGCAGGCCAGGCTCATCAGCGCTTCGTGGATTTCATCGACATTGGTCGGCGTCGGCCAGGCCTCTTCCCGCACGGCCTGGATGGCCTCGGCGTCCAGCGCACCGAGGTCGTCGGTGGATTGCGGATCACTCCAGCGCCGGTTGATCACCGCTTGGGTGCGGCGCTCCTCCAGCGGCGCGTCGTCAAGAAAGGTGTAGGGCCGAGCGCTGAGGATTTCTGCCGCCAAAGGCGAGGGTGCAGGCAGGTCGCGGCTGACCAGGCGAATCGTGCCCGCTTCCATGCGCCGCAGCAGGGCCAGCCAGCCTTCGCTGTCCATGGCTTCGTGCAGGCAATCGTCGAGGGTCTGTTCCACCAGCGGGTGGTCGGGGATTTCACGCTCTCCGGCCAGGTTCTCCAGGCAGGCGATCTGGTCCGGGAATACGCTGGCGATCAAATCCTCACTTTTCATGCGCTGGATCTGCGGCGCGACTTTGCGTCCACCGGTGTAGCGCGGCAACGCCAGGGCCACGCCGGCGTTCCAGCGCCAGCGCACGCCGAACAGCGGCGCGTCCAGCACCGCCTGGACCAGGATCTGCTCGGCGCTCTGGCTGTTGAGGTAGCGCCAGACTTCGTCCAGTTCGAAGCTGTGGCTAGTGGACAGCGACAGGACGATAGCGTCCTCGCTGGCAGCGGCCTGCAATTCGAAGTTGAAGGTGCGGCAGAAGCGCTTGCGCAGGGCCAGGCCCCAGGCGCGATTGATGCGACTGCCGAAGGGCGCGTGGATGATCAGTTGCGTGCCGCCGGACTCGTCGAAAAACCGTTCCATCACCAAGGTGTCCTGGGACGGCAGGGCGCCGAAGGCCAGACGCGCCGGGGCCAGGTAATCGACGATCTGTTCGGCGCTGGCGAGGTTCAAGTGCAAGGTGCCGGTCAGCCAGTCGAGGGCCGGTTGCAAGTCTCCCGGCGTGGCGCCGAGCAGTTGATCCAGCTGGGCTTGCAGGCGGGCCACGGCCTGGGACAACTCGGCGCTGCGCCCCGGGGCTTCGCCGAGCCAGAACGGAATGGTCGGCGGTTGGCCCTGGGCGTCCTCGACGCGCACGCGGCCGGTCTCGACGCGGATGATCCGGTAGGAGGTATTGCCCAGTTGGAACACGTCGCCGGCGATGCTCTCGACGGCGAAGTCCTCATTGACGCTGCCGATGTTCAAGCCTTGGGGTTCGAGCAGCACGCTGTAGTCGGCGTTGTCCGGAATAGTGCCGCCGCTGGTCACCGCCGTCAGTTTGCTCCCCCGGCGCCCGCGAAGGGTCCGGGTGACGGCGTCGCGGTGCAGGTAGGCGCTGCGCACGCCTTGTCGGCCATTGAGCCCTTCGGCGAGCATTTGCAGCAGGGCCTGGTAATGATCTTCGTCCAGCTTTGCGTAAGGCGAGGCGCGGCGGAACATCTCCAGCAACGCCTGTTCATGCCATTCCTGGCAACTGACCTCGGCGACGATCTGCTGGGCCAGGACATCCAACGGCGCCTTGGGGATGTGCAGGATGTCCAGCTCGCCACGGCGCACGCAGTCGAGCAAGGCGGCGCATTCGATCAAGTCGTCGCGGGTGGTGGCGAACAGGCGCCCCTTGGGCGTGCCGCCGACCTGATGGCCGGAGCGTCCCACCCTTTGCAGGAACGCCGAGATCGAACGGGGCGAGGCGATCTGGCAGACCAGGTCGACATCGCCAATGTCGATGCCCAGCTCCAGGGACGCGGTGGCGATCAGCACCTGCAATTCGCCGCGCTTGAGGCGTTGCTCGGCGTCGAGGCGAAACTCCTTCGCCAGGCTGCCATGGTGGGCCGCCACCGCCTCCTTGCCCAAACGCTCGCTCAGGTGGCGACTCAGGCGTTCGGCCAGGCGCCGCGTGTTGACGAACACCAGCGTGGTTCGGTGCGCCCGGGCCAGTTCGGCGAGGCGGTTGTAGACCAGTTCCCAGACGTCATTGGCCATCACCGCTGACAGCGGCACCGGCGGCACCTCGATGTTCAGGTCCCGTGGGCGGGCGTGGCCGATGTCGACGATCTCGCAAGTGCGGCCTTCGCCGACGAGGAACCGCGAGACCGCTTCGATGGGCTTTTGCGTGGCAGACAGGCCGATGCGCACCAGCGGTTCGGCGCACAGCGCTTGCAGCCGTTCCAGGCTCAGGGCCAGGTGGCTGCCACGTTTGCTGGCGGCAATCGCATGGATTTCATCAACAATCACCGTGCGCGTGCTGGCAAGCATCTGCCGACCGGAATCGGAGCCGAGCAGCACATAAAGCGATTCGGGCGTGGTAACCAGGATGTGCGGCGCGGTCTTGCGCATCGCCGAGCGTTCTTTTTGCGGTGTGTCGCCGGTGCGTACGGCGGTGGTGATCGGCAGGGGCGGCAACCCCATCTGTTGCAATTGCTCGGTGATGCCGGCCAGGGGATTTTGCAGATTGATCTGGATATCGTTGCTCAAGGCCTTGAGCGGCGAGACATAGACCACCAGGGTCTGGTCCGGCAGGCCGCCTTGTTCCAGGCCGCGGTGCACCAGGTCATCCAGCACCGCGAGAAATGCGGTCAGGGTCTTGCCCGAGCCGGTGGGCGCCGCGACCAGCACCGAACGTCGCTGGCCGATCAACGGCCACGCCCGGGCCTGGGCGGCCGTGACCGCCGGGAAGGTCTGGCTGAACCAGGCGCGAACGGCGGGGTGAAAGCCTGCCATGGCGTGGTCGGCTGCAAGGGGCAGATTCATACGGGCAGTTTAGGCGGGTGGGGTGGGGTGGATGCAAGTGGCGCAACCGCCTGGAAGGACGGCCAACCCGGCGATCTGCACATTACGGATGACGGTTGCGCACTAAACCCGCAAAATGCAACGATTCCGACGACGCCCTCGGGCGTTGTCGACCAAATTCTTGTGCCAACAGACTGGGCCTGCTGACTTTATGCGAATGCGCCTTATGTTACTGGGCGGCGGAAATGCCCTTGGGCAGGCGCTGATTCGCCTCGGTGCAGAAGAAGACATCGGTTTTCTTGCCCCCCGCCCACCTGAAGACGGTTGGGATGCCGCGAGCCTCACGCAGTTGCTCGACGACACCCGGCCGGATGCGCTGATCAACCTGGCGTACTACTTCGACTGGTTCCAGGCTGAAACCGTCAGCGAGCAGCGCCTGGCCAGCCAGGAGCGGGCGGTCGAGCGCCTGGCGGAACTGTGCCAGCATCACAACATTGTCCTGCTGCAACCGTCGAGCTATCGCGTGTTCGATGGCTCTCGGGCCACCGCCTACAGCGAAAAGGACGAGCCCGTGCCGCTGGGCCTGCGTGGCCAGGCGTTGTGGCGCATCGAGCAAAGCGTGCGCGCCACCTGCCCGCAACATGTGCTGTTGCGTTTTGGCTGGCTGCTGGACGACAGCGCCGACGGCATCCTTGGCCGTTTCCTGGCCCGTGCCGAGCAGCCCGAAGAGTTGTTGCTGGCCGACGATCGGCGGGGCAATCCGACGCCGGTGGACGATGCGGCGCGGGTGATCATCTCGGTGCTCAAGCAACTCGATTGCGCGGCGCCGCTGTGGGGCACCTACCATTACGCCGGACATGAGGCGACTACGCCGCTGGCGCTAGGCCAGGCGATTCTCACCGAAGCCCGCGCATTGCACCCGCTGGCCATCGAGTCGCCCACACCCCAGGCCCATGCTGCAAGACCGGACGCCGCGGAAGAACCGCAGCACGCAGTCCTGGCCTGCAAGAAAATTCTGCACACTTTCGGGATCAAGCCCCGCGCCTGGCGCGCAGCACTCCCGGGCTTACTGGATAGGTTTTATCGCCATGGCTGAAGGCCCTGTTTTAATCACCGGCGGCGCGGGTTTCATTGGTTCGCACCTGACCGACGCCTTGCTCGCAAAAGGGCATTCGGTCCGCATTCTCGATGACTTGTCCACCGGCAAGCGCAGCAACCTGCCGCTGGAAAATCCAGCCCTCGAACTGATTGAAGGCGATGTCGCCGATGCCGCGCTCGTCGCCCGTGCCATGGCCGGTTGCAGCGCCGTGGCGCATCTGGCCGCGGTGGCCTCCGTGCAAGCCTCGGTGGATGACCCGGTGCGCACGCACCAAAGCAATTTCATCGGCACCCTGAACGTCTGCGAAGCCATGCGCCAGAGCGGTGTGAAACGGGTGCTGTTCGCCTCCAGCGCAGCGGTATATGGCAACAACGGTGAAGGCCAGGCCATCGGTGAAGACACGCCCAAGGCGCCGCTCACGCCTTACGCGGCGGACAAATTGGCCAGTGAATTCTATTTCGACTTCTATCGTCGCCAGCACGACCTCGAACCGGTGGTGTTCCGCTTCTTCAACATCTACGGCCCGCGCCAGGATCCGTCCTCGCCGTATTCAGGCGTCATCAGCATTTTCAGCGAACGTGCGCAGAAGGGCCTGCCGATCACCGTGTTTGGTGATGGCGAGCAGACTCGGGACTTTGTCTACGTCGAAGACCTGGTGGATGTGTTGGTGCAGGCCATCGAAAAGCCCGAGGTGGAAGTGGGCGCGGTGAATGTCGGCTGGAACCAGGCGACAACCCTCAAGCAGATGCTCCAGGCCCTGGCTGTGGTGGTGGGCGACTTGCCTGCAATCAGCCATGGCCCGGCACGTTCCGGAGACATCCGCCATTCGCGGGCCGACAACGGCCGTTTGTTGGCGCGTTTCCGCGTTCCGAAGCAAACGCCGATGAGCGTTGGGCTGGCACGGTTGTTGGGGCGCTGAGTTCAGCCTCGACATAAAAAGGCGCCTTTCGGGGCGCCTTTTTATGAGTCATGCATCGCTTTTGCGGCAAGTGAAACCTGTGGCAAGGGAGCTTGCTTCCTCGCCACAGGGTGTGTAGTCATCTCACTATCGTGCAGGGGCTTAGAACTTGTAACCCAACCCCACCATATAGACGAACGGATCAACATCGACATCCACCTTGGCGCGGGTACCGGCGGCCACGGCGTTGTTGTCGACATAGGCCGTGGTGTCGATGTCGATGTAGCGGATCTGGCCGTTGATCATGATGTTGTCGGTCAGCATGTAGTCGGCGCCGACTTGCCACGCCATGCCCCAGCTGTTCTTCGCGCGGAAGTTGCTGAAACCGTTGGCGCTGGCTTCACTGCCGACATGCTCGTCATAGATCCAGGTGTAGTTGATGCCCGCGCCGACATAAGGCTGGAAAGCCGATTTGGCGTCGAGCGGGTAGTAGACCACGCTCAGGGTTGGCGGCAGGTGCTTGAGGGTGCCGAGCTTGTTGTTCGCGGCGCCGAGGGCGGTGCCTTTGATTTTTACGTCATGCTCGAACGGCGAGGCCGCCAGCAGCTCGATCCCCCAGTTGTTGGTGAGCATGTAGGCGAAGTTCAGGCCCAGCTGGGTGTCGCTGCTCATGGTCGCCTTGCCGCCCAGGTCGGCGCCGGCCAGTGGGCCACGGTCGACCTTGACGCTGGAACTGTCGGCGTCCGGGTTGACGGTGATGGCGCCAGCGCGAACGATGATGTCGCCAGCTGTGTGAGCCTGGGCGAGTGGGGCGGCGAGTGCGAGCGCGATAAGGGAAGCGCTGAGCAAGGACTTGTTCATAGGGGCTCCAGAGGGCATCGAAAATTGATGTCCCATGGTACGAAGCCGTCTGGTCCGGTCTTTTGACTCAGCTCAATGAGTCAGGGGGTGTTTAATTGACTCAGCTCAATGAAATGATGATGAGCAAACCTTGAGGGGCCCTTCGCGAGCAAGCTATCTAACAGGCAACACCTAATAGCCGGATTCACTCCGGCAGTTCATACACATAAATCTTCTGCGCCTCCATCTGATACCCGGCATCGGCCAGTTCACTGGTGGACGGCTTGACCTGCATCGGCCCTTCGACCCAGTACGGTTGGTACAGCTCGTCGAGCTTGACCCCGAGTTCGCTTTTTACATGCACGATCTGGTTCGACGGCGGTGGCGGCACATGGATGCAGGCGCCGAAATACGGCACCAGCAGGAAATCCGTGGTGCGGCCTTCCTCGCTGACTTCCAGCGGCACGATATAACCGGGCAAGCGAATCTGCTGGCCGTCGAGGGCCTTGACCACCGGGGCGTTGGGCATGTCCTGCTTGGCCGCAGGGGCGGATTCTGCGGCCAGGGCATCGCTCATCTTCGACAGGTCGTGCAGTGGCGTCATGTTCGGCACTTCCGGCGGCGCGTCCGGCGGGATCATTTCCGACCAAGCCAGGTCCCTCGGCTCGGCGGCCCACAGCGGCAGGGCGACCATCATCAGCAGTGCAAGCAGGGCGCGGGGCATCTTCAAGGTCCTCATAGACGGATCGACAGGCCGTCGGCCAACGATTGGCGATAGGCGCGCCAGGCCGGCACGCTGCCCATCAGCAGGGCGGCGACCAGAATGCCAGCCAGCAGCGTCCATTCATATTCGCTTGGCCAGCCCAGCGGCAAATACAAGCCATAGGCGGACTGCACATACCCCTGTGCGGCGGCGATGCCGATGTACAGCAAGGCCAGCCCGGCGGTGACGCCGGCCAGCGCCAGGGCGAAAGCTTCAAGCACCAGCAGGCTTGCGATATGCCACGGCCGCGCGCCCACCGAACGCAGGATCGCCATCTCTCGGCGGCGTTCGTTGAGGCTGGTGAGAATGGCCGTGAGCATGCCGATCAATCCGGTCAACACGACGAACAGCGAAATCACGAACAAGGCTTTCTCCGCCGTGCCCATCAGGCTCCACAGTTCCTGCAGCGCCACCCCCGGCAGGATCGCCAGCAGCGGCTCGCCACGGAACTCGTTGATCTCGCGTTGCAAGGCGAAGGTCGAGATCTTGCTGTTGAGGCCAAGCATGAACGCGGTGATCGCTTTCGGCGTAAGGTCCATGTTGCGCGCCTGGTCAGCGCTGATACGGCCGTTGCCCTGGGCCGGCACACCATTCTTCCAATCGATATGGATGGCTTCCATGCCGCCGAGGCTGATGTGCAACGTGCGGTCCACCGGCGTGCCGGTGCGCTTGAGAATCCCGACCACGGTAAAAGGCTTGTCGTCATGCTTGACCAGGCTGATCGCTGCCACGCCGTGGGCCAGCACCAGCTTTTCCCCCAGCTTGTAATGCAGCGCCTCGGCCACTTCCGCGCCAAGCACCACTTCGAACGGATCGGTGGCGAACGCCCGGCCATCGGCCAATTCCAGATGTTGCTGGCGGCCGTACTGGTAATGCTCGAAATAGGCTTCGGTGGTGCCCATCACCCGATAACCACGATGGGAATCGCCGAGGGACATGGGAATCGCCCATTTCACTTTCGGGTTGTTGGCGAACTGCTCGAAGCTGTCCCAGCGAATGTTGTTGGTCGCGTTGCCGATGCGAAACACCGAGTACAGCAGCAGGTTCACGGAACCGGAGCGGGCGCCGACGATCAGGTCGGTGCCGCTGATGGTACTGGCGAAACTGGCCCGCGCCTCGGTGCGCACCCGTTCCACCGCCAACAGCAGGCAGACCGACAGCGCGATGGCAAACGCGGTAAGGATCGCGGTAAAGCGGCGGTTCGCCAGGCTGGCCATGGCTAGACGGAACAGATACATCTCAGACCTCGAGGTGCGTGGCGGCGCGATTGAGATCGGCCAGCGAGAGGTGGCGGTCGAACAGTGGGGCCAGGCTCTGGTCATGACTGACGAACAACAGGCTCGACCCGGCTTCGCGACATTCGGCGAACAACAGCCGCAAGAAGTTTTCCCGGGCGTCGTAGTCCAGGGCCGAGGTGGGTTCGTCGGCGATCACCAGTTCCGGTTGGCCGATCAAGGCGCGGGCGGCGGCGACCCGTTGTTGCTGGCCGATGGACAATGCATCGGCGCGACGCTCCAACAGGCTTGGATCGGTCAGGCCGAGGTGGGCCAGCAGCGTGGCCGCGGCTTGATCGACACTGCCGTGGCGCTGGATGGCCCGTTGCGCGCGCAGTTTGGAGAAATGGCAGGGCAGTTCGACGTTTTCGCGCACCGAGAGAAACGGCAGCAGGTTGAACTGCTGGAAGATGTAGCCGGTGTGGTCCACGCGAAAACGGTCGCGGCTGCCCGCTCCCAATTCGGTGAGCTCCTGGCCAAGCAGGCGAATGCTGCCGCGATCCGGCGTTTGCACCCCACCTAGAAGCCCCAGCAAGGTGGTCTTGCCGCTGCCGCTCGGCCCCTTGAGGAACAAGGTTTCCCCGGCCTCCAGGCGAAACGCCGGGATATCCAGCAGTGGCGGATGGCCGGGCCAGCTGAAGCCCAGGTCGGCCAATTCGATGAGTGCTTGGGTCATAGCGCCGATTTTTCAGTTAACGGGAATTCCTGTGGGAGCGAGCAGGCCCGCTTCCACATTTGGGTCTTGCGCAGAATCAGAATTTCAGGGCTGGCGCCTTAGCCGTCACTTCCACGCCTTGCTGGCCACTCGGGCTGATCAGTTGTACCTGAATTTTCTGGGTGGCTGGGAAGGTTTTGAACAGAGTCGCCAGATCCAGGTTCTTCAGTGCACCCGGGGCGGCGCAGGTGAGTTGGTAGTGGGCATGGATCTCGCTGTGCTCGCCGTTGTGCTCGTCGCCATCGGCGTCTTCGTCATGGTCGTGATCGTGGTCCGGTTCATCACCAAACAACGGGCTTTCCAGCTCTTGCTGCGCCACGGTGCATTTGGCAGCGGCGGGCAGATTGAACAACGCCAGGGGCTTTTCAAGCTGCGCCCGTACGGCAGCGACCTTGGCCTTGTCGGCATCGCTGGTGGCGGCGTGTTCGAAGCCCACCAGGTTCATCGCCGGGCTTTGCAGCTCCAGTTCCAGGGTCTGGGCGTCCAGTGCCGCGTTCAACCGGGCGACGCCGTGTTCATGGGCGCCCAGGCTGCCGTGCTCGTGATCATGATCGTGGTCATGCTCCGCCGCCGCATGGGCGACAGCCAACGGTAGCAGGGCGAACGGCAAGGCAAGCAGCAAACGACGCATGACGAATCTCCGGAAAGGTTATGTAATCTTATAACGAAAGCGCGGAGAGTTTGACCGTCTGCTTGGCGTCGCGCAAGGCCCATGGGAGCATGGGCAGATGAAATCTTCAGGAGCACGCTGATGTTGCGGATACGCGGGACGGTCGGTGAGTGGCCGGTGGACTTGACGATCGAGATGGATGAAGGCGACTGGGCGCAGCTCGGCGCACAGTTGCAAGTCGCCAAAACAGAGGGGGCGACGACGGCTCCCGCCAAATCGACGAATCAGGACGACGCCCAGTGGCAGATCGCCCGGGAGCTGCTGCGCAAGGCCGGGCAGTTGAGCGGCCCGGACTTGCTGGAACAACTCGAAGGCCTGACCGGTAGCGCCTCGTCAGGCAAGCGCCTGTTGGTGCGCCTGCGCCATAGCGCCGAGGTCAAGGTATTGAGCGGCGGGGATACGCCGCTCTACAGCTGGGTCGGTCAGTAAAGCGCGGCGAACAGCTTGCGACGGTAGGTCGTCACCAGCGGATGGTCGTTGCCCAGCAGTTCGAACACTTGCAGCAGCGTCTTGTGGGGCAGGCCTTCGCTGTAGCTGCGATTGCGGATGAACAGCTTGAGCAGCGCCTCGAGCGCAGGTTCGTACTGCTGGCGCGCCAGTTGCTGGATCGCCAGTTGGTACACCGCCTCATCGTCCTGTGGATCTTTCGCCAGGCGCGCCTTGAGGTCGGCGGCGTCCGGTAGATCCTTGGCCAGGCCGAGGAACTGGATCTGCGCCTTGGCGCCGGCCAGCGCGGCCTTGTGTTCATCGCTTTTCACCGCGTCGAGCACCGTCTGCGCCTCGCCCAGCTCGCCGCGCTCGGTCAGGCAACGCGCATAGAGGATCAGCGCCTTGGCGTTGGTGTTGTCTTCGCCCAGCAGCACCGTGAGCACGGCCTCGGCGTCGGCGAAACGGCCGTCATCGAACAGCGCCTGGGCCTGTTCGAACGGATCGGCGGCGGCGGGAGGCGGCATCTGCACATGGGGTTCGAGCATCGCCCGCACCGCGGATTCCGGCTGGGCCCCGGCAAAACCGTCGACCGGCTGACCATCCTTGAACAGCACCACCGTCGGCAGGCTGCGAATGCCGAAGCGGGCAACGATGTCTTGCTCGATGTCGCAGTTGACCTTGGCCAGCAGCAGTTCACCCCGATAACTCTCGGCGATGCCTTGCAACATTGGCATCAGCGCCTTGCAGGGCGCGCACCACTCGGCCCAGAAGTCCACCAGCACCGGTTTGTGGAAAGAGTTGGCGATCACCGACTGGTCGAAATCGGCCGTGGTGGCGTCGAAGATGTAAGGCGTGTCCTGGGTCATGGGGAGTCTCGTAGAACGCTTGAATGGGGCAACTATACGGCTTGGTGGGGGGTGGCCGAAAGTCAGGGCTTGCGGCGCATGGTAGGCCGCGTTCGCGAGCCGGCGCGTGAGGCTTTTAGCCACGCCGCGCGTGGTACAGGCTTACATGCCGAAACTCCTCCGGCTCGGCCAGGTCCGGCAGGGTCATGGCCTCGAGCATTTCGATGCGCCGATACAGCGGATGCTGGAAATCCCGCACCCGGGAGTCGGCCACCAGCGCTTCACGGCCACGGCTGAGGAATTGATCGAGCAGCGGCAGGTTGGCCCGGTCATAAAGCACATCGGCAACCAGGATCAGATCGAAGCGATCTGCCTCGGCGAAAAAATCCGTCGAATAGCTCAACGTTACGCCATTAAGCAATGCATTCGCCTGGCACGCGGCAATCGCCAGCGGATCCAGATCGCAAGCCACCACTTCCAGCGCCCCTGCCTTGATCGCCGCGATCCCCGCCACGCCGGAGCCGGCGCCGAAGTCCAGCACTCGCTTGCCCTCGACCCACTGTGGCTGTTCGACCAGGTAACGGGCCATCGCCAGGCCGCTGGCCCAGCAAAAACTCCAATAGGGCGGCTCGTGGAGGATGCGTCGGGTTTCCTCCGGGCTGAAGGCGCGGTCCATGTTGTCGCCGTCGATCAGCCACAACTTCAGGTCAGTGCCGGGCAACGGACATGTCACCAGGCGCGCATCACCAAGCAACTCGCCCAACGCATCCTGCAGGTGCTGCGGTGCCTTCATGGGGCTTTGACAAATTGCAGGTCGCCCAGCGCCTGGGTGGTCGGCTGTGCAATGCGTTGTTCCGGCAAGTGCAGGATCAGTTGCCCCGACTGGCTGGCGCGGCCGCGCAGTTCCACACGGGCGCCGACCGGGAACGCTTCGGGGTTGAAGCGCAGGTGGAAGGGCAGGGCACGGTTGTTGCCGATCAGGCTGGAACTGGCGAGCAGTTGCTGCGGACGATCCTTGTCATCGATCACCAACAGCGCCAGCTCGACCTCGGCCCCGGCCGGAACGCCTTGCAACGTGCCGCTCAACTCGCGTTGGTGCGCCGGCAGCGGGCCCAGCTCCGTGGCCTGCCGAGCCTTTTCCTGGGCCTGCTTCGGCGCGGGCGCCGGGGCTGGCGGGGTGGGCTTGGGGGCGTCGCTGCTGCACGCCATCAGCAGGCTGAAAAGACTGAGCAAAACAATGGATCGTAGCGGCATGGGTAGCTCCAGCAAGGTGAATTCCATGGATCTGGCGATAAGCCCGTCTGTATACCGTAAACCCTATGGCTTGTCTTGCCAGTGGGATGCGCTACCATGGCCCTCCCTTTTTTTGTTGCCTGCCACCATGCACTGTCCCTTCTGCGGTGCCAACGACACCAAAGTCATCGATTCGCGACTGGTCGCCGAGGGCGAACAAGTCCGCCGCCGCCGCGAATGCCTGGCCTGCGGCGAGCGCTTCACGACGTTCGAGACCGCTGAACTGGTGTTGCCGCGCCTGATCAAGACCGACGGCAGTCGCCAGCCGTTCGATGAAGAAAAACTGCGCGCCGGCATGCAGCGCGCCCTGGAAAAACGCCCGGTGAGCGTCGAGCGCCTGGAAGCGGCGCTGGTGCACATCAAGCACAAGCTGCGGGCCACCGGTGAACGCGAGGTCAAGTCCCTCGTCGTCGGCGAGCTGGTGATGGCCGAGTTGCAAAAGCTCGATGAAGTGGCCTACATCCGCTTCGCCTCGGTGTACCGGCGCTTTCAGGATCTCAACGAGTTCCGCGAGGAAATCGACCGCCTGGCCCGCGAGCCGGTGAAAGAATGACCGCCTCGGCGCAGCAGGCCATCCTCGACGCCCACTACATGGCTCGCGCCCTGGAGTTGGCGCGGCGCGGTCACTACACCACCCACCCCAATCCCCGGGTCGGTTGCGTGATCGTGCGGGACGGCGAGGTCGTCGGCGAAGGCTGGCACATCCGCGCCGGCGAGCCCCACGCCGAAGTCCATGCCCTGCGCGCCGCCGGCGACAATGCCCGGGGCGCCACGGCCTACGTGACCCTCGAACCGTGCAGCCACCATGGGCGTACGCCGCCGTGCGCCGATGCGTTGGTCAATGCCGGCGTGGCGCGGGTGGTGGCCGCGATGCAGGACCCCAATCCCGAAGTCGCCGGGCGCGGCTTGCAGCGGTTGGCCCAGGCCGGCATCGCCACCGATAGCGGTGTGCTGGAAGGCGAAGCGCGCAAGCTCAACGAAGGTTTTCTCAAGCGCATGGAGCACGGCCTGCCGTTCGTGCGGGTCAAGCTCGCCATGAGCCTCGATGGCCGCACCGCCATGGAAAGCGGCGAGAGCCAATGGATCACTGGCCCCGCCGCACGCGCGGCAGTCCAGCGCCTGCGCGCCCAGGCCAGCGTGGTGCTGACCGGCGCCGATACGGTGCTGGCGGACAATGCCCGGCTGACCGTGCGCGCCGATGAGTTGGGGCTCGATGCCGAGCAGACCGCGTTGGTCATGAGCCGTCCGCCATTGCGGGTGCTGGTGGACGGGCGCCTGCGGGTGCCGCTGGATGCGCCGTTCTTCAAGGCCGGCCCGGCGCTCGTCGCTACTTGCATGGCGGTGGAAGAACAGTACGCCAACGGTCCCGAATGCATGATCGTGGCGGATGAAGACGGTCAGGTCGATCTGCGGCGCCTGTTGGTTGAATTGGCGGCCCGAGGCGTGAACGAAGTGCTGGTGGAGGCAGGCCCGCGCCTGGCGGGAGCCTTTGCCCGGCAAGGCCTGGTGGATGAGTTCCAGATCTTTGTTGCCGGCAAGTTCCTCGGCTCTTCAGCGCGACCGTTGCTGGACTGGCCACTGGCGCACATGAAGGACGCGCCACAGCTGAAAATCATCGACATTCGCGCCGTGGGCGATGACTGGCGAGTCATTGCCGTCCCCGTTGCGCTGGCGAGCGTATAATTTCCGGCTTTCGCTCAAGCGGCGGCCCGTTCTCGAGGAGGACTCCATGTTTACCGGCATCATCGAATCCATCGGCAGCATTCGCGCACTCACCCCCAAGGGTGGGGATGTGCGGGTCCATGTCGAAACCGGCAAGCTCGACCTGAGCGACGTCAAGTTGGGCGACAGCATCGCCGTGAATGGCGTCTGCCTGACCGCCGTCGAGCTGCCGGGCAAAGGTTTCCTGGCGGATGTCAGCCGCGAAACCCTCGACTGCACCGCGATGAACGACCTCAAGAGTGGCAGCCCGGTCAACCTGGAAAAAGCCCTCACGCCCACTACGCGCCTGGGCGGGCACCTGGTCAGCGGCCACGTCGACGGTGTCGGTGAAGTGGTCTCGCGTACCGATAATGCCCGGGCCGTCGAGTTTCGCATTCGCGCCCCGAAAGAACTTGCCAAATACATCGCCCATAAAGGCTCGATCACCGTCGACGGCACCAGCCTGACGGTCAACGCGGTGGATGGCGCCGAGTTCATGCTGACGATCATTCCGCACACGCTGAGCGAAACCATCATGGCTTCGTACCGGCCAGGTCGCCGGGTCAACCTGGAAGTCGACCTGCTGGCCCGTTACCTGGAGCGCCTGTTGTTGGGCGATAAGGCCGCAGAGCCTGGCTCCCCACAAAAGCCGGGTAACATCACTGAAAGTTTTCTGGCCGCCAATGGCTACCTCAAATCCTGACGCAAGGGGGTGCCGCGTGGCGCTCAATAACATCGAAGAACTGGTTGAAGACATCCGCCAAGGCAAGATGGTCATCCTCATGGATGACGAAGACCGCGAGAACGAAGGCGACCTGATCATGGCCGCCGAATGCTGCAAGGCCGAACACATCAACTTCATGGCCAAGCACGCCCGCGGGCTGATCTGCATGCCGATGACCCGCGAGCGCTGCGAGCTGCTGAAGCTGCCGCTGATGGCGCCGCGCAACGGCTCGGGCTTCGGCACCAAGTTCACCGTGTCGATCGAGGCTGCCGAGGGCGTGACCACCGGTATCTCCGCCGCTGACCGCGCGCGCACCGTGCAAGCTGCTGCGGCCGCCGACGCCAAGGCCGAAGACATCGTCAGCCCCGGCCACATCTTCCCGCTGATGGCCCAGGCCGGCGGCACCCTGGCCCGCGCCGGCCACACCGAAGCGGCGTGCGACCTGGCGCGCATGGCCGGTTTCGAGCCCGCCGGGGTCATCTGCGAGGTGATGAACGACGACGGCACCATGTCCCGTCGCGCCGAGCTGGAAGCTTTCGCTGCCGAACACGACATCAAGATCGGCACCATCGCCGACCTGATCCACTACCGGATGATCCACGAACGTACCGTTCAGCGGATTGCCGAGCAACCGCTGGACAGCGAGCTGGGCCAGTTCAACCTGGTGACCTACCGTGATTCGGTGGAAGGCGACGTGCACATGGCGCTGACCCTGGGCACTGTTTGCGCTGAAGAACCGACCCTGGTTCGCGTGCATAACATGGACCCGCTGCGCGACCTGCTGATGGTCAAGCAGCCGGGCCGCTGGAGCCTGCGCGCCGCCATGGCCGCGGTGGCCGAGGCTGGCAGCGGCGTGGTGCTGCTGCTCGGACACCCGCTCGATGGCGACGTGCTGCTGGCGCATATCCGGGAAACCACCGAGCAACAACCGGTGAAAAAACCGACCACCTACAGCATTGTCGGTGCCGGTTCGCAGATCCTGCGTGACCTGGGCGTACGCAAGATGCGCCTGATGAGCGCGCCGATGAAGTTCAATGCGATATCCGGTTTCGATCTGGAAGTTGTAGAATACGTGCCCTCCGAATAATGGCCTGTGGATTTCGGCATTATCGTTAAGGCTTGTTAGATCCATCTGTGGCGAGGGAGCTTGCTCCCGCTGGGCTGCGTAGCGGCCCCATTGTGGGGGTTGCACACCCAAGCGGGAGCAAGCTCCCTCGCCACAGAAGGTGTGCAAGTGAACGAGATGACGGGATCCACAGCCCTGTATTCGTGGCTAATATCATTGAGGAGCGCGTATAGAACGTGCTCCGGCTCTTTAAGAGATCTGACGAATGACCCTGAAGACCATCGAAGGTACCTTCATCGCCCCCAAGGGCCGCTACGCGCTGGTAGTCGGCCGTTTCAACAGCTTTGTGGTTGAAAGCCTGGTCGACGGCGCGGTCGATGCCCTGGTTCGCCATGGCGTGAGCGAAGGCGACATCACCATCATCCGTGCGCCTGGCGCCTTCGAAATTCCGCTGGTTGCGCAAAAAGTCGCGCAAAAGGGCGAGTTTGCGGCGATCATCGCCTTGGGCGCGGTCATTCGTGGCGGTACTCCGCACTTCGAATACGTAGCTGGCGAATGCACCAAGGGCCTGGCCCAAGTGTCCATGGAATTCGGCGTGCCGGTTGCCTTCGGCGTACTGACCGTCGATTCCATCGAGCAAGCCATCGAACGTTCCGGCACCAAGGCCGGTAACAAAGGTGCCGAAGCTGCCCTGTCCGCCCTGGAAATGGTCAGCCTGCTGGCACAGTTGGAGGCCAAGTGATTAGCGACGAAAGCGATCGTTTCAACCCGCGCGATCCAAAGCCCGCGGACGCCGGCAAGCCTTCGAAGAGCGTCAAGCGCCGCGAAGCGCGTCAGCTGGCGACCCAGGCCCTGTACCAATGGCACATGGCCAAGCAATCGCTGAACGAGATCGAAGCGCAGTTTCGGGTCGATAACGATTTCAGTGATGTCGATGGCGCGTACTTCCGCGAAATCCTGCACGGCGTCCCGGCCCACAAGACCGAAATCGACAACGCCCTGGCACCTTGCCTGGACCTGACCATCGATGAGCTGGATCCGGTCGAGCTGGCGGTGTTGCGCCTGTCCACCTGGGAACTGATGCAGCGCGTCGACGTACCGTACCGCGTGGTGATCAACGAAGGGATCGAGCTGGCGAAAGTCTTCGGTTCCACCGACGGTCACAAGTTCGTCAACGGTGTGCTTGACAAGCTCGCCCCGCGCCTGCGTGAAGCTGAAGTGAAGGCGTTCAAGCGCTGATTGGCGCTTGTAACGACTGACTATGGGCGAGTTTGAGCTGATCCGTAACTACTTCGCTGCCGCGCCTTGCGCGCAGGGCGGCGAGGGCGTTGCGCTCGGGATCGGTGATGACTGCGCCTTGCTGGCCGTTCCTCCCGGGGAACAGCTGGCGGTGTCCACCGACACGCTGGTCGCCGGTGTGCATTTCCCGGATCCCTGCGATCCGTTCCTGCTCGGCCAGCGCTCGCTGGCCGTGGCGGTCAGTGACTTGGCCGCCATGGGTGCCAGCCCTTTCGCCTTTACCCTTGCCCTGACCCTGCCGACGGTAACCGCCGATTGGCTACAGGCGTATGCCCACGGGTTGAGCGAGATGGCCCGGGCATGCGGCGTGGCGTTGGTGGGGGGCGATACCACCCGGGGCCCGCTGAGCCTGACCTTGACCGTGTTCGGCCACGTGCCGTGCGGCCAGGCCTTGACCCGCAGCGGCGCGCAGCCCGGCGATCTGCTCTGTGTCGGCGGAGAATTGGGTAATGCCGCAGGTGCGTTACCGCTGGTGCTCGGCCAGCGCAGCGCCGAACCTGCGGTGGCCGAGCCGTTGTTGGCGCATTACTGGTCACCGCGACCGCAAATCGGCCTCGGCTTGGCACTGCGGGGCAAGGCCAGCGCGGCGATGGACATTTCCGATGGCCTGCTGGCGGATTGTGGGCATATTGCCCTGGCGTCCGGCGTCGCGTTGAGGGTTGAACGTGACCGGCTGCCGTTGTCCAACGCTCTGCTGGCGTTGCTTGGCGAGTCTGACGCGCAACACGCCGCCCTGAGCGGCGGGGACGACTACGTATTGCTGTTCACCGTGCCGTCGGTCCGATTGTCGGCGCTTCTGGCCGAAGGCTGGCCGATCCATGTGGTCGGCAATGTCACGGCGGGGCAGGGCGTCATGCTGGTCGACAGCCTTGGACGCGACATCACCCCGCAGATACGGGGCTATCAACATTTTCGGGAGACACCGTGACAGATCATCCCAACCAGGTTCCTGCGGAATTCGTTCCGCCCTCGGTCTGGCGCAATCCCTGGCATTTTTTGGCGTTTGGCTTCGGTTCGGGCACCTTGCCCAAGGCCCCGGGCACCTGGGGCTCGCTGGTTGCGCTACCCTTTATACCGTTGTGGCAGATGTTACCGGATTGGGGCTACTGGCTGATGCTGGGCATCACCATGCTGTTTGGCTTCTGGCTGTGCGGCAAAGTGGCGGATGACCTGCGGGTCCATGACCATGAAGGTATCGTCTGGGACGAAATGGTCGGCATGTGGATCACCTTGTGGCTGGTGCCTGAAGGTTGGCACTGGTTGTTGATGGGTTTCCTGGTGTTCCGCTTCTTCGATATCCTCAAGCCATGGCCGATCCGCTGGATCGACCGGAAGGTACACGGGGGTGTCGGCATCATGCTCGACGACGTGCTGGCCGGCGTTTTTGCCTGGCTTGCAATGCAAGGGTTGGTGTGGTGTTTCACCTGAGGGAACCAGGCATGGGCGTAAGCCGCGCATTTTTGCTATTGCTGTGTATCGGAGTGTTGTTCGGCGTGCTTGTGGCCGAGTCTGCGCCGCTGCCCGGCAAGATTCGCGCCGCCAGTGAAGAATGGGCCGATTACACCCAGGCCGACGGGCAGGGCATGGCGTGGGACATACTGCGTGAAGTGTTCGAGCCCGAGGGCGTCCAGCTGGAAACCCGTAGCGTGCCCTATACCCGTTCGATCGGGTTGGTGCAGCGTGGCGAAGTCGACGCCCAGGTGGGCGCCTATCGCGATGAATCCGAAGGCGTGCTTTATCCTCATTGGCACTACGACATTGATCACATCTATGCCTTGGGGCTCGCCTCCAAGCCCTCGCCGACGTTGGCGACGGTCGGTAATTATCGGCTCGTGTGGATGCGCGGCTACGAGTACAACCACTACCTGCCCAACATACGGCGTTTCAACGAGATTCATCGGTCCGTAGGTATCCTGCCGATGCTCGATCATGATCGTGCCGATTTTTATATCGATGCGTTGATGGAAATCCAGGATGTGCTCGCCAAGGCCAGCGATCCCCAGCAATACAAGCTCTCGCCGCTGATCAACCTGCCGTTGTACCTGGGTTTTGCCAACAACGAGAATGGACGTGCGTTGCGTGCGTTGTTCGACCGACGCATGGAAGTGCTGGTGAAGAACGGCCGGTTGAAGCCGATCTTCGAGCGGTGGAAACAACCCTATCCCTTTGACGAGAGCGGCAAGCCACCGAAGCCGTGATCAAACTTTTCGATGCTAATAGGCAGTAATTCAGCCTAAGCGTCCGTCGGATCGTGCTGTTACAATGCCCGCCTCTGCGAATCTCCAGTACTAGATCAGGAGCACACCGGTGCCTGTCGTTTTTGTTGCCGCTTCCAAGCTGCCAACGCCCTTTGCGCAATTCACCATGCATGGTTTTCTCGATGAAGCCACCGGTCGCGAGCACGTCGTGCTGAGCCTGGGTGATTTCGCCGATGGCGCTCCGGTACTTGGTCGCCTGCATTCCGAATGCCTGACGGGCGATGCCTTGTTCAGCCAGCGCTGCGATTGCGGCTCGCAACTGGAAGCCGCGTTGCAAGCCATTGCCCGGGAAGGTCGCGGCGTGCTGCTGTACCTGCGCCAGGAAGGGCGTGGCATTGGCCTGTTGAACAAGATCCGCGCCTACGAACTGCAAGACGGCGGTGCCGACACCGTGGAAGCCAACGAACGTCTTGGATTCGCCGCCGACTTGCGCGACTACAGCATCTGCCTGCCAATGCTGGAGCACCTGGGTATCAAGTCCTTGCGGCTGATGACCAACAACCCGCGCAAGGTCAAGGCGCTGACCGACATGGGCATCGTGGTGGCCGAGCGCGTGCCGCTTCATACCGGCCATAATCCCCACAACAAGCTCTACCTGGCAACCAAGGCCAGCAAGCTCGATCACATGATGGGCAACGAGCACCAGGGCGAGGTCGACCGGGCGTGACGCGCGGCCAGGTCCGGCGGCGGTTGGCCGTCAGTTGGTGGCAGTACCTTGCGCTGGCCTTGCTGCCGCTGTTCGTGATCAACGCCGTGTTTGGCCAGGGCGAGGCGATCCTGCCGGTGCTGGCGATGCCGTTGTTTATCGCCGGCATGGCGTCGATGTTTGTCAGCCTGCGGTTTTTCGGCGGCTATAAAAACGCCCTGATCGCCACGCAAAAATCCCTCGATACACCTGAAGAACCCCAGGCGTGGATCACCTTGGCGGCGCGGCGCCGCGCCGCCTTCCTGGTGGCCGGCCTGCCGGCCTGGATTGGCGCGTTGGCGGTGTTCGTCGGCCTTGAGGCGGTGCCGCTGGTGCTGCTGGCGTTATCCACCGCCGTGCTGTTCTACCTTTATCGCATTCCGCGTCAGCTCGGTTGATGCGTTTCTGGCTGGCGGTCCTCTTGCTGGCCGCCAGCGCCTCGACGGTGGCCGCTTCCCGCGTCGTCAGCCTGGCGCCCTCGCTCTCTGAAATCGTCGTTGAACTGGACTCCGCTGATTTGCTGGTGGGCGTGTTGGATGGCGGTGAGCGTCCGCCGATCCTCAAAAACCTGCCTTCCGTTGGCCGTTACGGCCAATTGGATATCGAGCGCCTGTTGAGCCTGAAACCCGATCTGCTCCTGCTCTGGCCCGGCAGTATCGGACCGGCCCAGCGTGAGCAGCTCAAGGCACTCGGCATCCCGATCTACGTCGCCGAGCCTCACGGCCTCGATCAGCTCATCACGCAAATTCAGGACATCGCCACCCAACTCGGCCGCCCGGAGCGGGGCGTGCAACGCGCGGCGCAGTTGCGCCTGCGCCTTGAGGCACTGCGCCAACGCTATAGGAGGGAGACGCCAGTGCCGGTGTTCTATCAGGTCTGGGATCGACCGCTGTATACCGTCGGCGGCAGGCAGATCATCAGTGACGCCCTGGCGGTATGCGGCGCGCGCAATGTGTTTGCTGACCTGAGCGTACCGGCGCCGCAGGTGAGTGTGGAGTCGGTGTTACAGCGTCAACCGCAGATGATCCTGGCCACGGATCAGGCACAGCTCGACGCCTGGAAAGCCTGGCCGGTGGCGCAGGGGCGACTTTTGCGGGTCGATGACAAAGGGCTGGAGCGGCCGAGCGGGCAGATGATCGAGGCGACGGCGCGGTTGTGCGGGTTGATCGCACCGGACAGGTAAAACCGCGGTGCCTCCTTCGCGAGCACTACGAGGTGTGGATTAGAGAGAGGGCGTCCAAGTCACCCCAAACAACCAGGCCCGACCTTCTTCCCGATACCCATACTGCCCACCGTCATGGCTATACAGCGCCCGGCTATAGCTCTTGTCCAACAGGTTATCCACCTTCATCTCCAGCTTCACTTCCCGGCTTGGCGCCCAGCTGCCACGCAACCCGAACAGGGCATAGCCGCCCAACGCATTGCGGTTGTTCTCATCGTCATAGCTGCTGCTCGCCGCTTGCCAGGTGGCACCGAGGCCCAGGCGATCGAATTGTCGGTCCAGGTCCAGGCTCAACGTGCGGCGGGCGCGGCGGGCCAGGGTGTGGCCGCTGTCGCGGTCGCGTGGATCGATGATGGCCAGGCCCAGGTTGCCCTGCCAACCGAACAATTCCTGTCGCAGGGTCGTCTCAAAGCCGTTGATCCTCGCCGACGCAACGTTCTGCGGACGAGAGTTGCTGCCGAAGATGATCGCGTCTTCCAGGTCCGTGCGGTAGAGGGAAGCCTCCAGACGCGCGCTGTCGCTCAGTTGGCTGCGCCATTGCAGTTCGTAGCTCTTGGCCGTTTCGGGTTTCAGGCCCGGGTTGCTGTAGTCCGGGTAGTACAGGTCGTTGAATGTGGGCGCGCGGAAGCTTTCGCTGTAGGTCAGCAACACATCGTTGTCCGGGTTGACCGGCAGGGTCAGGGTGCCGCTCCAACTGTTCTGGCCACCAAACTGCTGGTTCTGGTCGCGGCGCAGGCCCAGCTCTGTCGAAAAGGTATCGGCCTGGAAACGATGTTGGACAAACGCCGCGCGGTTCCAGCGGCTGTCTTCGTCGAAGGGTGTGCTGCTGTTGACCCGATCCTCATACCAGTCGCCGCCCAGGACCAGGCTGTTGCGCTCGTCCAGCGTCACATCGTTCTGCCAGGTCACCGAATCACGGTAAGTGTTGAAGACTTCGCGAACTTCACTGAGCTTGTCGAAGGTTTTCTCGCGGTTCTCGCTGTGGCTCAGTTCGAGGCGGGACTTCCAGGCCTCGTTGACCCGCCCGTCTACATAGCTGCTGAAGCTGCTCACGGCGAATTCGCTATAGGGTTGCTGGGGCAAGGATTCGAAGGTGTTGGGATCGAAGCGGCCGAACGGGTTGTCGTATTCACTTTTGCCACGGTTATCCAGCAGGTTGAGGCCGACTTCCAGGTCGTCGCTGGCGGCGTGGCTCAAGCTCAGGCTGAAGGACTGGTTGCGGTTGGCGTCGTCGTCTCGATCGCTGGCGTAAGACTCATGGGTCCGGTTGGTGCCCTCGGTTTCGTCCAGGCTGGCGCCCAGGTTGAAACGGGTTTGTTCGTCGCCTCCGGACAGGCCCACGCTGCGCTCCCAGGCCTGGTGGCTGCCGGCGCCCAGGTGCAGGCGCGGTTGCAGGCCTTGATCGTTGCCGCGTCGCGTGAATATCTGGATCACACCGCCCACCGCATCGGCGCCGTAGATCACCGAGCGCGAGCCACGCAGCACTTCCACGCGCTCGATCTGGTTGATATTCAGGCGTTGCAGGTTGCTGTCGCCGGAGGTGGCGTTGCCGATGCGCTGGCCGTCCACCAGCACCAGGCTCTGGGCCGATTTGGTGCCGCGGATGTAGATCCCCGGCAGGCTGCCACGCCCTCCGAGCGGTGCCACTTGCACGCCCGGCACGCGGCTGAGCAGGTCGGTGACACTGGCCGGTTGCAGGCGGTCGATGTCGTCGCGGGTAAAGATTGTATTGGCGGCGCTGCTGTCGTTGCGGGCCTCGACCTGGCGGTTCGCGCTGATCAGGATGTCGGGCAGCTTCAGGGCCTGGTCGCGTTCGAAGGTGTCGGCCAGCAGGTCGGGGACAGGGAGCAGGGCGAGGGTGAGGGCGAGGCGGCGTTTCATGGGGTTCCGGATATCAGATATGCACAAGGCCCCTGTGGGAACGAGAAAGCTCGCTCCCACAGGGGCTAGCGTTGGCTGGACTTACAGGCCCAACAGCTGCAACCGCAGCCGCACCGCCGCTTCGATCCCCACTTCGTCCAGCCCGCATTCGGCCAGCATCTGCGCTGGCTTGGCGTGTTCGACGTAGATATCCGGCAGCCCAAGGTGCAGCACTGACCTGAGGATGTTCTCCCGCGCCAGGAATTCGCTGACCGCTGCGCCGGCACCGCCCATGATGGCGTTTTCTTCGACGGTCACCAGCAGCTCATGGCTGCCGGCGATCTCGCGTACCAGGGCTTCGTCCAGGGGTTTGACGAAGCGCATGTCGACCACGGTGGCATCGAGTTTCTCGGCGACTTTCAGGGCTTCGGCCAGTTGCACGCCGAACACCAGCAAGGCGGTTTGCTTGCCTTGGCGGCGGATCACGCCCTTGCCGATCTCGATGGGTTCGAGGCCAGCCTCGATCGTCGCGTTCGGGCCGGTGCCGCGCGGGTAGCGCACCGCCGCCGGACCATCGAACAGGTGGCCGGTGGTGAGCATCTTGCGCAGTTCGTTTTCATCGCTTGGCGTCATCACCAGCATGCCGGGAATGCAACGCAGGTAAGACAAATCGAAGCTGCCGGCGTGGGTCGGGCCGTCTTCGCCCACCAGGCCGGCACGGTCGATGGCGAACAGCACATCGAGGTTCTGCACCGCCACGTCATGAATCAATTGGTCGTAGGCGCGTTGCAGGAACGTCGAATAGATCGCCACCACGGGCTTGGCGCCTTCGCAGGCCATGCCGGCCGCAAGCGTCACGGCATGTTGTTCGGCAATCGCCACGTCGAAATAGCGCTGCGGATAGCGTTCACTGAACGCCACCAGGTCCGAGCCTTCCTTCATCGCCGGGGTGATGCCCACCAGGCGCGGGTCGGCGGCGGCCATGTCGCACAGCCATTGGCCGAACACGCCGGAATACTTCGGCCCGCCGGCCTTTTTCGGCGCGGCGGCCGGGGCGTCCAGGGGTTCGAGCTTGGTGATGGCGTGGTAGCCGATCGGGTCGACTTCCGCCGGGGCGAAGCCTTTGCCTTTCTTGGTGACCACGTGCAGGAACTGCGGGCCCTTGAGGTCGCGCATGTTGCGCAGGGTGGCGATCAGCGTGGGCAGGTCATGGCCGTCGATGGGGCCGATGTAGTTCCAGCCCAATTCCTCGAACAGCGTGCCGGGGACCAGCATGCCCTTGGCATATTCTTCGGTGCGGCGGGCGATTTCCCAGGCGCCGGGCAAGCGCGACAGCACTTTCTTGCTGCCTTCGCGCATGCTGGCGTAGGTGCGGCTGGAAAGGATCTTCGCCAGATAGTTGGACAGCCCGCCAACGTTGCGCGAGATCGACATGTCGTTGTCGTTGAGGATCACCAGCATGTTGGCATCGACTTCCGGCGCGTGATTGAGCGCCTCGAAGGCCATGCCAGCGGTCAGTGCACCGTCGCCGATCACGGCAATCGCCTTGCGCTCGCTGTTTTGCAGCCGGGCGGCAATCGCCATGCCCAGGGCGGCGCTGATGGAGGTGCTGGAGTGGCCGACGCCAAAGGTGTCGTATTCACTCTCGGAGCGGCGCGGGAAGGCAGCGATGCCGTCCTTCTGGCGCAACGTGCCCATGCGGTCGCGACGACCGGTGAGGATTTTATGCGGATACGCCTGGTGGCCGACGTCCCACACCAGCCGGTCGTCAGGGGTGTCGAACACATAATGCAGCGCGATGGTCAGCTCGATGACGCCCAGGCCCGCGCCGAAATGCCCACCGGTCTGGCCGACCGTGTAGAGCAGTTCCAGGCGCAACTCATCGGCCAGGGTCTCCAGCTCGGCTTCACCCAGGCGACGCAGGCCGTCCGGCGTGTTGGCGCGGTCCAGCAGGGGCGTGGCCGGGCGTGTGCGGGGAATCTCTTGGAACGTCGTGGGCATCAGGCGAATCGTTATAGGTATAAAAGAGGCGGCAGTTTACCTTATGCATCGCAAGCTGCCCACGCGTCGGCCGGAAGTTGGCCGATACGCACTTAAATGGGGTTGACCGTGTATCAACTGCGTCGTTCGACGATATACCGCGCCAGGTCGCGCAACGGCTCGGCTGCCGCGTCAAACGGTCGCAGCGCGTCCAGCGCCTGGTCGCGCAATTCCAGGGCGTAGGCCTTGGCGGCGTCAAGACCCAGCAGGGCCGGATAGGTCGGCTTGTCGCGGGCGACGTCGGCGCCCTGGCGCTTGCCCAGGGTCTGGGTATCGCTTTCGACGTCGAGGATGTCGTCCTGCACCTGGAATGCCAGGCCGATGGCCCGGGCATAGGTCTGCAAGGCTTGCAGTTGTGCGGGCGTGGCCCGGCCGCTGGCCAGGGCGCCGAGCCGGACGCTGGCTTCGATCAAGGCGCCGGTCTTGTGCCGGTGCATGTATTCCAGCGCATCCTGATCAAGCTTCAAACCCACCGAGCCGAGGTCGATGGCCTGGCCGCCGACCATTCCGGCCGGGCCTGCCGCCAATGCCAGGGCGTTGACCATATCCAGGCGAACCTGTGCCGGGCAATCGCTCAGGGCCGGGTCCAGCAGGGCGCTGAAAGCCAGGCTCTGCAAGCCGTCGCCGGCCAGGATCGCGCAGGCTTCGTCGAATTTCTTGTGGGTCGTTGGCTGGCCGCGACGCAGGTCGTCGTCATCCATGGCCGGCAGATCGTCATGCACCAAAGAGTAAGCATGGATCAGCTCCACCGCGCAGGCTGCGCCGTTGGCCTGTTCGGCCTGGCCGCCCAAGGCTTCGCACGCGGCATAGGCCAGCAGCGGGCGCACGCGTTTGCCGCCGTTCATCACGCTGTAGCGCATGGCTTCGTACAGGCGCGCCAGTTCCGGGCCCGGGGCGCTGAACAAGGTATCCAGGGCAGCATTGACCCGGGCCTGGCTGCTGGCCTGATACGCGCCGATCATTCAGGCTGTTCCGCATCGAAAGGCTCTTCGGTCAGCTCGCCGTCGCGTTCGAGCAACAACTGCACCTTCTGTTCGGCCTGGGCCAGCGCTGCCTGGCAGTCGCGAGTCAAGCCGATACCCTGCTCGAAGGCGGTCAGCGAGTCTTCCAGCGACAATTCGCCGTTCTCCAGGCGCTCGACCAGCGTTTGCAGGTCGGCCAGAGATTGTTCGAAATCCATTGCAGCTTTTTTGCGGGCCATGGCGGCTATTCCGGTTGACTGTTAAACCGGCGCGACACTAGCAGACATGGGGTGTTCGGGCAAATCAGGACCGCCGGGCGTCACCCCGATCAGCAAGGATGTCGGAACCTGTGGCAAGGGGAAAATCCCCTCGCCACAGATGATCTCAATCAGCGGGATAGTTGATTCTGTAACGGGTACTGCGTCCGCCACCGGGCATCCGCGCCAGGCAGCCTTTTTCCAGCAACTCCGCCAGGTGTCGCGTTGCCGTCGCCTTTGAGACCTTGGCCACGGCCTGGTATTGAGCGGCACTGATCCCCTGTTCGAACCCTTTTTCACCTCCATCGAGTAGCCGGTTAAGCACTTTGGTCTGTTCAGGGGTGAAAGCTGAGGCGCGATGGGCCTGCCAGAACCGTGTCTGCCCAGCACGCTTTCGATTTGCGCCATCGCTGTATGCAGGCTGCGCAACAGCGTTTGCAGAAACCAGGTCAGCCAGGCGGTGATATCCAGCGTGGCCTTCTGGCTGTTTTCAAGGATTCGGTAATAACCGGCGCGGTCATCCAGGATGCTTACGGACATGGCGTAGAAGCGGATCGCCTGGGCCTCGCCCTGGGCCAGTGCCAGGTCGGTCAGGGTGCGGGTCAGGCGACCATTGCCATCGTCGAATGGGTGCAGGGTGACAAACCAGAAATGAGTGATGCCGGCTCGCAACAACGGGTCGAGGTCGGTCTGATGACGGCTCGCCTCGAACCAGTCGACAAACCGCTGCAACTGCTCTTCAAGACGAATGAGCCGAATAATAGCGCTATTCGGCTCATTTCGTGAGCCGAATAAATCCTCTATTCGGCTCACGCCCCCCTCAGTACGTGATTTCCCACACAGAATCGCGCGTTGCCCGATTGTGAAAAAACCGTCAAATCGATACTCTTCGCGCCATCTACGGCCCCCTTGCGACGGGGCCTTCAGACGAAACCTGAATAATGACAAGCGCGCTGAGGATCAGCGCCGGGTTGCGTCGTGCATGGCAGGAGGCATACGTGCGTTTTCTTTCTTTATTGATCGTGTTGCTCGGCGCGCCGCAGGCGTGGGCCGGGCCTTCCGCTGAAATGTCGGAGCCGGTCGGCGGCTGGCGTTACCACGGCTTGCTCGATCGCACGGAAAACCCCCAGGTCGCCTACCCGACGCCGCCCATCGATCGCGGCATCCAGCGCAACCGCACCATGATCGAAGGCCGGCTCAAGGCCATGGGCACGGCGCGCCAGCCCCACAGCCTGGCGGTCAACGGCAATCCGCTGAATCTCTACACCGATGACGAGGGGCGTTTCGCCCGGCCGTATGCATTTGGCGCCGGCTCCAACAGCGTCGAGGTGCGCAGCTCCGAAGGCCAATCCCTCAAGCGCGTGCAATTCTACGAAGCCAACAACCTGCGCACCCCGGCTCAGATCCGCGTGGTGCTGGGCTGGGACGACCCCAAGGCCGAACTTGACCTGCATATCGTCACACCCGACGGCCAACATGCCTTTTTCGGCCAGCCTGCCCTGAGTAACGGCGGTGGCCTCGACCCGGACGGCGTCGATGGTCCCGGCCCCGAGATGTTCACCATGACCGCGCCGATGCATGGCACCTACCTGGTCTACGTGAATTATTGGGGCAACTACGGCAGCGGCGGCTACAACTTCGATGAAACCAGCAACCAGAACGAGGTGATCACCTCGCAGATCAACCTGGTGCTCAACGAAAACACAGTCGATGAAAAACGCGAGACCTTTGTCGTGCCCCTGCGCGCCATTGGCGATCTGTTGCTGGTCAAGACGTTCAACTATTAAGTACTCCGCTCCACGGATGAATAGGCCCTTGTGAATATGAGCGACAACACTGCTTCCCCGACCACGCCGACACCTGTCGCCAAACCTGCACGCCGCTGGCCGGTGATTCTGCTCGGGCTGTGCCTGGTGGCCGGGGCGGCCGGCGGGTTGGGCTGGTTCATGACCAAGCCCAAGGCGCCGCCCATGGCGCTGGCGTTGGAAAAACTCGGCGTGAGTCGTCCCGACGGCTTGATCGAGGCCCATTCCCTGAGCCAGTTGCCGAAGGATCTGTTGGCGGTGCCGTTCCTCAAGGCCACGCTCACCGAAGACTTCGTTTTCTATTACGAAGCCCATGCCGACCGCCTGGGCTTGATCGGCAGCCTGCGCCGGATCATCTACGAGCATGATCTCAAGCTGCAGGACAGCCTGATCGAGCAACTTTTCGACCAGCCGGCGGACGTGGCGTTGTGGCGCGGGGCGGACGGCCGTCTCAAGGATTTTTTGCTGGTGATGGATCGCGGCGGGTTGGCAAAGGTGCTGGAGCCGCTGGCGAAAGTCGCGCTGGATGACACCCAGTTGAGCAAGCTGGGTGACTTGAAGGTGAGCGGCGATGAAGTTGCGCTCTACCAGCTCAGCTATAACGCCAGCAAATCCCTGGTTTTCGCCTCCCATGGCGACAAGCTGGTCGTGCTGTCCAACCCGACCAAGCTCTACGACCCAGGCCATGGCCCTACCGACGAACGTGGCATGGTCTCGACCCAGGCCCTGGAGGCGCTGCTGGCCGGGGAAAAGCTGTTCCCCGAAGCGTTCGGCCTGACGGCCAAGGCGCCAGAGGTCAAGCAACGCATCTCGGTCAACGCCAGCGTGCTTGCCATGGGTTACCAGCGGTTCATCCCGAACTTCGCCGGCTTGCGCTTCGACATGGATGACAAGGGCTGGCACAGCTTCCTGGCCATGGACGAAGTGGAAAACCAGCCTGACTTCGACTTCAAGCCCATCTGGCAAGCCATGCCCATGGGCGCCAGCGCCTGCGTAGCGTTGCCCCTGGCCGCTGAACAGCAGAAACCGTTGCTGGTGAAACTCGGCGCCGAGGAAAAAGCCGCCCAGGCCATGGTCGATCATGTGGCGGGCGCGGCGGGCCTGTGCTGGTACGCTGATTCGCGGCTGTATACGCCGCTGTTGGTAGCGAGCCTGAACGAAGACGACGGCAAGCTCGACGCCGACCTGGGCAACCTGTTCGGTTCGATGGTCGGCGCCTATGAAAACAACGTTGCCGAACACGCCTTCCCGGTAGTGGAGAAGCAAGAAGGGTCGATGCACCAGTGGCAACGCCAGGTCAGCTCCAACTTCGGTGCGTATCCGGCCAAGGAAGCCGAGCAACCCGAGGCGATCACCGGCAAGGCGTTCATGCGCGTCAGCCTGGCGCGCCACGGTTCCACCTTGCTGTTCTCCCTCGACGACAAGTTGGTGGACAAGGCCCTCGGCACGCTCGACAAACGTTTCCCGCCCATGGCCGACGTGGTGCCCAAGGACCTGCTGATGCCGGTCTACTTCGGCCCGGACTCCATGGCGCAACTGATGCAGCGCGAAACCCTCGACAGCCTGCCCCAGGACATGGAGCCGGTGTTCTACAACGCCGCGCAAACCTACCTGATCCCCAAGCTGCGCACCCTCGGCGGCTACGGCAAGTACGCCCTGACATTGCCTGAAGGCAGCGAGCCGGACGGCCACTGGCAGTGGCTGCCGCTGGAATGGAAAGCGCTGTGACAGGACTGATCGGCAAGCGCGCGTGTGGGTTGCTGCTGGCGCTGCTGCTCGTCGGGCCGGCGCTTGCCGTCGAGGCGCCGGCGCTGGATGCACAGCAATCCCAGGTCTTTCGCGCCTGGTTCGTGCGCATTGCCCAGGAACAACTGACCAAAGGCCCGAGCCCGCGCTGGTACCAGCAGGACTGTGCCGGCCTTGTGCGTTTCGCGGCCAATGAAGCGCTGAAGGTCCATGACGAAAAATGGTTGCGCAGCAATGGCCTGTCCAATCGCTACCTGCCGCCGGAACTGCCGCTGAGCGATGAGCAACGACGCCTTGCCCAGCAATGGCAACAGGGCGGCGGCAAGGTCGGCCCCTACGTCAACGCGATCAAGCTGATCCAGTTCAACAGCCGCCTGGTGGGCCGGGATGTCACCCAGGCCCGCCCCGGCGACCTGATGTTCTTCGATCAGGGCGATGACCAGCATCTGATGATCTGGATGGGCCGCTACATCGCTTATCACACCGGCACCACCACCCCAACCGACAACGGCATGCGCTCCGCAAGCCTGCAACAACTCATGAACTGGAAGGACACCCGATGGATACCCGACGCAGCCAACCCCAACTTCATCGGCGTCTATCGACTCAACTTTCTCACCCAATGACCGGTGCCCGCATGCTGCGCTTGTGTTCGAAACTGCCCCTGCTGTTCGCTTTGTTGCTGGCGCCCCTGGTGAATGCTGAAGACACGGTGGAGGCCAGCGGCTACACGCCGGTGTCCGGTGAAAGCTTTTTCCTGCTGGCCGACAGCAGCTTTGCCAGCGACGAGCAGGCCATGGTCCGCCTTGAAGCCCCGGGTCGCGATTACCGTCGGTTCCGGATGGAGCCCTACGGCGGTGCCGATATCCGCGTCTATCGCATCGAAAAACCGCTGGAGTTCCTCAAGCGCCAGAAGAACCTGCATCGCGTGGTCAGCGATGGCCAGTTCAAGGGTGAAGGCTTGTCCAACACCCTCGCGTACCTGTGGGACAACTGGTACCGCAAGTCCCGTCGAGTGATGCAGCGGGCGTTCTCCTACGAGTCGCGCCAGCAGGTCACCGAGGAAGTGCCGGAGCTGAAGATCGGCAACGCCCTGGTTGCGCCGACGCCGTACGACGCACCGGCGCAATTCGCGTTGATCCCGGGCCTGCCGGTGGTGAGTCAGTTCCGCTATCCGTTGTGGCAGGCCAAGCCGATCCAGCCGCCAGCCGGGGTCAACCTGGCCGGTTCGTCCAGTCAGTTCGTCAGCGTCGCGCCGGGCAACGTCTATGTGCCGCTGGGCCAGTTGAAGCCAGGGCTGTACCTGGTGGAAGCGCTGATCGGCAAGTACCGCGCGACCACCATGGTCTTCGTCTCCAACACCGTGGCCGTGAGCAAGATTGCCGGTGACGAATTGCTGGTCTGGGCCGCGCGCAAGCATGAAGGGCGTTCGGTGCCCAAGGTCAACGTGTTGTGGACCGACGGCCTGGGCGTGATGAACAGCGGTGCCACCGACGAAGACGGCTTGCTGCGCCTCAAGCACGTCAGCCCGGAGCGTTCGTTCGTCATTGGTGAAGACGAGGAGGGCGGGGTATTCGTCTCCGAGAACTTCTATTACGACAGCGAAATCTACGACACCAAGCTCTATGCCTTCACCGATCGCCCGCTGTATCGGCCGGGGGATTGGGTGTCGTTGAAAATCGTCGGTCGTGAGTTCAAGAACGCCCGCGATTCGGTGCAACCGACCGCCGCCGACGTCAACGTCAGCGTGCTCGACGCCACCGGCACGGCGCTGCAAACCCTGGCCCTGAAGCTCGATTCCAAGGCTGGTACACAAGGCCGTTTCCAACTGCCGGAAAATGCCGTGGCCGGTGGCTATGAGCTGCGCTTGCGCTACAAGGACCAGCTCTACAGCAGCGCCTTCCGCGTCGCCGAATACATCAAGCCGCACTTCGAGATCGCGCTGAACCTGGCCAAGCAGGATTACCGCACCGGCGAGCCGGTCAAGGGCAACCTGGTGCTGCTCTACCCGGACGGCAAGCCGGTGGTGAACGCCAAGGTCAGCCTGAGCCTGCGGGCCCAGCAACTGTCGATGGTCGATAACGAGCTGCAATACCTCGGGCAATTCCCGGTGGAGCTGACCAGCAGCGAAGTGACCACCGATGACAAGGGCAACGCCACGCTCGATCTGCCGGCCGCCGACAAGCCGAGCCGCTACACCCTCACCGTGTTCGCCAGCGATGGCGCGGCGTACCGGGTCAAGACCACCAAGGAAATCCTCATCGACCGCGGCGCGGCGAATTTCCGCCTGGGCGCACCTCGACGTTTCAGCGCAGCGGGTGAGAAAGTCGCGTTCAGCTACGCCAACGAAGGCGGCAACGAACAAAGCAAAGCCGTGACGCCGGGCAGCTATGCCTGGGTGCGCCTGGAAGATCAGACCACCGGCGAAGGCAAGCTCGCCGCCAAGGACAATGGCTTCAGCCTGACCTTCGACCGTCCCGGCACCTACAACCTGACGCTCAAGGACGATCATGGCCGGGTCATCGGCGCGGCGAGCCACGCAGTGACGGGCGAAGGCATCAAGGCTGTTCCGGGCACGGTCGAAATCGTCCTCGATAAAACCGAATACAAGACCGGTGACGAAGCCTTGGCATTGATCACCTTCCCGGAACCGGTCAACGATGCACTGTTGTCCCTGGAGCGGGACAAGGTCGAGGCCACGGCGATGCTCTCCAAAGGCGCTGACTGGCTGAAAATGGAGAAGCTCAGCGATACCCAGTACCGCGCACGCATCGCCGTGAAGGATAACTTCGCGCCGAACCTGACCTTCTCCGTGCTGTACACCAAGGGCGGCCAATACAGCTTCCAGAACGCCGGCATCAAGGTCGTTGCGCCGCAGATCGACGTAGCGATCACCACCGACAAAGCCACCTATCGTCCTGGCGACACGGTGACCGTCGACCTGAGTACCCAGTTCTCCGGCAAGGCGATCCCGGCGCACCTGACGGTCAGCGTCGTCGATGAAATGGTCTACGCGCTGCAACCGGAAGTCGCGCCGACCATCGATCAGTTCTTCTACCACCCGCGCCGTAACAACGTGCGCACCAGCGCCAGCCTGTCGTTCATCAGCTACGACGTGGCGTTGCCGGGCAGCCCCGGCGCACCGGGCAAGGCCAACCGCAGCGAGCGCGGGGTGAAGGTGCTGGAGCGGCCGCGTCGTGAAGACGTCGACACGGCCGCCTGGCAGCCGGAGCTGGTGACCGACGCCAGCGGCAAGGCGCGCTTTACCTTCAAGATGCCGGACTCGCTGACACGCTGGCGCATCACCGCGAAAGCGATTGCGGACGACGGCCAAGTGGGCCAGAAGAAGCAATTCATCGCCTCGGAGAAACCGCTGTACCTGAAGTGGAGCGGCCCGACTCGCTTCCGCATGGGCGACAAGCCGCAACTGGGCCTGTTCGCTTTCAGCCAATCCGAGAAGCCGTTGAAAGCCGAGTTGCTGATCCGCTACGCCGGCGCTGAACAGCGTGTGGTGGCGGAGTTGAAAAATGGCATCAACTACGTGGCGTTGCCGGCGCTGGAACTGAGCAGCGGCGACTTGAGCGTCCAATTGCAACTGAACGGTGAAACCCAGGACAGCCTGGCCCTGCACCTCAATGCCAGCGGCAACGGTTGGCAAGTCACCCAGAGCCAGCGCCTCGACGTGGTCAGCGGCGACACGCCGCTGAACCTGCCGGCGGACGCCAGCGATATCCGCCTGCGCCTGGATGACAGCCCGCAAGCGCTGTTCCGTTCGGCCCTGGATGAGTTGCTGAGCTATCCCTATGGCGGCGTCGAGCAGACCGCCAGCCGCTTGCTGCCGTTGAGCATCGCGTATCCGACCCTGGCGTCGAACCCGCAGATCCGCGATCGCTTGCGGTTGATCATGCAAAACAGCCGCTTGCGCCTGGTTCAAATGGCCGGGCCTTCGGCGAGTTTCACCTGGTGGGGCCAGGACGGTGAGCCTGACGCGTTCCTCACCGCCTACGCCTATTACGCCGACTGGCACGCCAGCAAGGCCCTGGACCTGAACCTGCCGCCGGAACATTGGCAGCGGGTGTTGGAGGTCTACGCCAAGCAGGCCGGTGATACGCCGCTGCTGCAGCGAGCGTTGATCCTGTCGTTCGCCAAGCAGATGCAGTTGCCGGTCAATACCTTGCTCGGCGGGCTGATGGATGATCTGGCGAAAGCCAGTGAAGACAGCACCGAAAGCGTGCTGGACAGCGGTGAAGACAGCCTGGTCATGTACGCGCCGGATTCGGCCCTTGGCCTGGCCAGCGCCCGCGTGCTGACGGCGTCCCTCGCCAAGCAGGCGAAGGTGCCGTTGCCCACGGCCTTCAGCCGCCAGGCCGACGCCGCGCAACAGCAACTGGAGCTGAGCTCGCAGCCGTTCGTCGAGGCTTTGCTGCTGTCGCTTCAGGGCTTCGATCAGGCCCGCGCCACGGCTCTGTTGGAACGTGTGCTGCCGCAACAGTCCACCTTGGAGCGCGCCCTGGCCCTGACATGGTTGCAACGCAGCATCGAACAGGCCGCGCCGGCCGTGGCCCTGGCGCCGGGCGAAGGCTGGGCCGCCAAGCAAGGTGCGACCGGTGAAACCTACTGGCAATGGCAGGGCGCGCAGCTTCCAACGCAGCTGACCCTGACCGGCGCCCAAGAGCGTCCGTTGCAAGCGGCACTGAGCTTCCAGAGCCAGCAAGCACCCGCGGCGCCGATGGCCGTGTCCATTACCCGTCGCTTGTCGCGCCTGGTACCGGGCGACGAGGCCTTCACCTTCAAGCTCGAAGCCGTGGGCAACAAGCCGTTGTCCAGCGACGCTCTCTACCTGGATGAGGTGATCATCAACAGCAAGGCCGCGACGCCGCTGCGCTACGGCATGCTCGAAGTACCGTTGCCGCCGGGCGCCGATGTGGAGCGCACCACGTGGGGCATCCAATTGATGGGCAAGGCCGACAGCGAGCCGACGTCTCTGGAAAAGGCGCGCTTCGAGCCGGGCCAGATGGCTTACGCAGTGCCCGTGGACGCCCTCAGTGGCGAGCTGCGCCTGCGGCACTTGGTGCGCTTCTCCCAGAAGGGGCAGTTCACCTTGCCGCCGGTGCGTTTCACTCAGGTCTACGCGCCACAGAACCAGGCGCGCGAACAGAAACCGGCGCTGGGTCAGGTGACGGTCAACTGACATGCGCAGGCCTTGGGGCTGGTGGTTGTTGTGCTTGATTCCTGCGCTGGCGACAGCGCAGGAGGAGCCATTGCGCCTGGCTTTCGACGGTCAACTGGTGCGCGTGAGCCAGACCCAGGTACTGGATCGCCAGCCGTTGCCCGATTCCTTGCAGGCACCGTTGGGCAGCCTGTGGAAGCTGTTTGTCTACGCCTGGCTGGTGGACACCAATGCTCGTGAACCTGTCTATGAATGTCGCGGCGAGTCGAAAGAAGAAGTCTATTGCTGCAACGCCGGGCAGAGCATTGGCCGCGACCAGGCATTGGTGAAGTCCTGCGGTCTGTATTTCGAACCGCAGCGGCTCGGGCTGTCGGCCTCGAACTGGCGGGATTACTGGCAGGCGCGTCAGGCGCCGAAATGGCTGTCGGACCTGCCGGCCTTGCAGCCGCAAACGCAGGTGCCGGTGGCCGAGCTGCTCAAGGCGTTGGCGACGCTGCCGGCCCAGGAGCAGGCCCGACGGGTTCTGCTCGATGTGGTGCTTGGCGCGGCGGATGGCCGCTTGGTCGGCCAGTTGGGCAGTCGCCTGCGGGTCAAGACCTGGAGCTGGCTGGGTGATCAGGGACCTTTGTCGCGCCAGGGCGGTTTTGCCGGTTGGTTGGTCGATGGTACGCCGGTGTGGGCCGGTGGGCGCGGCACCAGCCAGCAGGTCCTGAAGAAATACGGCGATGGCCTGGCCACGGCGCTGCCGTCCCGCTGGCCGGCGGAAACCGGGCGCTGCGTGGAAGTCGACCTGTTTGCCCGCTATCCGTTGCAGCGAGTGATGGCCGGCGAGCGCCCAGCCACGCCGGGTCAACTGCGCGGGGACTACCGCGTCGAATTCACCAACGGCAACCAACTGGACATCCACAGCGACGGCGAACTGTTCCTGTTGCCCGGCAAGCTGGTGGCGCGACTGGACCGGGAGGAATACGTTGCCCGGGTGTTGCAGCGCGAAGCCAAGGCCGAACCCGCCGAAGCGGCCAAGGCATTGGCGGTGGCAATTCGCACCTACCTGCTGCAGAACGCCCAGCGCAATGGCGATTGCCTGAGCATAGACGACAGCAGTCATCGCCAACGCGTCGCGCCACGTCCGGCGGCGCCTGAAAACCGTGCCATCGCGGCGTGGACCAGCGACCTGGTCCTGGCTGGCACCGATGTCACCTACCACTCCGATCAACCCGGTCCGGACAAATTGTCCTGGGCCCAGGCTGTCGAGCAGGCCAAGAGCGGCCAACGCTACGACGCGATCCTGCTGCATGCGTACCCGCGCGCCAGCCTCAGTCGTTGGGACAACCCCGTGGCTTCCTGCGAAGCATTGCCCGCCGCGCAGGATTGGCTGTTGAAGCAGCGACGTGGCTGGCGCCAACGCCTGGAAAGCGAAGTGGGCTACATCGAAATCAGTGCCTTCGCGGTGTGCCGCGTCGCCTTCGGCCGGCCGTATGTCGACCGCGAGCGCCAACGCATCTACGTGCGCGGCGTGCTGTCGCTGCAAGACCGCCTCGACCTGACCCATGAATATCTGCACCTGGCCTTTGAAGCTCACCCCAATGGCCAGGACGAAAACTACATCGAAGGGCTCGCCCGTCACCTCTTGCTGGAATAGACCATGACACTCCGTTATCCACAGGTCTTGCTGTTGCTATGCGCCCTGACCGCGTTGCCACCGGCCATGGCCGCCGACCCCGACAAGCTCGATACTCTCAAGCTGGAAACCCCTGTCGGCGGCTGGCGCAGCGGCGCGCCGGGGGGCGAGGGCGAACGCTTCAGCCAGACCGTCAACTACCCGGCCTCGTCGGTCAACACGCCCCAGGGCCAGGCCAATACCGCCCGCATCACCGGCCAGATCAAAGGCACGCCGAAGAGCAATGAGCCGGGCCAACTCATCGTCAACGGCGTGAGCTTGCCATTGAAGCTCGACGAGGAAGGGCGCTTCGACCGGCCATTCTCGTTTCCCAATGGCAGCAACAGCGTTGAGGTGCGCAGCGCCGATGGCCAGCAGCGCCACCGCACGCAATTTCTCAACACCAGCGGCGGCGCCACCCCGGCCAAGTTGCGGGTGTTGCTGACCTGGGACAGCGACGGCACCGACCTGGATCTGCATCTGGTCACGCCCGATGGCGGGCACGTCTGGTACGGCGACCGCGCCATCGCCAACGGCGCCGCCCTGGATGTCGACGTCACCACCGGCTACGGCCCGGAAATCGTTGCCATGCCGGCACCGATCAAAGGGCAGTACCTGGTGTATGTGAACTACTACGGCGGCGGGTACGGCAGTGAAGAAGACGGCGAAGAGGGCGGAACAGTGGGGCTGGCGCAACAAGCCCTGACCACGGCGAAAGTCACCGTCATCACCGAAGAGGGCACGCCCAGCGAGAAGATGGAAACCTTCGTGGTGCCGATGCGGGCGGTGGGCGAGCTGACGTTGGTCAAGAGTTTCAGCTATCCGTAGACCTGTGGGATCAGCATTTGTGACAAGAAAAATCTCACGCGTGAGCTATTGTGAGGTCGTGAAGTTGCCTGTAGTGTTTCTCACGCGTGAGTTTTTCACAGTGGGGTCCGTACCATGCCAACCAGCTCTCCATCAGATCCGCGTGACGGGTCTGTGACCGATTCAGCGAGCCGCACGGGAGAGCGCGCCAAACCCTCCGCGAAAAAGCCGTCGAGCTTCTACATGAAGCAGATGCGCGCGGGCCTGAGTGCCGCCGGGTATGTGAAACACGAGACTTGGGTGCTTCCTGAAAACCGAAGCCTGCTCAAGCAAATGGAGAAACAGCTACGCCAACCGATTCTGGCTGGCCCATTCATGTCGGAGGATTACATGAGCGCAGGTAACAACTGGAACATCGATCGCCTCTACAGCGCCCTTCAGGCCCTGGACGAAGTGGTCGCGAACGACATCACCCTCTCCCTCGTCCAAGGCTCCGAGTCCAGCATCAAGCTGGAAATGAATGACTTCGGTGGCTTGCCAATCTACATCGCCGTGGTCGGCGACCAGATCATCGTCGATACCGTGCTGGTGGACGTCGAGTCGATCAACGATGTCGCGGCATTCAACGACGCCGTATTGCGCAGCCGGGAAATGTTCCCGCTGTCGTCCATCGGCATCGAGACCATGCCCAACGGACAGGTCGTCTACAACATGTTCGGTGCCTTGAGCTCCGACTCCAGCCTGACCAACGTCGTCACCGAGGTCAAAACCCTCGTCGACAACGTCCAGCGCGCCAGCGAAGCCTTCGAACGCTTCTTCATTTAATTCGCCGAACAGGAACCATCCAATGACTCAGTCCATCTGGAGCAAGTTGTTCACCGCACTGCGTGGCGGTGCCAACGAAGTCGGCGAATCGATCGTCGACCAACAGGCCCTGCGCATCCTCGACCAGGAAATCCGCGACGCCGACACCGCGCTGGCCAATGCCAAGCGCGAGCTGGTCACCATCATGGCCAAGCACAAGCTGGCGACCGATCGCGTCGCTGAATACAACGCCAAGATCAAGGACCTGGAAGCCAAGGCCCTGGCCGCGATCCAGGCCAACCGCGAAGACCTGGCGCTGGAAGTGGCCGAAGCCATTTCGACCCTGACCAACGAACTGGACGCCGAGCAAAAGCACGCGACCGAATTCGGCGGTTACGCGGACAACATGCGCAAGGACATCACCAAGGCCGAAAGCCGCATCAAGAGCCTGCGCCAGCAGGTGGACATGGCCAAGGCCCGGGAAAGCGTGCAGAAGGCCCAAGTCAGTGCCTCGATCGCCAGCGGCGGCGCCAACGGCAAGCTGGAAACCGCCGTCGGGACCCTCAACCGCCTGCAAGCCAAGCAGCAGCAACGTGCCGCTGAACTGCAAGCCCAGGACGAGCTGGCCGAGGCTTCGACCGGCTCCGACCTGGAGCGCAAGCTGCGCGATGCCGGCATCACGCCGAACGAAGGCAGCGCCAATGCGATCCTGGAACGCCTGAAGAAAAAATCGGCTGAGTAAAATCGAGGCAGGCCGAACACAAAACCTGTGGCGAGGGGATAAATCCCCTCGCCACAAGGATTGAGCCAGGCCCGCCTGCTCATCGGATTTATTGTTACGCAGGTACTTCTATCCAAGCCCCGCAACAGGTTTAATGCTGTCCGGCCACTACGCTCAGGCACTCAGAGCGATTATCCCGCCAGGAACCACGCCCCACGGAGTCAGGGACGAAATGTCGATTTTCCTTCTGTTGCGCACGTACGCTTCGTCCTTCTTCCATCGCTTCGGTTGGGCAGGGCTGGCCATTGCGTTGGGCGTGCACCTGTCCATCGCCTGGATCGGCCTGGTGCTGCTGGGCGAGCAGCACCTCATCACCGCCGCCACGTTTATCTACTTCTATCTCACCACCACGCTGACCGTCGGCTATGGCGATCTGTTGCCACAGACATCCGCCGGGCGAATTTTCGTGGCGACCTGGATCATGCTCGGGGGCATTGCCCTGTTGACGACGGTCATCGGCAAAACCACCAGCAGCGTCATCGATGTATGGAGAAAAGGCATGAAGGGCAAAGGCGATTTCACCGGCAAGGCCGGCCACACGGTGCTCATCGGCTGGGAGGGCGCCTCCAGCGAGCGAGTCATCGAATTGCTGCTACAGGACGAAACGTCCAATGACAACCTGATCGTCATCTGCGATTGCGATCTCGAAGAAAACCCCATGCCCGGCAAGGCCACGTACATCAAGGGCGACAGCTTGTCCTCCGTCGCGCTGCTGCAGCGTGCCGGCGTGCCTGGTGCCGAACGCGTGCTCGTGCGCACTCATTCCGACGACCTGACCCTGGCCACCGTGCTGGCGGTCAATCGACTGGAGCCTGTCGGGCATGTAGTCGCCCATTTCAATGACAGCGAAGTGGCCGCCCTCGCCAGCGCCTATGCGCCGAGCCTGGAATGCACCTCCAGCATGGCGATCGAGATGCTGGTGCGTGCCTCCCAGGACCCGGGCTCGTCAGTGGTCATCAATGAGTTGCTCTGTGTCGGCGAAGGTGCCACCCAGTACCTGATGAAATTGCCCGAGGCGTTTGAAGCGACTTTCGGCGAGCTCTACACCCGCTTGAAAGAACAGCACAACGCCACGCTGATCGGCTACCGCGCCCAGGGCGCCCGCCAGCCGTCGATCAACCCGCCCGGCGCCACCCGTGTGGTGGGCGGCGAACTCTTCTACATCGCCTCGGCGCGTCTCAAGGAAATTTCCCATGGGGTGGTTTAAGCAGTTGATGGGGCTCGAGGCCCCGAATGCGAACAGGACAGCCAGCAACCACGCGCCTGTCACCGGGCCGCTGGGCCTGTCCTCCGGCAAGCAAGTCATGTTCGACACCACGCTCAAGTTGCTGCTCGACGGCAACAGCAGCGTGGTCATCCCGGGCAACCAGCAGATCTGGAGCCTGGGCATCGTCGACCTCGGGCAGTCGAACTGGCTGTCGCGCTGCTACATGAACGATGAGGACTATTGGTTGCAGGTGCACACCAGCGGCGACGTCGCCGGGCAGGTCGAGTCGGTGATCCTGTTCAACTACCTCAGCTACGTCACGATCAACAGTGAAGCGGAGTTGCGTCGCCTCGCCGGCCCCGAAAGCCTGATCGGCCTGCCGACCTACACCCATGACGGCGTCGAGTACACCCGCGAATGGGGCACCGAGGCGGGCCAGACAGAACTGGTGGCGTTGAGCGAGCGCGTAAGCAATCCGGACGAGTCCTACAACGTCGAACATCGTTCGATGCTGTACGCCCGCGACACCGGCCTGACGGATCGCCGGGAGTTCCTGTTGTTCTCCGTCGAAGAAGACGCCGAGGGCAGCGTCAGCCTGAGCACTTCGCTGGGTATTTCCCTGTACACCACTGACCTGAACACTTTTTGAATAAGGAAGAAGTCCATGCTTGAAGCGCTCTCCATTTCCCTGAACAAAGCCGCCGTGCTTGGCTTTGTCATGTACATCCTCGGCGCCGCCGTGCTGTTCGCGCTGTTCCAGTTCATCTACACCCGCGTCACACCGCACCGGGAATTCGAACTGATTCGTTCGGGCAACGTGGCGGCGGCCATCGCCCTGGGCGGCGCCGTCATCGGTTTCGCCATTCCGGCCAGCAATGTGATTGCCTACTCGATCAACATGCTGGACTTCATCGTCTGGGCGGTGATCGCAGCTGTCGTTCAGTTGCTGGCGTTCCTGATGACCAGCCTGGTCCTCAAGGGGGCTTCGGCGCGCATCAAGAACGGTGAAATCGCCGCAGGTATCTATATCGCCGCCGTGGCCATCAGCGTCGGCATGTTGAACGCCGCGTGCATGACGCCTTCCACGAACTGATCGCGCCACGGAGATCCCGATGAAACGAAGCAAGTACGTCCAGCTTTCGCTGGCTGCGTCGGTCGCCCTGGCGATATCTGGCTGCGGGCCAACGGAAAAAACCTACAAGTTGCAGAAGAAGTACAACTTCCAATCCGTCCAGCAATGTGTCGATGAAAAGCTGCCGGTGGACATTTGCGCCGACGCCTACATGACCGCCATGGCCGAGCACCGTCGCATCGCGCCGACGTACGCCAGCCAGGCGGATTGCGATGCCGACTTTGTCCCGGACTGGTGCCAGCAGGACTCGAGTGGCCAGTTCATCCCCAAGCTCGGTGGTTTCGAGCTCAGCGCCGACGGCGAAGTTACGCAATCGCAGGTCGATGCGGCCCGGGCCCAATTGCCGGCGTCGGAAGCGAACGTCGGTGGTTCAGGCTTCGGCAACCTGCTGACCGGCATGCTGATCGGCAACATGCTGAGCGGCAACCGCAACAGCTATTACTCCGAGCCGGTCTACCGCTACCGCGACGATCGGGGCAACTTCGGGTCCTCGACGCTCAGCCAGCGGGTTTCCAGGGGCTCGACCTTCAACAAGTCCAACCAGGCGCGGTACGGCAGCTACACCGACTCCATCAAGACCAGCAAGCCAATGTCCGTCGCGTCCTCTACGTCTCGCGGTGGTTTCGGTAGCAAGTCCAGCGCCCGCAGCGGTTGGGGCGGTTCGAGCAGCTCCGGCGGTTGAGGAACCAGCGTCATGAAGAAGATCCAGTGCGCAGAGCGTCCTGACTGGAAGCAGACCGCCGAGCAGCTCGGCTTTCTGTTCCACACCATCGACGACGAACCCTATTGGGACGAAAGCGCGTACTACCAATTCACCCTCAAGCAAATCGAGGATGACCTGGAAGACCCGACCACCGAGATCCATGAGATGTGCATGGACCTCGTGGCCCGCGTGGTCCAAAGCGAAGAATTGCTGGAGCGCCTGAGTATTCCGGCGCCGTTCTTCGACTTGGTTCGCACGTCATGGCTGGAAGGCCACCCGCACCTGTATGGGCGTATGGATTTCTCCTACAACGGCAGCGGTCCCGCCAAATTGCTGGAGCTCAACTACGACACGCCGACCAGCCTCTACGAGGCGGCGGCGTTCCAGTGGGGCTGGCTGGAGCAGTGCATCGAGCGCGGTGTGCTGCCGGCCCATGCCGACCAGTTCAACAGCATCGATACCAAGCTGCACCAGGCCTTTGCCCAGTTGCAGCTTAAGGAGCCGTTCTATTTCGCCTCGATTAAAGGCTCGGTGGAAGACAAGGGCACCACGGATTACTTGCGCCTGATCGCGGAAAAAGTCGGCATCGAATCGCGGCACATCGATATCGAAGACATCGGCCTCAACAGTGAAGGACGTTTCGTCGATCTGCAAGAGCGCTGGATTCCGCACCTGTTCAAGCTGCATGCCTGGGAGTTCATTTTCCACGAGCCGTTTGGCGCTGCGATAGCCCAATGCGATACGCAGTTTTTCGAACCGGCGTGGAAGTCGATCATCTCCAACAAAGGCATCCTGCCGCTGTTGTGGGAGTTCAACAAAGGCCACCCGAACCTGCTCGCCGCCCACCTGGATACCGACACGAGCAAAGCGGTGCCCAAGGGCTGGGTACGCAAGCCGTTCTTTTCCCGGGAAGGCGCCAATATCGAGCTGCAGACTACTGATGGTTTGATCGTCAAAGAGGACGGCCCGTATACCGATGCGCCGTTCATCCTCCAGGAGTTCGCGCCACTGCCACGCTTTGGCGACAGCTACACCCTGATCGGTTCCTGGGTCATCGGCGACCAGGCCGCCGGTATCGGGGTGCGGGAAGACAATAGCCTGATCACCAAGGATTCCAGTCGGTTCCTGCCGCACCTGATCCTCGATTGATCCCCCTGCGTGGCAGCGAGCAAGCTCCCACCCAGGGCATCTTTGCCTGGACATAGCCACCGCCTGTCGCCTTTGCGGAATTGCGCCTGTCGCGTTCCTGTCGATTTCAAAAGAGTTCATGAAAAAACGGAAATCGACGCGCCATTCGTGACAGGAGGCCCACATGCATATCCACCACCTGAACTGCGGTTGCATGTGCCCGGTGGGCGGGAAGTTGTTCGATGGCTACAGTCGAGGACTGACGGCGTGCCTGGTGTGCCATTGCCTGTTGATTGAAACCGACAGCAACGGCCTGGTCCTCGTGGACACCGGTTTTGGCCAGCGCGATGTGCAGACCCCCGAGCGGTTGAGCCGATTTTTCCGGGCGTTCAACAACATCAAATTCGAACATCGCCTTACCGCGTTGGAACAAGTGCGGCGGCTAGGCTTCGATGCCAATGACGTTCGGCATATTCTCCTGACCCATCTGGATTTCGATCACGCCGGTGGGCTCCAGGATTTTCCCCAGGCCCGGGTTCATGTGATGCGTGACGAAATGGCGGCGGCGCGCTCCGCCGACAGTTGGATCAGCCGGCGGCGGTTCCAGGCACGTCAGTGGCAGGGCATCGACAATTGGGAGTTCTATGCCCCGGACGGCGACACCTGGTTCGGTTTCGACTCGGTGCGCGCGCTCATCGGGGCCGAAGAAGAGGACATTTTCCTTGTGCCGCTGCAAGGCCATACGGCCGGGCACGCCGGCATTGCCGTGCGCACGCCCGACGGTTGGCTGCTGCATGCCGGCGATGCCTATTTCTTCCACGATGAAGTCCATCAAGCCGAGCGCCACTGTCCGCCGGGGCTGAAATTCTATCAATACATGATGGACACCTACCGTTCGGCACGGATGCGCAACCAGGATCGCCTGCGGGAACTGGCGCGGGTTCAAAACGGGCACGTCGAAATCTTTTGCAGCCACGATGCCACGGAGTGGGAGAAGGCAATGCTTCGATCACGCACGGTCCGGGTTGATTCCACGGCGATGCCTTCGGCCGCAGGTAAGCAATCCTCCTGACTCGGCCTGCGACATAACCGCTTTCCCTTTGCCCACGTCTCGTGGGCTTTTTTTTGTGCGCGATGCCGTTCGTCACCGTTTCCAGATGTTTCTCTCAACTTAGCCGAGGGGGCCAATTCTAAAAATCGTGTACCCCAACAACACCGTAAAAGGAGAAGGCCATGCCTGCTTCTCATGATCTTTATCAGGATTTGAATTGCAGTAAAGAGGCGGTCCAACAACGTCGCCAGCAGGATCCGGAACTTGATCGCCTGCTGGATGAGTACATGGATCTGGATAACCAAGTATTGGCCGCCGAATCCATTTCAGCGGGCAACGTCGAGGATGACGACCTGCGCAAACTCAAGGAACAGCGCCTGTCGATCAAAGACAAGATCGCTCGGCAACTGGCAAGCAACCCATAAGCGAAGCGTAAGAGATGCGAACTCGACTGCCTTGTTACTTATCAAGGTTGTTGCTGGTCGGCGGGCTGCTGTTGCTCGGTGGTTGCGACATGGTGTTGTTCAATCCCAAGGGACAGGTCGGCGTCGATCAACGCAACTTGATCATTCTCTCGACATTGTTGATGTTGCTGGTGGTGGTGCCGGTCATCGTCATGGCGTTCGTCTTTTCCGTGAAGTACCGCGCTTCCAACACAAAGGCGAAGTACACGCCGGAGTGGGCGCATTCGCGCAAGATCGAAGCGGTGGTCTGGGGCGTGCCGCTGGTGATCATCATCATTCTCGGCGTGGTTACCTGGAAGTCCACCCATGCGCTGGACCCTTACCGGCCGCTGGATTCCGACGTGAAGCCGCTGGTGGTGCAGGTCATCGCTGCGGACTGGAAATGGGTCTTCATCTATCCGGAACTGGGCATCGCTTCGGTCAATGAGCTGGCAATGCCTTTGGACACACCGGTGAACTTTCGCGTGACCTCCGATGGCGCGATGACCTCGTTTTTCATTCCGGCGCTGGGCGGGCAGATCTACGCCATGGCTGGCATGCAGACTCAACTGCACCTGATCGCCAACGAGGCCGGGCAATACCGGGGCATCGCCGCCAACTACAACGGCCCGGGCTTTTCCGACATGCATTTCCAAACCCTGGCCACCGATGCGGCGGGTTTCGAGAAGTGGGTTGCCAGCGTGCGCGCAGGACAAGGGCGGTTGGATAAGGACAGCTACGCCCGACTGGCCCGACCCACGGTCAAGCACCCGGTGGAGCACTACGCCTCGGTCCAGCCGGACTTGTTCCAGAGCATCATCGATAAATACGAAGGCATGAACCGTTCCCGTGAAGTCGAGCATCGCATGGAGCACATGCAGGGCAGCATCGAATCACCCGTCGGGGCTCAACGCAAAGCGCAGGAGTAAGGCATGTTTGGAAAACTGACGCTGGAGGCGATCCCGACGGATGAGCCGATCATCATGTGGACCCTTGCGGTGGTGGGGCTGATCGCCCTGGCCGGCATGGGTGCCATCACCTACTACCGCAAATGGACCTACCTGTGGAAAGAGTGGTTTACCTCAGTCGATCACAAACGCATCGGCGTGATGTACATCGCCGTCGGCCTGGTGATGCTGCTGCGTGGCTTTTCCGACGCAATCATGATGCGCACGCAACAGGCGATGGCGTCCGACGGTTCGCCCGGCTATCTGCCACCGGAACACTATGACCAGATCTTCACCGCCCATGGCGTGATCATGATCTTCTTCATGGCGATGCCATTGGTCGTGGGGCTGATGAACATCGTCGTGCCCTTGCAGATCGGTGCCCGGGACGTGGCGTTTCCGTTCCTCAATGCATTGAGTTTCTGGCTGTTCGTCGCCGGGGCGATGTTGGTGAACATTTCCCTGGCGGTCGGTGAGTTCGCCCGCACCGGTTGGGTCGCTTATCCGCCGCTATCGGGGCTTTCCTACAGCCCCGGGGTCGGGGTGGACTATTACATCTGGTCATTGCAGATATCCGGGGTCGGGACGCTGCTCACCGGGGTGAATTTCTTCGTCACGATTCTGAAAATGCGTACACCCGGCATGACGCTTTTCCGCATGCCGGTGTTCACCTGGACGGTGCTGTGCACGGCGGTGCTGATCCTGGCGTCGTTTCCGATCCTTACCGCGACGCTGTTCATGCTCAGCCTCGACCGTTACTTGGACATGCACTTCTTTACCAACGAGCTGGGCGGCAACCCGATGATGTACGTCAACCTCATCTGGGCGTGGGGCCATCCGGAGGTGTACATCCTGATCCTGCCGGCGTTCGGGATCTTTTCCGAGGTGGCGTCGACCTTCAGCCGCAAGCGCCTGTTCGGCTATCACTCGCTGGTATGGGCGACGATTGTCATTACCATCCTGTCGTTCATCGTCTGGGTGCACCACTTCTTCACCATGGGCTCGGGGGCGAACGTCAACGCCTTCTTCGGCATCATGACCATGATCATCGCCGTGCCCACCGGGGTGAAGATATTCACTTGGCTGTTCACCATGTACCGCGGGCGGGTGCGCTTTGAAACGCCAATGCTGTGGACGGTGGGCTTTATCGTCACGTTCAGCATTGGTGGCATGACCGGTGTCTTGCTGGCGGTGCCCGGCGCGGATTTCCTGCTGCACAACAGCCTGTTTCTGATCGCCCATTTCCATAACGTGATCATCGGCGGCGCCGTGTTCGGCTATCTCTGCGGCCTGACCTACTGGTTTCCCAAGGCCTTTGGTTTCAAACTTCACGACCGCTTGGGCCGGGCGGCGTTCTGGTGCTGGATCATCGGCTTCTACTTCGCCTTCATGCCGTCGTACTTCCTTGGCTTCATGGGCATGACCCGGCGTTTGAACCACTTCAACGTGCCCGAATGGGAACCGTGGCTGCTGGCGGAGTTGCTGGGCGTGGGCATCATTCTCTGCGGTGTGGTCTGCCAGATCCTGCAGATCTACTTCAGCATCCGCCAGCGTCACCAGAACCGCGACCTGACGGGCGACCCCTGGGACGGTCGCACGCTGGAATGGTCCACTGCCTCGCCACCGCCGTTCTACAACTTCGCCCAACAACCGGTGGTGGAGGGCATCGACGCCTATTGGGGCATGAAGGAGCGTGGCCAAAAGACCGCCGTCGAAGCGGATTTCCAAGCCATCCACATGCCGCGCAACACCGCGATGGGGCTGGTCATAAGCCTGTTCAGCCTGATCATGTGCTTTGCCCTGGTGTGGCATATCTGGTGGCTGGCGATCGTCGGGCTGGTGGCGACCATCGGCGGGGTGATCTGGCGCAGCGCCGATGACGACATCGATTACTACGTGCCTGCCGAGGAGGTGGCGCGTATTGAAAACCAGCGCATCAAGATGTTGGCGGAGGCTTGATCATGTCCAATCTCGTCCAGCCAAACGCCACTGCGCCGGAATCCGAACACGGGCACTCGGACGCCAGCTCCATGACCCTGTTCGGGTTCTGGATCTACTTGATGACCGACTGCATTTTGTTCGCAACGCTGTTCGCGACCTATGCGGTGCTTGGGCAAAGCGTTGCCGGTGGCCCTGGCGCCGCCGACATTTTCGAGCTGCCCTACGTCCTCGCGGAAACCTTCATCCTGCTGTTCAGCAGCATTACCTACGGCTTCGCCATGCTCGCCCTGGGTGCCGGCCAGAAGCAGAAGGTGCTGGCCTGGCTCGGCCTGACGTTCGTCCTCGGCCTGGCGTTTATCGGCATGGAAATCCATGAGTTCCAGAAGCTCATCGCCGAAGGCTACGGCCCGAACCGCAGTGCCTTTCTCACGGGTTTCTTCACGTTGGTGGGCACTCACGGCCTGCACGTCGCCACCGGCCTGCTGTGGATGGCGGTCGTGATGTTCCAGATCCAACGCAAAGGCCTGACCACCGTCAACGCCACCCGCATGGGCTGCCTGAGCCTGTTCTGGCACTTCCTCGACGTGGTGTGGATCTGCGTGTTTACCGTGGTCTATCTGTTTGGAGTGATGTAATGAGCAGTCATCAGAGCAGCGTCGATGCCAGCCATGGCAGCGCAAAATCCTACCTCACCGGGTTCGTTCTGTCGGTCATCCTCACCGTCATTCCCTTCGCCCTGGTGATGTATCCCACATTGCCCAAGCCGATGACGGCGGCGATCGTGGCGATCTTTGCGGTGATCCAGATCGTCGTGCACCTGATCTACTTCCTGCACCTGGATTTCTCGCCGCAGCAGCGCTGGAACGTGACGGCGCTGGCGTTCTCGGCGGTGGTGATTGCGCTGCTGGTGGGGCTGTCGCTGTGGATCATGTACAGCGTGCACCACAATATGTTGGCGCACTAAATCGTCCGGCGAACCGCCTTTGTGGCGAGGGAACTTGCTCCCTCGCCACAGGTAAGCGGTGTGTCAGTACCTCAAGTCCACCAATACCGAACCAGGTGAAAGAAGATCGGCGCGGCGAAGCACACCGAGTCCAGCCGGTCGAGCATGCCGCCGTGGCCTTCGATCATGTGGCCCCAGTCCTTGACGCCACGGTCGCGCTTGATCGCCGACATGACGATGCCACCGGCAAAGCCCAGCAGGTTAATCAGCAAGGCGATGAGGAACGACTGCCACGGATTGAACGGTGTGATCCACCACAGCGCGCCGCCGATCAGCGAGGCCAGGAAAATGCCGCCGACAAAACCTTCCACCGTCTTCGACGGTGACAGGTTCGGCGCGATCTTGTGCTTGCCGAACAGCTTGCCGCAGACGTACTGCAACACATCCGAGAGCTGCACCACGATCACCAGGTAAGCGATCAGCAACAGGTTGCGCCCTTCAAAACCAGCGATGTCCAGCGTCAGCAGGGCGGGCACGAAGGAGATGCAGAACACCGCGATCATCAACCCCCACTGCACTTTCGAAGCGCGCTCGAGGAAGTGCGTGCTGTCGCCGCCCAGCGACGCCAGGATCGGCAACAGCAAGAACACGTACACCGGAATGAAGATCGAGAACAGGCCGTACCAGTCGTAGTAGATCAGCAGGTATTGCAGCGGCAGCGCCAGGTAGAACGCCGCCACGAGGGCAGGGTAGTCACTGCGCCGGGTCGGGGTCAGCGTCAGGAATTCGCGCAAGGCATAGAACGACACGGCGTAGAACAGCAGGATCACCGCCGCGTTGCCGAGCCAGAACGCAATACCGATCACCAGCACCATGATCCACCAGGCGTTGATCCGCGCGTTGAGGTTCTCGATCACCGAGTTCGGCGCGCCTTTGGTCCGCAGCTTGAGAATGAAACCGATCAACGAAGCCAGCAGCAGAATCGCGCCGATCCCGCCAAACAACATCAAGGTATATCGATCCATGTCAGACGTGCTCCGGGGCCAGGGCCAGCAGCGCGGCGCGGCTGCGTTCTAGAAATTGCTCTTTGCTTTCGCCTTCTTCGATGCACAGCGGCGCGCCGAAACTGGTGGTGCACAACAACGGCAGCGGCAGCACACGGCCCTTGGGCATGACGCGGTTGAGGTTGGCGATCCACACCGGGATCACCTCCACCTCGGGATGGCTTTTCATCAGGTGGTAGATCCCGCTCTTGAACGGCAACAGGCCTTCATCCGGATTGCGCGTGCCCTCGGGGAAGATGATCAGCGAGTCGCCGTTTTCCAGCGCGTCGAGCATCGGCTGCAATGGGTTGCAGGAAGGATCCTTGCGCTCGCGATCCACCAGCACGCCGTTGAACACCCGGTTGATGATGTAGCGGCGCATCGGGCTGGTTTGCCAATAATCGGCCCCGGCGACCGGACGGGTGAGCTTGCGCAGCGCTGGCGGCAGCGAGGCCCAGAGCAACACGAAGTCACCGTGGCTGCTGTGGTTGGCGAAGTAGATCCGCTGCACCGGCGTCGGCGCGCAGCCGAGCCACAGGCTACGCGCGCCGGTGACCATCCGCGCGGCGGAGGTGATGAGGTTGGCGACCACGGGTTCGAACATGAGGATTCCTTGTCCTGAAAGCTTGAAGTTATGCGACATCTATCGCAGGCAAACAATGTGGCGAGGGAGCTTGCTCCCGCTGGGCTACGAAGTCGCCCTAACACTGAGGTCGCGGTTTATCAGGCAGATCATAGGGGAGGGCTTCGCCCCCCAGCGGGAGCAAGCTCCCTCGCCACAGAAGCCATTCATCTTCCTGTTTAAGTTCCAAGACCCGAGTAAACCAGCCAGGGACTCGCCAGGACAAAGCTCACCGTCAACAGCGCTTGGATAGTCACCAGCCAGGCTTGGCGGCGCAGCAGTCGCATCGAACCATGGCTGCGCTCAGGCCAGGACCGCCCGCCACGCTCGACCGGTTGCAGGCCGAGATTGGCGAGGGCCTCGTCCAATGCCTGGGTGCGTTCGGTCAGCGGCTTGCTGGCATCCGCGACGATCTGAAACAGATCGGCATCAAAGGCCACGCGAAACGCCAGGTATTTTTCCTGCATGCCGAGGACGAACACGCCAAAGCTCAGCAACAGCAGCCACGGATCGACGCTACCCACCAGCCATTGGCCCAGGCCGATCAGCGCCGCCAGCAGCGTCAGTCCGGTGGACAAATGGTCCAGCGATTGACCGCGGCGCAACAGGCTCGCCACGGTGTGCAGTTCGATGTCACTGCTCATGACCATTCCCCGAAGCCCGCGGATATTTGCCCCAACGCCTGGCGATGGGCCTTGTGCAGGACGACACGTGGGCGCACACGCTGGATCTGCGCAATGGCAGCGCCCACGCTGTCAGCGCGGCCCGTGCTCAACAACCAAGCCGCCACGGCGGTGGCGCTGCGCGAGTAACCCAAGGCGCAGCAGACCAGCACCGGCCCATGCTGGCGCAGGTGCTCGATTTTCTGCGCGGCGTCCAGGCATTGCTCGACAGTCGGTGCCGTCAGGTCGAGTACCGGCACGGTGCGATAGGCGATTGCCGTGCTGTCCATGGACAACTCGGCGCAGAGGTCGAGCACCGCGCTGAACCGACTGTCCTTCAGGGCAGCCGATGTAGGAATCCGCCCGAGCCAGACGTCATCCATGATCTGATCCGGCTGTGGGTGCTTGCGCGTCCACAGGCGGGAATTGATCCACGCCGCCGTCAAATAAGGCGCCAGCAACCAGCGCACCGCCGGGCTCAGTCGACCGTCTTCACGCTTCTGGAACCCGCTCGCGCCGAACAGCAGGTAATTCAGCGCCACCATCAGCACCGCCACCGCCGGCCAGATCAGCCAAAGCCACGCGCCACCGAAGGCAAACGCCAACGTGAACAACGCGGCGGCACCCACGCCATAACGCAGGGCCAGGCGCCGACGGGCCGGATCTGTCGTCAGTCGTGCACTGAACAGCGGGCTCGGCCGGTCCAGCGGCCACAACCAGACACACAACCACCCGGCCAGCGCACCGGTCGGCACGTCGACAAAATGGTGTTGGTAAGTGGTCAGCACCGACACGCCAATCAAGGCGAACCAGCCGTGCATCAACCAACGCCAGACGCCTTGCAGGTGGCGCTCATAACAGACCCAGAGCACCACCAGCAACGCGATGTGCAGCGACGGCGCCTGGTTGAACGGCTTGTCGAAGCCGGCCAGCACGTCGAACATCCAACCGAACACCCCATCCATTTCCGGTCGGGGGAAGGTGAACGTCAGCGGCCAGAGCAGGAAGCAACTGACCGCAATCGCCTGGGCCGTGAGCAGACGCAGCGCGTGGCGCTTGAGTTCGTCGCGGCTGTTGGGCAGCAGCAACGACAGGCCGTACAACAAGTCGATCGACCAGTACGGCACGATGGTCCAGGCCATGAACGGCATGTGGCTTTCCCAGTCGAACACCAGGCTGCCGACGTCGTCACGCTGGGCCGTGACCCAGGTGGCGAAGCCGTACGTGGTGAAGAACAGCGGCGCCAACAACAGCAGCCACAGCACCGCCGGTTTCAGCAGCGCGGGTTCGCGGGCCGGAGCGATGACGGCGCTCATTACTGAACCCGCTGCGCCAGCGAAACGCTGAAAATGCCCCACTCATCGACCCGCAGGGTGATCTTGCGGAAACCTGCCGCCTCGACCAATTGGTCCATTTCCGCCTGGGTGCGCCGACGCATCACCCAGGCCTGGCCGGCGCGGTGGCTGGTCAGGGCGCGGGCGATCAGTTCCAGTTGCGGGTGCCATGGCTGGCCGGTGTAGACCAGGAAACCGCCAGGCTCCACCGCTTCGGCCAGGCCGGCGAGGGAGCCGCCGACCATCTGGTTATCGGCGAACAGTTCGTACAGGCCCGACACCACGGCGAGGGTTGGTTTCGGTTCGAGCGCCGCCAGATCCTGGCGGTCGAACGCATCACCCTTGACGAAACGCGCGATGTCGCCGAGGCCTTTCTCAAGGATTAGCGCACTGCCGTCACGCACGTTGATGTCGCTGTAGTCGCGCAGCAGGATCGACTCCGGCAACGGGCTGACGCCTTGCAGCGCTTCGAGAATGTAGCGGCCATGACCGGCGGCGATGTCGACGATGCGCACCTCGCGGTCCTGGGCGCGCAACTCGGCCATCGCCAGGCGCAGCAGCTCTTCGACGTGCACCTTGCGCTGGCGAATGCCGCGCCAGCCGATGGAGTTCAGGTAGTTCTGGTCGATCATCTTGCCCAGGGCCGAGGTGCCGGTTGGGCGGTTGCGGTACACGTAATCCAGGGTGCTGCCGGAGTCGAAGCCGGTGTCGAAGCCCAGTTTCACCCCGGCCGACAATTTGCTGCCAAAGCGCATGCTGGCGCGGGTCATGCGCCAGTAAAGATCACGCAACGAGTTGTGCGGCAGCGGCGTCGCCAGGGTTTCGGCTTCGGCGCAGGTCACGCCCAGGCGATCGGCGTCCAGCAGGGAAGGGCGCTCCAGCGGACGGGCGAAGTTTTGCAGGATGAAGCGGCGGGCGCTGGCGATGGCTGGCGCACGGTTTTTCTCGCCGAGGGTGTCGTGGAAGAAGCCCGGCAGGATGTGCTTCTCTTTGTGCAGGCTGCCCAGCCGCTCGAAGAACTGTTCCTGGGGTTTACGATGCACGACGAAGTCGGAACCGGAAATCAACAACTGTGTCGGCACCTGGATCGCCTGGGCATCGGCTACAACCCGGTCGGCGGCTTCGTACAGGCCCAGCAGCACGTTCACCGAAATGGCCTTGGTGATCAGCGGATCGCTGTCGTAGGACGCGACTCGCTCCGGGTCATGGCTGAGGAACCTGGCCTTGACGTAACTGTTGACGAAGAAATTGCCACGGAACTTGCGCATCAGCGCCAGGCCCGGACGGGCGAACGGTACGTAGAGCTTGACCTTGAACGCCGGCGACGCCAGCACCAGCGAGCGAATGCGCGGCGCATAGTCGTGGACCCAGGTGGAAGCGATCACCGCGCCGACGCTTTGTGCGACTACGGCAATGTTCTGTTCGTCGATCTGGTGTGCCGCGCCGATGTGATCGCAGAAGGTCTGCACGTCCCGCGCGCTGGTGGCGAAACTCGGGCTGTCGCCCCGCTCGCCGGGCGACTGGCCGTGGCCGCGGGCGTCCCAGGCGAAAAACTCGAACCCGGGCAAATCCAGCTCATCCACCAAATGCGCGATGCGCCCGGAGTGCTCATGGCCGCGGTGAAACAACAATACGGCCTGGCGGGGTTCACCCGCCGTGGCCTCGACAGCCGGCCAGTGCCGGTAGAACAACTCCACGCCGTCGTGGGTGGTGAACGTCAGTTCCTGGGCTTCACGCATTGCAACTTCCTTATGCTGAGGGAGCGTTTTCCGTCACTTGGCTCAGGCCATGGCGGACCCGATTGACCAAGGTATAAACCAGCAGGGCGGCAACCACCGCCATCACACCATCAACCCACAGCGCCCCGAGCCAACCCAGGGCAATACCGGTCGCCAGCACGCCAAACACAAAGGCGCGATCACTCTTGCCCATCGGCCCGTCATAGCGCCGCGAAGCGCCGACCATCGCCCCCAGCACACCGGCGTATTCGCTGAACAACGCCAACAGCGTGACCAACAACACGAGCAACAGGCTGGTATCGGGAAACAGGGCAAAAGGCAGGATCAAGGCAGCGTCGGCGATGATATCGCATAGCTCATTGAGGTAGGCGCCCAGATTCGACTGCTGGCCAAACTCCCGCGCCAGCATGCCATCCACCGCATTCAACGCCATGCGCAGGAACATCCACACCGGCACCAGGATGAACACCCACGGATGACTGGCGAACCACGCGATCACCGCCCCCACCAGCACGGAAACGACGCCCGCGAGCAAGGTCACCTGGTTGGCGGTGACGCCCTTGTCGTAAAGGCGCTGGACGGCGGGGCGAAGCAGATTCTGGAAGGCGGGCTTGAGTTGATAGATGGAAGGCATATGGACTGGGATCTCGGCCGAATTCGGGGCAGGGCTTGTGCAGATGCGAGATTACGATAGGTTGAGACTTTGCTGGTGGGTATTTGCTGGGAATGCGCGCGGGTAGGCATCTGCGCCCGTATACGCGGTGGAAAAGGACTACAGAAGGACGGTAAAAATGCTGCGAGTGGATTGGCTCCTCAACCACATGGATAAATGCAACCTGATGGCCGAATGGCTGTATCGGGAATTCACCTACGAATTCGCCCACCAATCACTCGGTCATTGGCAGGAGGAATTCTCGGCAGGGCAGCGCGATGGTCGCTGGAAATGCCTTATCGCCTTGGAACACGACCAGCTACTGGGCGGCGCCTCGCTGGCAAACGACGACCTGCCCGACCGCCCTGACCTCGGCCCCTGGCTCGCCTGCGTATTCGTCCACCCGGACGCCCGCCGCCGAGGCCTCGCCGCGCGATTGATCGAAGGCATCTGCAACCATGCCAAAGAAGCTGGGTTCGCGACGTTGTACCTGCACACCCACAGTGAACGGGATTACTACGCCAAGCTTGGCTGGGAAGTGCTGGAGCCCTTCGAGGCTTGGGGCAAGGAGCAGTGGCTGATGTCGCGGCGTTTATAACGTCGGCAGGAGCCCTAGCCCCCAGCCCGCAACGGCCCACCGACCGGGACGTACTCGATCGGCGCTTCCCCGGGCAGGTCTTTTATAGGGTCTTCGGCGTAACCGTAGCCTTCTTCCTTCAGATTGATCGAATGCACGCTGTGCTCACGGGCAGTGCTGTCGGTGAGCTTGGTAAATAAGCGGTGATCGGCGGGCAGGGTGAAGCGGTCGCCGGGGTGGAGTTGGGCGAAGGTGAGGGTTGGGTGGTTCATGGTGGCGGGCTCCGTCTCGGGTTGGTCTCTCCGGAATTGAGGGGGAGCGCTGGGATTGGGTTCCGTTTTTTTGGTTGTTGGCTCAATGGCCGGTTCGAAGCACGGCTCTGGCCTTCAGTGATCCCCTGTGGGAGAGCTTGCTCGCGATGGCGGTGTGTCAGCCTAGAGAGACCCAACTGACCTGACGCCAATGCAGATTGGCTCATTTTCTAAGCCCTATTATCTTGTTAAACATCGAGACTAGGCGGCGGGCTCGATATTTATAGGTCCAAGGGATACAAATCCAGGTCTTTGAAAGTCAATCGTATAAAACTTGGCGGGGTTAACGGGTAGCTAGATAAGTCGATCATCACTTTTGAGCCCGCGAAGTCGAGCAATCCTACTCCATCTTCGGCGAGCGACGTTAATAGGGAGGTTAGGGTGACAAAAACTGCCTTCGATTGATAGTGAATACGTTTTACTCGTCTCGCTGATGTTGTTTTCATATACAAACTTTTCGTTTATCTCAAACTCAACGGAATACTCCTTCCCTATCTCTGGTTGTTCGCCCTTCCAATTACCGACTCCAGGTCCGATGTTGGTTGTAAAGGCGATTTGGTACTGGTCGTTCGCTTGTTTTACTTCGTCTACCTTGATTTGGATTTTTTATTCTCTTCTATGCTGTTCTGGAAAAGGTTGATGGGGGTGAAAACTTTAACTAGGACTACCTGGTAGTTCTGAACGCTTGAAAGATTTGCTGGGGCTGCCGGGTTAACCGAGAGCCTTGACATACTACTCTAAAAACTCTGTTTCCATGATCTGTCTGAATTTTTTGAATGTTTCCTCTGCTTGAACGTCGCCGGAAATTAAGTTTTCATAGAATAATTTATCGGTGGCCCACTCGGAGAAGACAAGCTTGGTGTGATTGTGTCCGTTATAGCTTTCTTCGAAATAAAGTTGCCATTGACCTGAAAGGCGCTTATCAATGACCTCAAAAAGGTCGGCGGCTAAAGGGATAGGGTATTCATCATGTTCGTCGGTGCATAGATAATACCAAGGGCAGTTATTCCAGAACTCTATGCCATAGACGACATGTTCTTTTTCTACCTCTAAGTCTAGTTCGCCATCAGGGTGGTGCATGTATTGTTTTAGTCGTGTGGACGTTGCGGGTGTGAGCTTTTCGCTGTTTAGGTTATTTAGTATGCAGCGGACTTTCATTTTGTTTTGATTTCTGAGGGTATAGTCTTGGCTTCTTGGGAGATTTTTTCAAGGGTGTTTTGGATGGGTCTTTCCAGTTCTTTTCAAGTGCTCGAGTTTTCTAAATGTATAGGGGTGTCCCAGTTTTTCTTCGAGATCAAGGCGACTCTAAAGCATTCGCTCTCACAGAATTCTGGGTGCCAGCCGATATCTAATATTTGACCCAAGGCGAAGCTGGCTTGAAAAAGATCTTCCTTGAGGTCGTCCAAGATGAATGACGGATCCAATGATTGGTCTAGGTGTGACATGTCATCGAAGGTTATTATTCCGCCAAGCTTTATGATTTTTGTTATGTTCATTGGGAAAGTGCTGCGCTCAGTCTGTTGCTAATATGGCGTAGCCAATCCTCACCGGTCTTCCATTCGTTCCAGTAGCAGTAATAACAGCTAAGCTCTTTCAATAGGCATTCCCTTAAGCCCAGTTCGTCTTTTTGTGTGCTGATTAATGCGTTTATCTGTTGTTGGGTAGCCCTTAAAATGTCGTTGCTAGAATCGGCTAAAAAGGCGCTGATGATTTCTTCTGCGCCGTCATGCTCTATTCCCCAGTCTTGATGAAAATAGGCGCTGAAAAAATGATGTAGCGCTTCGAATCTGTCTTCCAAAATTCATGCTCCTGCAATTAAAAAATCTTTTGTCTCTTGGCGGCTTACGAGCCTGTCCTAGGTTTCCAGAAGTTAATGTTCTGCATGCGTCGCTCAATATCGTCCATGTCATCCACACCTAAAGATGTATTAAATCTCTCACTAAGGATGCGTCTGATTTTTGCAAGTCGCTGCGTTATATTTTCGTCGTCTATGAAATTGGTGGTTGCCTGATAATACTCTTCTGTTGGCTTGTCTTGATAATGGCTGCCCATTTTGTGTAACGATATCAATATGAACTCTACTTCAGCCAAAGCCTCAAGTAGCGTTTCTCCGGGGATGATGATATTTTTGTTTGAGTCAAGCATCGTGTTCTTTCAAATGATAAAGTTTATGTTGATTCTGTCAGCTTTTATTTTTACGGGTTTCGCAGCCAGCTCTGGGTAATCGTAATGAATGTCATCATCTGAGAAATCTATGAAGGACTAAATATCGCTCCCTCCAATGTTCCAGGTAAATAATAGCCGAAGCCATTCCCGATTTTTTGGGGCAAGGCATTGGTCTCGGTGGACTCCTCAATCTGGAGAGTGTCTGAATAGTCAATCGTTATTTCTTCTCAGTGTGTCTCGCCTATAGCCACGGCTTTGGGGCAGAAGTTTACGAAGCATTCGATGACGTTGCCATGAACAAGGATCGTCATGCACTCCTCCACTAGGTCGTCAATTGCAAGGATCTTCATTTCTGTTGTCATTGTTCTATTCCAGCTACCTGGTTTGGTGTTACTTCTAGGAAGCTTTAACCCATTTGTTTAAAGGCAGGTTCTCTTTTTTTTCAATAAATTGTTTTTTTGCAGTGCTTAGGGTCATGTGGTTTGGATGGCTATAGGATTCAGGAGCCGCTGTGCCGTCATCTTCCCACATGCATAATTCGCAAATGTCATAGTCTGAAATGGTCGAAAGGGTCCGATACTCGCAACATGGACAAGTGTTCAGATGCTCGATATCGCCCTGAATCGCGTAGGTTCCGTATCCTAGCTCGGCTAGTTGTTCGGCCAAGTAGTCATTTGTAACTCCTATGTAACTTGATTTTAGTCCAGCTAGTATCAACTCGTCGGCTAGGGAACCCTCGATGTTTTTTGGTGGTTCTTCGTTGTCAAGTATCAGTTTTTGCAGTTTTGTTGAGAATCCAAGGAAGTTTGGGGTACTTTCATCCAGCGGCCACCAGTTTAAAATGTGTGAATCTCGCTCCTTAATTGTCATTGTGTCTAAATAGCTCTCAGCTATATTTTTTATCGCTGTTAGGCGCGTAATTTGTTTAATTTTAATGTGCTTTTTCAAAGGTTAGCATCGGAAAAGGAATGGTTATATTTTTGAGATAAAAAAGGCCTTGCTTGGAAAGTCTTTTTGGATGATTTTTGCAGCTATCATTGTGTGATCCTTAATTATTTTTAGATAAGCAATAGGATCCGTTTCGCCCCCCCGGGCATCGGTTAAAATCGACCCGATGCAACGTGTTCTACGAACTCAAAATTGCTCGAAAGGAAGTCACGAGCTAACTCTCCTAAGTTTTCTTTGTTATTAATTTTCTACGCTGCTCCAGTGGATCGAAGCAAATATTTTTGGTGAGTCAAAATTTTAAAATGTCTGACTTTATAAACTAGGTCTATTGCTTTTATAGGCAGCGATATTCATGGTTTTAAGGGTTGTAAAAAATTTACGTTGATTCTGTCTGCTTTAATCTTTACAGGTTTTCCCACCAGTTCGGGGTAATCATAATGAATGTCCTCGTCTGAAAAATCTGTGAAAGATCTAAATGTCTCTCCATCTAATACTCCATGTAAATAATAGCCATAACCGTTTCCGATTTTCTCAGGAAAAGCATTGGGCTCGGCGGATTTTTCAATTTGGAGGGGTTCTGAATAGTCTATCGTTATTTCAATAAGGTGTGTCTCGCCTATGGCTACTTTATATGGGCGGTAGTTTGCGAAGCACTCAATGGTGATGCCGTGAATAAGGAGTGTAATGCACTCTTCTGCTAGTGTGTCGATGGCAATGATTTTAACTTCTGCTGTGTTATTCATGAGGTCTTATTGTCCTGTCTTTTGCGTTACCATTAATGGTTTTCCAGAAGTCTTTATCGGTTTTTACGTGTGCTGTCGTAATTTCTCCTTTGTTATTGGTCCCGACAAACGCAAATTTAGGCTTCATTTTTTTGTTGTTTCCTAAAAACATCACAAAGCCCGTTCTAAGCTCGTGTTCATAGGAGTACTTAACCTTAATTCCCTCATTTATTATCTGTCGAGCAATCGACAAATAATCCCCAGCGTTTTTAGCACCGAATTCGTCTCCGTGCTTCTTGAAGTGCGTGTCTAACTTCTCTTTCGAACCGAAGTCTCTAGGATTCTTGGTCCCTCCGGGAGTGAGTGGCTCCCCCTCATCCACCCCAACCTTAGCCGCCGGATCCTGCTCACCAACCGCCGGCTTTTTACACCCGTCACTTCCAGGGCAGTCGTCCAACCCCAACGGATCCACCCACCCCGTCGGGTTCAGGGTGTACCGATACCCATTGAGCCCACCCTTGAGCTTGCTCGGGTCCAGCGTCAGGTACCGCCCCGTCTCCGGATTGTAGTACCGGTGCCGGTTGTAGTGCAGGCCGCTTTCCCGGTCGTGGTATTGGCCTTGGAAGCGCAGCGGTTGTTCCAGGCGTTTGCCGTCGCCGTGGCGCAGTTCGGTGAGTTTGCCGTAGCCGTTGTAGCGGGCGGCCCAGACGATTTCGCCCTGGTGGCTGGTCAGTTCCTGGGGCGTGCCGAGGTGGTCGTTGTGGTAGTGGAACGGCGTGGCGTTGTCCGGGCCTTCGCCTTCGATCAGGGCGAGGGGGCGGAAGGTGCCGGGTTCGTAGACGTAGCTTTGGTAGTGGCGGTCGCTGCTTTCAGCGATGACTTGGTCGCCTTGCCAGATAAATTCCGTGGTCTGGTCCGCCACGGTTTTTTCGATGCGTCGGCCGAAGGCGTCGTAGCGGTAGGACGTTTCGCTGCCGTCCGGGCTGGTGACGCCGATGAGGCGGTGTTGGCTGTCGTAGCGGTAGTGGGTGACGAGGCATTGGGCTTTGCCGCGGCGTTCGCGGATGAGGTTGCCGTAGGCGTCGTAGTCGTAGTGGCGGTCGCCCTCCATGAGCAGGCGATTGGCCTTGAGAGTGGTCGGGCCGGGGCGGTCTTGCAGCAAGAGGTTGCCGGCCGGGTCGTGGGCGAAGCGTTCGGGGCCTTGGCTGTGGGCATAGTCGATGCGGACCAGGCGATCTTGCGCGTCGTACTGGTAGCTGCGGCGGTTTCGATTGTCAGAAAGCGCGGCGAGGTTGCCGTTGGCGCTGTAGGAGTAATCGCGCCAGAACAGTTGGTGCTGCTGGGTTTGCCAGACGGTCTGGGCCTTGAGGCGGCCCTGTTCGTCGTAGCGGTAGTCGCTGAGCAGCAGGCCTTGCTGGCGTTGGGTTTCGCGGCCGCCCTTGAAACGATGCTCGGTCAGGCAGGTGCCGTTGAGGTCGATGGCGATCAGCGCGCCGCCGCGGGCGTGGTGGTAGTCGAGGATGCTGCGGTCGGGCAGGCGGCAATGGATCAAGCGACCAACGCTGTCGTAGCGATAGCGCAGGATGGCCCAGCCCTGGTGCTCGGCGACGAGGCGGTCCTGGGCGTCGTATTCGTAGGCCAGCGGCCAATGGCCGTCGTCGACGCTGACCAAGCGGCCGAGGGCGTCGTAGCGGTAGTCGACTGCCTCGCCATCCGGCAAAGTCTTGCGCAGCAGGCGCCCGGCGCTGTCCCGTTGGTAGGCTGTGATGCGCTGGCTGCCGTCGGCGCCGAACTCGGTTTTTTCCAGCAGGTGGCCGTTGAGGTCGTAGGCATAACCGGTGCGCTGGCCGTCGAAGCCGGTTTCCTGTCGGATCAGTCCGTTGGGCGTGTAGTCCAGATGATATTTTTCGCCGGATTCGTTCTCGATGTCCGTCAACAACAGCCGCGCCGAGTCGTAGCGATATTTCAGCTCGCTGCCGTCGGGGTTGAGGCGGCGGCTGATCAGGTGCAGGTCGTCGGCGTATTCGTAGCGGGTGGTGCGGCCCAGTTCGTCCCGCTCGGCGATGACCTTGCCATAGGCGTTGTAGCTCCAGGCGCGGGTCGCGCCGCTGGGCAAGGTGGTTTGCAGCAAGCGGCCCACGGCATCCCATTGGTAGTGGGTGATGGCGCCGTGTTCGTCCTGGCGGGTCAGCAAACGCCCCAGGGCATCGTAGGAAAAACACCGCTGGCTGCCATCGGGCAGGGTTTCTTCCGTCAACTGGCCCAGGTGGTTGCGCACAAAATAATGGGCGCTGGCGTCCGGGTAGCTGATGGTTTTCAGTTGCCCTTGGGCGTCGTAGTGGTACCAGGTGCTTTGGCCGTCCGGGTCGATGGCCTCGATGACGTCGCCCTGCTCATTGCGGCGGTAGGTCCACACGGCTTTGCCGCGTTGCCGAGCATGCAGGAAACCGTTGCGGTATTCGTAGGACGTCGGTTCATCTTCAGGCGGAATCAGCGCCACCAGCCGTCCGACTTCGTCATAGCGGTATTCGGTGACGGCGCCGAGCGGGTCTTGCTCGGCGATCAGCCGGCCCTGTTCGTCATAGGCCTTGAGGTGTTCACCGCCGGCGGGATCGACTTGGCGCACCAGTCGCGCGCGGTCATCGTGGACGTAGACTTCCTCGCTGCCATCGAGGTTATGGACGGTGACGCTGCCGTCCTCGCCCCAGGTGTAGCGGCTGTCCATCTGCGCAAACGACGCCCAATGCCTCACGCAGCGGGCCGCCGCGCCGAGGCCTTGCCATTCCCAATAAAAACTCGCGCCGCCGGCCAGTTGCCGCTGGAGGATGACGTGCTGGTCGTCGTAGTCGTAGCGTTCGCTTTCGCCGGCGGCGTTGGTCGCTTCGACGAGTCGGAAACGGGCGTCGTAGCGGTAGGAAACCAGCGTTTGCTCAGTGCGCCAGCTTTCGTCGCGGGTCGGTGCCGGGTGAAAGCTCTGATAGTCGATGGCGACCAGGTGGCGGTGTTCATAGCGCAGGCGCAGGCAGCGCCCAGCGCCGTTGTCCAGGCGACTGATGTCACCGTAGATGTTGTGCTGGACGGTCAGGCGGTTGTCGTACCGATCGCTCAAGGCGATCAGACGACCGTCGCGAAAGTGTAGGAAAGGCGCCTCTTCGCCGGGCTGGGCGATGATCAGTTCGTCCGGCTCGTCGCTCAGGAAGATCGCCGCGCGGGCCAGGCTGTTGTGGATCGCCGGGCGTTGCAGGCTGGGCCGGGGGAAGGTGGTGCGGCGGTTTTCCTGGTCGATCCAGATGACCTGCTCGCCTTCGATCAACAGGCGATGGGCCAGGGCATGGCTCCAACCGCGACCGAGGCCGATGTCGAGCTCGGCGGCGCTGGTGCGATAGAGGCGGGTGAAGATAAACGGCAGGCGTCCGTCGAGGGTGCCGTCTTCCAGGGTCAGCAGTTCTTCGCCGGTGACCATCGACACCGGGCAGCCGTTGGTGCGGGTCTGGGCGGCGCTGTCGGCGGGGTCGCCATTGGGGTTTGTCGATTGGGTGGAGGCGTCGTCGTGGTGTTCTTGTTTGCTCAGCCGGGTAGAGGGCTGGGATTTTTCCCGCACGACCGGGGCCGGATTGCTGACCGACAGTGGTGGGGAATCTCCAGCGGTGATGTGCAATGGTGTGACGGGAGCGGGGCCTACGGATGGGCCTCGGCCGGCAATCACGACCGGCTTGAGCACATCGGCATGGGCGTTAAGGCTGTCGCCACCGAGTTGGCCCAGGCGTTGGCTCGAGGCCTGCAGCCATGTCCGGACGTGTTCCGAGCGAACCAAACGCAGCACCTTGCCGCTCAGGCGCAGACCCAAACCCAGGCCACCGGTAACAGCCGCCAACAGGAAATTGATCAGAATCTCGGCGCGAATTTCCCCTATGATTTCGGCCAAGTAACGGGGCGGCAACATCCGCATCCAACTGATGAACGCCGCGGTGTAAACGAAGAGCAAGGGCTCATCGCTCGCGATCATCAGCGCTTTGGCGATCGCTTCGGATGATGCTTTCAGCAGTTGCTCAAGTTCGGCCTCGGTGAAGTATTCCAGCAACTTTTCACTGTTGGCCTGCAGGTCCGCCAGCAGATCGAAGATCTGTTTGACGTCGTCCCACAGCTTATACAAAGCGTTTTCAAAGCCACGCAGCTGAGCGTCCTGCAATGTGTTGTAGCGATCCAGGAAACCTTTTGCCGAATGCTCCTTCCACAGCGGTTGAAACGCTTTCCACTCGGCTTTCAGCCAGCCTTCGAGCTCGGCGATCGCTGTTTGATAAGAGGCATACAGCGCCTTGACATGATCGGTCGTGACATTCGGAAAAAAGCTGATGCGGTAACGCTGGCCACGGTCGCATTCGGATATTTCCAGAATGCCGCTGGGGCCGATGACGTATGGGATGGGATCGCCAAACGTTTCTTTCCCCAACTCGTCCCGAATGATGGGTTCGAGCACCACCGGTGTGTCGCCGATCGGCACGAAACGCGAGGCTTGGAACATATGCACCAGCGTCAGCGGGCCTTGTGCCGGACAGCTCGCCACCACCGCGCTGGCTTGCTTGCCGCCGTCCTTCGCAGGCGCGAGCGACACTTCGTTGCCGACCTTGAAAACCTGCTCGATGTCCAGCGTCTGGCCGTTCCAGAACTTTTCCGCCCAGGTGTCGTAGTCGCCCAGGCAATTACGAAAATCCTGTAGCACCGCCTCGACATCGGGCTTGTTCATGACGGCCAGGACCAGCGAACCAATGGCGCCGCTTAGAGACGGGGTCTTGTCAGGGAAACGCATTCAGACATCTCGCAACGCAGGGAGGCGCGAGACTTTGCCGGGGATGGCTGGGGAAATAAGTCAGGGAAGGAGGCAGTGTTTGTAGGGCAAATCTTTAATTGGCCCTGCGCACGCAAGAAGCCCACAGGAGGCGAGTTACCAAGGCGTCCAGCCATTAAAAAAAACCACCCCTTTGGCACCGATAACATCGTTTCTCGGGGGCGCGGCTTTTCCCTATATTGGCCCTCAGATTCCGGCGGATGGCTCAACGTCCGCTCCCTCAGTGCGAGTAGTCACAATGAACAAAAAACCTGACAGCGCAGGGCTAATCAACGCAGGAGCGGGCACCCGAGCGGTGTGGGGCGAGGAGCAAGTCAGGCATCCTTACAACGCCACCCAGACCCCCATCGTCGTCAGCGCCGCGTACGGTTACGACGACATCGACGCCTGGTCGCCGCGGCTAAACGCGTCGACGCGCTGGTGGTGGCGGACAACACCTTCGCCACGCCGCTGAACCAGAACCCGTTGGCACAGGGTGTCGACGTGGTGATCCACAGCGCGACCAAATTCCTCAGCGGCCCGATGATCACCCAACAGGCTGCGCAGAACGCCGAACAGGTGGTGAACGAAGCGCTGCAGCAAGGCGCCACGTTGCTTTGCGGGCATCGGCGTCAGGGCAATTGTTATGCGGCTACTGTGTTGGAAAATGTCGATCATTCCAGCCGGATTTGGGGCAACGAAGCGTTCGCGCCAGTGGTGGTGTTGCAGGTATTCGAGACGTTTGATGAGGCGATTGCGTTGGCGAACGAGCCTGAGTACGCGCTTCATGCTGGGATTTTCACCAACGACCTCAGCACCGCGATGAGCGCTGCACGACGGATCGAGGCGGGGGGCGTGGTGATCAATGACTCGTTGGATTTCCGGTTTGATGCGATGCCGTTTGATGGTTCCAAGTATGGGAGTTTGGGCAGGGAAGGGGTGCGGTTTGCGTATGAGGAAATGACCCAGCCTAAGGTGGTTTGTTTGAATACGTTGGGGTGAGACGACGCGTGTTTATTGGGGCGCTTGGGATCTGGGCGCGGCTGACGTTGTCTTGCGCCATTGCCTACAACTACGCCAGAATCCGCCGGCTTGTGCGTTTTGGGGCCCGTCGGTAGTTTGAGTCTTGTCACTGAGCATCAGTGATCGGGTTTCGCAGCCCGGACTCTATAGGCGCACAACGTCACCTTCGAAAGCAGATCGCCCATGTCTGTGATTTCGTCAGAGGTGGCTGTGCGTGGGAGACCCCATGGGTCTGCCGGTCCCTAGAGTCCCGGTCTGCGAACCCGCGTACAGCTGCCACCCCAACTTCGTTTCGCAGCGAATGGTGGTAGCTCCAACAGACTCTAGGAGCTTTACCATGGCTAAAATTACACCAAACCCGCCTGCTACAGATGAGCATGTATCTCGCGCTCAGACTGCTCGTAACAAGAAGCTTGATGATGCTGCCACCCGGGCGTTGGATTTTTATCTAAAGCCTACGCCCAAGACGGAAACGTCTGACAACCCCAACTCCATTCTCCGTATCGCCCCGGATGTTGATTCGGAATGTTTGCTTGCGAGTCTCAGCGAAAACCTGGCTTCGGCTAATGCCATGATCAGTGATTTGGCGTTTGATCTTGATGGATCGCGCCGGCGTGTTGCGATGGGGATTTTGCAGGTGATTGAGGTGAGTGAGCTGCTGGCGAATCGGGCTTTGGATATTGTTGAGGTGAGGTAGCAAGGGGCCGCACAGCCCCAGGGAAAAAGGTCTTGCATGTCAAGGCCTTTTTTATGCCCAACGAGTACCTTGTACATTCCACGCTAATGCCTGTTGCTCACGCAGTAACTGCCAGACTCCGTCGTGCAAACGGTACAGGGACATGCCCTTGAAGACCCGAATAGTGCTGCCTTCGAACTCCACAAGTGATACCAACAGTGGTACGTCAGCGAGCCATTTGCTGGCGATATATCCCAACTGCCTTTCGATTGTTCCTGCCGGCGCATAGCTGAACAGGAAGCAGAACCTTGGTCGCTCCTTGAGGGCCGCACCGGAGAGTTTTTCGGGTTCGTTGATATTGTTCTCATAGGGACTTAACCATTCCCATTCGGCAAAAACAATGGGGACTCGTTGGGTGTCACGTATCACCGCGTCAGTACGATTGCCAGACTCGAAGTGTGCGAAATAGCCCATTAGGTCGGCGACGCGTCGCACGGTGTATCCAGTATGGACGTTCCAATCCGAGAGCGAGCCGATGTCACGGCTATAACCGTCCATAGGGAAGTCTCGATACCAGCTGTAAGCAAATAAAGTGGAGAAGTCGTTCAACAGGTCTTGATCGAGCATATGCCGTCTCTTTCGGAGGGGCGCACGCGATAAGTACACCCGATTTATCAAGGAATAGCGGATATCTATTGTTGGGAGATGAGAGCCGCTCAGTATTCTACGAAGTAATCGCTATCCAAATGCTTCACTTCGTAAACCTGTTTGACGTTACAACCCAAATTGTTTTCAACCATCAGCCGCGCCAGTTCCAGCCCATCGATCAACACCACTTTGATATCCAGACTCATGGCCGCCTCGCGGGCTCCATTGGAAAAGTCCGAAGTGGTAATGAACACACCCTTACGGGCGCGTTGGCGGGTGAGGGCGCCGATGAACTTATCGATTTCCGGGCGATGTACGGTGTTGGTCCAACGCTTGGCTTGCAGGTAGATAACGTCCAGGCCGAGCTTGTCTTCTTTGATGATGCCGTCGATGCCGTCGTCGTTGGTTTGTTGCGTCGCGCGTCCTGCTTCCTTGCGTGAGCCACCGTAGCCCATGGCGATCATCAGATCGACGACTAGTTGCTCGAAAAAAGTGGGTGAAGCTGCACGCACCAGGGCCAGCAGTTCATCCGCCAATGATTGCGTCAGCGCCTGATGTGCGGCGGCCAGTTGCTCGTCGGGAGTCGCTTGTTCGACCGGTTCGCTCTGCAAGGCTAACGCTGGGTCATCGGCGGGACTGGTCGTATGGAACGCGGCGAATTCAGGGTATTGCTTGAGCCACCTAACGGTAATACGTGCCGGCCCGCTGTTCAACGCCTCTCGACCGCGTTCGGTGATTTGCACCAGTCCCTTTGCCGGAATGCTCAGCAGCCCCGCCTTATTCAGATAGGTGCGCGCCCAACCGACTCGATTGTTAATGACCGTTTGCTTGCCGGAAGGCAGGCGTTCGCTGCGCTCCTCCTCGCTGAGCTGAAATTCGTTAGCGATGCGCTCGCGAAGTTCGCTTAGGGCTAGCGGAGTATGGTCGGCGACGGTGGCCAGGATCGGTCGCATGACGCTCTGAAAATCCGGGATGGGCATAAATGACTTCCTGTTCAGTTGCCGGGGCGTAATGGGCAGCGTACAAAACGTGATGGCAGTGTGCTCAAGCTGATGCCTTGCGCCCGCGCTTGGCCTTGGGAGCGGCAGCACGTTGGGCCTTGATGCGCTCTAGCAACACGCTGGCGGGCTCATCGTTGGGGTCTTGCGGTACTAGTTCGCCACGAAATGCTTTGGCCAGGATGCTTTGGGTCAGGTGGTTGATACGGCTTTGGGCCGAAATGACTTTGGCTTCCAATTGGTCGGCGAAAGCGAAGAGTTGATCGACGCGGCGGACGATTTCGGTCTGTTCAGCCACTGGAGGGACTGGAATTGGCAGCTCTCTACAAATCTCAAGTGTCAGGTTGAATTGACCAGCTGTAGCTTTTGCGCGTGAGATAGCATGAGCGAGGACACTTTCAGTCCGAAGGCAAAGAGCAAGGTATTTTGAGGAAATTCCGTCGTTTGCACTAAATCGGGCGATAGCTTGATTTATATTCCATTCAGGATAAGTGGCAGGGACAATAGAAACCTTGCCCAGGGGTGGCCCAACAATATTCATCAGAACGTCACCGGGTTTAACGATTGATCTTTTTAGGTCAATCGAGTGCGTATTTACATCAACAAATGTCGGGTCGATGGAGAAGTCTAATGCACCTGTAAATGTCAGGTTGTAAACCTTAATAAATGGTACCTCACCTAGCCCTGCACTCATTTTTTCTTTTGACGGGGTTGTTCCTTTAGTGATGAATTCGCAAATGTCACCTGCATTCTTTAAAGCCCAGGTCACAGGGATAGAGTTGCCGTACGAAGACGTATTTTTGTCGGTTATCAAACTGGAAATTTGTGCGCGTAATGAGCAAGTTAAGTTTTCCGCACGCCACTCTTCAGTTAGTCTTCCGGCAACTGCTGCAGCAAGGACGGATTGGCGGAAGCGTTTGAGTAGCGCGGGGATGGCGTTAACTCGAAGAGTGAGAACATTTACCTTGGCCAACAGTTCTTCGAGTTTTTGGGCAATTCGCCTTTGTTCGGAAACTGGCGGAATAGGTAGTTTTATCTCCGACAATTTCCCCCTCGCAATCCTTTTGCGTGTTGTTCCGGAGGACTCCAATTCAATAGATTTTCGAACTATAGGAGAATTAATAAAGTGCATCAGGCATTTGTGAGATATATCAGGGGAGCCCGAGCGAAATAAAGCTACATCAACGACGGTTAGACAGCGTTGATTCAGGTTGGGCATCAAGCATGCACGACCGAGCGGGTCAGGCATGCGTGCAATTAATAAGTCTCCTTCCTCTAGCTCAGTACAGTTTAGTAGATGGAATTTATCATTGTTGACGAAGCGAGATGACTTGTTGATAAAAACACCATCGCCGATGTCTGCAAGTTGCAAAAGTCGGTTTTCGCCTTGAGGGTCTTGATCTTTGCTTTCGATCCAGTCCCCGTCAGAAAATAGGCCTCCTGTTGCAATTAGGTCATTGAGTGAGCCCAGTGCCCAGCCCTCTGGTAAGTCACTCATCTCCAACCTCCTTGGCTACCGCTAAGCCCATTACTTCGGCTATCAACTGCTTCTGCGCTGCCACCTCATCTCCCGCCCCCAGAGCTTTCATTAGTTCTTCCAGCTCATGCAGCGCCTCTGTCAGTTCAGCCATAGCCTCGCCGGCCAGGATTTCCGGGGCTGGCAGATCAGCTGCGTCTACACTGTCAGCATCCTTAAGCCAACTGATATCCAGCGAGTCACCACGTTCATTGCGGATGTAGTCGCGAGTAAACACACGAAAGCGGCTACTTTCGCCAACACCTTCGACATTCTCAGCGCGAGGGCTATTACCGTTGGCATCCTCGCCATAAGCACCTTCAAAAGGCTTGAGATACTGCGTCCCAAAAGGCGTGCGTTTGCCAAAGCTAGGCATATTGCTACGCAAGTCATAAATCCACGTGCGCTGTGTGCAGCCTTGATCCTGACGTGGATTGTCGGAAGTACCCTTCTGGAAAAACAGCACATTGGTCTTCACGCCCTGAGCGTAAAAAATACCGGTGGGCAGCCGCAGGATGGTGTGCAGGTTGCATTTGTCCATCAGGTCGCGGCGTACATCGGTACCAACGCCGGCTTCGAACAATACGTTGTCCGGCAATACCACAGCGGCACGGCCACCGGGTTTCAGACCGCGATAAATGTGCTGAAGAAAGGCCAGTTGTTTGTTGCTGGTTTTGTAGGTCAGGTCATCGCGAGTTGGACCGCCGCCGCCCTTGGCTGTACCGAATGGCGGATTCGAGAGGATCACATCAACTTTTGGCAGATTGGCCCCGGTTTGGCCGAGGGCATTACCGAGATGCACCACGCCCTCTTCATCACCTTCCATGCCGTGCAGTAGAGTGTTCATCAAGGCCAAACGGCGGGTGCCGGGCACCAGTTCGATGCCGATGAAGGCGCGGTTACGCTGAAAGCTGCGGTCTTTATCATTGAGCTCGTAATGATCATCGGTGTTGCCTTTGATATAGGCATCTGCCGCGATCAAGAAACCTGCGGTACCGGCGGCAGGGTCCTGGATGGTTTCCCCGGGCTGCGGTTTGATGCAGCGAATGATGCTGTCGATCAATGGGCGCGGGGTGAAGTACTGGCCGGCGCCGGATTTGGTTTCGCTGGCGTTCTTCTCCAGCAGCCCTTCATAAAGATCACCAAGCCCATCGCGGCGGGCGCTGAACCAATCGATCCCATCCAGGCTTTTGATCAACTGCTCCAAGTGGCGAGGCTCTTTCAAGCGAGTCTGGGCGTCGGCGTAAATCGCAGCGATCAGCGGGTCGCTGTTTTTACCGAGGTCCAATAGCATCTGCCGGTAATGATCGAGCAGGTTGAGCCCAGACTTGCTTGCCAGGTCGGGCCAGCGCGCGCCGTCGGGCAGTTTATGGGTAAATTTGTCGTTGTTCTGGACCTGTTCGAATTCCATCTTGATGAACAGCAGGAGTACCAGTTCGGTGACGTAGTCGCTGTAGTTGATGCCGTCGTCGCGCAGTACGTCGCAAAGGTTCCAGAGCTTCTGGACGATATCGGAGTTGGTCATGGGAGCTCTCAAAAAGGATTCATGGTAAGCGGGGTAGGTCGCGAAAATCGTATTCAGCCGGGCACTTGCCAGAACGGGTCATTCTGCCAGTCCGGCGGGAAGCCCATGGCTGCCAGGTTGATATCGGCGAAATCGTTTAACAACTCATGCAAACGTCTATCCCAACTGGTATGCGGGCTGACTTGGCGCATCAGCAAATTGAGGATGCATAGCACCGTAAACATACGGGCATGTTGGCCTGGGCGTTGTAGGTGTTGAGGCCAAGGGAAATTAACGGTTTTGGGCAGTTCAGGGCGGATACCCAGTTCCCGGTTCCACAGCCGTGCGTGATGCGCACAAATATTGCGGATGGTCGTGAGGGTATGTAGCCAGGATTGCAGCAATGGGCCGGGCAAAGCTAGGCGTCGGGCGATGGCCTTTTTGTCGGCATCGCGTGCCAATCCCTTGAACAAGTGCGAAAGCTCGCCAAGGGTGATTTCTTCCATTGCTGCCCAAGCAGGCATTAGGTCGGGTGTGTGGTAAGTCAATGCGTAATGGCGTGCATAGCTTTCCTTGGTACGCAGACTTTTGAGCTGCGCTTTGCGGGCTTCGGTCGCTTGAGACGCGTCGATACGTCGGCATTCACGCAGATGGTCCTGGCGTGCCTTGTCCTGCTTGCTGTGAATGCTATCGAGCAGCGCCTGATGACGATAATCGCGCTGAAAGAAGCGACTCTCCAGATACCAGTGAGCGCCATAATGTGGCCCCATATGGTTGCTGATGGCGGCTCGGGCCGCGACCTCAATACGTTCAATGGCATCAATGACTAGCAGCCGCAAGCGTCGGTCAAAGTCGTATAGGCGAGTGAGGGCCTGCAACCGCGTACCGGGTCTGAAACCGTGCTCGGCATCTTCAGAAATTTGGAAAGGACGCATATAAGGCGTGAGACGAAAGAAGCTAACGGCTTCGAAAAAGCAGTGCGCCTTGCCTTCGTCCAAGATAGTGAGCCCGCGTTGTTTTAGCAGGGCCAATTGCGCAGGAATATCGATGGCTGGCTTACTGAAAAGCTTCATGCGGAAAAACTACCGGGCATAAAAAACCCGCTCAATTTGTGCGTAGCTGCCGGAGCAACCATAGGCATGGCGGGTGTGTTGCGTGAGAGGTTATGCACAGATGTTCCGTTTTGCAAGTTTTTTGGCGTCGCAAGGATGAGTGGATCAGGGGACGCCTGCGCATCTGCGTGATTTCGCTGCTGCTCTGCATGCAGGGGTGTAAGGGCGCATGCCTTCGGTACTGGGGCTGCGGATGATGAGCACCGGAAAAACCTCGAGCAGTTCAGGCTCATCCAGCAGCCGACCAAAGATTATCGTTCAGCGCGTCCAGTACCAAGTCCAGTTTCCCGCCTAGGTTACGGTCCAGCCCCTTGAGCCCGCCATCGCCCCTAAAGGCATCATTGACCTGCTGCGGGTCAATCACCACTTCGTGCACCAGTTGCTTGGCCAGACGATCCAGCCAGCGGCGTTGAACGGGTGTCCAAGGCTGCAAGGCGTAAATCCCCTGCATGGCATTGGCGACGCGTTGATCGAATGGCAGTAATGCTTCGCCAATGGCCGCCTGGCGGATATAACCGATGATGCTGGCAGCGATTTCCTGATTGGTCTGATTACGCCAAGCGCTTTTCAGGCTGGCTTCGCTGAAACCGTTCTGATCGAGTAGCAGCCGTACCTCTCGCAGTTGTCCGCGCGTTAGGTCTTTGGGACGGTTAACCACGACGCCAAGAGCAGCGGACTGGTTGAGTTGTTTGTGGATGAACTCATGGAAGCTTTCCAGATAGTCCGCGGGTTTTTGGTATTGCCCATAGTTTTGCTCGCGCACCATCAGCTTGTCGGCATGAGGGGATATGACCGGGTATTTTTCTGAACCCAACAGGGCGCTCACGGCGGCCAGTTGGTCGATCAGTTGGCTATGTTGGCGTACAAAGTTAGCGGCTTGCTGCGGACCGAGCTCATGCAGGTGCTTATGCAGCTTGGCTGGTTCAACGCCCCAGATATCCTGCAGCTCATCAAGTTTCCGTTTAAGACCTGGTTTGTTCTCGGCCTTGTGTTGGGCTTTGCGCAAGATACGCATGATGCGCTGGCTGAGTTGATCGAGCACGTCATGGGCATGGCTGCTGTCTTCTTGGCTACCGGGTGCGTCGTGGCTTGCACTGCTGGTGAGTTCGCTGACCAGTTGCTCCAGCGAGATGTTTGGGTTCTTCACCAGCGGCTTCATGGTGTCGACCGCTTCGAGGCTGGCGTAGAGGTCGACCGGGTCGTAGATGCGGAACACGGTCTTGCCGATTTCGTCGCAACGACGGGTAGCACGGCCTTTCATCTGCTCATAAAGAATGCGTGAGCGGACGCGGCGCATGAACACCAGATTGCAGATTTTCGGCACGTCGATGCCGGTGGTTAACAGATCAACGGTAATGGCTATGCTGGGGTGCGGTTCGTTCTTGTAGCGGCGAATCAGTTGCTCCACCTTGTCGCTCTGGCCGGTAATGATCCGCACGGTCGCTTCGTTGTACTGCTCGCCATAGGCTGTCTTGAAGGCCTCATCAAGCAGGTTTTTTACTCGTTCCGCATGGGCTTGGTTGACGCAGAAAATCATGGTCTTTTCTTCGCCGAACGGGTCCAGTTCGTTGGCCAGTGCGTCGCAGATGACCTTATCAAAGGCCGGTGTTATGACCGTACGGTTGAACGACTCGATGTTAAAAGTCAATTCATCGTCCAGCTCCGCTGCATCGACCTCACCGGTCAGGGTATTAATCACGCTGACCGATTCGCCCTTCTCAAAGCGGATGCCGTGCTTACTGAGTTGGGTTTCATAGCGGATCGGCGGTTCATGATCGATGAGCCAGTCGTCAGCAACAGCTTCCCGGTAGCTGTAGGTGTAAACCGGTTTGCCGAAAATTTCGCTGGTGTGCTTGGCTGGCGTGGCCGTTAGACCGATACGGCAGGCATCGAAGTGATCCAGCACGCGACGGTATTGGGAGAGGTATTGGCTGTGATCGCGTACGGTCAGCTCACCTTCAGTCATTTCCTGATCGAGCGTATAACCCCGGTGGGCTTCGTCGACAATGATGCAATCGAACTCCCCTACGGACGGTGGGGCATCCGAGCGGAAAATCCGACTGACCATGGCTTGTACGGTGGCTACTTGGATGCGGGTCTCCGCTTCTGCGGCCATGTCGCCGAGCTCTTTAATGTCGTAAATCTGCCCCAGGGTGTGATTCTGCTCCAGCGTGGTGTCGTTGAACGAATCAATGGCTTGCTGGCCAAGGGCACTGCGGTCGACCAGAAAAAGGATGCGTTTGAAGCGTTCGGTCTTGAGGAAGCGATACATCAGACCAATGATGGTGCGGGTTTTACCCGTGCCGGTGGCCATGGCTAATAGGCAATCGCGCTGATTGTCAGCCAGCGCCTGTTCCACGGCCTGGATGGCCTTCTCTTGGTAATCGCGCAATTTGAGGTAAGCAAAACCCTCAGCTTTGAGCTTGGCCTCGGCTTCCGCCTGGCTGCGTTTGAGCAGATCTAGTAAGTCGTTTGGCTTGTGAAAATCTTGCAGCGGCCGGCGGGTATTGGCAGGGCTGCGCAGATCACGGAACCAAGTGCCGGACTGCTCTGCAAGCTGCTTAATAAAGGGACGACCGTTACAGGCGAAAGCAAAGGGCACGCGGAAATGGCTACCGTCACCATCGCTCCAAGGCTGTGCTTGGCCAGCTTGCAACCAAGGCTGTATATGCTCACTGGATAGGTTGAACTCGCGGGCATAACGCTCAGCCTGGGGAATTCGGTCGGCAATATTGATGCGTTTACGCTTGGCTTCGACGATGGCGATAGGCATTAGGCCAGTGAACAGCACATAGTCGGCGCAGGCTTTGGGGCCGCTGGTAGGCCATTCGGCGATGGCTTTGTTTTTACCTTTCTCGGGACGCGCACCTTTGCTGTAAGTGAGGTCGAGGGAATCTGCCTCCCATCCGGCATCGATTAATTGCTGGTCGATCAGAATACGGGTGAGGTCTTCCGAGAGGTCAAAACTGCTGCTGGCTTGCTGGGTTTTCTTGGCAACCTGTTTACTGGCCTGCGGCTGTGCGGCCAGTTGCTGCTGCAGCGCTTTAAGGCTTTGCTCATGCTCTGAGCGCATCTTTTGTAGGGCCGCTTCGTGCTCTTTGATCAGTTGCTTGTTGCCGCGCGACTCAGCATCCATTTGCTCGGCAAGCACAGCGTACTCTTCGGCTTCGCGCTTGAGCAGTTCGGCAAGTTGCTGATTGTTTTCCAACTGTTGGCTGGAATCGTTGAGTTGCGCTCGGAGCTGTTCGATTTGATTTTGCAGGTCGCGTAGTGGGGCGCTGGGGTCGCTGGGGGTAACGAAAGGGCCGGGTTTAAAGGACTGGGTGTTCTTGCCAAACGACTGGTGATACCAGATAGCTAAGGCGCGACCGACTCTAAGCCCATCCATGGCTTCACGATGCTGAGTGTGGAACCCATGAGTGGCTCTGTTTCCTTCAACACGCAGGGTATGAAACAAGCTGCGGATGTTTTGATCCAGCTGGATTTCGCGGCTGAGCTTGTACAGCAGATCGGACTGAGAGGTGTGGGTATCAAATTCGATACCGGCGCGACTGGCCAAGTCCTGGGCCAAAGCTTCGCCGAGTTGACGTAGTTTGATCAACGTTGTGTTGGGATCGCTGGCGAATACCTGTTCGGCTGTGCTCGCAAGCTTTAGGAAAACGGGATCGTGTTCCTTGAGAAAGGCGAAATTACTGCTGGCTGCCATGTTCGATCCTTCGGTTGCGTAGCCACTCTGCGCGAAGCCTGCGCTTTGATGCGTAAGCCGCGGTAGCTTAACGAAGGTAAGGCGAGTTTGGCCATGGCATTGCGCCATTCAATAAGCAACTGGAGTTGTCTTGGGCGTGTGGGATGGGTAATGGTCAATAAATGACGCATTAAAAAGCCGGCTTATGGCCGGCTTCTCGTTGACTGATTCAGTTCGTTTTTGACAAACCTTACCAGCCTTCAAAACGTACATCCGGCTCTCGCGGCCGGCTGTGGGACTTGGTCAGAAAGTGATCTGCCTTGTCGGTGCGAGGCGTGGGCTCGCAAATGTGGGGCGGAGGATACGCGGGTTTGGTTCAGAATCCCAGTGGTAAGTGGTGTGGAATCATTGGGTTAGGGTGATTCAGGGGAAAAGCAGGGGGCTGCTGCGCAGCCCAGCGGGGATAAATCCCCCCGCCACAAAAAGCTCCTGCCACAGCTCCTGCCACAGCTTCTACTGCAGTTCCTGCCACTGTTTCTGGCCTTGGGTGGGTTAGTCGAACACCGGCGGTCTCTGTTTGTTGAGGGTTGACCACCAGAACACCCAGCCGATCACGTGGATGTGTTGTGCGTCGATCTGCTCTGCGCTGAAGACTTCATCCGGATAAGCAGCACTGTTGTGGCTGCGCAGCCGCAGTCGGTTGCCGGGGATGCGGTGCAGGTATTTGATCCGAAGCATGCCGTCGTGTTCGAGGGCGTAGATTTGGCCGTCGACGATCTGGGTCAGGCCGCGGTCGATGGCGAGAGTGGAGCCGTCTTCGATGCGGTCGGCCATGCTGTCGCCGACCATGGTGGTGCAGATGGCGTCGCTGGGGTCGATTTCGAGGGATTCGAGGTGGCTGCGGGGTAGGCGGATGGATTGGTCGGGGATTTCGGTGATGTGGGTTTTGGTTTCGCCGGGGGCGATGGGGACTTCCTTGTAGAAAGGCAGTTCGATGTCCATGGGTTCCGCCACGCTGTAGACGCCGTCGTTTTCGGCGGCTTCATAGGTGGTGCCGGGGCCGAGGCCCAGTGGGGTCTGTGGGCCTTCGCCGGTGGCGAGCCATTGCGGGCTGACGGTGAGCAGGCCGGCGATGCTGTAGATGCGCGCAGGCGGGATGCCACGGTTGAACCAGTTGTTCACGTGCTGCGACTTAACGCCGTATAACTTCGCGAAGTCGGCGGATCGGATATTGGCTTCTTTGAGAAGGGCTCTGAAGCGGTCGCCACTGGAATGTATTTTCATAAACGGAAAGTTTAGGGGCGACTGGGCTTTCGGCAATAAACATGTCGTGCAAATTTATAAGATGATCTTTCCGTTTGCAGGAATCGAAACTGGCGCGTTAAACACATTTAAACACTGCCAATACGAAGTGGTATTAATGATGCTCCAGGCATAAAAAAACCCCGGTTAACCGGGGTTTTTTTCGAGTTCGACTCAGCCTTTGTAGGCGGCAACCGACTTGGTGATGGCTTCGCGGGCGGCGTCTGCGCCGGCCCAGCCTTCGATCTTGACCCATTTGCCTTTTTCGAGGTCTTTGTAGTTCGCGAAGAAGTGCTCGATCTGCTGGATCAGCAGCGGTGGCAGGTCGGTGTATTCCTTCACGTCGACGTACAGTTGCGACAGTTTGTCGTGTGGCACTGCGATGACTTTGGCATCGCCGCCGCCGTCGTCGGTCATGTTCAGGATGCCGACTGGACGGGCGCGGATGACCGAGCCTGGGGCCACTGGGTATGGGGTTACGACCAGCACGTCGAGGGGGTCGCCGTCGTCGGCCAGGGTGTTGGGGATGTAACCGTAGTTGGCCGGGTAGAACATTGGGGTGGCCATGAAACGGTCAACGAACAGGCAATCGCTGTCTTTGTCGATTTCGTATTTGATCGGGGCGTGGTTGGCCGGGATTTCGATCGCGACGTAGATGTCGTTCGGCAGGTCTTTGCCAGCCGGAATCTTGCTGTAGCTCATTGGGCGGTGCCCCCGTTAGTTGACCAGATGACTGGTCGGATTGACCAAAAAGTGGCGGCGATTATAGGCATATTTGGCCGCTGTTGCCACGCTACCAGGGTCTTAGGCTTTGTACGAAAAGTGCCTGCGCGACGATCAGGCTGTGTTGAAAACAGGCTCGGAATGCTCATTGACAACCAGTCAACTCCGCTTCCTCGCCTGTTTTCGCCTTGCCTGATCGCCGCTCGGCGACTTTTCGTGCAAAGCCTAGAGACCTTAGTATGACGCCTGATAGACCGGATCTTCGGCCTGAAGTTGCCGCAGCCGGGCCAATGGATCCTGGCGGTAGAACGCCTTGAGCTGTTCATACACTCGTGGATAGGCCTGGTGCAGCAGGTCTGGGGCGCTGAAGAAGTATTCGCTGGTGACGGCGAAAAACTCCGCCGGGTTTTCCGCGGCGTAGGGGTCGATGGCGGTTTCTGCGTCGGGGTTGTGGTCGAGTTGGCGATCGAGGTCGTCGAAGGCCTGTTGCATGGCGTCGGCCCAGTCGCTGACGCGCATGTCGGCGTGCAGCGGTGGCAGGCCGTTGGCGTCGCCGTTGAGCATGTCGAGTTTGTGCGCCAGTTCGTGGATCACCAGGTTGTAGCCGTCCCAGCCGCCGCTGGCCATGACGCCGTCCCAGGCCAGGATGATCGGGCCTTGGGGCCAGGCTTCGCCGCTGTGTTCGCCGTCCCATTCGTGTTCGATGCCGCTGGCGTCGCGGTAGCGCTGGGGGCTGAGGAAGTCGTCGGGGTAGAGGACGATTTCGTGGAAGCCCTGGTACCAATTCAGGTCGCCGAGGTGCATCAGCGGCAATTGGGCCTGGGCGGCGAGCAGCAGGCGTTGTTCCTGGTGCAGTTCGACGCCGGGCAGGGCGGTGAGGTGTTTATCGTGCAGGAACAGCACGCAGGCTTCCCGCAGCCATTGGTCTTCGGCGGCGCTAATGCCATCGAGGAAGCTCAATTGCTGGCGCACCCGCTGCCAGGTGTCATCGGCCACGGGGTGTTTGGCGAGGGTGCGTCGACGGCGCCAGTTGCTCAGGGACCACATGGCGATCAGCGCGGTTGGGCTTTCGAGGCGCGCTGGCTCAGTTTGCTGCGCACCACGCCAATGATCATCGGCAGCAGCGACAGCAGAATGATACCGATGACCAACAGCGACAGGTTCTGCTTGATGAACGGCACGTTACCGAAGAAGTAGCCGAGGGTCACCAGGCCGCCGACCCACAGGATGGTGCCGAGTACGCTGAAGCCGAAGAAGCGCGGGTAAGGCATTTTGCCGACGCCGGCGACGAAGGGCGCGAAGGTGCGGATGATCGGCAGGAAGCGCGCCAGGGTCACGGTTTTGCCGCCGTGCTTGTCGTAGAAGTCGTGGGTTTGTTGCAGGTAGTCGCGGCGGAAGATTTTCGAGTTGGGGTTGCTGAACAGTTTTTCGCCAGCGGTGCGGCCGATGAGGTAGTTGGTGCTGTCGCCGAGGATCGCCGCGAGCATCAACAGGCCGCCCAGCAGTACGGGGTCCATGGCGCCACCGGCGGCGACGGCGCCGGCGATGAACAGCAGCGAGTCGCCCGGCAGGAACGGCATGACCACCAGGCCGGTTTCACAGAAGATCACCAGGAACAGGATGGCGTAGATCCACGTGCCGTAGTTGGTCACCAGCATGTCGAGGTAGACGTCGAGATGCAGAATGAGGTCGAGGGGGTTGAAATCCATGCATAACACCTTGGTGGCGGCCCGGCTCGGCGGGGCTGGTGGGTCTGGCTTTGAGTATGGCTACAGGGTGTGTAGCTTTTTCTTACAAGCTGGAAAGAGCGGCATTATACGGTGGGGCGGGGGGAGTGCGGGGGGAGTTTGTAGCTGGGAATTTCTGAGGGAGTGGCTGGATGAGGTGTGGCTCGGACCGCTTTTGTGGCGAGGGAGTAAGCCCCCTCGCCACGGGAGTTAGGCCAGGGTTGCCGCGGGCAGCCCTAGGGCTCAAAGCCCTTCGCTGATCGGCAACACGTAGTTCTTGAACTCGGTGTCTTCCTTGAACCCAATCGACTCGTAGGTTTTCTGCGCCACTTCGTTGTTGCTGCTGGTGGAGACGCGCATGCGCACGGCGTTGGTTTCCTTGGCCATTTTTTTTGCGGTGCGGATCAGGTTGTCGGCGACGAGTTGGCGGCGGGCGTCTTCGGCGACGTAGATGTCGTTGAGGATCCACACGCGCTTGAGCGACAGGGACGAGAAGCTTGGGTAGAGCTGGCAGAAGCCGAGCAATTTGCTGTCGTCGTCATCGGGCAGGGCCAGGTAGATCACCGATTCCTTGCGGCGCAGGCGTTTTTCCAGGAAGGCCCGGGACGAATCCGGAAACGGCAGCGAGCCATAGAATTCCCGGTATTTGACGAACAACGGGGTCAGCAGGTCCAGGTGTTCCAGCGTCGCTTGGATAATCCGCATGGTAGGTCTCGTCTGCAAAGGTCGACATGAAGTCTGACAACAACGGCGGACTGCCGTGCCAAGATGCTGCCTGAAAGCGGATCAAAAGCGCAATTGCGATACAGGTTCAGCTTGGGGGCGGCGCCAGTAGGAAATTACCTTTCATATCGGCAGCGTTTTCCGACTCTAGAGTGTGAAGCTGGGCTTCGTCCTTCAGATTCACCCCCGAAAGCTGCCGGCGACAGGCCTCGCGCATCAGGTAGATCAGGCGATGGGCCGCCATGCCGTAGCTCAAACCTTCGAGGCGGACGTTGGAGATGCAGTTGCGGTAGGCGTCGGTCAGGCCGACCTTGGGGTTGTAGGTGAAATACAGCCCCAGGCTGTCGGGGGAGCTGAGGCCGGGACGTTCGCCGATCAGGATCACCGACATCTTTGCGCCAAGGCGTTCGGCCACTTCATCGGCCACGGCGACGCGGCCCTGTTCCACCAGGACCACGGGCGACACCGACCAGCCTTCAGCGGCGATCTGTTCTTCCAGCCGCGCCAGGAACGGCAAGGTATGGCGATGCACCGCCAGCGCCGACAGGCCATCGGCGACGACAATGGCCAAGTCCACACCGCCGGGATGGGCCGCCGCGTAGTCCTGCAGCATTTGTGCGGAAATGTCGTCGAGCCGTCGGCCCAGGTCCGGGCGTTGTAGATAGCTGTTGCGGTCGCTGGCCGCGCTGTGGAGCAACAGGCTTTCACGGCCGCGCTCGGTTAACTGTGCGCGAATGCCCTGATGATCGAACGCCAGGTGCACGGCATCGCGGGCCTGGGCGTGGGCGAATTGGAAGTCCAGTTGCGCCGAGGTGGGCAGGCTGGTGCCGGTGCGGCCCAGGGCGATGCGCGCCGGGGTCAGGGTGCGCAGGTTCAGCCAGGGGTTTTGCGAATCGACAGGTGTTTTATCCATGGGCAACTCACTCATAAAAATGCGGCTTATCCCAAATGCGCGAGGGCATGACGAAACGCCGGCGGCAGGTTGTCGCCGAACCGCACCCGGCCATCGGCCTGGGTGAAGATGCCCATGTTCGCCAGCCAGGTTTCGAATTCCGGCGCCGGTTTCAGGCCCAGGGTCTGGCGGGCGTAGAGGGCGTCGTGGAACGAGGTGGTCTGGTAGTTGAGCATAATGTCGTCGGAGCCGGGGATGCCCATGATGAAGTTGATCCCGGCCACGCCCAGCAGGGTCAGCAGGGTGTCCATGTCGTCCTGGTCGGCTTCGGCGTGGTTGGTGTAGCAGATGTCGCAGCCCATCGGCACGCCCAGAAGTTTTCCGCAGAAGTGGTCTTCGAGGCCGGCGCGGATGATCTGTTTGCCGTTGTACAGGTATTCCGGGCCGATGAAGCCTACAACCGTATTCACCAGGAACGGGTTGAAATGTCGCGCCACGGCGTAGGCCCGCGTCTCGCAGGTCTGTTGATCGACGCCGTGGTGGGCGTTGGCCGACAGCGCGCTGCCCTGGCCGGTTTCGAAATACATCAGGTTGTTGCCCAAAGTGCCGCGATTCAGGCTGAGCCCGGCGTCGTAGCCTTCCTTCAAAATGTTCAGGCTGATGCCGAAACTGGCGTTGGCCGCTTCGGTGCCGGCGATGGACTGGAACACAAGGTCCAGGGGCACGCCACGGTTGGCCGCTTCGATGGAGGTGGTGACGTGGGTCAGCACGCAGCCTTGGGTGGGGATGTCGTAGCGCTGGATGATGGCGTCGAGCATTTCCAGCATGGCGCAGATCGAGGCCGTGCTGTCGGTGGCCGGGTTGATGCCGATCATGGCGTCGCCGTTGCCGAAGAGCAGGCCGTCGAGGATGCTCGCGGCGATGCCGGCGGGTTCGTCGGTAGGGTGGTTGGGCTGCAGGCGCGTGGACAGGCGCCCGCGCAGGCCGAGGGTGCCGCGGAATTTGGTGACCACGCGGATTTTCTGCGCAACCAGCACCAGGTCCTGCACGCGCATGATCTTCGAGACGGCGGCGACCATCTCCGGCGTCAGGCCCGGGGCCAGTACCCGCAGGCTTTGTTCATCGGCGGCTTCGCTGAGCAGCCAGTCGCGAAAACCGCCGACGGTGAGGTGGCTGACGGCGGCGAAGGCTTGTTTATCGTGGGTGTCGACGATCAGCCGGGTGACTTCGTCGGCCTCGTAAGGAATCAGCATTTCTTGCAGGAAATGGCTGAGGGGCAAGTCAGCCAAAGCCATTTGCGCGGCCACGCGTTCGCCATCGTTAAGCGCGGCGATCTCGGCCAGGAAGTCCCCGGAACGGGCCGGGCTGGCCTTGGCCATCAGGTCTTTGAGGCTATCGAAGCGGTAGGTCTGGGCGCCGACCGTGTGTGCAAAGCTGGCCATACAGGTTCTCCGTGACGGCGCCGCTGGGCGGCGCCGTGGTTTTCGGCACGTTACGGCTTAGTGCAAGGCTTCTTCGGCTTTTTGAATGGCCGCGAATTCCTCTTCGGGCGTGCCTGCGACCAAGTGATGCCGACTGTAGAAAGCAAAGTAAGCAATTAACACTCCATAGATGATCGCGGCGCCGATCACCACCCGTGGATCGACCAAGAAGCCCGCCACCACGGCGATGCACGCCAGCACCAGGGCCACGCCCGAGGTGAAGATGCCGCCCGGCGTGCGGTATGGCCGGTCCATTTTGGGGCGACGGATGCGCAGGGTGATGTGCGCGGCCATCATCAGCACGTAGGAGATGGTCGCGCCGAACACGGCTACCAGAATCAGCAGGTCGCCCTGGCCGGTCAAGGACAGGCCGAAACCGATGATGCCGGGGATCACCAGTGCCAGGACCGGTGCTTTGCTTTTATTGGTTTCCGAGAGTTTGCGCGGCAGGTAGCCGGCACGGGACAAGGCAAAGATCTGCCGCGAGTACGCGTAGATGATCGAGAAGAAACTGGCGATCAAACCGGCCAGGCCGACGAGGTTGACGAAGCTGCCCATCCAGGTCGAGCCGCCGTAGGCCTTGGCCAGGGCTTCCACCAGCGGGTTGCCCGAGGCCATCAGCGCGTTCGAGCCGGCGCCGCCCGGGCCGATCACCAGGATCAGCAGGGCGAAGGCCACCAGCACCAGCATGGCGCCGATCAGACCGCGGGGCAGGTCGCGCTTTGGGTTCTTGGTTTCTTCAGCGGCCAGGGGCACCCCTTCCACGGCGAGGAAGAACCAGATCGCATAGGGAATGGCCGCCCAGACGCCGACGTAGCCGAAGGGCAGGAACGGACTGGCGCCCACCGCGTCCTTGACGGGGATGTCCAACAGGTTGGCGACGTTGAAGTGCGGCACCATCGCCACCAGGAAAACCCCCAGCGCCAGAGCGGCGACGGCGGTGATGATGAACATCAGCTTGAGGGCTTCGCCGACACCGAATATGTGGATGGCGATGAAGATGATGTAGAACGCCAGGTAGATCATCCAGCCGCCAATGCCGAACAAAGACTGGCAATAGGCGCCGATGAACACGGCAATCGCCGCCGGGGCGATGGCGTATTCGATCAAAATCGCCGTGCCCGTGAGAAACCCGCCCCAGGGCCCGAAGGCACTGCGGGCAAAACCGTAGCCGCCGCCGGCGGTGGGGATCATCGAGGACAGCTCGGCGAGGGAAAAGCACATGCACAGGTACATCGCGGCCATCAGCAGCGTGGCGAGGAACATCCCGCCCCAGCCACCCTGGGCCAGGCCGAAGTTCCAGCCGGCGTAATCGCCGGAAATGACATAGGCCACGCCCAGGCCCACCAGCAGGACCCAGCCCGCCGCGCCTTTTTTCAGTTCGCGTTGTTGGAAATATTCGGAGCCGACTTTTTCGAAGTCGACCGAGGACGTTGCCGATTGCGGGTTTGCATGATCGCTTGGCATAAGGGTTTACCTGTTTTTATTGTTTTTTGCCCTGTGGGAGGGAGAGCTCGCGATAGCTATGAAAGGGCGAAGCAGCATGAACTGCCCCGCCCTTTTTACTTAGAAGAACCCCAACGGATTGATGTCGTAGCTCACCAGCAGATTCTTGGTTTGCTGGTAGTGGTCGAGCATCATCTTGTGGGTTTCACGCCCGACGCCGGACTTCTTGTAGCCACCGAACGCGGCATGCGCCGGGTACAGGTGGTAGCAGTTGGTCCACACGCGACCGGCCTTGATCGCCCGGCCCATGCGGTAGGCGCGGTTGATGTCGCGGGTCCAGAGGCCGGCGCCGAGGCCGAACTCGGTATCGTTGGCGATGGCCAGGGCTTCGGCTTCGTCCTTGAAGGTGGTGATGCTCACCACCGGGCCGAAGATTTCTTCCTGGAACACGCGCATCTTGTTGGTGCCCTTGAGCAGGGTCGGCTGGATGTAATACCCGGTCGCCAGGTTGCCCTCGAGTTTTTCCACCTGGCCGCCGGTCAGCAGTTCGGCGCCTTCGCCCTTGGCGATTTCCAGGTACGAAAGGATTTTGTCGAATTGCTGCTCGGACGCCTGGGCGCCGACCATGGTGTCGGTGTCCAGCGGGTCGCCGCGCTTGATCTGTTCGATCTTCTTCATCACCACTTGCATGAATTCGTCGTAGATCGACTCCTGCACCAGGGCGCGGGATGGGCAGGTGCAGACTTCGCCCTGGTTGAAGAAGGCCAATACCAGGCCTTCGGCGGCTTTCTCGATGAAGCTCGGCTCGGCTTGCATGATGTCTTCGAAGAAGATGTTCGGCGACTTGCCGCCCAGTTCTACGGTGGACGGGATGATGTTCTCGGCGGCGCATTTCATGATGTGCGAGCCCACCGGGGTGGAACCGGTGAAGGCGATCTTGGCGATGCGCTTGCTGGTGGCGAGGGCTTCGCCGGCTTCTTTGCCGAAACCTTGCACCACGTTCAGCACGCCGGGAGGCAGCAGGTCGCCGATCAGTTCCATGAGTACGCAAATGCCCAGCGGGGTTTGCTCGGCGGGCTTGAGCACCACGCAGTTACCGGCGGCGAGGGCCGGGGCGAGTTTCCAGGCAGCCATCAGAAGCGGGAAATTCCACGGAATAATCTGCCCGACCACGCCCAGCGGTTCATGAATGTGATAGGCCACGGTGTTGCCGTCGATCTCGGCGGCGGCGCCTTCCTGGGCCCGCAGGCAACCGGCGAAGTAGCGGAAGTGGTCGGCAGCCAGGGGGATGTCGGCGTTGAGGGTTTCGCGCACGGCCTTGCCGTTGTCCCAGGATTCGGTGATCGCCAGGGTTTCGAGGTTCGCTTCGATGCGGTCGGCGATTTTCAGCAGAATCAGCGAACGGGCCTGGACCGAGGTGGCGCCCCAGGCATCGGCGGCAGCGTGGGCGGCGTCCAGGGCTTTGTCGATGTCTTCGGCCGTGGAGCGCGGGAATTCGGCAATGGGCTGGCCATTGACCGGGGATGTATTGGTGAAGTACTGACCTTTGACAGGCGCGACGAACTCGCCGCCGATGTAGTTACCGTATTTAGCCTTGAACGAAACGATAGCGCCTTCAGTACCGGGGTGAGCGTAACGCATGATGAGTTCTCCTTGGCTTTTGTGCTTATTAGGGAGCCGCGCAAATTCGCGCTGGTACTTAAGCCTAGAGCAAAGGTTGGGCCATTGCCTTGCAGGGCCCGGAAATCAAGACTTTAGGATGAGTTCGTCGGATAAACGGAGGGCCTGTGTCACGCTTGCGATACGCAGCGTGTGACAGTTTGTGCCATGGTTGAGACAGTCTGTGACTGGCAGGTCGCGCCAGCATTGCAAAGGTCGGTGGGCTGGAGGATGCTGAGGACCGCTACCCTCGGGGAGAACAATAAGAAATGCACAGCAACCATTTGAGTCGCCATGCCCAGCAAGTCCTGACGGTCACCCAGGGCAAGGCCCATTTGCAGGGCCCTGGCAGCGATCCGTCGATTGCCCGTTCCTGGCTGCGCTGCCTCGAGGACTATCACCTCGACCCGGCCCAGAACCTGGCGCCGACGGTGCTCGAACATGGCCGGGTGCTGGAGAGCCGCGAGCGCTTGCAACAGGTGTTGCACATCGCCGGCACGGAAATGACCAGCCTGCATCAACAACTGTCCGGCGCCGGCCACGCGGTGCTGTTGACCGACGCCCGGGGCGTGATCCTCAACTGCGTCACCGCCCCCAGCGAACGGAAGATTTTCGAACGGGCCGGCCTCTGGCTCGGCGCCGACTGGAGCGAAGCCTGCGAAGGCACCAACGGCATCGGCACCTGCCTGGTGGAACGCCAGGCCCTGACTATCCACCAGGAAGAACACTTTCGTGGCCGCCACACCGGCCTGACCTGCTCGGCCAGCCCGGTGTTCGATCCCCAGGGTGAGTTGCTGGCGGTGCTCGACGTGTCCTCGGCCCGACCGGACGTGTCGCGCCAGAGCCAATTCCACACCATGGCCTTGGTCAACCTCTCGGCGAAGATGATCGAGAGCTGTTATTTCCTTCGTTGCTTCGACAATCAATGGCTGCTGCGCTTTCACTTGCAGGCCGAGTCCGTGGGGCTGTTCAGCGAAGGCTTGATGGCGTTCGACGGCGAAGGGCGGATCTGCGCGGTCAACCAGAGCGCGTTGAACCTGCTCGGGCACATGCGTGGCGGCTTGCTTGGCCAGCGGGTCGAGGACTTCTTCGACTGTTCGCTGGATGAGCTGATGGGCCGGGCCAGCGCCCAGGCCAGCGCCAGTTGGCCGTTGCGTACCCGCGATGGCCGGCATTTGTTCGCCGTGTTGCGCGGCCAACCGCGCAGCGTGCCGGTGCAAGTCGCGCCGGCCTTCAAAGTGGTCGAGCCCGCGCGTCTGCCAGGGATCTGCCTGGGGGATGCGGCGTTGCAGGAGCATTTTCGCAAGGCGCTGCGGGTCTACGAGCGCGATGTGCCGCTGTTGATCCATGGCGAGACCGGCTCCGGCAAGGAGGCGTTTGCCAAGGCGGTGCACCACGCCAGCCAGCGCTCGGGGAAAAACTTCGTCGCCCTCAACTGCGCGGCCATTCCGGAAAGCCTGATCGAGAGCGAGCTGTTCGGTTATCGCGGCGGCAGCTTTACCGGCGCCCGCAAGGAGGGCATGCGCGGCAAGCTGCAACAGGCCGACGGCGGCACGCTGTTCCTCGATGAAATCGGCGACATGCCCTTGGCCTTGCAGACTCGGTTGCTGCGGGTGCTGGAAGATCGCCAGGTGGTGCCCATCGGCGGCGAACCGGAGCCGGTGAACGTGCGCATCATCAGTGCCACCCACCGACAGTTGCTCGATCGGGTGCGCGATGGCAGTTTCCGCGAGGATTTGTATTACCGCCTCAATGGCCTGGAAATCCCGCTGCCGGCGTTGCGTGAGCGCAGTGACAAGTCGCAGTTGCTGGACTTCCTCTTGGCTGAAGAGAGCGGTGCCGAGCCGGTGTTTATCGACGAACCGGCGCGCCAGGCGTTGCTGGGGTTCGACTGGCCGGGCAACGTGCGGCAACTGCGCAATGTGCTGCGTACCCTTGCTGCGTTGTGCGACGGCGGGCGGATCGGGTTGGAGGACTTGCCGGCGATGATCCGCCAGCGCCCGGTTGCGGCGGTCGAGGCAGTGGCGGAACGGCCACTGGAAGACGCCGAGCGCCTGGCGCTGCTCGATGCACTGGAGCGCCAGCGCTGGCACATGACCCACACGGCGGAACAGTTGGGCATCAGCCGCAATACCCTCTACCGCAAGCTGCGTAAACACGCGATTGCCCGCTGAACCACTGATAATTAATCAGATGACTGCTGACTGCTGACTGCTGTTGTGCGGTCAGCCGCCTGTGTACGGGGGGCTGAAACACAAGGTGCGATTTTCCCCTCCCTACGCTAACCTGCGGCCATGTTTACGAGGTCGACTATGCACATCCATATTCTCGGTATTTGCGGCACTTTCATGGGTTCGATGGCGGTCCTGGCCAAAGAGCTGGGCCACCATGTGACCGGTTCCGACGCCAACGTCTATCCGCCCATGAGCACGCAGCTGGAGGCTCAGGGCATCGAGCTGACCCAAGGCTACGACCCGGCGCAACTGGAGCCGGCGCCGGACCTGGTGGTCATCGGCAACGCCATGTCCCGTGGCAACCCGGCGGTGGAGTACGTGCTCAACAAAGGCCTGCCGTATGTCTCGGGCCCGCAGTGGCTGGCCGATCACGTGTTGCAGGGCCGTTGGGTCCTTGCCGTGGCCGGCACCCACGGCAAGACCACCACCAGCAGCATGCTCGCCTGGGTGCTGGAGCACGCCGGGATGAGCCCGGGCTTCCTGATCGGTGGCGTGCCGCAGAATTTCTCGGTATCGGCGCGCTTGGGCGGCACGCCGTTTTTCGTGATCGAGGCCGACGAATACGACAGTGCGTTTTTCGATAAACGCTCGAAGTTCGTCCACTACCGTCCACGCACGGCGATCCTCAACAACCTCGAGTTCGATCATGCCGACATCTTTCCCGATCTGCCGGCCATCGAGCGACAGTTCCACCATTTGGTGCGCACCATCCCCAGCGAAGGCCTGGTGATTCATCCGACCACCGAGCCGGCGTTGCAGCGCGTCATCGAAATGGGCTGCTGGACCCCGGTGCAAACCACCGGCGCGGGCGGGCAGTGGCAGGTGAAATTGCTCAAGGAAGACGGCTCTGAGTTCGAAGTGATGTTCGAGGGCCAGTCCCAAGGCGTGGTTGAGTGGGACATGACCGGCCAACACAACGTTGCCAACGCTTTGGCGACCTTGGCGGCGGCTCGTCATGTCGGCGTGGTGCCGTCGATGGGCATCGCCGCGTTGAGCGCGTTCAAGAGCGTGAAGCGGCGGATGGAGAAAGTCGCCGAGGTGCGCGGCATCACCATTTATGACGACTTTGCCCATCACCCGACGGCTATCGCCACCACCCTCGACGGTTTGCGCAAGCGCATCGGTGATGCGCCGCTGATTGCGATCATCGAGCCGCGTTCCAACTCGATGAAGCTCGGCGCCCACCGCGACGGCCTGCCGGAAAGCGTGGTCGATGCCGACCAGGTGATCTGGTACGCACCGGCCAACCTGGGCTGGGATCTTGGCGCTACAGCCGCGCTGTGCACGGTGCCGTCGATTGTCAGCGATTCCCTGGAAGGCATCATCGAGCGCGTGAAGAGCCAGGCCCAGCCCGGCACCCACGTGGTGATCATGAGCAACGGCGGCTTCGGCGGCTTGCACGGCAAACTGGCCGAGGCGCTGAAATGAGCACGCTTTTGCAGGACGGTGGCCCGGAACGCATCACGCTGGCGATGACCGGTGCGTCCGGCGCCCAGTACGGCTTGCGCCTGCTCGATTGCCTGGTGCGCGAGGAGCGCGAGGTGCATTTCCTCATCTCCAAGGCCGCGCAACTGGTGATGGCCACCGAGACCGACGTGACCCTGCCAGCCAAGCCCCAGATGATGCAGGCCTTCCTCACCGAATACACCGGTGCGGCGGCGGGGCAGATTCGTGTGTACGGCAAGGAAGACTGGATGTCGCCGGTGGCCTCGGGCTCCGGCGCGCCAGCGGCGATGGTGGTGGTGCCGTGTTCCACCGGCACACTCTCGGCGATTGCCACCGGGGCCTGCAACAACCTGATCGAGCGTGCGGCCGACGTCACGCTCAAGGAGCGCCGCCAGTTGATCCTGGTGCCGCGGGAAGCGCCGTATTCGAGCATTCATCTGGAGCACATGCTCAAGCTGTCGAACTTGGGCGTGACCATCCTGCCGGCCTCGCCGGGGTTCTATCACCAGCCGCAGACCATCGACGACCTGATCGACTTTGTCGTGGCACGGATCCTTAACCTGCTGAACATTCCCCAAGATATGTTGCCGCGCTGGGGCGAGCATCATTTGAGCTGCGATGAATAAGCTGCTGGCGGTGTTGCTGGCCTTGCAACTGACCGGCTGCGCCACCGCTCGCACCCTCGACGCCGCCAAGCCAGGAGCGCCGGTGGTCTATGCCGGGACACGCCTGGACTTGTACGCCCTCAATGGAGGCTGCTGCGCCAAGGACCGTTTTGGTGCCGAGGCGCCGAGCTATCCGGGCCTCGACCTGCCGGGAAGTGCGCTGCTGGATACCTTGTTGTTGCCGTTGTCGTTGTTTACGGCGCTGGGAGTGGGGTTCCAGGCCACGGGTGGGCTGTAACGACAAGCTGAAAATGCAGGTGTGCTAGGGATCATTTGTTGTCCCGGGCGCCAGGCTATTTGCCAAGCCTGCGCAACTCATCCGACTCCACCACCCGCACCCCATCCTGCTCTTCCAACGCCAGGCGCCACATGGCCCGGGCCAGTTGGCAGGCTTCGATACCGTGGTATTTGCCCGGGATCAACTTGGACAAAGGCCCGGCGAGTTGCTCCGCCAAACGCGGTTCTACCCGATCGCCCAGCAACAGCGAGGGCCGGCAGATGGTCAACTGCGGCCAGTCCTGGGCCTTGAGGGCAGCCTCCATTTCACCCTTGACCCGGTTGTAGAAAATCGATGACTTCGCGTCTGCATTCAACGCACTGATCACGATGAGATGCCGTGCGCCCAGCTCTCGGGCACGTTTGGCGAAGGCCACCACCAGGTCAAGGTCCACCGCGCGAAACGCCTGTTCGGAGCCGGCTTTCTTGATGGTGGTGCCGAGGCAGCAGAACGCGATGTCGACCGGGCCCTCCAGCCGTTGCAGCAACTCGGCCGGTTCCCCAACCGGATTTTCCAAGTGCGGATGCTCGGCCAGTGGCCGGCGCGAAGGCGCCAGTACCCGGGTGATGGTCGGCTCATTGAGCAGCCGGTCCAACAAGTGTTCCCCGGTCAACCCGGTCGCGCCGGCGAGCAAAACATGCTGAGGCGTCAAGTACATAGTGTTTCTCCCCTTGATACGATTCAGCTTAGTTGCTCTTTTTGCCCTCGTCGTTCAGTGCAGCACTTTGCAATGCTTTTCGCGCCTGTTGCTTGCGCAGCAATTGCCAGTGGGACAGGACCGTCCTCGGCGCCCAGATCTGCGGTTCCGATGCTTCGAAATTGTCCGCCTGCTCGCGTTCGGCAACGATGCCCTTGGCGCGCTTGAAGGCTTGCTCCAGGTCATCGGTCTGGTTGAGCGCCTGGGCGAACAGAGCGTCGCCGAAATAAGTGAAGTTGGCCTCCTCGGAACAACCGAACGACACCCGATCAGCCCGGGATGCCGTCATGACCAACGTGCGCTCATCCTTGAGCGCCGGAATGAAACCACCGGAATAACAGGTCGAGATGACCACGATCTTGTCGCGATTCTTCAGCGGCGCCAGCACCGCGGCCAGTTCATCGGCCGGCAGATCGGCCAGCTCCATGCGCGGCTGGTCGAGCACCAGTTCGTGCTCGCTGGTGCCGTGGCTGGTCAGGTAGATGAACACCAGGTCTTCCGGGCCGCTGCGTTCGGCCAAGGTGGCGGCGGCGCGGCGCAGGCTCTCGCGGCTGGCCATGGGCCGGTCGCCGAGGTGGTCGCGGTGGTTCACCAGGCGGATCTGGCCGAACGCGCCGAAACGGCTGGCGAGCATATTGGAAACATAGTCGGATTCACGCAGGAACACGCTTTGCTTGCCATCGCCGCCCAGGGTCAGGCTGTACAGCTCCACTGCCGGCGTCGAGGCGGGGATGCTGGCGAGAGCGTCGTCGAGAAGCCGGCCCTGGGCCAGGATGCCTCTCTCAAGCACGTCCGGCAGCAGCCTGCCATCGGCGTCGCGTATCCTCTGGCCGTTGACCCAGGTGCCGCCTTGCACGGTGCCGTCGGTGAGCACGAGGGTGCCGCGCCCGTGATAGCTGTCGCCTTCGAACTGGCCGATGTAGAAGCTGCCATCGGGCAGGTTGAGCCGGCCTTCGCCGGTGAAACGCCATTCATTGAAGTGGCCCCGATAATGGCTACCGTCGGCGCCAATCAATTCGCCCTTGCCGGTCAGCGCGCCGTCCCTGAACTGGCCGATCCAGACATCGCCGTCGGCATTTTCGTAGCGACCGCGACCGTTGAGTTGGTTATTCCGGAAGCCGCCGATGTAGACGTCGCCGTCGGCACTGTTGAACGTGCCCTTGCCCTGGAGTTGGCCGTCGACGAAATGCCCGGTGAACTGGTTGCCGCTGGCATCGAAGCGCTGGCCTTCGCCGTTGGGCTTGCCGTTGACGAATGGGCCCTGGTACTGGCTGCCATCGTCGAGTTCGAGGCGTCCGAGACCGGAATATCGGTCGGCCTTGAACTCGCCCCGGTAGGTCATGCCGTTTTCCTTGAGCGTCCCTTCGCCGTCCCGCCGACCCAGCTTGAAGCCGCCGGTGTAGCTGCTGGTCGACGTGGTCAGGCTGCCCTGGCCGTGAAACAGCCCATGCTCGAATTGGCCGCGATAGACCTCGCCGTTACTGCCGTGCCACTCACCGGTGCCATGCCACTGGCCTTTGTCGAACTGGCCGGCGTACCAACTGCCGTTGGGGTAGTCGATGCGCCCCTGGCCTTGCAACAGGCCGTCCACCAAGTCGCCGCGATAACGCCCACCATCGGGCAGGCGCGCGTCGGGAGGCAACAGCGATTCGCCATCACCACAAGCGGTGAGCAGGAGGGCCAGGGTCAGGGGTACAAGTGCGCGCATAACAGGATCCAGGTAATCAGGCGACGAGTATGCCGCAGCTATGCGCGTTGAAGCGATGCGAAACTGCATGAGCGGTTTCGCGACCGCGAGGGGCTACACGAAGCAGAGCGACAGCGGCTCGGCGATGTAGGCCGGTTTTTCCGAACCTTCGATTTCCAGGGTGGCGGTGGCCTTGAGCAACCATTGGCCAGGTTTTTTCTCGGTCACGTCCACCAGGTCGACCTTGAGCCGGACCTTGGAATCGACTTTCACCGGCTGGATGAAGCGCACGCTGTCCAGCCCGTAGTTGACGACCATCTTCACGCCCTCGGGCAGGATCAGGATGTCTTCCATCAGTTTGGGCATCAGCGACAGCGACAGGAAACCGTGGGCGATGGTGCTGCCGAATGGGGTCTGCGCGGCCTTGACCGGGTCGACGTGGATGAACTGGAAGTCGCCGGTGGCTTCGGCGAACAGATTGATGCGGTCCTGATCAATGGTCAGCCAATCGGAACATCCAAGTTCCTTGCCGACATAATCCTTGAGCGCTGTAACGGGAACATAGGGCATTGAGACTCTCCTTGGTTCATCTGTCCTGCTTATATGGAACGGGGATCTGCGCCCCCGAGAACCACTGTAGATCAACATGGCCGACCGCGAAGGTCATCGACCATGCTTTTTACGAATGCCGAACCATAGCGCGGGCGTGCTTATAATGCCGGCGCATTCTTTGGACACGTGTTGCGGGGAGAGAGCGGATGTTGCTACGGGGCCTGACCTGGCTGGTGCTGTTCCAATTGCTGGGCACTGCCATCAACCATTTGTTCCTGCCGATCCTGCCGGGGCCGATCGTTGGCCTGTTGCTGATTCTGGGCTACCTGATCGCTCGCGGCGAAGTCAGCGAGCCGTTGAACCTGGCCGCCAGCAGCCTGCTGCGTTACCTGCCGTTGTTGCTGGTGCCGCCGGCGGTGGGGGTGATGGTCTACGCCCGGGCGATCGCCGCCGATTTCTGGGCGATTGTCGGCGCGCTGGTGCTCTCGCTGGTCCTGTCGGTGGCGTTGACGGGGGTGCTGATGCAGCGCCTGGCCCGGCGCCACAGTGTCGAGCCGGAGGACGCGCCATGATGTTCGATTGGCAGGGCGCCTGGACCTCGGTCATTCACCATCCGTTGTTCGGCATCGGCATCACCTTGGGCGCCTATCAATTGGTGCTGGCGGCGTTCGAAAAGACCCGCTGGGTGTTTCTGCAGCCGGTATTGATGTCGATGCTGGTCTTGATCGGCGTGCTGGTGGGCTGCGGTATCAGCTACGCCGAATACCGCAAGAGCACCGAGATCCTGAGCATTCTGCTCGGGCCGGCCACCGTGGCGCTGGCGGTGCCGTTGTACTTGAACCTGCGGCGAATCCGTCAATTGTTCTGGCCGATTTTTACTACGCTGGTGATAGGCGGGGTGTTTGCCACCGGTTCTGCGGTGGTGCTGGGCTGGGCGTTTGGCGCCGAGCACATGATCCTGATGACGATGGCGCCCAAGTCGGTAACCTCGCCGATCGCCATGCTGGTGGCCGAGCAGATCGGTGGCGTCGCGGCGATGGCGGCGGTGTTCGTGCTGATTACCGGCGTACTCGGTGCGATCCTGGGTCCGAGCATTTTGACCCGGTTGGGTGTCCACAGTCCTGAGGCGCGGGGCATGGCCCTGGGCCTGACTGCCCATGCGGTGGGCACGTCGGTGGCGTTGCAGGAAAGCGAGGAGTCCGGTGCTTTCGCGGCCCTGGCGATGAGTTTGATGGGCGTGGCCACGGCGGTGTTGCTGCCGCTGGTGGTGTCAATGACGGTTTAAGGAACGAGTTATGAGCTTGCCGCTGTTTCCGTTGAACACCGTGTTGTTCCCCGGTTGCATTCTCGATCTGCAGATATTCGAGGCGCGTTACCTCGACATGATCGGGCGCTGCATGAAAAAAGGCGAAGGTTTCGGCGTGGTGTGCATCCTCGATGGCGAGGAAGTCGGCATCGCGCCCGATGGCTATGCACGGGTCGGGTGTGAGGCGCTGATCACCGATTTTTCCCAGCAGGAAAACGGCCTGCTGGGCATTCGCGTGCAAGGTGGACGGCGTTTCCTCGTGCACAGCAGCAGCGTCCAGGTCGATCAACTCACCGTGGCACAGGTCGAGTGGTTGGAAGACGAACCGGAGCAACCGTTGCAGGACGAAGATGCCGACCTTGTGGCGCTGCTCAAGGCCCTGGCCGAACATCCGATGGTGGAGGCGTTGAACATGGGCACCGAAGCCACGGGCCAGCAGTCCCTCGCCAATCAATTGGCCTATCTGCTGCCGTTCAACGAACTGGACAAGATCGACCTGCTGCAACTCGACGACCCGCAACAGCGCCTGGATGCGATCCAGGCGTTGCTCGATGAGTTGCAGGGCGAGTTGTTTGCCTGACACGCTGATATGGGAATGTCAGCGTCCCCATAAGGATTGCGTTCCAGCTCGTTTCCCTCGCCAAGCATCAATAGGCATACCGCAACATCGCATGGGGCAGATGCCGCAGGGCGAAGAAACTGAAGGCCGCCATCAGCGCCGGCAGGACCAGCCACCAGACTTTCGGCGACATGGCACGCAGCGGCTCCTGGCGCTGGCTCAGCCACAGGACGGCGGCGCAGACGGTGGCGGCGAGCATGGCACCAGCAACAATGTCGCTCGGCCAGTGGGCGCCGAGGTAGACCCGCGAGAGGGCGATGGCCAGCGCCGGCAGCGAGCCGAGCAACAGCCAGGTCAGGCGCAGGCGCGGCGGTTGTCCGCGGCCGGCCAGGATCGCCAGGCTCAAGAACAGCGCGAAGGCGCCGGAGGCGTGGCCGCTGGGCATGCTGTAGCTGGTCAGTGGTTCGCTCAGGATCTCCGGGCGCACCCGGGCGAAAAACAACTTCAAGCCGGTATTGGCAAGGGCCGTGAGCAGCATCGTGCCCCCGGCAAAGATTGCCTGGCGCCATTGCCGTGCCAACAGCAGCAACCCGGTCACCAGGCTGCAGACGATCAGCATGTAGCGCAATTCACCGATCAGCGTGAACGTCACGGCGATCTCGTCCAGCGTCGCGCTGCGATGCTCCTGGACCAGTGCAATCAGGCCCTGGTCGAAGGCGGTCAGGTAGCGGAAACCGATGAACATACCAATCAGGATTACCAGGCCAACACTTGCGATGATCGCCGAGGCATGGCGATGGCGACGCAGGCTGCTGTTGACGCTCAGGCCGAGCATCACGGCGATGCTGCCGATGACCACGCCGGCTTGTGGCCAGAAACCTTCGGGCAGCGGCAGGCGGAACGCCGCCCCGGTGGCCCAGCCTGGCAACAGATAGGCCACGGTCCAGCCCGCCGCCGCCACCACGCTGACGATGGCGAAGCGCGGGAATGGCATGTCGCACATCCCGGCCACCATCGGCAGCATCGGCCTCAGCGGGCCGATGAAGCGCCCCACCAGCAGGCTGGCGATGCCGTAGCGTTGGAAATAGCTTTCCGCCGCGCTCATCCATTCCGGATGATGCCGCAGCCCGGGCAGGCGCCGGATGTTCTGGTGGAAATGCCGGCCGAGGAAGTACGACACCAGGTCCCCCAGCAATCCGCCGAGAAGCCCCAGCAGCAAGGTCTCGCCCAAGGACAACGCGCCACTGCCGGCGAGCACTGCAATGGCGAACAGCAAGACAGTGCCCGGCACGATCAGCCCGGCGATGGCCAGGCATTCAACGCAAGCCACGACAAACACCGCCACCGCCAGCCACTGCGGGTTTACGGTCAGCCAGCCGGTAATGCTATCGAGCCATGGGCCCATAAAGACAACTCCATTGTTTATCCAAGCTGCATGCTCTTTTACTGTGGGAGCGGCAGGCGCCCTATTTCATCAGCAAAGCAAAAAATAATCCCGGCCCTCGACCTGTCCACGCCGCAGCGGGTTGCGGGTGCACCAGGGTGCGTAGGCGGCATCGACGAAGCGGTAGGGCAGGTGTTCGTCTCGTCCCAGCGGAATGCCCAGGCGAGTGGTCTGGATCACGTTGACCGTCGGCACGCCCACGTCTTCCACCAGCAACCGTTCAGGGTCGAAACGCTTGGCGTCCCAGTCCGGCACTTTCAGGCCCAAGGCCTTGCATAGCAAGGTCTGCCCGGCACAAAGCTTTTGCGGCGAACGTGGCCGGCCTTGGGCGTCGGGGTTGTTGAGCAGCATCTGCGCCAGGCTGTCCGGGCCGCTGATGGCATCGACCCAGGGATACGCCGATTTGATCAACACCGCATTGCCCGGGCCTTGCGCGCTGAAGTTCAGCGAATCGCCGCCGCGAGCGTAGTACATATAGATGTGCCCGCCGTCCAGGAACAAAGCCCTGCGCTTTTCCGTGTAGCCCAAGGAGGCGTGGCTGCCTTTCTCGGCGAAGTAGTAGGCTTCGGTCTCGATGATTCGGGCGCTGAGCCAGAGGCCGCCCACCTTGTGGCGAATCACTTTGCCCAGCAGGTCCCGGGCGAGCTCCTGGGCGTCTCGGTCAAAAAAAGCGTGTGGCAAAGCAATGGGCACGGGACGGGATTCGGTCATGGCGATGGATGAAGTCGGGCCAAAAGTAGCGCGATGATAACAACGGAAAGCTTAATTACCGCTGAACATTCCTAGAAGCCGTCACGATTGAGGCCTGTTTTGCGCCTCCGCCGGTCACCGCTGCGAGTCCATGCTGTTAGTCGAGGGTTACGACAGCTATAATCTGCCGCTTTCCTCTTTGCCAAGACCACACAGACCATGACTGAGTCCGTTCTTGACTACATGACCCGCCTGGGTCGCGCCGCCCGCGAAGCGTCGCGCGTCATCGGCCGTGCCAGCACCGCGCAGAAAAACCGCGCCCTGCAGGCCGCCGCCAACGCGCTGGACGCTGCTCGCGCCGAGTTGTCCGCCGCCAACGAGCTGGACCTGGCCGCTGGCCGGGCCAACGGCCTGGAACCGGCAATGCTCGAACGCCTGGCGCTGACCCCGGCGCGCATCGACGGCATGATCGTCGGTCTGCGTCAGGTCGCGGCACTGCCGGATCCGGTCGGGGCGATCCGCGACATGAGCTATCGGCCGTCGGGTATCCAGGTCGGCAAGATGCGCGTGCCCCTGGGCGTGGTCGGGATCATCTACGAGTCGCGGCCGAACGTGACCATCGACGCTGCGAGCCTGTGCCTGAAGTCCGGTAACGCGACCATCCTGCGTGGCGGTTCCGAGGCGATCCATTCCAATCGCGCCATTGCGGCGTGCATCCAGCGCGGCCTGGCCGAAGCCAACCTGCCGGCCGCCGTCGTGCAAGTGGTGGAAACCACCGATCGCGCGGCCGTCGGCGCGCTGATCACCATGCCCGAGTTCGTCGATGTCATCGTGCCGCGCGGTGGCAAGGGCTTGATCGAACGGGTCAGTCGCGACGCCCGCGTGCCGGTGATCAAGCACCTGGATGGCATTTGCCATGTCTACGTCAGCGCCCACGCCGAATTGCCGAAGGCCCAGCGCATTGCCTTCAACGCCAAGACTTACCGGTATGGCATCTGCGGCGCGATGGAAACCCTGCTGGTGGACCAGGCCGTAGCCAAGGATTTCCTGCCGTCGATGGCTGCCCAGTTCCGCGAAAAAGGCGTCGAACTGCGCGGTTGCGAACGCACGCGGGCGATCATCGAGGCCGTCGCGGCCACGGAAGAAGACTGGGACACCGAATACCTGGCGCCGATTTTGTCGATCCGCGTGGTCGACGGCCTGAACCAGGCGATCGAGCATATCAATCGCCATGGCTCCCACCATACCGACTCGATTGTCAGCGAACACCAGGGCGAAGCCCGGCGTTTCGTGGCGGAAGTGGACTCGGCCTCGGTGATGATCAACACCCCGACCTGCTTCGCCGACGGCTTTGAATACGGATTGGGTGCCGAGATCGGCATTTCTACTGATAAGCTGCACGCCCGCGGCCCGGTGGGTCTGGAAGGCCTGACCTGCGAGAAGTACATCGTGGTCGGTGATGGCCAGTTGCGCGGACAGGAGCCGGCCTGACTTGGGCGACCTCGACCCACTGGCCTCCATGACGATGCCCGTTGTGACGGCGATCGCGCCAAAGCGCATCGGTATCCTGGGCGGTACGTTCGACCCGGTGCACATCGGCCATTTGCGCGGTGCGCTGGAAGTCGCCGACGCGCTGGCCCTCGACGAGCTGCGCCTGACACCCAGTGCCCGGCCGCCTCATCGGGATACGCCGCAGGTGTCGGCCCGGGATCGCCTGGCGATGGTCGAGTGCGCGGTGGCCGGTGTGGCGCCGTTGGTGGTGGACGCCCGCGAATTGCAGCGGGACAAACCGTCCTACACCATTGATACCCTGGAGCTGATGCGCGCCGAACTGGCCGCCGATGCCCAGGTTTTTCTGCTTCTGGGCTGGGACGCATTTTGCGGCCTGCCCACTTGGCATCGCTGGGAAGAGTTGCTCCAGCATTGCCACATCCTGGTGCTGCAACGCCCGGATGCCGACAGCGAACCGCCGGATGCCTTGCGCAACCTGCTGGCGGCGCGCTCGGTGAGCGACCCGCTGGCCCTCAAGGGGCCGAGCGGACAGATTGCATTCGTCTGGCAGACGCCGCTCGCGGTATCCGCCACCCAGATCCGTCAACTGCTGGCCAGCGGTAAGTCGGTACGTTTCCTGGTGCCCGACGCGGTCCTGGCCTACATCGATGCGCACGGTCTGTACCGTGCGTCGAACTGAACAAGGCGTGCTCCGCCGACACGAATCCACGTGTACCGAGCAGCCGAACACATGAGCAAAACGAGTTTTTTATGACTGACAAAGACCTGAACAAAGTAAAGCGCAAGGGCACCTTCAAGAGCGCCCCGCTGCCGGTAGAAGCGCACACCGGCGTGGCGCTGTCCGGCGAAGAGCTGGTCAAGGTGGCCGTGGCGGCCCTGGAAGACGTCAAGGCCCAGGACATCCAGGTGATCGACGTTCGCGAGAAGCAGAGCATCACCGACTACATGATCATCGCCACCGGTACCTCCAACCGCCAGATCGGCGCGATGCTGGACAAGGTCCGCGAAGCGGTCAAGGCCCAGGGCGTCAAGCCGCTGGGTGAAGAAGGCAAGGGCGACAGCGACTGGGTCCTGTTGGACATGGACGATGTCATCGTGCACATGATGACCGCCTCGGCGCGCCAGTTCTATGACCTGGAACGTCTGTGGGCCGGCGCCGAGCAGAGCCGCTCTGCCAGTGCCGCGCACCACAGCCCGGAAAACACCCATGAGCACTTCACCAAGCTCAACAAAGACCAGCAATAAGGGATCGCTGTGCGACTGCGCCTGATCGCCGTCGGTTCTCGCATGCCCAAGTGGGTGGAAGAAGGCTGGCATGAATATGCCAAGCGTCTTCCGTCCGAGCTGGCCCTGGAACTGGTGGAAATTCCGCTCAACACTCGCGGCAAGAACGCTGACGTGGCGCGCTTTATCCGCCAGGAAGGCGAAGCCATGCTGGCCAAGGTCGGGCCGAACGAGCGCGTTGTCACCTTGGAAGTCCACGGCAAGCCCTGGAGCACCGAGCAACTGGCGGTCGAGCTCGATCGCTGGCGATTGGATTCGCGTACGGTCAACTTCATGGTCGGTGGCCCGGAAGGGCTGGCGCCGGAAGTCTGTGCGCGGGCCGATCAACGCTGGTCGTTGTCGCCCCTGACGTTGCCGCACCCGCTGGTGCGGATCCTGATCGGCGAACAGTTGTATCGTGCCTGGACAGTCTTGTCCGGGCACCCTTATCACAAGTAATCCTGCCCCCATGCCCCAGCCGATCCGCATCAAGGACCACGAAAAAGACGCCCGCCTGGTGCGGGGCCGCGTCGTGTTCGGCGCTATTGCCGTGGTCGCGCTGATCGGCGTGCTGATTGCGCGGCTGTATTTCCTCCAGGTCATCCAGTACGAGTACCACTCGACCCTGTCGGAGAGTAACCGCGTCCACGTGCAGCCGATTCCGCCGACTCGCGGACTGATTTTCGACCGCAACGGCGTGGTGGTGGCGGACAACCGGCCCAGCTTCAGCCTGAGCATGACTCGCGAGCGTTCCGGCGACTGGCAGAAAGTCCTCGACGTGATTGTCGAAGTGTTGCAATTGACGCCCGAGGATCGGGCAATCTTCGAGAAGCGCATGCGCCAGGGCCGGCGCCCCTTCGAGCCGGTGCCGATCATGTTCGAGCTGACCGAAGAGCAGATCGCGCTGATTGCCGTGAACCAGTTCCGCCTGCCCGGCGTCGAGGTGGTGGCGCAACTGGTGCGGCATTATCCCCAAGGGGCGCATTTTGCCCACTCGGTCGGCTACATGGGGCGGATCAACGAGAAAGAGCTCAAGACCCTCGATCCGGTCAACTACAGCGGCACCCACCATATCGGCAAGACCGGCATCGAGCGTTTCTACGAGGCCGAGCTGCACGGCCAGGTAGGTTACGAGGAAGTCGAGACCAACGCCCGAGGTCGCGTATTGCGCGTGCTCAAGCGCACCGACCCGATTCCCGGCAAGGACATCGTCCTGAGCCTGGACATCAAGTTGCAGGAAGCCGCTGAAGCGGCACTCGGCGGTCGGCGTGGCGCGGTGGTCGCGTTGGACCCCAACACCGGCGAAGTCCTGGCGATGGTCAGTCAGCCCAGCTTCGACCCGAACCTTTTCGTCACCGGCATCAGCTTTAAAGCCTACGCCGAGCTGCGCGATTCCATCGATCGACCGCTGTTCAACCGCGTGCTGCGCGGCCTCTATCCGCCGGGGTCGACCATCAAGCCGGCCGTGGCGATTGCCGGGTTGGATGCCGGCGTGGTCACGGCGTCGAGCCGCGTCTACGACCCTGGCTATTACCAACTGCCGAACTACGACCACAAATACCGCAACTGGAACCGCACCGGTGACGGCTACGTGGACCTGGAAACGGCGATCATGCGTTCCAATGACACCTACTTTTATGACTTGGCCCACAAGCTGGGGATCGATCGGTTGTCGTCCTACATGAACAAGTTCGGTCTCGGCCAGAAAGTGTCCCTGGACATGTTCGAAGAGTCACCGGGCCTGATGCCGTCCCGGGAGTGGAAGCGCGCTACCCGCCGCCAGGCCTGGTTCCCCGGTGAAACCCTGATCCTGGGGATCGGCCAGGGCTACATGCAGGCCACGCCGCTGCAACTGGCCCAGGCCACGGCCCTGGTCGCGAGCAAGGGCAAGTGGTATCGCCCGCACCTGGCCAAGACCATCGAAGGCCAGAAGCCGGTGGACCCGGACCCGGTGCCGGATATCATCCTGCGCAATCCGTCGGACTGGCAGAAGGTCAACATCGGCATGCAACAGGTGATGCACGGTGCCCGAGGGACGGCGCGCAAGGCTTCCATCGGCGCGCAATACCGGATTGCCGGCAAGAGCGGTACCGCCCAGGTCGTGGCGATCAAGCAGGGTGAGAAGTACGACCGCTCCAAGGTCCAGGAACGTCACCGCGACCACGCCTTGTTCGTCGGCTTTGCGCCGGCCGACGATCCGAAGATCGTCGTCTCGGTCATGGTCGAGAACGGTGAGTCCGGTTCCGGCGTCGCCGCTCCGGTGGTGCGCCAGGTCATGGACGCCTGGCTGCTGGATGAGCACGGCCAGCTCAAGCCCGAATTCGCAAGCCCGATCAGCGCGGAGGCTACGGCCCGTGAAGAATAATTTCGACCGCATCCTCTCGAGTGAAGATGTGATGCGCCGTCGCGCTACCTTGCTGCAGCGCATGCACATCGACGGCCCGTTGCTGATCCTGCTGCTGACGCTGGCGGCCGGCAGCCTCTTCGTGCTGTATTCGGCCAGTGGCAAGAACTGGGACCTACTGGCCAAGCAGGCCACCTCGTTCGGCATCGGCCTGGTGTCGATGATCGTCATCGCCCAACTCGAGCCGCGCTTCATGGCGCGCTGGGTGCCGCTGGCCTATGTGGTCGGCGTGGGTTTGCTGGTGGTGGTGGACATCATGGGTCACAACGCCATGGGCGCCACCCGCTGGATCAACATCCCCGGGGTGATCCGTTTCCAGCCTTCGGAATTCCTCAAGATCATCATGCCAGCGACCATCGCCTGGTACTTGGCCAAGCGCTCGTTGCCGCCGCAACTCAAGCATGTGTGTATCAGTTTGTTGCTGATCGGTATCCCGTTCATCCTCATCGTGCGCCAGCCGGACCTGGGCACTTCGCTGCTGATCCTGGCCGGCGGTGCGTTCGTGCTGTTCATGGGCGGGTTGCGCTGGCGCTGGATCCTCAGCGTGATCGCCGCCGCCGTACCGGTGTCGGTTGCCATGTGGTATTTCGTGATGCACGACTACCAGAAGCAACGCGTATTGACGTTCCTCGATCCGGAAAGCGATCCGCTGGGCACTGGCTGGAACATCATCCAGTCCAAGGCCGCCATCGGTTCCGGCGGTGTGTTCGGCAAGGGTTGGCTGATGGGCACCCAGTCGCACCTGGACTTTCTGCCGGAAAGCCACACCGACTTCATCATCGCCGTGATGGGCGAGGAGTTCGGCCTGGTGGGCATCTGCGTACTGCTGCTGATCTATCTGCTATTGATCGGGCGAGGCCTGGTGATCACCGCCCAGGCCCAGACCTTGTTCGGCAAATTGCTCGCGGGCAGCCTGACTATGACGTTTTTTGTTTATGTTTTCGTCAACATCGGTATGGTCAGTGGCCTGCTGCCGGTCGTGGGGGTGCCGTTGCCATTCATTAGCTACGGAGGAACTTCGCTGGTGACGCTACTGTCAGCGTTTGGGGTTTTGATGTCGATCCATACCCACCGCAAGTGGATCGCGCAGGTTTGATTAAGGTGAAGAGTTCAATGCAAGCAATGCGTGGCTGGTCGACGCGATATGCGACGTGGGTCGGCCTGGTCGGCTTCCTGGGCGGTGCGCCACATGCCTTGGCGGGCGAATACGAAGGTTCGCCGCAAGTGGCCGAATTCGTCGGTGAAATGACCCGTGACTACGGGTTTGCCGGCGAGCAGCTGATGGGTGTATTCCGCGAGGCCGAGCGCAAGCAGTCGATCCTCGACGCGATTTCCCGGCCTGCCGAGCGCGTCAAGCAGTGGAGCGAATACCGGCCCATGTTCATCACCGAGGCGCGTATCGCCCGGGGCGTGGACTTCTGGCGCCAGCACGAGGCGGCCCTGGCCCGGGCCGAGCAGGAATACGGCGTGCCGGCCCAGGTCATCGTGTCGATCATTGGTGTCGAGACCTTTTTTGGCCGCAACACCGGTAACTTCCGGGTGATCGACGCGCTGTCGACCCTGGGCTTCGATTACCCGCCGCGCGCCGAGTTCTTCCGCAAGGAACTGCGTGAGTTCTTGCTGCTGGCGCGTGAAGAGCAGGTCGATCCGCTGACCCTCAAGGGTTCTTACGCCGGAGCCATGGGCCTGCCACAATTCATGCCCAGCAGTTTCCGCGCCTACGCGGTGGACTTCGACGGCGATGGCCACATCAATATCTGGACCAACCCGACCGATGCCATCGGCAGTGTTGCCAGCTACTTCAAGCGTCACGGCTGGGAAGCCGGCGAGCCGGTGGTCAGCCGGGCCGAGGTGCGTGGCGAGCAGGTGGACCAAGGCTTGACCGAAGGCATCGAGCCGACGAAAACCGTCGGGGAGTTGCGAGCGTTGGGCTGGTCGAGTCATGATGCGCTGCGTGATGACATGCCGGTCACCGCGATGCGCCTGGAAGGCGAGCAGGGCCCTGAATATTGGATGGGCCTGAAGAATTTCTACGCGATTACGCGTTATAACCGCAGCGTGATGTACGCCATGGCTGTATATCAACTGTCTGAAGAGCTGGTCAAAGCACGGGGCGTCAAATAATGCAGGCATTGCCTACCTATCAACCCCTGAAAGCCAGGCCCCTCAAGCTGGTGGCATTGGCGGCGTTGTCGTTGCTGGTCGTCAGTTGTTCGACCAGCCGCGCACCGACCCAGAAAAACACCAACGTCGTGCGGGCGACGCCGGGCCTGGACATCAACCGGGCCCACAAGGACGGCGCGCCATGGTGGGACGTGGATGTCTCGCGCATTCCCGACGCCACGCCGACCCTGCACACCGGCCCCTACAAGGCCAACCCGTACACGGTGCTGGGCAAGACCTATTTCCCGATGGCGGAATCCAAGCGCTACGTCGCCTCGGGCACGGCTTCCTGGTACGGCACCAAGTTCCATGGCCAGAACACCGCCAATGGCGAGGTCTACGACCTCTACGGCATGAGCGCGGCCCACAAGACCCTGCCGCTGCCCAGTTACGTGCGGGTGACCAACCTGGACAACAACAAGACGGTGATCCTGCGGGTCAACGACCGTGGGCCGTTCTATTCCGACCGCATCATCGACTTGTCGTATGCGGCGGCGAAAAAGCTCGGTTACGCTGAAACCGGCACCGCCCGGGTCAAGGTCGAGGGCATCGATCCGCAGGAATGGTGGGCCCAACGCGGCCGTCCGGCGCCTTTGATGCTCAACGAGCCGAAAGTGGCGCAGAATGCCGCGCCAACCGTGACGGCTTCCACCGGTACGGTCGAGCAGTGGACGCCGCCGCCGCAGCAACACGCGGCGGCCGTGGTGCCCGTGCAGATTGATGCAAAAAAAAACGCTTCTGCAACAGCGTCTGGCCAGTATCTTCAAGTGGGCGCGTTCGCCAACCCGGACGCTGCAGAGCTGCTGAGGTCGAAGCTGAGCTCGATGGTCAGCGCGCCGGTGTTCATCAGCTCGATCGTGCGCAACCAGCAGACACTGCATCGGGTGCGCCTGGGGCCGATCGGTTCTCCGGGTGAGGTCCAGCAGGTGCAGAACAGCGTGCGCCTGGCCAATCTCGGTTCGCCGAGCCTGGTCACCGCAGAATGATTTGAATGATGGCCCGCTTGCGGTTCGAGCGGGTCAGGTTGTTGGCTCTACGAATAACAAAAGCCCGGCAAGGGTTGTGAGTGAGCAACTATAATGCGCGGCGGCCCGTTAGAAGGCTGCCTGTTCAGTATTGCCCCCGGGCAGTTTCCATTAGCGATTTCGAGAGACGGATGAACATCACCACCTTTGCCAAACGCCTTTGCCTGCTAGTCCCGCTGCTCCTCTCACCAGCCGCGTTCGCGGTCGAGATGATGCCGGCGCCCCCTCAATTGGCCGCCAAATCCTTTGTGCTCATGGATGCCAGCAGCGGCGAGGTGCTGGTAGAGAACAACGGTGACCAGCGTCTGCCACCGGCCAGCCTGACCAAGCTGATGACCGCCTATATCGCCACGCTGGAAATCCGTCGTGGCCAGATCGGCGAAAACGATCCGGTGACCGTCAGCGAAAACGCCTGGCGTACCGGCGGTTCGCGGATGTTCATCAAGGTCGGTTCGCAAGTGACCGTCAGCGACCTGCTGCACGGCATCATCATCCAGTCCGGTAACGACGCCAGCGTCGCCTTGGCCGAACACATTGCCGGCAGCGAAGACGCGTTCGCCGACATGATGAACAAGACCGTCGCCGACCTGGGCATGACCAACAGCCACTTCATGAACCCCACCGGCCTGCCGAACCCGGAGCACTATTCGTCGGCTCACGACATGGCGACCCTGGCCCGGGCAATCATTCATGAAGACCCGGCGCACTACGCCATCTACTCCCAGAAGGAATTCTTCTGGAACGGCATCAAGCAACCCAACCGCAATCTGCTGCTGTGGCGCGACAAGACAGTCGACGGCCTGAAGACCGGCCACACCGAGGAAGCCGGCTATTGCATGGTGTCGTCGGCTGTTCGTGACGGCATGCGCCTGATTGCCGTGGTCTTCGGCACCAACAGCGAAGTGGCCCGCGCCGCCGAGACCCAGAAGCTGCTGACCTACGGTTTCCGCTTCTTCGAAACCCAGACCTTCTACCAGAAGGGCACCGAACTGGCCCAGGCCCAGGTCTGGAAAGGCTCGACCAACCAGGTCAAGGCCGGCCTGGCCCAAGACCTGACCATGACCTTGCCTAAAGGCCAGCTCAAGAAGCTCGCCGCCAGCATGACCATGAACCCGCAACTGACCGCGCCGATCGCCAAGGGCGACGTGATCGGTAAAGTCGAAGTCAAACTGGACGACAAAGTGGTGCACAGCGCCGACCTGATCGCGCTGGACGCGGTCGAGGAAGGTGGTATTTTCCGCCGCATGTGGGATAGCATCCGTCTATTCTTCTACGGCTTGTTCAACTGATTTCAAGTGTTGACCTGCATGGCCCCGTTCCTTTGCGGCACGGGGCCATGTTCGTTACCACGACTTGCGAGGCCGTTACGCCATGACAGATTCCGAAGTAAAGGCGCCAAAGATCGAATTTCCTTGCGAGGACTACCCGATCAAAGTTATCGGCGACACAGGTGTGGGCTTCAAGGACAAGATCATCGCGATCCTTGAAAAACACGCCACCGTTGACCACAAGACCCTGGCCGAGCGCCAGAGCACCAACGGCAAGTACACGACCATCCAGTTGCACATCATTGCCACCGGCCAGGAACAGCTCTACGACATCAACAGCGATCTGCGAGCGACCGGTTTCGTGCACATGGTGTTGTGATGGCTGGCACGCTGGGCTTTCGCGAGCTGGGCACGATGGCTTACGAGCCGGTCTGGCATGCCATGCAACGCTTCACGAACGAACGCGGTACTACCGCCGACGATGAAGTCTGGCTGGTGGAGCACCCGCCGGTGTTTACCCAGGGCCAGGCCGGCAAGGCCGAGCATCTGTTATTGCCTGGCGACATCCCGGTGGTGAAGGTCGACCGGGGAGGGCAGGTGACTTACCATGGGCCCGGACAACTGGTTGCCTACCTGCTGCTGGATGTGCGCAAGCTGGGATTCGGCGTGCGTGAGCTGGTCACCCGCATGGAAACATGCCTGATCGAACTGCTCGCCAGCTACGGGGTAGGCGCGGCGGCCAAGCCCGATGCGCCGGGCGTTTACGTCGATGGGGCGAAAATTGCCTCCCTTGGATTACGTATCCGCCATGGCTGTTCATTTCACGGCCTGGCGCTGAACGTGGACATGAATCTTGAGCCGTTTCGACGGATTAATCCCTGTGGCTACGCAGGGCTGGCGATGACCCAGCTGCGCGATCACACAGGATCGATTGAATTTGCCGAGGTAAGTGCCCGGCTGCGCGCGCAGCTCGTCAAACACCTCGACTATGCTGAGCAGACGACCCTCACGGGCGGAATCGACTGATATGACTACTGATGCAGTGCAAACCATGATCCCGACGCTGGACGTCACCGAACGTCCGGCCCCGCGTGCCAAGGTAGAGGCCGGCGTCAAGCTGCGCGGCGCCGAGAAGGTTGCACGCATCCCGGTCAAGATCATCCCGACCACCGAACTGCCGAAGAAACCCGACTGGATCCGCGTGCGCATCCCGGTTTCCCCGGAAGTCGACCGCATCAAGGCGCTGCTGCGCAAGCACAAGCTGCACAGCGTCTGCGAAGAAGCCTCCTGCCCGAACCTGGGCGAATGCTTCTCCGGCGGCACTGCCACGTTCATGATCATGGGCGACATCTGCACCCGTCGCTGCCCGTTCTGCGACGTCGGCCACGGCCGTCCGAAGCCATTGGACGCCAACGAGCCGCAAAGCCTGGCCATCGCCATCGCCGACCTGAAGCTCAAGTACGTGGTCATCACCTCGGTGGATCGCGACGACCTGCGTGACGGTGGTGCCCAGCACTTCGCCGACTGCATCCGCGAGATCCGCAAGCTGTCGCCGAACGTGCAGCTGGAAACCCTGGTGCCCGATTACCGTGGCCGCATGGACATCGCCCTGGAAATCACCGCGGCCGAGCCGCCGGATGTATTCAACCACAACCTGGAAACCGTGCCACGCCTGTACAAGGCCGCGCGTCCGGGTTCGGACTACCAGTGGTCGTTGACCTTGCTCCAGCGTTTCAAGCAGATGATGCCGCACATTCCGACCAAGTCCGGCTTGATGCTGGGCTTGGGTGAGACCGATGAGGAAGTCATCGAGGTCATGAAGCGCATGCGTGAACATGACATCGACATGCTGACCTTGGGCCAATATCTGCAGCCTTCCCGTAGTCACTTGCCGGTGCAGCGGTTTGTGCACCCGGATACCTTTGCCTGGTTTGCAGAGGAGGGGTACAAGATGGGGTTCAAGAACGTGGCTTCGGGGCCGTTGGTGCGGTCTTCGTATCATGCTGATGAGCAGGCTAAGTTGGTCAAGGCTGAGTTGCTCGGGTCCTGATTTTTTAGCGTTGGTTTTTGGGGTGGTGTGTATATCCGTTTCTTCGGTAACGGCTACTTTTGGTTCCGCCCTTACGGCGGGTCACTTTTGAAAAGCGCAAAAGTAACCAAAACGCTCTTGCCCCACCACTCGGTGCCTCGCCTAGGCTCGGCATGCCCTCACTCCGGCATTGCTCCGTGGGCCCGCCGCGAAGGGCCATCCATGGCCCAGCGCGGCTATCCCGGCATCCATGCCGGGATACCCACTCCACAATGCCTGCGTTCGGCCATCGTGGTTAACGGGGCGCCCCAGATCAAGATCAAAAGCCAAAGCGAGGCGGCCTTAGAGCCGACCTGGTTTTTGGTGGGACCGCGTTACTCCTGTGGGAGCGGTGCTTGCTCGCGATAGCGGTGGCGCAGCCACCTAGATATTGGACATACCCCCGTTTTTGCTTTGTTTTGCTTTGGATCTTGATCTTGATCTGGACGCCCCGTTAAACCACGCTGGCCGAACGCAGGCATTGCGTAGTGGGCATCCCGGCATGGATGCCGGGATAGCCGCGCTGGGCCATGGAGGGCCCTTCGCGGCGGCCCACGGAGCAATGCCGGAGTGAGGGCACACCGAGCCTAGGCGAGGTGCCGAGTGGTGGGGCAAAGCGCTTTTGGTTACTTTTGGCGCTCTTCCAAAAGTGACCCGCTGTAAGAGCGGAACCGCCAGCCGCCGCTACAAAAAAAACGGATATACACACGATCACACGATCACACGATCAAAAAAAGCCGGGAACCCCATGGTCCTAACCCCACACCACCCCGTCCCAGCACTCCCGAAAGAAGGCCTGATCGGAGTGATCGCCCCCGCCGGCCCCGCCCCCCTGGACACCGAAAAAGCCACCCAATGGATGCGCGCAAGGGGCCACGAACTGCGAGTCTTCCCAGGCGTCTACGAAAAAGACGGCTACCTCGCCGGCAGCGACGACACACGCCTCAACGACCTGCACACAGCCTTCGCCGACCCAGAAATCAAAGCCATCATCTGCCTGCGCGGCGGTTACGGCACCCCCCGGCTGCTGGATCGCATCGACTTCGACCTCATACGCCGCAACCCCAAGCCATTCGTAGGCTACAGCGACATCACCGCCCTGCACCTGGCCATCAGCCGCTACGCAGGCTTCGTAACCTTCCACGGACCGCTGCTCAACGCTGACCTCCTCGGCGACAAGGAACCCCCAACCGTCACCTCGTTCTTCAGCCTGCTACGTGGGCAGGTGAAAGCCGGCAGCCTGCTGAGCCACCCCGCCGCCTACCCGTTGGTCACCGTCGAGCCAGGCATCGCCCACGGACGCCTGCAGGGCGGCAACCTCTCGATGATCGCCGCGACGATGGGCACGCCTTATCAGATCGACGCCGAAGGGGTGATCCTGTTCATCGAAGACGTTAACGAACCGCTGTATCGCATCGATCGACTGCTGACCCAATTGCGCCTGGCCGGCACCTTGGCGAAATTGCGCGGGGTCTTGGTAGGTGATGTGGCCGGGGTGGATCTTGAGGCGTTGAATCGGTTGCTCAAGCAGACCTTCGCGCCATTGCGCATTCCGGTGCTGTCCGGCTGGCGCAGTGGACACTGTGACCCGAACCTGACCTTGCCCATGGGGGCGTTGGTGACGCTGGATGCGGGGGAGAAGCGGTTGGTGTTGGATCAGGATGTGGTGGTCGGTCGCTAGTCTTTAGCGTCTGCACATCCGTCATCGCGAGCAAGCTCTGCCACAGGCTGACTGGGAACCCTGTGGAAGCGAGCCTGCTCGCGAAAGCGGTAGCCGCCTTGCGGCAATTCAACGGTTACGCAACGCCTCCAGCAACTTGTGCGTCGGATACCCGTCCGCCGGCCAGCCAAACGACTGCTGGGCGCTGCGGATCGCCTTGCGGGTGTTGGCGCCGATGATGCCGTCGGGGTTGCCTGCGTCGTAGTTGTGCTTGCCCAGCAGGGTTTGCAATTCGATGCGTTCGCTGCGGCTCAGGGGCAGGTCGTCTTTGGGCCATGAGCCGTCGATCAGCCCGGCGCCACTGAAACGCTCCGACAACAGGCTGACCGCCAGCGCATACGATGAAGAGTTGTTGTACTTGAGGATTGCGCGGAAGTTGTCAAGCACCAGGAACGCCGGTCCGCGATACCCCGCAGGTAATAGCAGGGCCGCCGATAGTTGCTCGGAGCCGGCCGGTGGCTGGGCGCCGTTGGGCAGGCTCACCCCCAGTTGCAGCCATTCGGAGACGGGCTTGCGAATCGTGCCGTCGGCCAGCGGATAGTTGAAACCTTCCTTCAGCCGCACTTCGAACCCCCACGGCTGGCCACGCTGCCAGCCGGAGCTCTGCAAGTAATGCGCGGTCGAGGCCAGGGCGTCGGTAGAGCTGCCCCAGATGTCGCGGCGCCCATCACCGTCGAAGTCCACTGCATGGGTGTTGTACGTGGTGGGAATGAACTGGGTCTGGCCCATGGCACCGGCCCAGGAGCCGAGCATTTTTTCCGGGGTGATATCGCCCTGTTGCAGGATCTGCAGCGCGGCGATCAGTTGTGCATTGGCAAAGCCCGGACGCCGTCCTTCGTAGGCCAGGGTCGCCAGGGAGTTGATCACCGACTTGGTGCCCTGGAACTGGCCGAAGTTGCTCTCCATCCCCCACACCGCGACCAGCGCCTGGCGGTCGACGCCATAGCGTTGTTCGATGCTTTGCAGGATCTCGGCGTGTTGCTGGACCAGCGCCTGGCCCTTGCGTACCCGCAGGGGTGACAGTGCGCCGTCGAGGTATTCCCACACCGGCCGGGTGAATTCAGGTTGGCTGCGATCAGCCTTGATCACGCTCATGTCCGGGCTGACGCCGATAAATGCACGGTCGAACAGGTCGGCGCGAATCCCGGCGGCCAGTGCCTGTTTGCGAAACCCGGCCTGCCATTCGGCAAAGGTCTGGGTGGGCGCGATGGCAAGGTCATCCCCGGTGGGTATGACAGGCGGCACGATCGCTGGCGCTGTCACGACGGGAGCGGTCTGGAGCGGCTGGGCGTCGGCGGCGGTGGGTTTTTCGGCGCAGGCGACAAGCAGGACAATGCTTGTGGCGGCAATCAATTGGCGCAAGGGCCAACCACGAGGAAGACAAAAGGGCATTCACGGGTCCAGAAAATCAAATCAGATGCTGACCTTAACATGCGAAAGGGCTGTAGGGCTTGTCCGGGTGTTTCAGGCCGCCAGAAAGCAAGAAGCCTCCCAGTTGTCAGACTGGAAGGCTTCGCGGCGGTAGCTGCCTTTGCCCTTGGCGGGCCGTTCCTGGCGGCTGCGGAACAGGGGTTGGGCGACGATGGACTTGGCCTTGTTGGGGCCATGCCTGGATGGCTTTTTGCTCATGATTCAATCTCTCTTGGGGATGGTTTTCGCGAGGCAAATAATGGGACAGGACTGGGGATTTGTCCAGTCCCTGGGTCGTGCAGGATATGTCATCTGAATGGAGAACTTTTTGTGGCGAGGGAGCAAGCTATCTCGTCACGGGTGCCGGGTCATTCGGCGGGTAATGGCAGCCGTTGACCGGCCATCAACAGCGACAACCGACTGAGGCTCATCCACGGCGAGCCGGCGGCCTGGCCCTTGATCTGCGCGTCGATACGCTGGGCTTCCAGTAGCAATTGCGCCCAGCGCGATGCGGAATACCGCTGGAGGGCCTTGCTCATCAGCGGTTTGCGCTTGTCCCACACCGGAGGGCGAGCCTGGCTGAAGGCCTTGTCCAGCGGTACGCCTTGGCTGTATTGCAGCGACAGGTTCGCCAACAAACGCAACTCCCGAGCCAGGGCCCAGAGGATCACTGGTGGCTCGACGCCTTCGCCCCGCAGGCCTTCGAGCATGCGCAGGGCATGGGCGGCTTCGCCGTTGAGGATTGCGTCGGTCAGCCCGAAGACATCGAAGCGGGCGCTGTCGGCCACGGCGGCCTGGACAGTTTCCACGGTGATCTGCCCGCCCTCGGCCATCAGCTTGAGCTTTTCGACTTCCTGGGCGGCGGCCAACAGGTTGCCTTCGACCCGGGCGGCAATCAGCTCGACCGCATCCTGGCTGGCCGAGAGGCCGGCCTGGGACAGGCGCTGGCGAATCCAGCTCGGCAACTGGCTGACGTCCACCGGCCAGATCTGCACGAACTGGGTTTGTGGGCCTTCGACCAGCGCCTTGCCCCATTTGGTTTTCTGCGCGCTGCCGTCGAGTTTCGGCAGGCTGATGAGCAGCACCGTGTCTTCGGCGGGCCGCGAGCAATATTCGATCAGTGCGGCGGCGCCTTTGTCACCGGGTTTGCCCGAGGGCAAGCGCAGTTCCAGCAGGCGTTTTTCGGCGAACAGCGACATGCTTGCCCCGGCCTGCAACAACGTGCCCCAGTCGAAACTGGCGTCGGCGGCGAACACTTGGCGCTCGTCGAAACCCTGCTGGCGCGCAGCGGAGCGAATCGCGTCGGCGGCTTCCTGGCACAGCAACGGGTCATCGCCGCTGATGATGTAGACCGGCGCGAGGGCGCCTTGCAGATGTTTGCCGAGTTGTGCGGGGGCCAGTTTCATAGGGCGCTGTTCAGGAGAGAAGGCAAGCGGGGCGCCGGAGCGCCCCCGCAAGGCTTATTGGGCAGGGATTTGCATCGGCGACTGCTGCGGGGTTTCCGCCTCAGCCTTGCGTGCCGCTTCCAGCGCCTCGGCCTCTGCCTTGGCACGGGCGTCGGCGGTCTGTTGCAGTTGGTCCAGTTGGGCCGGGCTCAGCTGTTGCAGGCGCAGCATCATGCGCTGCACGAGTTCACGGCGCATTTCGCCACGCACTTCGACAGACTCCTGGTCGGAACCGGTGATGTTGTTGCCGTCATGCAGGTAGACCTTCTGCACCTGAAGCTTGTCGTTCAGCAGCGACAGGTCGTTGTGACCGCGAATCTCGTAGTTCAGGACGTTGGTCAGCTCATACTCGGCCGAGCGACCAGCGCCGGCATAGCTGAGGCTGCGCTGGCTCTGCTGTTCGCTCGCCAACACCAGCTTGTACGGCGCGCCGGTGTAGACCTTCACGCCGCTGTTCTCCAGCGTCTGGCGCAGCATTTTCACGGTATCGCCGTAGGCGTCGCGTGCGCTGAGGTCCAGTTCCTTGATCGCCAGCTCGGTGGTGCCGGTGCCGCGCAGTTGGAAGCCGCAGGCGCTCAACAGGACGGCCAGGCCCACTACCAGCAGATTACGTTTGATCATCTTGTTGCTCCCCTTGAACCCTATGGGGGTCGACCACGCGACCCCGCAGGTTGTATTCGGCGCCAGGCTCGAGCCTGGCGCCCGATCCAATTAGCTTGCGACGATGTTGACCAGCTTGCCGGGCACGACGATCACTTTGCGAATCGTCAGGCCATCGACAAAGCGCAGCACGTTTTCGTTGGCCCGTGCAGCGGCTTCGACTTCCTCGCGAGTGGCGGCGGCCGGCATTTCGATCTGCCCGCGCAGCTTGCCGTTGACCTGGATGACCAGGGTCAGGCTGTCCTGCACCAGCGCGCTCTCGTCCACCAGCGGCCAGCGGGCGTCGATCACCGGGTCGGCGTGACCCAGTCGATTCCACAGCTCGTGGCTGATGTGCGGCGTGATCGGAGCCAGCAGCAGCGTCACGGCTTCCAGGCCTTCGTGAATCAGTGCGCGATCCTGCTCGGTGCCTTGGGCAGCTTTCTCCAGCACGTTCATCAGCGTCATCACCTGGGCGATGGCAGTGTTGAATTTGTGGTTCTGGCCGACGTCATGGCTGGCCTGCTTGATGGCCAGGTGGATCGAACGACGCACGGCTTTCTGCTCGTCGTTCAGGCTGGTGACGTCCAGTTTGCCCGGCAGGCCCTGGGTGACGTGGGCTTGCGCCAGGCGCCAGACGCGCTTGAGGAAGCGGTGCGAGCCTTCTACGCCCGAGTCGGACCATTCCGCGCTCATGTCGGGTGGCGAGGCGAACATCATGAACAGGCGGCAGGTGTCCGCGCCGAACTGGTCGATCATCGACTGTGGGTCGACGCCGTTGTTCTTCGACTTGGCCATTTTCTCGGTGCCGCCGATTTCCACCGGCAGGCCGTCGGCGATCAGCTTGGCGCTGATGACCTTGGCCTTGCTGTCGCGTTCGAGTTCGACGTCGCTCGGGTTGAACCAGGTGTAGGCACCGTTGGCTTCGCGACGATAGTAAGTCTCGGCGATCACCATGCCTTGGGTCAGCAGGTTCTTGAACGGCTCGTTGGAGCTCACCAGGCCTTCGTCGCGCATCAGCTTGTGGAAGAAGCGCGCGTAGAGCAGATGCAGAATGGCGTGTTCGATGCCGCCGATGTACTGATCCACCGGCAACCAGTGGTCAGCCGCCGATTTTTCCACCAGGCCACCTTCAAAGTGTGGCGAGGCATAGCGTGCGTAATACCAGGAGGACTCGACGAAGGTGTCCATGGTGTCGGTTTCACGCTTGGCCGGTGCGCCGCATTTCGGGCAACTGCACTCGTAGAACTCGGGCATGCGTGCCAGGGGCGAACCGGCGCCGTCGGGTACGACGTCTTCCGGCAGGACCACCGGCAGTTGGTCTTCCGGCACCGGTACGTCACCGCAGGTGTCGCAATGCACGATCGGGATCGGGCAGCCCCAGTAGCGCTGGCGGCTGATGCCCCAGTCGCGCAGGCGGAACTGGGTACGCGAGGCGCCGAGGTTCTTCTTGATCAGGGCCACTTCGATGGCATCGAACGCGCCGGGGAAATCCAGGCCGTTGAACTCACCGGAATTGATCAGCTCGCCGTGTTCGCCATAGGCGTCCTGCCAAGGTGCCGGGGTCTGGTCTCCGGCGCTGGTGCGCACGACCGGTTTGACCGGCAGGTTGTACTTGTGGGCGAATTCGAAATCACGCTCGTCGTGGGCCGGCACGGCCATCACGGCGCCGTCGCCATAGTGCATCAGCACGTAGTTGGCGACCCACACCGGCAGTTTCTCGCCGGTGAGCGGGTGCTCGACGAACAGCGAAGTCGGCAGGCCTTTCTTCTCTTGGGTGGCGACGTCGGCTTCGGCGACGCTGCCGCCCTTGCATTCGGCGATGAACGCCTGCAGCTCGGGGTTGTTCTGTGCCGCCAGGGTCGCCAGCGGGTGCTCGGCAGCGACGGCCACGTAGGTGGCGCCCATCAGTGTGTCGGGGCGGGTGGTGAAGACTTTCAGGGTGCCGGCTTCGCCGATGGAGGCGACGTCGTACGGGAACTGCACTTCCATGCCCCGGGACTTGCCGATCCAGTTGCGCTGCATGGTCTTGACCTGCTCGGGCCAGCCGGTCAGTTCGTCGAGACTCTCCAGGAGTTCATCCGCGTAGGCGGTGATCTTGAAGTAGTACATCGGGATCTCGCGCTTTTCGATCAGCGCGCCGGAGCGCCAGCCGCGACCGTCGATCACCTGCTCGTTGGCCAGCACGGTCTGGTCCACCGGGTCCCAGTTCACGGTGCCGTTCTTGCGGTAGATCACGCCTTTTTCGAACAAGCGGGTGAACAGCCACTGTTCCCAGCGGTAGTAGTCGGGCTTGCAGGTGGTCACTTCGCGGGACCAGTCCACCGCCAGGCCCAGGCTGCGCAGCTGGGTCTTCATGTAGGCGATGTTTTCGTAGGTCCACTTGGCGGGCGCCACGTTGTTCTTCATCGCGGCGTTTTCCGCCGGCATGCCGAAGGCGTCCCAACCCATGGGTTGCAGGACGTTCTTGCCTTGCATGCGCTGGTAGCGGGAGATCACGTCGCCGATGGTGTAGTTGCGCACGTGCCCCATGTGTAGCTTGCCGCTGGGGTAAGGGAACATCGACAGGCAGTAGTATGTCTCCTTGCCTGGCTGTTCACTGACTTCAAAGGACTTTTGCTCGTCCCAGAACGACTGGGCGGCGGCTTCGATTTCACGGGGCTGGTAGTGTTCGTGCATGGCTACTTTTGTACTGAATGGGGTGGCCCAATCCTCTTCGTTGCCATGCTGGACGCTGATGACGCCGAATGCGGCGTTTTCGATGCCCAGCCAAGCTGGAAGTGGAGTTACAGGAAGCGCCGTAGCATACATGACCGCGCTCTGCCGAGGGAAACCCTGATTGCTGCCGGACCCTCGCGAAGCTTGCGCCACACCCGTGGCGACGACGGGCGTCCAGGGCCGTTGGTCGCGGCGTCCTGCCGGTTTGCCCAGCGAAGCTAAGCTTCTCAATGGGGAGTGAGTCTTATCTTCAATGAGGTGAGGGATGGTTGAATCACAACGAAAAGTCGCTACACCTGAGTTATATGAAAAACTGATCGATCGTCTCGGGGTGGCCCTGGACGCTGCAAGAACCGCCGGTCGCTTGCGTGATGAACGTCCGGCAGAGCTGGAGCTACGCGGCCTGAGCCCCGCAGAGTTCGAACTGGTCAAGGCCTACCTGGAGCAGGTCGGGCACCAGGCCCCCGCAATCGGGCCCCAGGCAAACAAGCGTCTCGATGCGCCCCGTTCGGCCAAGGTTGTATGGCTCAAGGACCGGACGCCTGATAAGGATGCTGTAAAGGTCCGGTCACTGCAGTTCAAGTAGAGCCGGATTCACGCGTGTCGCTTTTTTTTGATTCGAGATTTTTAGAATCTGTTGTCGCCTTTCGGCAACCCACCTAGGCTTCGGGCATCTATGGAGATGCCCGATGCCATTTCGCTATTTCATCAAACAACTTTTATTGCCGCCCGGCATTCTTTTGTTGCTGCTGGCGCTCGCCTGGTGGTGGCGCAACTCACGGCCGCGCCTGGCCCGCTGGTGTTTTGCCGTGGGGCTGGGTGGTTTCTGGTTGATGAGCCTGCCGGTGATGGTGCAATGGAGCGCCAAGGCATTGGAGCGTGAACCGCCCCTGCTGCCTGGAGAATGGACGACCCTGGCCCAGCGTGCCGATGCCATTGTGGTGCTGGGTTCCGGTCGTGAGCGCGGCGACCTGGCCTGGGGCGCCGACCAGCCCACCGGCATCGGCCTGGAGCGACAGCGTTACGCGGCGCGGCTGGCCAAGGCGTCCGGGCTGCCGGTGCTCACCAGCGGCGGCTTGCACTACGGAACCCCGCCCAGCGAGGCGAAGCTGATGGCCGACTCGATGTTCGATGATTTCGGCGTGACCGTGCGTTGGCAGGAAGAGCGTAGCCGCACCACGTGGGAAAACGCCCAGATGAGCGCCGAGATCCTGCTGCCCGCAGGTATCAAGCGAGTCGTGGTGGTCACCCAGGCTTGGCACATGTCGCGGGCGGTTTGGAGTTTCGAGCGTTCGGGTTTTGAAGTGGTGCCGGCGCCTGTCGGGTTCCTGGGTCAGGACAACGCCCGGCCACTGGGTGGCTGGATGCCGGAGTTCAAGGCGATCTGGCAATCCGGGCAGTTGATGAACGAGGCGGCGGGGCTGGTGGGGTATTGGTTTTTCTATCGCTGACACACCGCGTGGAGCGAAGTGATAGCTGTTGTGGCGAGGGAGCAAGCTCCCTCGCCACAGGGTTTTCATTCACATGGGGAACGAGTTAAACCGTCTTGGCCATCCGGCTCGCCACCAACGCCCAGCCCAGCAGCAACACGCACAGGACGATCAGCGGCCACGAGCGCCATTGCAGGTACGGCGTCAGTTCGTGCATCGGCACCACTTCGCCATAGAGAATGCCGCGTTGGAACTGTGGGATCTGTGCGGTGATCTGGCCGAAGGGGTTGATCAGGCCGGTCACGCCATTGTTGGTGGCGCGAATCATCCAGCGGCCGGCCTCCAAGGCGCGCATCTGGGCCATTTGCAGGTGCTGCAGCGGGCCGATCGAGGTGCCGAACCAGGTGTCGTTGCTGATGGTCAGCAGCAGGTCGCTTCTCGCTGAGAGACTGGCGGCGAATTCCGGGTACACCACTTCATAACAAATGAACGGCGCGATCTGGTAACCCTTGGCCTGGAGCAATGGCTGGTCAGCCGGGCCACGGGCGAAATCCGACATCGGCAGGTCGAAAAAGGCAATCAGCCCACGCAGCAGATCCTGCAATGGCACGTATTCGCCGAAAGGCACCAGCTTTTGCTTCAGGTAAGTGCCGTCACCTTCGCCGGTCACGGTGATGCCATTGAAGTAGCGTTTTTCGTGGCGCACTTCCTGGCGAATCGGTACGCCAGTGATCAGCGCTGAACGCCGCTCGGCGGCGAAACTGCCCATCATGTCCAGGTAGCCCTGGGCCGATTCCTTTAAGACCGGCACGGCGGTTTCCGGCCAGACCAGCAGATCGACGCGCTTGGAGGTGAAACTCATGTCGCGATACAGCGCCAGTTGCGCGTTGAGCTGCTCGGGATCCCACTTCATGCTTTGTTCGATGTTGCCCTGGATCGCCGCGACACTCAGCGGATCGCCCGAAGGGCTGGTCCAGGCGTGTCCTTTGAGCGCGATGCCGGCCGCCCATGGGCCGATCAGCAACGCCACGCCCGCGACGATAAAGGCCTTGCGTCCGGAACGCAGCAACCGGGGCGCGTTGTAGAGCAATGCGGCGGTCAGGGCCAGTGTGAAGGAAATCAGCCACATACCTCCCAGCGGCGCGAGGCCGGCGAGCGGGCCGTCGAGCTGGCTGTAGCCGGAGTAAAGCCAAGGGAAACCTGTCAGGAACCAGCCACGAAACGCTTCCTGGCCCAACCACAGCGCGGCGAAGGCCAGGGCATCGGCCAATGGCGCCTCGTTACGGCGCAACCAGCGCGCCCAGAGCCAGGCGGGCAGGGCGAAGAACCAGGCGATGGCGGCGATGAACAGCAGCATCAAGAAGCCGGCGAGCAGCACCGAGGCGCCGCCGAAGTTATGGATGCTGACGTAGATCCAACTGGTGCCGGCGCCAAACAGGCCAAAACCGAAGCACCAGCCACGACCCAAGGCCTGGCGCGGTGAAAGCTCACGCAGCCCGGCATAGAACAACCCGACCGCCAGCAATGCCAGCGGCCAGATGTCAAAGGGCGCCAGGGCCAGGGTGGTGATCGCGCCAGCCACCACGGCCAGCAGGTTACCGGGCCAGCCGGGGCGGGTTATCCAGCGCATTTTTGTCCTTAGCGGGTCTTGAAAGGGTTATCGGCCAATGGGTGACAGGCGCAGCAGATGGATCCGGCGGCTGTCGGCATTCAGGATGCGGAAGCGCCAGGAGCCGATCTCCGTCGTTTCATTGCGCTTGGGCAGGTGGCCGAAAGCACTCATCACCAGGCCGCCGACGGTGTCGAACTCATCATCGGAGAATTCGCTGTCGAAGAACTCGTTGAAGTTTTCGATCGGCGTCAGGGCCTTGATCAGGAAATCACCGCTGGGCAGTGGCTTGATGTAGCTGTCTTCCTCGACATCGTGCTCGTCCTCGATGTCGCCGACGATCTGTTCGAGCACGTCTTCAATGGTGACCAGCCCGGCCACGCCGCCGTATTCGTCGATGACGATGGCCATGTGGTTGTGGTTGGCGCGGAATTCACGCAACAGCACGTTCAGGCGCTTCGACTCGGGCACGAACGTGGCCGGACGCAGCAAATCCTTGATGTTGAAGCTGTCGCCGTTCTCCTGGAGGATCAGCGGCAGCAGGTCCTTGGCCAGCAGCACGCCCATGACATCGTCATGGCTCTCGCCAACGACCGGATAGCGCGAGTGAGCGGAGTCGACCACGGCGGGCAGGAATTCGCGGGGAGTCTGGGTCGCCTTGATGCTGACCATCTGCGAGCGCGGGACCATGATGTCGCGCACTTGCAGGTCAGCCACCTGGATGGCGCCTTCGACGATGGCCAGCGCTTCGCTGTCCAGCAATTTGTTCTGGTGTGCATCGCGCAGCAGCTCCAGCAGCTCCTGGCGGTTTTTCGGCTCATGGGCAAAAGCCTGGGTGAGCTTGCCCAGCCATGACTTCTGCCCGTTGGTCGATCGATCTTCGCTCATAGCGATTACTCTGAATCCTTTGTCGTTACAGTTGATGTATCAGTGTTCGTCGCCGGCATACGGGTCGGGATGACCCAGCTCGGCAAGCAACGTTCGTTCCAGTGCTTCCATCTCTTCGGCTTCGTCATCTTCTATATGGTCGTAACCCAGCAGATGCAAGCAGCCGTGAATCACCAGATGGGCCCAGTGGGCCTCGGGGGCCTTGTCTTGTTCCGCCGCTTCGCGCTCCACCACCGGGACGCAGATCACCAGGTCGCCCAGCAGCGGTATGTCGAGCAGTTCATCGGGTACGTCGGCGGGAAAGGACAACACGTTGGTGGCGTAGTCCTTCTGCCGCCAGGTGTGGTTCAGCTCCCGGCCTTCGGCTTCGTCCACCAGGCGGATCGTCAGCTCCGAGTCGGCGCTGCGCTGGCGCAGGGCCAGTTCGCACCATTGGCGGAACTGCGCTTCGCTGGGGGCGGGGTGTTCGCAGGCCACTTGCAAGTCGAGTTCAAGCATTGTGGCGATTGCCTTTGCTTTCGGCCGAATTTTCATCGGCGCGCTGCTCGAAACGCTCGTAGGCTTCGACAATGCGCTGCACCAATGGATGGCGCACGACGTCCTTGGGCATGAAGTGCGTGAAACTGATGCCTGGCACGTCCTTGAGGACCTGGATTACATGGTTGAGCCCGGACTTGGTGCCTCGGGGCAGGTCGACCTGGGTGATGTCCCCGGTGATGACAGCGGTGGAGCCGAAGCCGATCCGGGTCAGGAACATCTTCATCTGCTCGACGGTGGTGTTCTGGCTTTCGTCGAGGATGATGAAGCTGTTGTTCAGGGTCCGGCCGCGCATGTAGGCCAGCGGCGCGACTTCGATGACCTGGCGCTCGATCAGCTTGGCGACGTATTCGAAGCCGAGCATTTCATACAGCGCGTCGTAGAGCGGGCGCAGGTATGGGTCGATCTTCTGGGTCAGGTCGCCGGGCAGGAAGCCGAGTTTTTCACCGGCTTCGACGGCGGGGCGCACCAGCAGGATGCGGCGAACCTGTTCACGCTCCAGCGCATCGACGGCGCAAGCCACGGCCAGGTAGGTCTTGCCGGTACCGGCCGGGCCGATGCCGAAGTTGATGTCGTTGCCGAGGATTTCCTTCACGTAGCGCTGCTGATTCAAGCCGCGAGGGCGAATCATGCCTTTTTTCGTGCGCAGGGCCACGGCAGGTTCCGCTGGGGCGTGGTTGTCGAGCTCTTCGACCGCCGATTCCTGCAGGAACAGGTGGACCATGTCCGGAGACAGCTCGCTCGCCTTGGTTTCCCGATAGAGACGGCGCAGCAGGTTTTCCGCGGAGGTGGTGTGCTTGGGGTCGCCGATCAGTTCGAACTGGTTTCCGCGGTTGCGGATCTCGATGGCCAGGCGCTGTTCGATCAAGCGCAGGTGCTCGTCGAATTGCCCGCACAGATTGGCGAAGCGGCGAGCCTCAAAGGGCTCGAGAATGAAACGATGTGGTTCGATGGGTGCGTTCAAGGTCGTTTTTAGCCGCCCAGGGGCAATTAAGATGAAATCAAGGATAACGCCAGTAGGCTGGGTGCGAAAGGTCTTAAGCAGGCGAATCTGATCACAGGGCTTGGCACGATTCACTGTGGGGGCGCGCTTGCTCGCGATGGGGGCCACACATCCAACATGGATATTGGCTGTGATACCGCCTTCGCGAGCAAGCCCGCCCGCAGGGGATTGTGTTGTTACTGGACCAGCGAACCCCGCAGGGAGTGCGGCTGCGCGGCGTCGATGTGCACGTCGGCGAACTGGCCGATCAGGGCCGGGGTGTCGCAGCGGAAGTTGACGATGCGGTTGTTTTCCGTGCGGCCCTGCAGTTCGCCCGGGTCTTTTTTCGAATAGTCAGTCACCAGGATCCGCTGGACGGAGCCGACCATTTGTCGGCTGATCTCGAAACCTTGCTGGTTCAGACGATGCTGCAAGGCGTTGAGTCGTTCCTTTTTGACTTCTTCCGGGGTCTCGTCCGCGAGATCGGCTGCCGGCGTGCCGGGGCGTTGGCTGTAGACGAAGGAATAGGAAAAATCGAAGCCCACGTCTTCGATCAGCTTCATGGTCTGCTGGAAGTCTTTCTCTGTTTCGCCGGGGAAACCGACGATGAAGTCCGAGCTGATGCAGATCCCAGGCACTGCCGCGCGCAACTTGCGCAGCTTGGATTTGTACTCCAATGCCGTGTGGTTGCGCTTCATGGCCGCAAGGATCCGGTCGGAACCCGATTGCACTGGCAGGTGCAGGTGCTTGACCAGCTCGGGGACTTCGGCGTGGGCCTGGATCAGGCTGTCGGAGAACTCCAGCGGATGAGACGTGGTATAGCGGATGCGGTCGATGCCATCCACCGCCGCCACCACGCGGATCAGCTCGGCGAGGTCCGCCAGGCGCCCATCATGGGTCAGGCCGCGATAGCCGTTGACGTTCTGCCCCAGCAGGGTCACTTCACGCACGCCGTTTTCCGCCAGGTGGATGATCTCGGCGATCACATCATCGAACGGCCGGCTGACTTCTTCGCCGCGGGTATAGGGCACCACGCAGAAGGTGCAGTACTTGCTGCAGCCTTCCATCACCGACACATAGGCGCTGGGGCCGTCGATGCGCGGCTCGGGCAGGTGGTCGAACTTTTCGATTTCAGGGAACGAAACGTCGACTTGCGGCAACTTGGTCACGCGCGCGGCGTCGATCATCTCGAGCAGGCGGTGCAGGGTTTGCGGGCCGAAGACAACGTCCACGTAGGGCGCACGATCACGGATGGCGGCGCCTTCCTGGCTGGCGACGCAGCCGCCGACCGCGATGACCATCTCCGGGTTGGCGAGCTTCAGTTCACGCCAGCGGCCGAGCTGGGAATACACCCGGTCCTGGGCGCGCTCGCGGATCGAGCAGGTGTTGAGCAGGATCACGTCCGCGTCTTCGGCGCGGGCGGTAACTTCCAGGGCCTGGTGTTCGCCCAGCAGATCGACCATGCGCGAGCTGTCGTACTCGTTCATCTGGCAACCGTGGGTTTCGATATAAAGCTTCTTGGCCATGGACGGGGTCATCACGTGATTCAAAGAACCGCGCATTATAGGCAACAAGTCCCCCAGTTCCTACCGCTGTGCGAGCAGTGGCTATGCTATAGTTCGCGCCCTCATTTTTACCCGCCGATGTGTTTCGCCAGCCATGACCAAACGTGAAGCTCCAATCTACAAGGTGATTTTCCTCAACCAGGGCCAGGTGTTCGAAATGTACGCCAAGCAGATCTATCAGAGTGATCTGTGGGGTTTCCTGGAAGTGGAAGAATTCGTCTTTGGCGAGCGCACGCAAGTGGTCGTCGACCCGAGCGAAGAAAAGCTCAAGGCGCAGTTCGAAGGCGTGGTGCGCAGCTTCGTGCCGATGCATTCGATTGTGCGCATCGATGAAGTCGAGCGCCTGGGCACGCCGAAAATCAGCGAAGCCCGCGGCGCGGTCGGCAATGTGATGCCGTTTCCGATGCCGATGCCCGAGAAGTAAACCTGTCGATAAGTTGAGCGCAGCCCCTGTGGCGAGGGAGCAAGCTTCCTCGCCACAGGGGCCGCAGTGAATTCAGGGCAGCGGCGAGAAGGGCGTACGCCCGTCGGCGTTCTGCAATTCCATCAGGTACTTGCGAAAGATCTGCCCCAGCACCTGGGTGGCCACTTCCAACTCATCCCGGGGCATCTGCTCGGCGACCTCGTCGGCGGTGTCCAGGGCTTCTTCGGCACCATTGACCGCCGCCATCTTCAACACGATGTAGGCCTGGACATTGTTGGCCGGTACACCTTCACCATGGAAGAACATGCCGCCGAGCTTGAATTGCGCCTGGGCATGGCCTTGCAGCGAGGCTTTTTCGAAGTAGTTGAGGGCTTGCTTGAGGTCGCGGGGCGCCGCCTTGCCGTCGTAGTAGAACTCGCCCAACTCGTATTGCGCTTGCGCGTCGCCCGCGTCGGCCGCTTTTTGACAGGCGTCGAGTGCCGGTGCGAGATCTTGTGGCTGGGTGTTGAGGGTGCAACGGCCCATCGCCGGGATCAACAACGAGTTACCGCCTGCCTGTGCATGAACGAGCAGGGGCTGAAGGAGCAACAGGCAGCCCAAGGCAAGGGTGCGGCCGGTGCGGTTCATGGGAATCGACTTACCTCTGAGGGGCGCGTGGATCCTCCGGGGGATCCAATAAGCGCGCATTATGAAATAAGCGGGGCCATCCTTACAAAGTCTTTACTCGTTTTTCTACTGCAAAGGAACCGCAGCGACGGTTTGTTGGGCAGATCTGTAAGAAAAGGCAGGGTAGGCCATGGCCAATAACTGACGCTGGTGTCAGCCAACGTCAGTTATCCACAGGCTTATTTCAGCGCCGCGAAGGCGCGTTCAGCTGCGTCGAGGGTGATCTTCAGTTCCGCCTCTCCATGGGCAATGGAAGTGAAGCCGGCTTCGAACGCGCTTGGTGCCAGGTAGACGCCGCCTTCGAGCATCAAGTGGAAGAAGCGCTTGAAGCGGTCGGCGTCGCTGGCCATCACGTCGTCGAAGGTCACGATGTCATCGGCACCGCTGAAGTACAGGCCGAACATGCCGCCGGCCTGGGTGGTGACGAACGGAATGCCTGCCGCATCGGCACGCACTTGCAAGCCATCGAGCAGGCGCGTGGTGAAGTCGGTCAGTTCGGCGTGGAAGCCCGGGCGGCTGATCAGGCGCAGGGTGGTCAGGCCGGCGGCCATCGCCAACGGGTTGCCCGACAGCGTGCCGGCCTGGTAGACCGGGCCCAGTGGCGCAATGCATTCCATGATCGCGCGCTTGCCGCCGAAGCAGCCGACCGGCATGCCGCCGCCGATGATCTTGCCGAAGGTGCTCAAATCCGGCGTCACGCCGTAATGGGCCTGGGCGCCGCCGAGGGCGACGCGGAAGCCGGTCATCACTTCGTCGAAAATCAACACCACGCCATGCTGGTCGCACAGGCTGCGCAGGCCTTCGAGGAAACCCGGCGCCGGCGGCACGCAGTTCATGTTGCCGGCCACCGGCTCGACGATGATGCACGCCACTTCCTGGCCGACTTCGCCGAGCATCTTCTCGACTTCTTCAAGATCGTTGAACGGCAATGTCAGCGTGTGTTTGGCGAACGCCGCCGGCACGCCCGCGGAGCTTGGCACGCCTTGGGTCAACGCGCCGGAACCGGCCTTGACCAGCAGGCTGTCGGAATGGCCGTGGTAGCAGCCTTCGAACTTGATGATGCTGTCGCGGCCGGTGTAGCCGCGGGCCAGGCGGATCGCACTCATGGTCGCTTCGGTGCCGGAGCTGACCATGCGCACCATTTCCATCGACGGCACGATGGAGCAGACAAGGTCCGCCATCTCGGTTTCCATCGCGGTCGGGGCGCCGTAGGACAGGCCGTGTTCCAACTGCTTGCGCACGGCATCCAGCACGTCCGGATGGCTGTGGCCCAGGATCATCGGGCCCCACGAGCCCACGTAGTCAACGTAGCGCTTGTCGTCTTCGTCGGTGACGTAGGCGCCTTCGGCATGCTTGAAGAACAACGGGGTGCCGCCGACGCTCTTGAACGCACGAACGGGCGAGTTCACGCCGCCGGGGATGTGTTTCTGGGCGTTGGCAAACAGGGTTTCGGAACGGGACATGGCAGGGCTCTCGAAAACGGAAAATGACTATTTGATGTGCAGCAGGTCGTTGAAGGCGCGGGCGCGGCGCGTCACGTCAGCGGTGCTGTCGGCGCCGAACAGGCCGTGGACCACCGCAAGCAGGTCGACCCCGTGGGCCACCAGCGGGGCGGCATTTTCCAGGGTGATGCCGCCGATGGCGCAAATCGGTACATGCAGTTTGATGCGGGCCTGTTCGAGCAGTTCAAGGTTTGCGCTGGGCGCCCCGGGCTTGGTGCTGGAGTTGAAAAAGCGCCCGAACGCGACGTAGCTGGCGCCTTCGTTGACGGCCTGTTCGGCCAGCTCCAGGCTGGCGTGGCAAGTGGAGCCGACGATTGCCTTGTGGCCCAGCAACGCCCGCACCGGCGCCAGCGGGCCATCGGTCTGGCCGAGGTGGACACCGACGCCAAGGCGCGCGGCCAATTCGGCGTCGTCGTTGATGATCAGTTGGGTCTTGTAGCGCTCGCACAAGTTGCGCAGTGCTTCGGCTTCGCGCAGGCGCCGGGCCTCGTCGCTGCTTTTATCGCGGTACTGCAGCAGGGTCACGCCACCTTCCAGTGCGGCTTCGACATACGCGAGGAACTTGCCGGCCAGCAGTTGGCTGTCGGTCACGGCATAAAGGCCACGTAATTTCATTCCACAGCTCCTGTGCTACGAGCAGAAATCCAGCGGCAGGCGACGCGGTACGAACTGGCCTTTGCCCAGTTGTTCGGCATCGCGCAGGGTGCGCCAGGTATAGTCCAGCGCTGTCTTGACCGCGCTGGCGAGCTGTTCGCCCTGGGCCAGCCGGCCGGCGATGGCGCTGGCGAGGGTGCAGCCGGAGCCGTGATAGCTGCCGGGCAAGCGCTGGCAGGTGAACGTCTCGCGGTGTCCGTCGCGGCTGTACAGGCGATTATGGACTTCATGCTCGTCGCCGTGGCCGCCGGTGATCAGCAGGTGCTTGACGAAGGGCAGCAATTTTTCTGCGCATTCATCGGCGCTGCCTTCGGGCAACTCGGCGAGGATGCGCGCTTCGGGCAGGTTAGGCGTGGCGATGATAGCCAAGGGCAGCAGGCGTTCGCGCATGGCGTAGCCAACTTCATCCTTGCCCAGCCGTCCGCCGCCGCCGGCACGCAACACTGGGTCGCAGACCATCGGCAGCTGTGGGTGCGCCTGGAGCAACTCGACCACCGTGTCGACCATTTCCAATGAGCCGAGCATCCCTAGCTTGACCGCCGCGACGGGCGAATCGTTGAGCACGGCATTGGCTTGCGCCAGCACCCACTCGCGATCGAGCACCCGGAAATCGCTGACGTTGACCGTGTCTTGCACGGTTAGCGCGGTAACGGCCGGGGCGGCGTGACATCCCTGGGCGAGCAGGGCTTCGATATCTGCCTGCAAGCCGGCGCCACCACTTGGGTCGTGGCCGGAGAGACAGAGGACAACGGGGCGAGAGCTGTAGATATTCATGGTGCGCGAGCTTATCACCAAACCTCTTTTATCGGTGATCGGGCGCAGAGGGATTTGCTGGCGATTATTTTTGTGGTCCGCCGGTTGGCAACTTGACCAAAGCAACAGCTCTATCTCAATGCTTGGCGCTGAGACGCCCGTCCTAGAGCCTTTTGTCGGAAAAATTTCCGTGGTGCAAATTGGCCATCAACGGCTATGCTACTGATGGATCCAACCAATAACAGGTAATGCCGGTTTTACGTCTACTCAGGGAATGGGGGGCTTCCTGACTCAACCGGACAGGCCACGCTGGGGCTTAAATGCGCTATTTGCTGATGTTGCTGCTGTGCTTGTCCCCCTTGGCAAGTGCGCTCGAATTTGATGACTCTACCCAAAACCTGCCTTTGGGCCATGCATTGCAGGTCTTTGAGGATGCCAGCGGCACGGCCTCCATCGATGAAGTCCTGGCCCAGGCCGCGGCCGGTCGTTTCAAACCCCATGACAAAGCCACGCTCAATGCCGGTTACTCACGGTCGGCATTCTGGTTGAAAGTGGATCTGCATTATCGTCCGGCCAATCCCGACGCCCAGCGAACCTGGTTGCTGGAACTGGCGTATCCGCCGCTGGATCACTTGGACTTGTACTTGGCCGACGGCAGCGGGGCGTATCGCCTGGTTCGCCAGACGGGCGATGCACTGCCGTTTGCCAGCCGCGAGGTTCGCCAGAACAATTACCTGTTCAGCCTGGATTTCCAACCGGGACAACGCCAGGTCGTGTATCTGCGGCTGCAGAGCCAGGGCTCGATCCAGGCGCCGTTGACGCTGTGGTCGAGCACCGCGTACTTGGAGCAGCAGCCGGTGCGCCTGTATGTGTTGGGAACCATTTATGGCGTGTTGCTGGGGATGCTGGTCTATAACCTGTTCATTTACTTGAGCGTGCGCGACACCAGCTACCTGTATTACATCTTCTATATCGCCTCGTTCGGCCTGTATCAGTTGTCGGTCAACGGCGCCGCGGTGGAGTATTTCTGGCCGGACAATCCGTGGTGGGCCAACGCTGCGACGCCATTCTTCATCGGCTGCGCGGGGCTGTTCGGCAGCCAGTTCGCCCGCAGCTTCCTGCAAACCGCGCAATACAGTCGTTGGGTCGATCGAGTATTGCTTGTGCTGATTGCCTACAGCGCCGTGGTGGTGGGGCTGTCGCTGATGACCAGCTATGCCCTGGCGCTACGCCTGGCGACAGCGTTGGCCCTGGTGTTTACCGTGGTGATCTTTGGCGCCGGGCTGTTCGCCTGGTGGCGTGGCCTGCGGGTCGCGCGTTATTTCATCATTGCCTGGTCGGCGTTCCTGCTGGGAGGCATCGTCAACACGATGATGGTGTTGGGTTACCTGCCGAACATTTTCCTGACCATGTACGCCAGCCAGATCGGCTCAGCCATCGAAGTGGCGCTGTTGTCCCTCGCCCTGGCGGATCGCATCAACGCGATGCGCGAGCAGCAAGCCCAGACGCTGTTCGACGCCGGCCAGAAACTCGAAGTGCTCAACCAGCAATTGGCCCAGGGCAACAAACTCAAGGATGAATTCCTCGCCACCCTGACCCACGAGTTGCGCACGCCAATGAACGGTGTGATTGGCTCTCTGGAGTTGATGGAAACCGTCGAGATGGACGCGGAACTCACCCAGTATCAACAGACGGCGGCCGGTTCGGCGCGGGACATGATGCGCATGGTCAACGGTATGCTCACGCTCACCGAGTTGCAGGCCGGCAAGCTCAAGGTCTACCCGGCGCCGTTCAGCCTGCGCGGTGTGATTGACGCCTTGCAGGTGCAGTTCGGTGCCAACGCGGTTGCCAAGGGCCTGGATTTCAAGGTCGACATTGGCCCCGGCCTGGCGGATCGATTGGTCGGTGATAGCGGTAAACTGGCCCAGTGCCTGGAATGCCTATTGGACAACGCCATCAAGTTCACCCGCTCGGGTGGCGTTGCGCTGCGGGTCAGCGGGCGGCCGTCGGAGCTGGATCGTCTGGTGCTGTCATTCGCCGTGATCGATACCGGCATCGGTTTCACCGATCTGGGCGAGGCGACGTTGTACCAGCGCTTCTTCCAGCTCGATGGCTCGATGACGCGCGAATACGGCGGCCTTGGCGTGGGCTTGGCGATCTGTCGCCAGTTGGTCGAACTGCTCGGCGGGCGCCTGACCCATATTTCCGAGCCGAGGCGCGGCAGCCGTTTCCAGCTCGACGTGGAATTCGACATCGCGTTGCCAATGGCCATCTCGACGCCATTTTCCTTCAGCGGACGCCGGGATCCGCGCCAGCCCCAGGATTGCACGGTGCTGCTGGCGGACGACAACACCGTCGATCAGTTGGTCATGCGCGGCATGCTGCTGAAACTGGGCTATCGGGTGCGCACCGCCGACAACAGTCGAGCGGCCCTGGACCTGCTACAGGGCGACAGTTTTGACGCGGTGCTCCTCGATTGCCAGTCGGCGCCGCCGGACGGGGTTTCACTCTGCTGCCAGATCCGCGCGCTGTCCGGTTGCGAGGATTTGCCCCTGCTGGTGGTCAGCCCGAACATCGAGCAGGAGCGTTGCCCCTCCGGGGCCTTGGTCGATTATTTGAGCAAACCGGTGAAATTCGAAGTGCTCCAGGCGATTCTGCAGCGACGCGTGCTTTGTCCAAAACAGGGTGAAAGCGCCGATATTTAGGCGGATATGCCACTTTGATCGGCCTGGGGGCGGTGCTTAACTGAATCCCTGCTGGCCGACCGAGGAGCCCCGCCATGAACCTGCATCAGTTCGCCGAAACCCACGACGTCACGAATCAGCCGCCGTCCCTGGACGGCGCCAACCTGTACCGCATCGATCTGCCGTTGCAACAGTGGTCTCGACGCTTCGGTGCTGATTGGGCGCAGGCGCGGATCGATGCCTACGGTGCGCTGGCCGGCGGGCCGTTGATGGAAGCGGGATTCCTGGCCAACCAGAACAAGCCGGTATTTTCCAGTCACGATCGCTACGGCCACCGTATCGACCTGGTGGAGTTTCATCCTGCGTATCACCAACTGATGCGTACCGCCGTCGAGCACGGCTTGCCCAGCCTGCCGTGGGCCCATCCGCAACCCGGCGCCCATGTCGCCCGCGCGTCGATGACTTACCTGCACAGCCAGGCCGAAGCCGGAACCGGTTGCCCGTTGACCATGACTTTCGCGAGCGTGCCGGCGCTGCGCCTGCAACCCGATCTGGCCGAGCATTGGGTGCCGAAAGTGCTCGCCACCGAATACGACCCGCGCAACGTCGGCATCGCCCACAAGGCCGGGGTGACCCTGGGCATGGCGATGACTGAAAAACAAGGTGGCACCGATGTGCGCGCCAACACCACCAAGGCCTATCCGGTGGGCGCCAGCGGACCGGGCCAGGCCTATGAACTGGTGGGGCATAAATGGTTCTGCTCGGCACCGATGTGTGACGCCTTCCTCACCCTGGCCCAGACCGACAAGGGCCTGACCTGTTTCCTGCTGCCGCGTCATCGCCCGGATGACACACGCAATCAGTTTTATATCCAACGGCTGAAAAACAAGCTGGGCAACTGCTCCAACGCGTCCAGCGAAGTCGAGTTCCGTGGCGCACTGGCCTGGATGGTCGGTGAAGAGGGCCGAGGCGTGCCGACGATCATCGAGATGGTCGCCATGACCCGTTTCGATTGCATGGTTGGCTCCAGCGCCCTGATGCGCCAGGCCTTGACCCAGGCCAGCCACCACTGCGCGCACCGCCTGGTTGGCGGCAGGGTTTTGAGTGAACAGCCGCTGATGCAAAACGTGCTCGCCGACCTGGCTCTGGAAAGCGAAGCCGCGCTGGCCCTGAGCCTGCGCATGGGGCGGGCGCTGGATCATCTCGACGACGCACACGAAGCCAAGTTCGCTCGGCTGGTGACGGCGGTGGGCAAGTACTGGATCTGCAAGCGCGCCCCCGCGATGATCAACGAAGCGGCGGAATGCATGGGCGGGGCCGGCTACGTCGAAGACAACATCCTGCCGCGCCTGTACCGTGAAGCGCCGGTCAACTCGACTTGGGAAGGGTCTGGCAACGTGCAATGCCTTGATGTGTTGCGCGCCTTGTCCAAGGAGCCCGGTGTGCTGGAGGTCTTGTTCAGCGAGTTGGGCGACGGCCACGGCGACAAGCGCCTGGCCGGGCACATCCACCAATTGCACGCAGCCTTCAAGGACACCGGCGACATCCAGTACCGCGCCCGGCAATTGACCGAAGATATCGCCGTGGGCCTGCAAGCCAAGCTGTTGCTCGAGGCGGGGAACGGCGAGGTCAGCGATGCCTTTATCGCCAGTCGCCTGGGCTCGACTGGTCGGGTATACGGCGCCCTGCCTCGGGGCTTGAATGTCGAGGCGATCGTCGCCCGCTCGACCCCGCAGGGGTTCTGAAACAACCCTACCTATTGTGGAAGCGATCGAGTCCAATACGCCACTGTTCCCGTCCGGCGGCGATGCAGGCAAGATGAAGGCCTGCAAGTCAGAACACAGGAAGCTGATCGTGACCGAAGCGTTTATTGTCGTTCAAACCGCCGAACAAGCCGTGGATCGGCTGGCGGCCCTGCACGAGCGTGCGACCACTGCGCTGAACCAGGCGCTCAAGCGTTATCTCAAGGACCGCGTCGAGCCGGATGCCGAGCAACGGGCCTTGTTTCGCTACCCGGCCCTGCGCTTGACCTATCATTGTCACGGCGAAGTCCCGCAAACCACTCGCGCCTACGCCAAGGTCCAGCTGCCCGGCACTTACAGCGTCACCGTTACCCACCCGGCCGCGTTTCGCAAATACCTGCTGGAGCAGCTCGTGCCGTTGATGCACGACTTCACCGTCACCGTCGAGGTGGGTGTCAGCGAGCAGAACATTCCGTACCCGTATGTGGTGGAGCAGGGCGACGAACTCGCCGGCTCCGGTGTGACTGCCGCCGTGCTGGCGCGAGTCTTCCCTAGCACCGATTTGTCAGCTGCCACTGATGGCATCGCCGACGGTCTCTACGATTGGGAAAACACCGATCCGCTGCCCCTGGCGCTGTTCGACGCCGCACGGGTGGATTTCTCGCTGCGTCGCCTGGTGCACTACACCGGCAGCGACTGGCGCCATGTGCAGCCGTGGATCCTGCTCACCAACTACCACCGTTATGTCGACCAGTTCATTGTCCACGGCCTTGAGCAATTGCGCAGTGACCCGCGCTTCGTGCGGATGGTGTTGCCGGGTAACGTGATCATCGACAAGAACATGGATCACGGCGAAGCCTCTGCCATCGCCGCGGGCGTGGTCTGGCATCGCTATCAGATGCCGGCCTATCACTTGCAGGCCAGCGATGGCCATGGCGTGACCCTGGTGAACATCGGCGTCGGCCCGTCCAACGCCAAGAACATTACCGACCACCTGGCCGTGCTCCGTCCGCATTGCTGGCTGATGATCGGTCACTGTGGCGGGCTGCGGCAGTCCCAGACCATTGGCGACTATGTGCTGGCCCATGCCTACATGCGCCGCGATGGCATTCTCGATCGGGTGGTGCCGCCGAACATCCCGATCCCGGCCTTGGCCGAAGTGCAAATGGCACTCCAGCAGGCGGCGGCGAACATCACCGGCGAAAAAGGCGATGAGCTGAAAAAACGCCTGCGCACCGGCACCGTGCTGACCTATGACGATCGCAACTGGGAATTGCGCTGGGCCCAGGAACGGCCATTGATCAACCTCTCCCGCGCTGTTGCGGTGGATATGGAAAGCGGCACCATCGCCGCCCAGGGGTATCGCCTGCGGGTGCCTTACGGCACGTTGCTTTGCGTTTCGGACAAGCCACTGCACAGCGAGATCAAGCTGCCGGGCTCGGCCAACGCGTTCTACGAGCGGGCGGTCAACCAGCACCTGAAGATCGGGATCGCCGCGCTGGATCTGTTGCGCAACGAACTCAACTCGTTGCATTCGCGCAAACTGCGCAGCTTCGACGAGCCGCCGTTCCGCTGATCGGGTAGTGGTCATTTAACGGTCGGGCCACTAGCATGGTCGGCCCAGACCGTTAGATGTTGTCGCTGCCATGCCCCGTCCGCCCCGTCCCGTTTCCCGCCGCCCTGGCGCGAAGCCTCCAGCCTCCGCCCCGCGCCGCGTGGCCAAGGCGCCTCCGGCCGAGCCGAAGCTGATCCTGTTCAACAAACCCTTCGATGTGCTGACGCAATTCAGCGACGGTGAAGGGCGCGCCACGCTCAAGGATTTTATCGACGTGCCCGGCATCTACCCGGCCGGTCGCCTGGACCGTGACAGCGAAGGGCTGTTGTTGCTCACCAACGATGGACAGTTGCAGGCGCGCATCGCCGACCCCAAGCACAAACTGGCCAAGACGTACTGGGTCCAAGTCGAGGGGGAGCCGAGCGACGAACAGTTGCAGCGCCTGCGTGCCGGTGTGGAATTGAACGATGGCATGACGCTGCCGGCCGAGGCCCGCCAATTGGACGAACCGCAATTGTGGCCGCGCAATCCACCGGTGCGCTTTCGTAAAAGCGTACCGACGTCTTGGCTGGAATTGGTCATTCGCGAAGGGCGCAACCGCCAGGTGCGACGCATGACTGCTGCCGTGGGGTTGCCGACCTTGCGCCTGGTGCGGGTCAGGATTGGCGACTGGACAATCGAAGGCCTCGACCAAGGCCAGTGGAAGGAAGTGCCAGCGCGTCTATAACGTGCCGGACTCGATCAGGCCGATCACCACGCTCTTGATGATGAACGCCGCCACGCCCAGGCCCAGCACGAAAAACAGGATGAACGAACCAAAGCGTCCGGCCTTGGACTTCTTCGCCAGGTCCCAGACGATAAAGCCCATGAAAATGATCAGGATGCTGACCAGGCCGGTCATCATCCACTCTTCGAAAACAGCAGGATCCATCGGGGCACTCCGGCGTGGACGCGGTTGTAAAAAGGCGGGGCGAGTATACGGCATGGTGGCCGGGTGCAGGATTGGGCTGCGGCGGTGTGTCGCAGCTGTTCATCGCGGGCTGGAGATCTTGTGGCGAGGGCGCTTGCTCCCGCCGGGTTGCACAGCGACCCCAAAAAAATCTGACCGGTTCCTGATTGCCAGTGGAGCGGTTTGCGACTGCTGCGCAGTCGAGCGGGAGCAAGCTCCCTCGCCACAAAAGCGGTCAGCTACGCAGATGCGTCAACGGTAATTCAGTGCTGTTGAGCACCTGGTTCAGCACAAAACTCGATCGCACGCTGGTGACCCCTTCGATCCGCGTCAGGTGCCCCAACAGCAGCTTCTGGTAATGGTCCATGTCCGGCACCACCACTTTGAGCTGGTAGTCCGCGTCGATGCCGGTGACCAGGCTGCACTCTTGCACTTGCGGCAGGTTGCGGATCGCGGCTTCGAAGGTCTCGAAGCGATCGGGGGTGTGGCGGTCCATGCCGATCAGCACGTAGGCCGTCAGGCTCAGGCCGAGCATCTTGCGGTCGAGCAGGGCAACCTGACGGGTGATATAGCCGTCGTCTTCCAACTGCTTGACCCGCCGCGAGCACGGCGAGGGCGACAGGCCGATGCGTTCGGCCAGTTCCTGGTTGGAGATACGCGCGTCGCGCTGCAATTCCGCCAGAATACTCAGGTCGTAACGGTCGAGTTTGCTCATCGAGCGGGCCTTTATCTGGTTAATTGCGTGAGATTATCCATCCAAGGCTAAAAATTGCGCAAGTGGAGTTTAATCCAGCAATATTCGCAATCGGCTGCCGACGCCTCGGGCCTATGCTTACCACCAAGATCACTGCTCGGACAAACAGTCCAGTGCAGCCCGCCCAATCCGGCCGGCTGCGGTCGCAGTACCCACCGGTACTGGCAGACCCCCGAGCTGCACACTGTCCAGAAGACGGCGTGAGGTGAGCCGACGTCAAAAGCGTCGCGCACGGACGAAGTTCTCAAGGGGAGGCCGACGGGCCTCCCTTTTTTATGCCTGCGAAATAAAGCCCACGGCTGATAACCTATCGCAGAACCGGCCTGGGCTTTCCCCAGTCTTACTTTCAGGCCCCGAACCGTTGTGAGGAATTTCATGAAGTCGCGCATCTGGCGTTTGGCAGGTGTTGGTCTGTTGTGGGCAAGTGTCAGTGCGCAGGGAATGGCCGACGATCAGCAAAACCGTGGCGGCCCCGAAGGCGGCCCAGGGCAGAACGGACGGGGTGGCAATGGCCAGGGGTATCCAGGCCAGCCCCGGCAGCCAAGCAACGAGATCATCCGGGGCGACAACAGCCGACAGTTCGAGGTCAGGCCGCAAAATCCGGGTGGGCAGCAGTATGATCGCCCACCACAAGATCCCAATGCTTACGATCGCCCGCCGCAACAACAACCCGGCAATAACCTGCCGATCCAGGGCCGGCCCGACAGCGTGACCCAGACCCGTGAACCACAACCGGGCTACTATCGCGACATCCCGCGTCGCAACGATGGTTACCCGAATGCAGGCCCACGTCCCGGCCACGAGGGGCGTCCCGACCAGCATTGGCCTGGCCGGCCCGACGGCCATGGCAACGGCTGGGGGCCGGGACCGCAATATCGCCCGGGGTATGTGATCGACCGTTTCCCTGACCGCAATTATCGCGTGCCCTATCGCGGCCACGATTATTTCTACTCCGGTGGCTACTGGTATCGCCCCCAAGGGCCACGTTATGTCGTGGTCCAGCCGCCACGGGGCATTCGTACCCGCTACCTGCCCGACTACGCCCGTGAGGTCTGGATCGGCAGCTCCCTGTTCTTCCTTGCCGCCGGCGCTTATTACATCTACGAAGCCAATACCCGGGATTACGTTGTGGTCGATGCGCCGATCGCCAACCCGCAGCCGCAACCGCAGGGCAACAGTTTTGATGTGGTGGCTTATCCGGCGAACGGCCAGTCCCGGGAGCAGGTCAACCAGGACGGCTACGATTGCTATCGCTGGGCGGTGCAGCAGAGTGGGTTCGACCCGCGCAACTACACCTACCCGCCGGCGCCGGAAGTGGTACAGACCTACCGCCAGGCGCAGGGCAATTGCTTGAGTAGCCGTGGGTATCAGGTGACGTACTGATCACTCGAAATGGAAAAAACGGTTCCCTGTGGCGGGTTCTGTGGTCGGCATCAAGCGCTGGCGCGCTTCACCACTTCCGACGGATCGGCATGCACCAGCACCTCGGTCTTCGGGTAAGCGCGATGAATCGCATCGGCGGCCTGGTCGCTGATGCCGTGGGCTACCGACAGGGTCAACTCCCCGGGTAATTCCAGGTGCAACTGCACAAACCAATGGTTGCCGGAGATCCGCGTGCGCAGGTCATGGGCGCCGAGCACGCCGGGCACCGCACAGGCCAGCTCCAGCATGTGCCGGCTGACGTCGGGCGGCAGCTCTTCATCCATCAGCACGGCGAAGCTTTCCCGGGCAATCTGGATGGCGCTCCACAGGATATACGCCGCGATGCCGAGGCCGAACCAAGCGTCGAATTGATACCAGCCGAGTCCAGCCAGGACCAGCGCCACCAGGATGCTGCCGTTGAGCAACAAATCCGAGCGGTAATGCAGCGAATCGGCGCGCACGGCGTTGGAGCCGGTGGCGCGGATGACCCGATGCTGCAGCGCCAACAGGGCCAGCGTCAGGACCAGGGAAAACACGATCACGCCGACGCTCAGCCAGGGCGCGTCCACGGGGAGTGGGTTCTTCAAGCGCTCGAAGGCCTGCAACCCGATCAGTACCGCACTGCCACCGATAAACAGTGCCTGGGCCATGCCGGCCAGGGATTCGGCCTTGCCATGGCCGTAGCGATGATCGTCATCGGCAGGGCGCAGCGCGTAGTGCACCGCCAGCAGATTGAGCAGCGAGGTGACGCCGTCCAGCGCCGAGTCGGTCAGGCCGGCGAGCATGCTTACCGAGCCGCTGAGCCACCAGGCCAACGCCTTGGCGAGGATCAAGACAAGTGCCACGGCCACCGACGCCCGGGTGGCCAGGCGCAACAGGCGAGCGTGTTCGGTGCTGGTGGTCATGGCGCGGTCTTCCTTGGGTTACGCCCGTTATGCGGCGGGTATGAGACCGAACGCGGCCAATTGCTGGACGTTGCCCTTGTGCTGGATAAGGCGAGGATCGTCCAGCGGGAAGCTGCGGCCCAACTCGCTTTCCAGGATCGCTTGCAGCTTTTGGTTATTGACCGTGCCGTCGGGGTTGATGGCCGGCTTGAGTTTCTCTGGCTCGATCTGGACGCTGCGGCCCGGTTCGAAATAGATCGCGCCGGTGGCGAAGTCGACGGCGAAGGCGATCAGGCCGGGGATGATATAGAACAGCAGGCCGACGGCATCGAGGGCGGCGATGGCCGGGTCGATCTTGCCTTCGATCTGGCCGCGACGGTCCGGGTAGAAGATCGAGCCACACGCGCTGATCTGGGTCAGCAGGGTGGCGACCAGGACGCCGCCGATCACGCGAAAGGGAATACGCATAGCAATCTCCTGAGCAGGTATGGGCGTTGCTGGTTGGAGTCCAGACCACGCTAAACAGTTCGCCGTTATACTCGGCCCTCTGTTTTGGAGCCAGCATGATTTCTTTGCCGATTGATGAAGTTTTACCCACCCTGCGCCAAGCCCTGGCCTCGCGCCACGAAGCGGTGCTCGAAGCGCCCCCCGGCGCCGGTAAAACCACCCGTGTTCCGTTGGCCCTGCTGAACGAGCCCTGGCTGGCCGGGCAGACCATCCTCATGCTCGAACCCCGGCGCCTGGCGGCACGGGCGGCGGCCGAGCGGCTGGCCAGCGAGCTGGGGGAAAAAGTCGGAGAAACCGTCGGCTACCGGATTCGCCTCGACAGCAAGGTCGGCCCCGATACCCGCATCGAAGTGGTCACCGAAGGCATCCTCACTCGCCGCCTGCAAGATGATCCGGCGCTGGAAGGCGTGGGGCTGCTGATCTTCGATGAGTTCCACGAGCGCAGCCTCGACGCCGACCTCGCCCTGGCCTTGAGCCTCAATGGCCGCGAGCTGTTTCGCGAAGACCAACCGCTGAAAATCCTGCTGATGTCCGCGACCCTGGAAGGCGAGCGCCTGGCCGGTCTGTTGGACGACGCGCCGATCCTGCGCAGCGAAGGACGCATGTTCCCGGTGACGGTGCGTTGGGGGCGGCCGTTCCAGCCCGGCGAGTTCATCGAGCCACGGCTGGTGCAGACCGTGCTCGAAGCTCTGCACGATGAAACCGGCAGCGTGCTGGTGTTCTTGCCTGGGCAAGCGGAAATCCGTCGCGTTCACCAACAGTTGGCCGATGCCCTCGGCGACGGTGGCAACGTGTTGCTGTGCCCGCTGCACGGTGAGCTGGACCTGGCGGCCCAGCGCGCTGCCATCGATCCGGCGCCGCCCGGCCTGCGCAAAGTCGTGCTGGCCACCAACATTGCCGAAACCAGCCTGACCATCGATGGCGTGAGAGTGGTGATCGACGCCGGACTGGCCCGGGTGCCGCGTTTCGATCCGGGCAGTGGCATGACCCGGCTCGACACCCAACGTATTTCCCGGGCCAGCGCGACCCAGCGGGCCGGTCGCGCCGGGCGCCTGGAACCGGGGGTGTGCTATCGGCTGTGGTCCGAAGACCAGCACGAACAATTGGCCGCCTACGGCAGCGCCGAGATTCTCTCAGCGGACCTGGCCGGGTTGGCCCTGCAATTGGGACGCTGGGGCGTGACACCGCAGCAACTGGTCTGGCTCGACGTCCCGCCTGCCGCTGCTTATGCCCAGGCCCAGGACCTGCTGCAACGTCTCGGCGCACTCGACGGCGGCCAACTGACCCGCCACGGCCAGACCATGGCCGAACTGCCGGCCCATCCGCGCATTGCCCATCTGCTGTTGCGCGGCCAGGCGCTGGGGCTGGCGGACATGGCCTGCAACGTCGCCGCGCTGCTGGGCGAGCGCGACATCCTGCGCGGCGCCGGGGCGGATCTGCACAGCCGTCTGGTCTTGTTGTCCGGTGAGGAGCGAGCAGCACGCGGCGCCCAGGGTGGCGTGCAGCGGGCGCGGCAATTGGCCCGGCAATATCGCGGCTATCTACGGGGCAAGGCCGAGGAGGCCGTCGCCGATCCCGATCATCCACGCTGGCTCGGTGCATTGTTGGCGTTGGCCTATCCGGATCGTGTCGCCCAGCAACGGCGCCCCGGCGGTGCGGAATATCGCCTGGCCAACGGTCGTGCGGCGCTGTTCGCCGAGGCCGACAGCCTGATGAAACAACCCTGGCTGGTCATTGCCGATTTGGGCAGTCGCCAGGGCCAGCGGGAAGAGCGGATCTACCTGGCGACGGATTTCGACCCGGCCCTGTTCGATTCAGTGCTGGCCGAACAGGTGCAGACGGTCGATCAACTGGACTGGGACGAGCGCGAAGGCGTGCTGCGGGCCGAGCGTCAGCGCAAGGTCGGCGAACTGGTGCTCAGCCGCGAGCCGTTGACCGGCCTGGATGAGGCGGCCCGCAGCCAGGCACTGGTCAATCTGGTCCGGCGCAAAGGCCTCGAACTGCTGCCGTGGACGCCGGAGTTGCGGCAATGGCAGGCGCGGGTGGCGCTGTTGCGTCGGCTCGATAGGGAGAGCAAGGGCGAGAGCGAATGGCCGGACGTCAGCGATGCGGCGTTGCTGGAAAGCCTCGAACACTGGTTGATGCCTTACCTGGGGCGTGTGTCGCGACTCAGTCATTTCGCCAACCTGGACCTGTCGAGCATCGTCCACAACCTGCTGCCCTGGCCATTGCCGCAACGCTTGGACGAACAGGCGCCGCACCATTTGAGCGTGCCTTCCGGGTCGTCGATTCGCCTGGACTACAGCGAACACCCGCCGATCCTGGCGGTGCGCTTGCAGGAACTCTTCGGTCTGTCCGACACCCCGCGCATCGCCGGCGGACGGCAGGTGGTCAAGCTGCACCTGCTATCGCCAGCACGTCGACCGGTGCAGGTGACCCAGGACTTGGCGAGCTTCTGGCGCAACACCTACGCCGAGGTGAAGAAAGACCTCAAGGGACGATATCCCAAGCACTACTGGCCGGACGACCCGCTGGTGGCGGAAGCGACGGCGCGGGCCAAGCCGCGCAAGTGAAAGGGCCCAAGGTCTGTAATCTGAAACACAGCCCCCTTGGGAGCGAGCAGGCTATCCCACAGTTTCTAAAAGCTGTCACGGCATCGCCGGCAACAGAAACCGCGCAATCACCGGCAAATGATCGGAGATGCGCAATGTGTCATCCTGCCGCACCTGGGCCTGGACCCGCTTGAGGCGCGGGCTGTAGAACAGGTAGTCGACGGTGCGGTCGGGGCCGTTGAGGCCAGGGTCGTTGGGGTAGTGGGTCAGCCAGTGGGCGCGGTCGATGCCACTGGCCTCGTTGTTGGTGGGGATCATCGGGTATTTGTCCCACAACAGGTGCAGCTCGCTGTCGGCGGAGTAGGGCGAGCGCTGTTCGTTTGGCAAACGCCGGTATTGGCCCAGGGGCAACAGGTTGAAATCGCCGCCGATCAGCCAGGGCGTGCCGGCGGATTCAAGCTTGTCGAGGGACTTGGAAACGGCACCGATCTGTTTCTGCGCGGTGTCGTCCGGTTGCGTGGCCCGCTCCAGGTGCGTATTGAGCACCGCCAGCTGCCCCCCGCCGTCCAGGACCAGGTAACTCACGAGCAGGGCGTTTTTCGGCTGGAACTGGCGGCTGATGAAATTCCCATCAGCCACCGGCAATTGCACTCGCTCGGCGTGGTCGATGCGGTAGCGGCTCAGCGTCGCCAGCTGCCGGCCGACGCTGCCGAAGATCCGCGGGTTAGGGATGAAGTCGGCTTTCCAATCGAACGCGCTGGTGCCGCACGGGTAGAGGTCGGCCAGGCGCTCCTGCAACAGCTTGAGCTGGTCCTGGTAGTCGCTGGCCTTGGCGCCGTTGTCGAGTTCCTGGAGCAACACCACATCCGGTTGCTCGTCGCGAATGACCCGGGCCACTTCGTCCAGGCTGAAGGCCATGTCTTCCGGGGTCGGGCTTTCATCGTTGCCTTGGGCAAGGTCGTGCCAGAACACGTAGCGCTTGCCGGCCAGGAATTGCACGTTCCAGGTCATGACCTTCAAGGCTTGGCCGGGCATCAACGGTGCGGCGTTCGCGGCGCAGCTGACGGGCAGCGTTTCCCGGGCCTGGGGACGCCACGTCAGGCCATAAACCGAAAAGGCTCCGATGCCGATAATCAACAACAGGCCCAGCAGGGCGTATCGCAGCAGACGGGTCATGACTGAGGTTTTTCAGCAATCAACATGAACATGCGGAACAGTACCACCGTGGTAAACAGTTGCAGGAAGCTGTGGATGCTGTCGACCAGCAAACTGACCAAGGGGTTCTGCGGCGGCGGATACACCGAGACGCTGGCGCCCTTGAGCAGCCACAGCGGGATCATCACGGCCAGGATGCACAGCAGGATTCGCCAGAAATGACCGCGACTCATGCGCAGGCTTTCCTTCATCGCTGCCAGTGGAGTCATGCCTTTGAGCACCAACAGATATTCACCGAAGGCCAGGACGACCATCAACCATAGCCCCGGCAGGAAATACAACGAGATGCCAATCAGGATCAGCAGCGTATTGAGGGCGGTCAGCAAGGCGAAGCGTGGCCATTGCAGGAGCGAGGCGGCGAGCAGGTCGCGGGGGCGAGGGGCTTCGCCACGACTGCGGGCGTCAAGAAACAGAATCAACGCCGCCGTGTACAGCGGGTACACCAATAACCCGACGATCACGCTGTAGCCGGAAAAACCGTCGGCCGCGACGGCGCTGTCCACCCCTTGCTGCAGCACCGCTTCGAGTATCACCAGCGGCAGGCACAACTGGGCGATGCGGCCCAGATGGCGCTTGAAAAAATACAAGGAGTCACGCAGTACTTCTAACGGATTCATGGGTCGGTATCGCAGTTCAGAAAAGCGGTCCGACACTTTACCCATCAGCTGCCCGCATAAACAAACGTAAACATCAGGTAAAGACCGTTGAAAGCGTCTTGGCGGACCCCATTACTGACGGGCACCGGTCTTGTGCGGACCGGCTTGGTTTTTTATCCGGCAATCTGATGAGGTCGCCATGAACAGCGAAGAACAAACCCTGATCGATGGACTGTTTTCACGGTTGCAGCAGGCCGAAATGGATTCAGCGCCACGCGACGCCCAGGCCGAGGCGCGGATCAAGGAGCATTTGGCCAGGCAACCTGCGGCGGGCTATTTCATGGCCCAGGCGATCCTGGTGCAAGAGGCGGCGATCAAGCGCCTGGACGAGCAGAACACCCAACTCTCCCAGCAGATCGAACAACTGCAAGCGCAGTTGCAGCAGTCCCGCAGCCAGGCATCCGCGCCAAGCGGTGGCGGTGGTTTCCTCTCAAGCATCTTCGGCGGCAGCAACCGCGATTCCCGGCCCGCGAGCGCGCCGGCCCCCAGTGGTGGCGGCTGGCGCGAACCGGCACGCCCATCGTTCAATGCGCCGACACAGCAAGGCTTCGGCGCCGCGCCGGGCAACTATGGTGCGCCGCAACAGCAAGCCCCGGCGGCGGGCAGCTTCCTCGGCGGAGCGCTGAAGACCGCCGCAGGCGTGGCCGGTGGCGTGATGTTGGCCCAAGGCATCAGCAGCCTCTTCCACAGCGATCAACCCCAGGAAATCGTCGAGGTTCTCAAGGAGGAACCGGCCCAGCCCGTCAACGACACTGCCAACAGTGGCGACAATGGCTGGGGCGATGAGCCGCGCGTGGCTGACAGCGACACCTATGGCAATGACCAGGGCGGTTTTAGCGACGCGGACTACAGCGACGATTCGTCTTTCTTCGGCGACGACGACTCCTTCGTCTGACCCGCCATTCGTCCGGGGCGCCCTGGCGCCTCGAGGCGATTACTCGCAGAACATTCCTCGAGGCTGGCATACTGGGCGACTTTTCGGGCCGGGTGGCCTACGCGCGTGCGTATCAACGAGGAAACGCGGTGAAAAAAATTGCAGTGTTCGCCGATGTCCAGAACCTCTACTACACCGTACGCCAAGCCTATGGTTGCCATTTCAACTACGCCGCGCTGTGGGCTGATGTGAGCAAGCAGGGGCAGATCGTCGAGGCCTACGCCTATGCGATCGATCGCGGTGACAGCAAGCAGCAGCAATTCCAGCAGATCCTGCGCAACCTGGGTTTCACCGTGAAGCTCAAGCCTTACATCCAGCGCAGCGATGGCTCGGCCAAGGGCGACTGGGACGTGGGCATTACGCTCGACATCATGGACGCCGCCGATCACGTCGATGAGGTGGTGCTGGCCTCCGGCGATGGCGATTTCGACATGTTGCTAGAACGCATCATCAGCAAGCACGGCGTGCAAGCGGTGGCCTACGGTGTACCGGGGCTGACCGCCAATTCACTGATCCGCGCCGCCAGCCGCTACGTGCCCATCGAGGGCGCGCTGCTGCTCAAGAATTGAACTTCAAGGAGCCCCACGGGTTTGGAACGCATCGCAGTCATCGACTTTGAAACCACCGGCATTACCCCGAGCAGCGGTTGCCGGGCCACGGAAATCGCTGTGGTGATGCTCGAACAAGGCCGGATCGTCGACCGCTACCAGAGCCTGATGAATGCTGGCGTTCGTGTACCGGCCTTCATCGAACAACTGACCGGCATCAGCAACGCCATGCTGCGCAGCGCACCGTCGGCGGAAAAGGTCATGAACGAGGTCAACGAGTTTGTCGGCACCACGCCACTGCTGGCCCACAACGCGGCGTTCGACCAAAAGTTCTGGGATTTCGAGCTGGGACGCATCAAGCGCACCCGCTTGCAGAATTTTGCCTGTTCACTGTTGCTGGCCCGGCGTTTGATGCCGGCGGCGCCGAACCACAAGCTCGGCACCCTCAACGTGTTCGCCGGCTTGCCCCACACCGGCCAGGCCCACCGGGCCATGGCCGACGCCGAAATGGCCGCCAACCTCACCGCGCACCTGGCTTCGGAATTGCGGCAAAAGCATGGGCTGCGGGAGCTGTCCCATGATTTGCTGTGCAGTTTGCAGAAAGTGCCGGCGGCGAAAATCAATGAGCATCTCAAGCGGCACCGCGGGTTCTAAGCACTCAACATTAAAAGTGTATGGCTCGGATAAACAGGTTTTGTAACTTAATTTCTGTCGAGCGCCTTTTTAGAATGACGGGTTTCATCGTCCTGACTTCGAGTTGAACATGCCTGGCACACGCCGTTTTCCCTTGCCGTTGATCGCTGCCTTCTTCGCCTTGTACGTCATCTGGGGTTCGACCTACCTGGTGATTCGCATTGGTGTGGAGTATTGGCCGCCGTTGTTGCTGGCGGGGATTCGTTTCGTGATTGCCGGTTCGCTGATGTACGGCTTCCTGCGCTGGCGTGGGGCGCCGGCACCGACCTGGGCGCAGTGGAAGGCCGGAGCACTCATTGGTGTGTTGCTGCTCACGTTTGGCAATGGCGCGGTGAGTGTGGCCGAGCACACGGGGGTGGCATCCGGCGTCGCGGCGCTGGCCGTGGCGACCGTGCCTTTGTTTACCCTGCTCTGCGGTTATTTCTGGGGCGCGCGTAATACCCGTCTGGAGTGGGCCGGGATTGTATTGGGGCTGATCGGCATCGCCATGCTCAACCTCGGTTCCAACTTGCAATCGAGCCCGCTGGGGGCGGCCTTGCTCGTGTTTGCGGCGGCTTCCTGGGCCTTCGGCTCGGTGTTGAGCAAGCATGTGTCGTTGCCGGCGGGGGCGATGGCCAGCGCGGTGGAGATGCTGGTGGCTGGCGTGGTGCTGTTGATCGGCAGCTTCGCCAGTGGCGAGCGCCTTGAAAGCATGCCGCCGCTGGAAGGCTGGTTTGCGCTGGTCTACCTGATCGGTTTCGGTTCGATCATCGCCTTCAATGCCTACATGTACCTGCTCAAGCATGTGCGTCCGGCGGCGGCCACCAGCTATGCCTACGTCAACCCGGCGGTGGCGGTGTTGCTTGGGATCGTCTTCGCTGGGGAGACCATCGGCATCGAAGAAGCCTTGGCGATGCTGGTGATCATCAGCGCCGTGGTGTTGATCGGGTTGCCGCAGTGGCGCAAACCCAAGCCTGCACCGGCCGAATCCTGATTTAGGGTAAACTGCCGCGCATTGCACACCCTGCGCTGATTTTTCCTACGGTACCTCCATGACTTTCGCCACCCTTGGCCTAATCGAACCCCTGTTGCGCGCCCTCGAGACGCTCGGCTACCAGACTCCGACCCCGGTCCAGGCCCAAGCCATGCCTGCCGTGCTCACCGGGCGCGACCTGATGGCCGCGGCCCAGACCGGCACCGGCAAGACCGCCGGTTTCGCCGTGCCGCTGTTGCAGTTGCTGACCACCGAAGGGCCGAAGGTCGCGGCCAACTCGGTGCGGGCGCTGATCCTGGTGCCGACCCGCGAGCTGGCTGAGCAGGTCCATGAAAGCGTGCGCCAGTACGCGCAGAACCTGCCATTGAGCACCTACGCGGTGTACGGCGGCGTCAGCATCAACCCGCAGATGATGAAGTTGCGCAAAGGTGTCGATCTGCTGGTTGCCACGCCGGGTCGATTGCTCGACTTGTTCCGCCAGAACGCGCTGAAGTTCAATCAGTTGCAGACCCTGGTGCTGGACGAAGCCGACCGCATGCTCGACCTGGGTTTCTCCGAAGAGCTGGCGAATATCTACAAGGCCCTGCCGAAGAAGCGCCAGACGCTGCTGTTCTCGGCGACCTTCTCCGATGCCATCCGCTTGTTGGCCGGGCAGATGCTCAACGACCCGCTGAGCATCGAAGTGAGCCCGCGCAACGTTGCCGCCAACACCGTCAAGCAATGGGTGGTGACGGTGGACAAGAAGCGCAAGCCGGAGCTGTTCGTTCACCTGATGCGCAAGCACAAGTGGAAGCAAGTGCTGGTATTCGCCAAGACCCGTAACGGCGTCGATGCACTGGTGGAAAAACTTCAGGGCCTGGGTGTGAATGCCGATGGCATCCACGGCGACAAGCCCCAGGCGACCCGCCAGCGTGCGCTGGATCGTTTCAAGGCCAGCGAAGTGCAAATCCTGGTAGCCACCGACGTGGCCGCCCGTGGCTTGGATATCGAAGATTTGCCGTTGGTGGTGAACTTCGACCTGCCGATCGTCGCCGAGGACTACATCCACCGCATCGGCCGGACCGGTCGGGCGGGCGCTACCGGGCAGGCGATTTCCCTGGTCTGCGCCGATGAAGTGAACCTGCTGTCGGCCATCGAGACCTTGACCCGTCAGACATTGCCCCGGCAGATGGAACAGGATTTCGAACCGGAACACCGCGTACCGGAGACCGATGCCAGCGGCCAGGTCGTCAAGAAGCCGAAAAAGCCGAAGAAACCGAAAACCCAGGGCAGCGGCGGCAAGCGCAACCTGGGCAAGTGGGTGGACAGTGGTGACTCGGCGCCGGTGGAACCATCGGTCAAGCCGGTGCGAAAAGTGCCGGTGTTCAATACCGGGCCGCGTAAGCGCAAGCCTTGATGGTCTGCTGCGCCCCGGTTTCAATCCGGGCGCTGTAACCACTCCAACATCCCCAACCCCGCTGCCCGGCCACTGGCAAAGCATGCTGTGAGCAGATAGCCGCCAGTCGGCGCTTCCCAGTCGAGCATCTCCCCGGCGCAGAAAACCCCGGGGAGCTGCTTGAGCATCAGCCGTTCGTCCAAGGCTTCGAACGTCACGCCGCCGGCGCTGCTGATGGCTTCGTCCAGTGGACGGGTTTTCACCAGCGTGACCGGCAACGCCTTGATCGCCTGCGCCAGCCGCGCCATGTCGGCGAAGCAATCGGCCGACGTCAGCTCGCGCAACAGCGCCGCCTTGACCCCATCGAGCCCAAGTTGGCTGTGCAGGTGCTTGGCCATCGAGCGTGATCCGCGTGGTTTGTTCAAGGCCTGGACGAGCTTGTCCACAGGCCGGCCCGGCAGCAGGTCCAGATGGACGGTCGCGCTGCCGTGCTGGTTGATGGCTTCGCGAATCGCTGCCGACAGGGCGTAGACCAGGCTGCCTTCGATGCCGGTGGCGGTGATGACGCATTCGCCGAGACGTGGCACATCGTCGTTCAGGCCCATGGCGATGTTCTTCAGCGGGGCGCCGGCGAACTTGCCGATCATCAGATCGCTCCAGGCCTCGACGTCGAACCCGCAATTGCTCGGCTGCAAGGGCGCCAGGGTCACGCCGCGCTGTTCCAACGCCAGCATCCATGCACCGTCGGAACCCAGGCGCGACCAACTGCCGCCACCCAGGGCCAATAACGTCGCGTTGGGGTGCAACGTCTTTTCGCCGTCCGGGCTGGCGATGCGCAGGCTGCCGTCGGGATTCCAACCCAGCCAGCGGTGGCGCGTGTGGATCACCACGCCGGCGTCCCGCAGGCGCTTGAGCCAGGCGCGCAGCAGCGGGGCGGCTTTCATGTCAGTCGGGAACACGCGCCCGGAGCTGCCGACGAAGGTATCGATGCCCAGGCCGTGAATCCATTGGCACAACTCATCCGCGCCGAATGCTCGCAGCAGCGGGGCGATATGCGGCGCGCGCTCGCCGTAGCGGGACAGGAAGGCTGGGAAGGCTTCCGAGTGGGTGATGTTCATGCCGCCGACACCCGCCAGGAGAAACTTCCTGCCCACCGAGGGCATGCCGTCGTACAGGTCGACCTGGACACCGGCCTGGCTCAACACCTCGGCCGCCATCAAGCCGGCAGGTCCGCCGCCGATGATGGCGATGCTTGGGGGGCAAGATGAGGTGGTCGAGGTCATGGTATGAACTGCGGAAACTAGGAATGGCGCGGCATTCTATCAGCACAAATTCCAAGGCAGGTGGTGTTCTTGAATGAGCTGGTCAAAAAACAACCAAGTCTCTGCAAGCCATAGGCAGCAGCGGCTGCGAGCCGTTTCGCTCAGGTTATCCACAGGCCGCTCCACAGGCATTGTGGGTAACGCGCCCAGATTTCAATGACAGCCTGATGACGTCCAGACCTTTTGTGCGCTGTGATGCAGGATCCCGTGGCGCCGGGCCAGGGCCTTGCGATCCTTGCTATAGCCGCCGCCGATGACACCGACCACCGGAATGTCCCGTCCAAGGCAATGGCGCATGACGCTCTCGTCCCGGGCGGCGAGGCCCTCGTCGGTCAGTTTCAGGTAGCCGAGGGCGTCATCCTTGTGGACATCGACGCCGGCGTCATACAGCACCAGGTCCGGCTGATAGAGCGGCAGCAGGTAATTGAGCGCATCCTCGACGACTGCTAGGTAAGCGGCATCGTCCATGCCCATCGGCAGCGCAATGTCCCAATCGCTTTGCGCCTTGCGTGCAGGAAAATTCTTTTCGCAGTGCAGGGAAACTGTCACCGCATCCGGGGTGTCATGGAGTATTCGAGCCGTACCGTCGCCCTGGTGCACGTCACAGTCGAAAATCAGCACCCGCGAGACCCGGCCGCTGGCCAGGAAGTAACGGCTGATCACCGCCAGGTCATTGAAGATGCAGAACCCGGCCGGGTGGTCGTAGTGGGCATGATGGGTGCCGCCGGCCAAGTGGCAGGCCAGTCCGTGTTCAAGGGCTTGTTCAGCGGCAAGGAGTGAACCGCCCACGGCGCGTACCGTTCGCCGCGCCAAGGCTTCGCTCCAGGGCAGGCCGAGTCGCCGTTGGTCTTCGCGAGACAACTCGCCACCCATGTAGCGTTCGATATAAGCGCGGTCATGGGCCAGGGCGAGAATCCCCGGCGGGCACAGGGCGGGACGCAGCAGCTCCGCATCCGTAGTCAGGCCGGTCTCCACCAGGTGATCGCGCAGCAGGCGGAACTTGTCCATGGGGAAGCGGTGTTCCGCTGGGAACTCGGGGCTGTAGTCTTCGTGATAGATAAGCGGCAGGGGCATGGTGTTTTCAGCTGCGAATGAGTGAAGGATCCTACCAGCGATGTAGACTCTGGGCATGGAAAGGGAGTGAAGATGGAGCCGATACTGGAACTGGAAAGCGCGCGGCTGATTCTGCGGCAGTGGCGCGACGATGATTTGCCGGCATTTGCGGCCATGTCTGCCGATCCGCAAGTGATGCGTTATTTTCCGGCACCCTTGAGTCGCCTCGAAAGCGCTGCGTTGATCGGCCGCGTGCGTGGGCATTTTGCCGAGCACGGTTTTGGCTTGTGGGCATTGGAGCGCAAGGACACTGGAGCGTTCATCGGCTTTACCGGGCTGGGCGTGGTCGGGTTTGATGCGCATTTCACCCCGGCGGTGGAGATCGGCTGGCGCCTGGCTCGCGAACATTGGGGGCTCGGTTATGCCAGCGAAGCGGCTTGGACGGCGTTGCGCTGTGCCTTCGACCGCCTGGGGCTCGACGAAGTCGTGGCGTTTACCGCTGTGGATAACCTGCCGTCACAGAAGGTCATGCAGGCCATCGGCATGCAGCATGATCCGGCGGATGACTTCGAGCATCCAAAGCTCGCGGTCGGTCATCCATTGCGTCACCATGTGCTCTATCGCATCAATCGTGAGCAGTGGTTGCAGACTCTGCACGGTTAGCCGACACGGACGTTACAATGCCCGCCAAAATGGCCCGGGCCACTATCGATCCGCCGCCGCAACCTGGATTGCGCGGTTTTTGCGCTGTGTGAGGAAAGTCTGAATGAGCCACGTGTTGGAAGATCTGGTCGACCTGCTGACCCTGGAACCGATCGAAGAGAACCTGTTTCGCGGACGCAGCCAGGACCTCGGGTTTCGCCAGTTGTTCGGCGGCCAGGTGTTGGGCCAGTCATTGTCGGCGGCCAGCCAGACCGTGGAAGAGGCGCGCCATGTGCATTCGATGCACGGTTATTTCCTGCGTCCGGGCGATGCGGCATTGCCGGTGGTCTACCAGGTCGATCGCGTACGGGACGGCGGCAGCTTCAGCACCCGTCGGGTCACGGCGATCCAGAAGGGCAACCCGATCTTCACCTGCAGCGCCTCGTTCCAGTATGACGAGCAGGGTTTCGAGCACCAGAGCACTATGCCCCAGGTTGTCGGGCCGGAAAACCTGCCGTCCGAGCTGGAACTGACCCAGCAGCGCGCGCATCTGTTGCCCGAGCACATGCGCGAAAAACTGCTGTGCCCCAAGCCGATCGAGGTGCGCCCGGTCACTGAAAAAGACCCTTACAATCCGCAACCGGCCGATCCGGTCAAATACGTCTGGTTCCGTGCCGATGGTGCCTTGGCGGACATCCCGGCCCTGCACAAATACCTGCTGGCCTACGCATCGGATTTCGGACTGCTGACCACCTCGATGTTGCCCCACGGCAAATCGGTATGGCAGAAGGATATGCAGGTCGCCAGCCTTGACCATGCGTTGTGGTTTCACGCCGACCTGCGCGCCGATGACTGGTTGCTCTATGCCATGGACAGTCCGTGGGCCGGTAACTCCCGTGGGTTTTCCCGGGGCAGCGTGTTCAATCGCGCCGGGCAACTGGTGGCCTCGGTGACCCAGGAAGGCCTGATCCGCCATCGCAAGGACTGGGCATGAGCCTGGTCGATGTACGGCATTGGGTATTTGACATGGACGGCACGCTGACCGTCGCTGTGCATGACTTCGCTGCGATCCGCGTGGCCCTGGCAATTCCGGCCGAGGACGACATCCTTACGCACCTGGCGGCGTTGCCCTCGGCAGAAGCAGCCGCCAAGCACGCCTGGCTGCTGGAGCACGAACGGGACCTGGCGCTGGGCTCCAAGCCCGCGCCGGGGGCGGTCGAGTTGGTGCGTGAGCTGGCCGGGCGTGGTTACCGCCTGGGCATCCTGACCCGCAACGCCCGCGAGCTGGCCCACATCACCCTCGAAGCCATCGGGTTGGCGGATTGTTTCGCGGTGGAGGACGTGCTCGGCCGCGACGAGGCACCGCCCAAGCCGCATCCCGGCGGCCTGTTGAAGCTGGCCGAAGCATGGGATGTGGCGCCCGGCTCGATGGTGATGGTGGGGGATTACCGCTTTGACCTGGACTGCGGTCGTGCGGCGGGGGCGCGGACGGTGTTGGTGAACCTGCCGGACAATCCCTGGCCGGAGCTGACAGATTGGCATGCGCGCGATTGTGGGGAGCTGCGGCGGATGCTTTTGGCTTGAGAGGCGGATGAAGCCCTGTTGGTCACCATAAAACTCACTGCCCGAACAACACCCTCAACCCTTCCGGCGAATTGAACATCCCATCCCCATCATGCCCGACCCCGGGCACTTCGATCAGCCGCTGGTTCAGCCCCTGCGGATGGCGGCGTGTCAGGTAATCGAAAAAGAAATGCCCGCGCAGCAGTCGATACGCGCCCTGGGTCTGTGCTTCACAGCTTTTATCCAGCGCTGGGTGTTCCGGGTCGATGTCCTGTTGTCCCAGCAAATAAGTGATGTCGCGCTTGATGTAGTGATCTTCGAGTTGCGCGGCTGTTTGCCCGGCAGCGTAGGCGGGCAGCTGCTCCAGGCCGTATTTCCAACGGTTGAAGGAGGGGCAGCTGGCGGGTGCGAATGCCATGGGCCGTTGGGCGTCCAGGTAGGCATACGATGATGGATTGGCAATGACGAACCGTGGTGCGATGCGATACGTGCCACGGGCGAGCAGGGCATAGCGCTGTACGACTTGGGCGCCACCGGAATGACCGGCAATCACGATCTCCTTCACTTCCGGAAATTGCTGCCGGTCGCTGACCCGCGCCACGATGTCGTCCAGCACTTGGAATGAACTGACCGGATTCGGCCCTGTGGACAGGCCGCCCGCCATCCAATCGTTGCCTTGCCAGCGCAGGAGATCGGCGGGCAGTTGATGGCGCGCCACGTCCTGTTCGTTGAGAAACTGCGGGGCGATGACCAATGTCGTTGCGGTTTGACCGGCCTGCGCGGCGGCCCTTTCGCCGCTGCGAAGATACGTGTCGGCATTGCGCAGCCTGCCGTGGACGATGATCAACACCCGCTGGATCGAAGCCGGCGGGGGGCTCACGGCAACAGCCATGATCCCGCCCTTGAACAGCAGGCGACCCTGGGCGACCGTCTTGACGGCGTGTTCTTCGGCCTGGACAACGGCGCTGCAGAGCACCAGCCAGATCAGCGCCACCCACTTCATCTACAGGTTTTTCGCCGCAAAGGTGTCGCACTGGCTGACTTGGCCCTGGGCGAAACCGGTCTTGAACCAGCGCACCCGTTGCGCCGACGTGCCATGGGTGAAGGAATCCGGCACCACGCGGCCCTGGCCTTGCTGCTGCAGGCGGTCATCGCCGATGGCATTGGCGGCGGTCAAGGCTTCCTCGATGTCCCCCGGCTCCAGCCAGTTCAGGCGTTTTTGCGCATGGTTGGCCCAGACACCGGCCAGGCAATCGGCCTGCAATTCCTGGCGCACCAGCAGACCGCCGTCGCCTTCCATCTGCCGGCCTTGCTGGCGCGCCTCCTGGATTTTTGCCGAGACGCCGAGCAGCGTCTGCACGTGGTGGCCGATCTCATGGGCGATGACGTAGGCCTGGGCGAAGTCGCCGGCGGCGGAGAAGCGCTGGGACATTTCCTGGAAGAAACTCATGTCCAGGTAGACCTGCCGGTCCGCCGGGCAGTAGAACGGGCCGGTCGCCGAGGACGCCAGGCCGCACGCCGAGTTGACCCGACCGCTGAACAGCACCAGTTTGGGTTGTTGGTATTGGCGTCCGGCCTGCTGGAAGACTTGGCCCCAGGTATCCTCGGTGTCGCCGAGGATCGAGCGTACGAACTCGGCCTGCTCATCGTTGGCCGGTGGCGCCTGGCGGGTTTGCGAAGAGGTGGGAGCGGAACCCTGGTCCATTTGCCCGGCGAGTTGTCCCAGGATCTGCATGGGGTCCTGGCCGGTGATCCAGCCAATGCCGACGATCAGCAGGATGGCGGTCAGGCTCAAGCCCTTGCCGCCGCCGAACCGCATCCCGCCACCGCCCCCACCGTCACCACGGGCGTCCACCACGTTGTCACTGCGGCGACCTTTTTTCCATAACATGTGGGAAATCCTCTGAATGGCCCTGCGAAGAGATGACTGCCGTGGCGATGAGTCTAGCTTTCTGACGCCCAAGGTGCGCGCCGCGCTTGAGCAGTCAGGCAACTGCGAGGGATTTTGGTTCATCGGCGAGCCAATCCTGTCTGGCCGCGCAATTTTCATTACACTTGGGATCCAGAACTTATCGGAACCCTCGCTGGCCCAATAACTGCACTGTGCATCACGGCCTCGACATCAAGCAACGCAGGTTTCCTTCATGACCCTCAGCACTCCGCTCTCCGGCGTCAATCAGGCTTTCAAGGGCATCGTGCTTATTCTGGTCGCAACGTTTTTGTTCTCCAGTCACGACGCGTTGTCCAAATATCTCTCGGGTTTTTATCCGATCGTCATGGTGGTCTGGGCCCGTTATGTGGTGCACACCTTGTTGATGGCGGGAATTTTCCTGCCGCGCTCGGGGCTGCGGGTGCTGCGCACCAAGCGGCCGTTGTGGCAAGTTGTCCGGGCGTTGTGCCTGTTGGGCACCAGTCTGTTCTTCACCACGGCGCTGATGTACATCCCCTTGGCGGAGGCGACCGCGGTCAACTTCCTTGCGCCCGTGCTGGTCACTGCCTTGTCGGTACCGCTGCTGGGCGAGCACGCGACGCGCGGTCAGTGGATTGCGGTGATCTTCGGTTTTATCGGGGTATTGATCATCGTTCATCCTGGTGGCGATCTGTTCACGCCGGCGGTGCTGTTGCCGTTTTGTTCGGCGCTGTTTTTCTGTTTCTACCAACTGCTCACCCGCAAGCTCGCCGAGATCGACAGCCCCACGACCAGCAACTTTTTCGCCGGGCTGTGCAATACGCTGGTCATGAGCGCGTTGGTGCCGTTCTTCTGGCAGGTGCCGAGCGCGACCCACGGGTTGATGATGCTCGCGCTGGGCGCTTGCGGCATGACGGCGCACTTGATGCTGACCCAGGCCTTCCGTTTCGCCGCCCCGGCGCTGCTGGCGCCGTTCGGGTATTGCCAGATTGTCTTCGCCGGGTTGCTGGGCTGGTTGTTGTTCAGCCATACGCCGACGTTGACCACCGTGGTGGGCATCGCCTTGATCTGCTTGAGTGGGTTGGCGGCGGCGTGGCAACAGCGGCGGGCATAATCACCGGCTATACACGGCCTGATTGCCCGACGCTCGGTATCAGCTTTCCAGCGTCGGCACCTTGCGCGGCGCCATGAAGTACATCCAGGCCAGCGCGATGAAGTACATCGCCGGGATCAGGGTGAACAGCACGGTGTAATTGTTGTTGGTGATCGTGAGGATGTGCCCCACCAACTGAGTCATGAACATCCCGCCGATGGCCGCACACATGCCGCCGAAGCCAAACACTGTGCTCATCATGTGCTTGGGCGTGTAGTCCATCACCAGGCTCCAGATGTTCGCGGTCCAGGCCTGGTGCGCGCCAATGGCCAAGGAAATCGCAAACACCGCCACCCACAGGCTGCTGGAGCCGGCGGCCATGATCACGCCAACGATGCAGCAGGCGAACAGCAGCATGGACATCAGTCGCGCCTTGATCGGATTGACCCCGCGGCCAATCAGGAATGACGAAAGGATCCCGCCGCCGACGCTGCCGAAATCCGCGGTCAGGTAGATGATGATCAGTGGGATGCCCATCTGGGTCACGTTGATGCCCAGGTTGTATTGCTGGTTCAGGAACGGCGGCAGCCAGTAGAGGTAGAACCAGAACACCGGCGCAGTGATCGAGTAGGCCAGGGCGAACGCCCAGGTGCCGCGCATGCGCAGGATTCGAGAGAAGGGCACGCGGGCCTGATCCGGTTCGTCCTGGGCCTGGATGTAGTCCAGTTCCGACTGTTTCACGCTCGGGTGGTCTTCCGGGTTGAAGTACTTCAGGCCCCAGAACACCAGCCAGATCCCGCCGAGGGCGGCCATGCACAGGAACGCGGCCTGCCAGCCCCAGACGTGCAGGACCAGCGGCAAGAGCATGGGGGTGAACATCGCGCCGACGTTGGTCCCGGCATTGAAGATGCCGGTGGCCACGGCCCGTTCGCCAGCCGGAAACCACAGCCGCGTGGTTTTCACACAGGCGGGGTAGTTGGCGGCTTCGGTCAGGCCGAGGATGAAGCGGCAAACCATGAAGCCCACCGCCGAGGTCGCGAGGCCGTGGGCGCCGGTCGCCAGGCTCCAGAGCAGCACGGCGCAGAAGAACACCCGCTTGACGCCGATGCGGTCGATCAACCGGCCTTGCAGCACGAAGCCGACCGCATAACCGACCTGGAACCAGAAGTTGATATTGGCGTAGTCCATCGCCGTCCAGCTCATTTCCTTGGCCAGGATCGGTTGCATGACGCCAAGGGCGGCGCGGTCGATGTAGTTCAGGGTGGTGGCGAAAAACACCAGGGCGAGCATGCCCCAACGGGTCTTGCCCACGGCCATCGCGCCACGGATCTTGTCGCCGATGCTACCGCTGGCGGCAACCGGGCCGTGGGCCAGGCGAGAACTTTGGGAAGGAATCATAAGGTCACCCGTTCTTGAAATTCTTATGGTGTGGTCTGGGTCTGCATTGACGCGTTGGCAATCAATGCGGGGGTCGATGGTGGGCAGTGGACAAAAAATCGTCAATTCGCTGATCGGCCATAGTGTTCGATAATCGCCCAAAAAACTAACCGGATGGTACATATTAAATTGCCCAAAGGAACCGGCAGCCCAATAATCGCCTGACTCTTTCAAAAAGCGGCGCATTTTTTTGTAGCCGACGCCTGTCCCGGGAGCCGAAGTCATGCAGCGTTCCATTGCCACCGTTTCGTTGAGCGGTACCCTGCCGGAAAAACTCGAAGCCATTGCCGCCGCCGGTTTCGACGGCGTGGAAATTTTCGAGAATGACCTGCTCTACTACGATGGCAGCCCTCGGGAAATAAGGCAGATGTGCGCCGACCTGGGTATCGCCATCACGCTGTTCCAACCTTTTCGCGATTTTGAAGGCTGCCGTCGCGACCGCCTGGCGCGCAACCTGGAACGGGCCGAGCGCAAATTCGATTTGATGCAGGAGCTGGGCACCGACCTGGTGCTGGTGTGCAGCAATGCATCGGCTGACAGCGTTGGCGATGAGCAGATCCTGATCGACGATCTGCGCCTGCTGGCGGAGCGGGCCGGCGCGCGCGGCTTGCGCATTGGTTACGAGGCGTTGGCCTGGGGCCGGCACGTCAATACGTATCAACAGGTCTGGAACATCGTGCGCCAGGCCGATCATCCCAGCCTCGGCGTGCTGCTCGACAGCTTTCACACCTTGTCCCTCAAGGGCGATCCGAGGGCCATCGCCGAGATTCCCGGCGACAAGATCTTCTTTGTGCAGATGGCCGATGCGCCGATCCTGGCGATGGACGTGTTGGAATGGAGCCGGCATTTCCGCTGCTTTCCGGGCCAGGGAGAATTCGATTTGCCGGGTTTCCTCGCGCCGATCATCCAGAGTGGCTACTGCGGGCCGCTGTCGCTGGAAATCTTCAACGACGGTTTCCGCGCCGCGCCGCCCAGGGCGAATGCGGCCGACGGTTTGCGTTCGTTGCTGTACCTGGAAGAAAAGACCCGCAAGCGCCTGGCCGAGCAAGCGCCGGCGCAAAAGCCTGACATTCTTTTTGAAACAGCGCCGGCCAGCGAATACGACGGCATCGAGTTCCTCGAATTTGCCGTGGACGATAACCTGGGCGCCAAGCTCGCCCATTGGCTGGAGCGCCTGGGTTTCGTCAAGGCCGGCCAGCATCGTTCCAAGAACGTCAGCCTGTTGCGCCAGGGCGATATCAACCTGATCCTCAATTGCGAGCCGTACTCCTTCGCCCACAGCTTTTTCGAAGCCCATGGCCCGTCGTTGTGCGCCATGGCGGTGCGGGTCAAGGACAGCGCCAGTGCCTTGAAACGGGCCGTGGCCTACAAAGGCCAGCCGTATCGCGGGCTCGTCGGGCCCAATGAGCTGGAGCTGGCGGCGGTGCGCGCCCCGGACAGCAGCCTGATCTACCTGGTGGACCAGGACGCCGACGTCTACGGCACCGATTTCAACCTGCAACCCGCTGCGGCCATCGGCGCCGGGCTCAAGCGCATCGACCACATGGCGATGGCGCTGCCGGCCGACAGCCTCGACAGTTGGGTGCTGTTCTACAAGAGTCTGCTGGATTTCGAGGCTGACGACGAAGTGGTGTTGCCCGACCCTTATGGCCTGGTAAAAAGCCGTGCCCTGCGTAGCCGTTGCAGTTCGATTCGCCTGCCGCTGAATATTTCCGAGAATCGCAACACCGCGATCTCACATGCGCTGTCGAGTTATCGCGGCTCCGGCGTGCATCACATCGCCTTCGATTGTGATGACATCTTTGCCCAGGTCAGTCGGGCCAAGGAGGCCGGGGTGCCATTGCTCGACATCCCGCTCAACTATTACGACGACCTGGCGGCGCGTTTCGATTTCGACGATGAGTTCCTTAGCGAACTGGCGTATTTCAATGTGCTATATGACCGTGACGCCCAGGGTGGCGAGCTGTTTCATGTCTATACCGAGCCGTTCGAAGGGCGGTTTTTCTTTGAGATCATCCAACGCAAGAACGGTTACGCCGGTTATGGCGCCGCCAACGTCGCGGTGCGGCTGGCGGCGATGGCCAAGTCCCGTAGCGGTGGCTTGCGGCATGCCAAGTTGTAGGGAAATCGTAAACGCTGCGGTAATGGGCTGTGTCGTGGCTTCCTTCAGTGCACGGTGCGGCCCATAATCGCCAGCCTGTGCAGTGATGGCCGTGAGCCCCGCAATGACTATGAATCCAGAGCTTTCCGCAGCGCTCGACGAACCTGTCGCCACGCCGCGCAAGAGTCGCAAGAACAACCCGGAAAAGACCCGGGAGAACATTCTTCAGGAAGCCATCGTCGAGTTCGTCCAGCAAGGCCTGGCCGGCGCCCGGGTCGACGCCATCGCCGAGCGCATCCACACCTCCAAGCGCATGATCTACTACTATTTCGGCAGCAAGGAGCAGCTGTACGTCGAGGTGCTGGAAAAACTCTACGGCGATATCCGTACCACCGAGAGCCGCCTGCACCTGGCGGAACTGGCCCCGGTGGATGCGATCCGGCGGCTGGTGGAGTTCACCTTCGACCATCACGACCGCAACGTGGATTTCGTGCGCATCGTCTGCATCGAGAACATCCACAACGCCGAATACGTGAAACAGTCCGGTGCGATCAAGGCGATGACCAATACCATCCTCGATTCACTGGGCGTGATCCTGCGTCGCGGCGCCGAAGAGGGCGTGTTCCGTGCCGGCCTCGAACCACTGGATGTGCATCTGCTGATCAGTTCGTTCTGCTTCTACCGGGTGTCCAACCGCCAGACGTTTGGCGAGATCTTCCAGATCGACCTGTCGGACGAAGCGGTCAAGCAGCGGCATCGGCAGATGGTGTGTGAATCGGTGCTGAAATATTTGCAGGCGTGATCGTGAGCTGATGCAGACTGTGTGGGGAGCTTGGTCGCTCCCACAAGGAATTCTGGCCAGGCTTTAGTGATTCATGCCCTGGAAATGCGCCAGCATCCGCTGCGCATCCGGCGCCACGCCGCTGAACAGCTCGAACGCCTTCACCGCCTGGAATACCGCCATGTTGCCGCCGTCCAGCGTGCGGCAGCCGAGGGCGCGGGCGTTGCGCAGCAGTTCGGTTTCCAGCGGGAAGTAAACGATTTCCGCCACCCACAGATCACCCCGCAACAACTCGGCCGGCACCGGTGTGCCCGGCAGTTTCGCCATGCCCATGGGCGTGGTGTTCACCAAACCGTCGGCTTCGGCCATGGCGGTGGGTAGGTCATGCCCGGCACGAGCACGGCCTGTGCCGAAGTGTTGATTCAAGTTGTTTGCCAATGCCTCGGCACGGCTGATCTCGACGTCGAAAATGCTCAATGTCTCTACGCCCTCCAGAAGCAACGCATGGGCCACCGCCGCGCCGGCGCCTCCTGCGCCCATCTGGACCACCCGCTTGCGCGCGACATCGCCCAGGCCACGACGAAAACCTTCGGCGAACCCCAGGCAATCGGTGTTGTGGCCGATGCGCTTGCCATCCTTGAGCACCACGGTATTCACCGCACCGATCCCGCGGGCCTCGGGAGACAACTCGTCCAGCAGCGGGATGATTACCTGCTTGCACGGGAAGGTGATGTTCAGGCCGGTGAAGTCCATGCGTTCGGCGGCCATCAGCAAGTCGGGCAGGGCGCTGCTGTCGAGCTTCAGCGCATCCAGATCGATCAGTCGATAAAGGTAACGCATGCCTTGGGCATCGCCTTCGCGCTCATGCAGCGCCGGCGTGCGGGACGCCTGGATACCCGCCCCGATCAGGCCGGCCAGTACAGTGACGTTCGACATGCGCATCAACCCTTCAACCGCTGACTGAAATGTTCAAGGGCCAGGCGATAACCATGGCTGCCAAACCCGCACATCACGCCAATGGCGACGGATGAGACAAAGGAGTGGTGACGAAAGGTTTCCCGGGCGTGGACGTTGGACAGGTGGACTTCGATGACCGGTACTTCACTCGCCACCAGGGCGTCGCGGATCGCCACCGAGGTGTGGGTCCAGGCCGCCGGGTTGATGACGATACCGGCGCACCGGCCTCGGGCGCCGTGAATCCAGTCGAGCAGTTCGCCTTCCTGATTGGTCTGGCGAAACTCCACGGCCAGGCCGAACTCTTCGGCGGCGCGGCCACAGAGCGAGGAAATATCAGCCAGGGTTTCGTAGCCGTAGGTCGCCGGCTCGCGGGTGCCGAGCAGGTTCAGGTTCGGGCCGTTGAGCACCAGAACGATCGGAGGCATCGCAATTTCTCCACAATTTTTATTGTTGGTGTCGGCGGGGTTTCAGCCGGTGGAGATAAATTGTACTAGATGGTTAATTTGGTCAAATAAAGCAGCCGACACCGGGCAATAAGTGTTCGATGATCGAACATGACCACTGTGGGAGGTGAGGGAGAGACAATGGTGGCGAGGAAGCTTGCTCCCTCGCCACGAAGGTCAGCGCCGGGTCAACAACACGCCGGACTCCATGTGATGGGTCCAAGGGAATTGATCGAACAACGCGCAGCGCGTGATGCGGTGGGTGTCGTTCAGCTGCGCGATGTTCGCGGCGAGGGTTTCCGGGTTGCAGGAGATGTACAGGATGTTGTCGAAGCGCCGGGTCAGTTCGCAGGTGTCCGGGTCCATGCCGGCGCGAGGCGGGTCGACGAAGACGCTGCCGAATTCATAGCTTTTGAGGTCGATGCCCTGCAAACGACGGAACGGCCGGACTTCATTCAAGGCTTCGGTCAGCTCTTCGGCCGATAGGCGCACCAGCGTGACGTTATCCACCGCGTTTTCGCTGAGGTTGCTCAGCGCGGCGTTGACCGAGGTCTTGCTGATTTCGGTGGCGAGGACTTTTCGCACGCGGGTGGCCAGCGGCAGGGTGAAGTTGCCGTTGCCGCAGTACAACTCCAGCAGATCGTCGCTGCGATCGCCCAGCGCTTCGTAAGCCCAGTTGAGCATCTTCTGGTTCACCGTGCCGTTGGGCTGGGTGAAGGCGCCTTCAGGTTGGCGATAGCTGAACGTACGACCCCCTACCTCAAATTTCTCCACCACATAGTCATGGCCGATGACTTCGCGCTTGCCCTTGGAGCGGCCAATGATGCTGACCCCCAGGTCGGCCGCCAGTTTCGACGCGGCAGCGTGCCAGTGCTCGTCCAGCGGACGGTGGTAACACAGGGTGATCATCGCGTCGCCGGCCAGGGTGGTCAGGAACTCCACCTGGAACAGCTTATGGCTCAGGGGGGCGCTGGCCTGCCAGGCGGCCTTGAGTTGCGGCATCAACTGGTTGATGCGCAGGCTGGCAATGGGGAATTGCTCGATGAGGATCGGCGTGCGCTTGTCGTCCTGGGAAAACATCGCGTAATGGCGTTCGCCGGCCTCGCGCCACAGACGGAACTCGGCCCGCAGGCGGAAGTTCTCCAGCGTTGAGTCAAACACCTGCGGCTCGGGAGCATCGAACGGGGCCAACAAGTCGCGCAGACGGGCGACTTTGCCCTGCAACTGGGCGGCATAGGCCTGGGAATCAAAAGTCATGCGTTGAACCAACCCAACTTGATAACGAACAGGATCGACAGGATGACCAGCGCCGGGTTCAGCTCACGGCCACGGCCGGACACCAGTTTAATGGCTGTCCAGGCGATGAAGCCGAAGGCGATGCCGTTGGCGATGGAATAGGTGAAGGGCATCGCCAAGGCAGTGATCACCACCGGAGCGGCCACGGTGATGTCGTCCCAGTCGATTTCCGCCAGGCCCGAGGTCATCAGCACAGCGACGAACAACAGGGCCGGAGCGGTGGCAAAGGCCGGGACGCTGGCGGCCAGTGGCGAGAAGAACAGCGCAAGCAGGAACAGGATCGCCACCACGATGGCGGTCAGGCCGGTGCGGCCGCCGGCGCTGACGCCCGCCGCCGATTCGATGTAGCTGGTGGTGGTGGAGGTGCCCAGCAGCGAACCGGCCATGGCGGCGGTGCTGTCGGCGATCAGCGCACGACCCATCTTCGGCATGTGGCCGTCCTTGCCCATCAGCCCGGCGCGCTTGGCGACGCCGATCAGGGTGCCGGAGTTGTCGAACAGGTCGACGAACAGGAAGGCGAAGATCACGCTCACCAGGCCGATGTCCAGGGCGCCCTTGATGTCCAGTTGCAGGAACGTCGGGGCCAGGGATGGCGGTGCGGAAATGATGCCGCCGAATGGCGTGAAGCCCATCAGGATCGAGACGACGGTGACCGCGAGGATGCCGATCAGCACCGCGCCGCGCACTTTCAAGGCTTCGAGGGCGACGATCAGGACGAAACCGAGGGTTGCCAGGATCGGCGCCGGTTGCTTCAAGTCGCCAAGGCCGACCATGGTCGCCGGGTTTTTCACCACGATGCCGGCATTGTTCAGGGCAATCAGCGCCAGGAACAGGCCGATACCGGCAGCGATGGCCGAGCGCAGCGGCAGCGGGATGCTGTTGATGATCCATTCGCGGATGCGGAAGATCGACAACAGGAAGAACAGCACGGCGGAGACGAACACCGCGCCCAGCGCCACTTGCCAGGTATGGCCCATGTGCAGGACCACGGTGTAGGTGAAGAAGGCGTTCAGGCCCATGCCCGGCGCGAGGGCGATCGGGTAGTTGGCGATCAGGCCCATGACCGTGGAGCCAATGGCCGCCGCCAGGCAGGTGGCGACAAACACCGCGCCCTTGTCCATGCCGGTTTCGCCGAGGATGCTCGGGTTGACGAACAGAATGTAGGCCATGGCCAGGAACGTCGTGACGCCCGCCAGGATCTCGGTCCGCACGTTGGTGTTGTGTGCCTTGAGTTGAAACAGCCTTTCCAGCATGTCTGCTCCCCGTGGCGCGCTCGGCGCCGTGAATGTATCGACCTCAACAGCAAAGCACAGGGCGCCGACGGCGCCCGGGTTTTTATGTGGGTCGGAAAAAGCCGCGCATCATAGCAGCGCGGCGAACTGGCTGCGATCCTCGGTGTGCGTCGCAAAAGTGTGCAGACGCAAAAGTTGGGCCATACTGCGCGCGATTCCGGGAGGTCAGTATGAATTGCATGAAGAACATTGCATTGGCCTGCGCGTTCGGCCTGGGGCTGTCCGTGCCGAGCGCGCACGCCGCGTCGGCGCCACCGCTGAGCGAGGTCAAGGTGCTCAAGGTCGAGTCGCCGGCCTGTGGTTTCGAGGACGTCTCTGCGCAACAGGCGCAAACCCGTTGCGACCATAGTGGCCCGCATATCAAGGTCTATGTGCTGGAAGTCGGCATAGGCCACCAGCCGAATGTCACGCTGGACGGCTTTGAGGTCGACGGCACCCGTTCACCGGTGTGTGCATTTGATAATGGCAACCTCAATGACTGCTCGAGCGGAGCCCGGCGAACGGTCGGCTATTTGTACATCTTCGATCTGAAAGGCAAGCAGGAAGGCACGTTCAGCTTCAGCAACGTGTCGATCAACGCGCCGGGCAACCGGATGTCGACCCAGCTGTACATCAAATGACATGGCTGGGCGAGCTTCAGCTGACAGGGCCCGGCAAAGCTGACTAGTCTTGAAAGATCACCCAGCGGAGAGTGCCCATGATTCCTGGAACCAAGATCCCCCGAATCCTGATTGCCGTGGCGGAAGGCGTTGACGATCTGCAGACCGTGACTCTGATCGACGTGTTGCGCCGGGCGCAGCTTGAAGTCGTCGTGGCGAGTATCGAGGGCCGTCGCATGCTCACCTGTGCACGCGGCACGCGCCTGACCGCCGATGGCATGCTGGTGGACGTGCTGGTGCAGGATTTCGACTTGATCGTCTTGCCGGGCGGCATCATCGGCGCGCAACACTTGGCGGCCCACCAACCGTTGCAGCAACTGGTCAAGGACCAAGCGGCGGCCGGGCGCTTCTTCGCCGCCATTGCCGAAGCCCCGGCGTTGGTACTCCAGGCGTTCGGCGTGCTGCGCCAGCGTCGCATGACCTGCCTGCCCGCCGTCAGCCAGCAACTGTCCGGGTGCAGCTTTGTCGACCAACCGGTGGTGGTGGACGGCAATTGCATTACCGCCCAGGGCTCGGCCGCCGCCCTCATGTTCGCCTTGATGCTGGTGGAGCAACTTGCCGGCAAAGGCGTGAAAAGCGTGGTGGCGGCGGAATTGCTGGCCTGACAGCATCAAGCGTGATGGGCCAGGGGTTCGATCAGGGGTTGCTCGCGCTGCTCGGCTTGCCATAAGTCATAGTCGCTCTGGACGCCTAGCCAGACTCTTGCCTTGCCGATACCCGCGCGTTCCAGGCGCACGGCAAGGTCTGGACTGACCGGTGCATGGCCGTGCAATACCCGGGAAAGGTGTGGCCTGGCGAAGCCGAGGTGGCGCGCCAGTTCGGTCACTGTGATGCCCAACTCGGGCAACACGTCCTCCAGCAATGTTTCGCCAGGATGTGGCGGATTGTGCATGGGCATGTTCCAGCCTCCTGTCAGTGGTAGTCGAGGTAGTCGACCAGTTCGATGTCGGACTCGATGAAGCGGAAGACAATTCGCCAGTTCCCCGAAACGCTCAGCGACCAATATTCGACCAGATCACCCTTGAGCGAATGCAATCGCCATCCGGGGATGTTCAAGTCGCTTGGCATGCGTGCCCTGTCCATGAACTGAAGCATGCGAGCCAGGCGTTTTCCATGGCCTGCACGGATACCGCGCGTCGAACCCGTTTCATAAAAGAGCCTGAGGCCTTTGTGCTGGAAGGATTTAATCATGGAATTGAGTGTAAGGCGATACATTACAGTCTGCGCGGTACATATGTAACGCACAGACAGGCTTGCCTCGTGCATTGGGGAGCGGGCAATCGCCTTGAACGCTCACCCCACCGCGAAGTCGTACCCCTTATGACGGCGGTTTTCCAAAACGCCGCGTGTACGACCAACCGTGAGGTGTTCCATGAGCGCGACCTTGTCCGAAGCGACGCAGGCGGCCTTCGTCCGTCATCCGATACGTCTGACACTCAATGGCGCGGTGCGTGAGTTGCAGGTGCTGCCCTGGACTACGTTGCTTGATTTGCTGCGCGAACAACTGGACCTGGTGGGCAGCAAAAAGGGCTGCGACCATGGCCAATGCGGGGCCTGCACGGTGCTGCGCGATGGCAAGCGGATAAACGCTTGCCTGACCCTGGCGGTGATGTGTGATGGCGCCGAGTTGACCACTGTCGAGGGCCTGGCGAACGGCGACGAGTTGCATCCCATGCAACGGGCGTTCATCAAGCATGATGCGTTCCAGTGCGGCTATTGCACGCCCGGGCAGATCTGTTCGGCGGTGGCGCTGGCCAACGAGGGACGGGCGCGGACGGGCGCCGAAATCAGCGAGCTGATGAGCGGCAATCTCTGCCGATGCGGCGCCTACAACAACATCCGCGATGCCATCGAAGAAGCCCTGCCGCTCTGCCAGCAGACGGGAGGTGAGTCGTGAATCCCTTTCGCTACAGCAAGCCCGACACGCTGCAGGCCGCCGTGGAGCTGTCGAGTGCCCATTCACGCTTCATCGCTGGCGGCACCAATCTGCTGGACCTGATGAAGGAAAACCTCACCCGCCCCGAGCATCTGATCGATATCACCGGACTGCCCTTGGCCGACCTCAGCGAAACGCCCTCGGGCGGGGTGATGATCGGCGCGCTGGTGAGCAATGCCGACCTGGCCTGGCACCCTTGGATCGAGCGTCGCTATCCGTTGCTTTCCCAGGCCATCCTCGCGGGTGCTTCGCCACAGCTGCGCAACATGGCCAGTACCGGTGGCAATCTGTTGCAGCGCACCCGTTGTTACTATTTTTATGACGCCAGCGTGCCGTGCAACAAACGCAGGCCCGGCAGCGGCTGCCCGGCCCGAAGCGGCTTGAACCGGATTCACGCGATCCTTGGCGCGAGCGATCAATGTGTCGCGACTCACCCCTCCGACATGTGCGTGGCCCTGGCTGCACTGGATGCGGTGGTCCATGTGCTGGGGCGCGGAGGCCCACGGACAATCGAGTTCGCCGACTTCCATCGCCTTCCCGGCGACGCCCCGGACCGGGATAACCAGCTGGCCGATGACGAGTTGATCACCTATATCGAGCTGCCGCCCGCCGGTTTCGCCGAACACAGCCATTACTTGAAGATCCGTGACCGCGCGTCCTATGCCTTCGCGCTGGTGTCGGTCGCGGCCGCGCTGGAGCTGGACGGGCCGGTGATTCGCCAGGCGCGCCTGGCCTTGGGCGGCGTAGCGCACAAGCCTTGGCGCGATCGAGCCGTCGAGAGCTGGCTGGCGGGCCAGGTCGTCAGCCGCGAGACCTTCACGGCGGCCGCGGATGCGCTGTTGCAGGGCGCCGAACCGCTGGAACACAACGGCTTCAAGGTCAAGTTGGCGCGCCGGGCGATTGTCCGCGCCCTGAGCGATGCCGCACTGGTGGGAGGAACCGCGCGATGAATGCACCGAGCAAAACCATAGGCAAGCCGCTGGACCGGGTCGACGGCCTGCTCAAGGTGACCGGTCGCGCCCGTTATGCCGGGGAATATCCGGAAGACGGCTTGTTGCACGGCAGTGTCGTGTCCAGCGCTATCGCCCGGGGACGCGTGGTGGGCATCGATGCTTCACGCGCCTTGGCGCTACCGGGCGTCGTCGCGGTGATTGATCACACCAATCGGCCGAAGGTCGCCAGCTACGACGAACCCTACCAGGATGCCGACGCGGCGGAGGGCTCGCCATTCCGGCCGTTATTCAATGACCAGATCCTCTACAGTGGCCAGCCGCTGGCCCTGGTGGTGGCCGAGAATCTGGAACTGGCCCGTTATGCCGGCTCGCTGGTTGTAATTGAATACGAGGCCGAGGAGCATCAGACCGATCTGACCATCCTGCAAAACGAAGCCCATCCAGCGCCGGTCGAACTGCCCAAGCCACGTGGGAATTTTCAGGGCGAGTATGCGAGTGCCGCCTTGAGTGTGGATGTGTCCTACAGCACACCGATAGAGCACCACAACCCGATGGAGCCCCATGCCTCTACTGTGTTGTACCAACCTGACGCAAGCCTGCACATCCACGACAAGACCCAAGGCACTCAGAACTGCCAGGCGTATGTGCAAAAAGTGTTCGGGCTGGAGAAGGAGCAGGTGCGCGTGTTCGCCGCCTACGTGGGCGGCGCGTTCGGTTCCGGCCTGCGCCCGCAATATCAATTGGCGCTCGCGGTAATGGCCGCGCTGGCCCTCAAGCGTTCGGTGCGAGTCAGCCTGACGCGTCAGCAGATGTTCACTTTCGGCTATCGCCCACGGACATTCCAGCGCGTGCAACTGGGCGCTGCGGCCAACGGAAGGTTGCTCGCCGTAGCGCACACCGCCGTCGGCCAGACCTCGCGTTTCGAAGATTTTACCGAGCACGTGGTGGAGTGGAGCGGCATGCTCTATCACTGCGATAACGTGACGTTGACCTACAAACTGGCACCGCTGGACGTGTACACGCCGTTGGACATGCGCGCGCCCGGCGCGGCCCTGGGATTGATCGGGCTGGAATGCGCCATGGACGAGTTGGCCTGCGCCCTGGCGATCGACCCGGTGCAACTGCGCCTGATCAACTATGCCGAACGCAACGAAAACGAAGGCAAGCCCTATTCCAGCAAGGAGCTGCGGGCCTGTTACGCCCAGGGCGCCGAGCGTTTCGGTTGGAGCAAGCGCAACCCCGAACCGCGCAGCATGCGCAACGGCCGGCAACTGGTGGGTTGGGGCATGGCTGGCGGCGTGTGGGAGGCCATGCAGCAGAAAGCCAGCGCCCGCGCCTCACTGAATGCCAACGGCAAGCTGACCGTCAGCAGCGCAACGACGGACATCGGCACCGGCACCTACACCGTCATGACTCAAATTGCCGCCGAGGCGTCAGGCGTTTCCCTTGAGGATGTCACCTTTGTTCTTGGCGACTCGTCGTTGCCGACTGCACCGTTGCAGGGCGGTTCGTTCACTGTCTCGTCGGTGGGCACTGCAGTGCAGCAAGCCTGTGAGGCTCTGAAGGAAAAGCTACTCGCCGTGGCCCGTCAATCTTGTCCCGCCTTCAGCGGCGCGACCCTGGAGCAAGTGACCTTCGCCGACGGTGAGCTGCGCATGGGTGAAGCCAGCGTCGCATTGGCAGATCTGGCGCAAAAAAGTGGCGAAATGCCGTTGCAGGCGGAGGTTTCCACCGGGCCGGATGAAAAGCGCCAGGCTTATGCAACCGCCACCCATTCGGCGGTCTTTGTCGAGGTGTGGGTGGACGAAGACCTGGGCACGGTGAAGGTCAATCGGGTGGTCAGCGCCATCGCCGCCGGGCGGGTAGTCAATCCGAAGACTGCCCGCAGCCAGATTCTCGGTGGGGTGGTCTGGGGTGTTGGCATGGCGTTGCATGAAGAAACCCTGACCGACCATGCCCTGGGCCGGCACATGAACCACAACCTGGCCGAGTATCACGTGCCGGTCAACGCTGACATTGGTGATATCGATGTGATTTTCGTCGAGGAACACGATGAGATCGTCAACGCCCTCGGATCCAAGGGCGTCGGCGAAATCGGGATTGTCGGCGTGGCGGCGGCGGTGGCGAATGCGATCTACCACGCCACGGGCAAACGGGTGCGGGACTTCCCGATCACCCTCGACAAGCTGCTCTAGGCTTTCGCCTCGTCCACCGGTTCGTGCATTCGGTCGCGGTTGGCCAGGGTCGGGAACAATTTGATCCAGGCCCCGGTCACCAGTAGCGTGCCGACGCCGCCCATGACCACCGCAGGCACGGTGCCGAACCAATGGGCGGTGAGGCCGGACTCGAACTCGCCCAACTGGTTCGAGGCACCGATAAACAAGCCATTCACTGCACTGACCCGACCGCGCATTTCGTCCGGCGTTTCCAGTTGCACGAAGGAGGCGCGGATCACCATGCTGATCATGTCCGCCGCGCCCAGCACCACCAATACCGCGAGGGAAAACCAGAACGACGTGGAAAGTCCGAACGCAATGGTGGCAACGCCAAACACGCCTACCGCAGTGAACATCACCCGGCCGACCTTGCGTTCGACGGCAAAGCGCGCCAGCCACAACGACATCAGCAAGGCCCCCACCGCCGGCGCCGAACGCAGCAGGCCCAGGCCCCAAGGGCCGGTGAGCAGGATGTCCTTGGCGAATACCGGCAACAGCGCGGTGGCGCCGCCCAGCAGCACCGCGAACAGGTCCAGGGAAATCGCCCCGAGGATGTCCGGGCGGCTGCGAATGAAGCGGATACCAGCCAGCAGCGAGTCAAGGGTCGCCTTGCCCTTGTTCAGTGGCGTCTGCCGGGCCGGCAGGTTGAGCATCAGGCAGCAAGCAATGACATAGAGCAGCACGGTCGGCCCGTAGACCCAGACGCTGCCGAAGGCATACAGCAAGCCACCAAGGGCCGGGGCGACGATGGTGGCCGACTGTTGGGCTGATTGCGCGGCGGCCACGGCGCGGGGAAACAACGCTGCCGGCACGATGCTCGGTAGCAACGCTTGGGTGGTCGGCATTTCGAAAGAGCGGGCTGCGCCGAGCAGGAACGCGAGGAGGAAAATCATCTCGCGTGTGACGTTGTCGGTGGCGCTGCCAATCGCCAGCGCCAGGGCGATCAGCGCCTGCAACGTTTGGCAGATCGCCGCGATCTTGCGTCGATCGTATCGATCCGCCACATGCCCGGTGTGCAGCATGAACAGCACCCGCGGGGCAAATTCCACGAGGCCGACAAGCCCGAGGTCCAGGACGTTGCCGGTCAATTGGTAGAGGTTCCAGCCGATGGCGACGGTCAGCATCTGGAAACCGCTGGCGGTGAATATCCGGGCCAGCCAGAAGGCGATGAAGGGACGATGGTGACGGAGCAGCAAAGGCGCTTGGCTGGGCATCTATGACGGGGTCCGGTGATGAAGGCATCGAGATTATCACCCGACTGTAACTGGAAGTTGCGGTGGCGAGAAAAATAGTTAGCCAAACATCGATATTGGCTGAGGGAACAGTTGGGGCGAGGTGATTTATCCCCGCAGTGCTTAGCACTCTCCAAAACTGCGGCTGCTGCGCAGCCTAGCGGGGATAAATCCCCTCGCCACAACAACTTTGCCCATGCCCTGGGCTGGTGGGACAACCTGTCACGCGACAAAAGACCACGCCATCCATCGGCAATATTGGGACTACTCTTTGAGCATTGCTTGACCCAGGTCAATTCCCTTCTGGGGCGTTGTGCTGGCGGCCATGCGGCCAAAGTCCTGCGTTGTGACGGTTTAAAAAGAACGATTTGAAAAGCATCGCACTCCATATCCCAGGGGGCTGTGATGCAAGCCCCGCCCGCAGCCGGTTTTACCTGACAGAGGAAGACTTATGTTCGGTTTGGAGGCGCTCGATCTCGCCCGAATCCAGTTTGCGTTTACCATCTCGTTCCACATCCTGTTCCCGGCCATCACCATTGGCCTGGCGAGTTACCTGGCAGTGCTCGAAGGCCTGTGGCTGAAGACACACGACGACACCTACCGCGACCTGTATCACTTCTGGTCGAAGATTTTCGCCGTCAACTTCGGCATGGGCGTGGTGTCCGGGCTGGTCATGGCTTATCAATTCGGCACCAACTGGAGCCGCTTTTCCGACTTTGCCGGGGCGGTCACCGGGCCGCTGCTGACGTATGAGGTGCTCACGGCATTCTTCCTCGAAGCGGGCTTCCTCGGCGTGATGCTGTTTGGCTGGAATCGCGTGGGTCGGGGCTTGCACTTCTTTTCCACGGTCATGGTGGCCGTCGGTACGCTGATCTCGACCTTCTGGATCCTGTCCTCCAACAGCTGGATGCAAACCCCGCAAGGCTACGAAATCATCGATGGCCGGGTCATTCCGGTGGATTGGCTGGCGGTGGTGTTCAACCCCTCATTCCCATATCGACTGCTGCACATGTCGGTCGCCGCGTTCGTGGCCACGGCATTTTTCGTCGGCTCTTCAGCGGCTTGGCATCTGCTTCGCGGTCGCGACAACCCGGCCGTTCGCCGCATGCTGTCGATGGCGATGTGGATGGCCTTGCTGGTCGCACCCGTGCAGGCGGTTATCGGTGATTTCCACGGTCTCAACACACTCAAGCACCAGCCGGCCAAAATTGCCGCCATCGAAGGACATTGGGAAAACGTCGGTGACGAACCCACGCCGCTGATTCTGTTCGGCTGGCCGGACATGAAGGCCGAGGAAACCAAGTTCGCCGTGGAGATTCCGTACCTGGGCAGCTTGATCCTCACCCACTCGCTGACCGACCAAGTGCCGGCATTGAAGGAATTCCCGCCTGAGGATCGACCGAACTCGACCATCGTGTTCTGGTCGTTCCGGGTCATGGTCGGCCTGGGGCTGCTGATGATCTTCACCGGCCTGTGCAGCCTCTGGCTGCGCCGCGGCGACCGGCTCTATCAATCTCGCCCGTTCCTGCACCTGGTGCTTTGGATGGGGCCGTCCGGGCTGATTGCGATCCTGGCCGGCTGGTTCACCACGGAGATCGGGCGCCAGCCGTGGGTAGTCTACGGCCTGATGCGCACGGCCGATGCGTCGTCCGGCCACAGCTTTGCGCAAATGAGCTTTACCCTGGTCATGTTCGTGGTGGTGTATTTCGCGCTGTTCGGCGCCGGGCTGAGCTACATGATGCGCCTGGTGCGCAAGGGGCCGGTGGCCCACGAAGCCGAGCCGAGCGACGGTGGCCCGGGCCAGAAACGCACCCCGGCCCGTCCATTGTCGGCTGCCAACGAAGGCGACGACGAAGTGGACCACAACGACAGCTCGAACAAGGGGAATTGAGTCATGGGTATTGATCTTCCGCTGATCTGGGCCGTGGTCATCATCTTCGGCATCATGATGTACGTGATCATGGACGGCTTCGACCTGGGGATCGGCATTCTTTTCCCCTTCATCAAGGGAGAGCGGGATCGCGACGTGATGATGAACACCGTCGCACCGGTCTGGGACGGCAACGAAACCTGGTTGGTGCTGGGCGGGGCGGGGCTGTTCGGCGCGTTTCCGCTGGCCTATTCGGTGGTGCTCTCGGCCTTGTATTTGCCGCTGATCCTGATGCTCATCGGCCTGATTTTCCGGGGCGTGGCGTTCGAGTTCCGCTTCAAGGCCAGGGCCGAGAAGCGGCACCTGTGGGACAAGGCGTTCATTGGTGGTTCGCTGACCGCGACGTTCTTCCAGGGTGTCGCGCTGGGGGCCTTCATCGATGGCTTCGAAGTGGTCAATCGGCAGTATGCCGGCGGTTCCCTGGACTGGTTCACGCCATTCACCATCTTCTGCGGGCTGGCGCTGATTGCCGCCTATGCCTTGCTCGGCTGCACCTGGTTGATCATGAAGACCGAAGGCAAGCTGCAAGAGCAAATGCACGACCTGGCCAGGCCGCTGGCGTTCGTGGTGCTGGCGGTGATCGGCATCGTCAGTATCTGGACGCCGCTGGCCCACGCCGATATCGCGGCGCGCTGGTTCACCCTGCCGAACCTGTTCTGGTTCCTGCCGGTGCCAATCCTGGTGTTGGTGACCATGTACGGGTTGTTCCGCGCCGTGGCACGCAATGCCAACTACACGCCATTTATCCTGACGTTGGTGCTGATCTTCCTGGGCTACAGCGGCCTTGGCATCAGCCTGTGGCCGAACATCGTGCCACCGTCCATTTCGATCTGGGACGCCGCGTCACCGCCACAGAGCCAAGGCTTCATGCTGGTCGGCACGTTGTTCATCATTCCGTTGATCCTGGTGTACACCTTCTGGAGCTACTACGTGTTCCGCGGCAAGGTGACCCATGATGATGGCTACCATTGACCGACCCGGGAGGTGCCGAGGATGGCCAAGCCTGACTTGAAAGACATCGAGGCCGCTGAAAAGAAACCGTTATGGCAGCGACTCGGTTGGCTGGCGGCGATTTGGGCCGGCAGCGTGCTGGCATTGTTCATCGTCGCCAGCCTGATGCGGATGTTCATGAATGCGGCAGGGTTGACCACCCACTGAAGTGGCTATTTACGGGCCTTGAGAATCACGAACTTCGGCGTGGCGGCGACCTGTTCGACACCGCGGAACAGCCGCGCCAGTTTGCTGTGGTAGCCCAGGTGGCGGTTGCCGACGATGTACAGCGCGCCGCCGACCACCAGCGCTTCGCGGGCCTGCTGGAACATTCGCCAGGCGAGGAAATCGCCTACTACCTGCTGTTGATGAAACGGCGGGTTGCACAGCACCACATCCAAAGACTGTGCGTCTTGCCCGGCCAGGCCATCGCCGGCCCTTACGACCACCTCGCGCTCGCCCAGGGCGGCTCGCCAGTTTTCGGCGGCTGATTGCACCGCCATGTACGACTCGTCCACCAGTGTGTAGCGGGCCTCCGGGTTTTGCAGCGCACTGGCAATGGCCAATACACCGTTGCCGCAACCCAGGTCCGCGACACGGGCTGAGCCCAGGTTTTTTGGCAGGTGCGGCAGGAAGGCGCGAGTGCCGATGTCCAGGCCTTCGCGACAGAACACGTTGGCGTGATTGAGCAGCTCGATATTCGGCTCATCCAACGCATACCGAGTGGGGTAGGGGGAGACGGCCGGGGGCCTCGGTTGCGGCGTGGCAATCAACAGGCGGGCTTTCTTTACCGCCAAGGAGGCTTGCACCGAGCCGATGTAGCGCTCCATCAGGTCCCCTGCGGCCCGGGGCAAATGCTTGACCATCGCGCCAGCGATGACCTGGGCGCCTGGAGCGAGTTGCCCTTGCAGCCGGATCAGTTGTTCTTCCAGTAGGGCCAGGGTCTTGGGCACCTTGACCAGGACGCGGTCGAAAGGCCCTGCCAATGCTTCGCTGGCCGGCACGATCGGTACCGCATCGAAAGGCAAGCCGTTGCGTACCAGATTCTTTTCCAAGGCCTGCAGCGCCAGGAACGAGTCGCCACTGCTGGTGACCTGGACCTTGCCTGCAAGGCTCGCCGCCAGGGCGCCGAAGCCATCGTTGAGTACCAACACCCGAGTCTGCGCGTCCGGTTGTTGTTCGGCCAGGTACGCAAGCAAGTATCCATCGGCCGCGTCGAATGCTTGCAACGGTTCGTTCTGCTGTTCGGGTTGGCGGATCAGATCGAGTTGGGCGAAGGGAGTATCGAGCAAGGGCATGGTTGGGACTCTGGCAAATCAACGAGTGTCCCGCTGCCTTGGGATGGTCTTTCAGCGGGACCTCCTGAATGAACTGCAACGCGGTCTGGGCGTCATCATTCAAGTTGGGCCGTGAATGGTACGTTTTTTTGCCAGGCATTACTCGCAGGTTTTTCAGGAAGGGCTGTTGAGCTAGATCACATGGATGTGCGCAGCTTTCGCCACCGCCGAGATTTTATTGGTCACGTTCAGTTTTCGCATACAGCTGCAGACATGGAAGTTAACGGTGCGCTCGGACAGACAGAGAATCCGGCCCACTTCCGACGCAGTCTTCCCTTCGGCGGACCACCTCAACACTTCGATCTCCCGGGGCGAGAGATGACACGTCAGCGGGGGCGTCATATGGTCGGATAACTTTTTGCCAGCCAGCGCGTGCAGTCTCTGGCTAGCGAAGATGGCATAGCCAAGATTGCCATAGTGTTCTTCGGCCTCGATGGGGCAATGGGTCCTGGCGAGGCTGAACAGACTGTAATGGGTACCGTGTTCATCATGCACGGCTTGGGTCCAGCCGTGTGCGAGGCCTTGTCGGTTGAGTTCCTGCCATAATTGGGGGGCTTCGGAGAAAACCTTCTCGCTCCATAGGATTGGCAAGGAAGAGTGATTGCAATGCGCTATTACTGGGTCATTTGAAGCGTAGCCGTTCTGTTCATAGAGTCTGTCCCATCCATACGGGTAATTATTCATGTTGATCTTGCTGGTATATCGATCAGGGGCACCTGAATAAGCGGCAAGCGCGCAATATTCAAAGCCTTGATAATTAAAGAAATCCAATACCAGTCGATAGGCTCTTTGCAAGTCCTTCTCACAGGATAGTTTTCTCAATTGCAAGTGCTTCCACTCGTCCATTGTCATTCTCCTTGGGGGCTCATCAACGAGGTGGATCCAATCCATGACGCGCAACTGAGTGTAGGACTTTTCCTAACTTGCGGTTAGATTTTTTTCTTTTGTTCGGTGTTGCGGCTATTGAGGAAGGCACTTATCTAACAATGTTTTGATACATGCCTATTTATTTTGTAGAACTTTATCGGGTGCTGTACAAGTAGGGTGGCTTAACGCTATCAGTTGTGCAGGGTGGTTAATATCTTCACTTTGCGGGACACTGTGGGCCTTGTTCGATTGGAGTGCCCCATGACCGACAACGCAGACAAGTTTACCCGCCAGACATTGGTCGATGTACAACCATTGACGCCTCACTTGTTTACTCTACGCACCACTAGGGACCGTGGTTTTCGTTTCCGGGCGGGACAGTTTGCCCGGCTCGGTGTCGTCAAGTCAGATGGAAGCACCGTCTGGCGCGCTTATTCCATGGTGTCATCGCCGTTCGACGAGTTTCTCGAATTCTTTTCGATCGTCGTCCCAGGTGGCGAATTCACCAGCGAGCTGAGCCGCTTGAAACCAGGGGATAGCCTGCTGGTGGAGCGCCAGTCCTTTGGTTATCTGACGCTGGACCGTTTTGTCGACGGTCGCGATTTATGGCTGTTGTCCACCGGGACAGGCGTCGCGCCGTTTATTTCGATCTTGCAGGATTTCGAAGTGTGGGAGAAATTCGAGCGGATCATCCTCGTCTATAGCGTGCGCGAGGCCAGGGAGCTGGCGTACCAGAAGCTTATAGATGAGTTGTCACAGCGAGATTACCTGGCCGAGTACGCCCATAAGTTCAAGTTCATCGCGACGGTCACTCGTGAGCAAGTTCCGAATACGCTCAATGGGCGCATTACCACGTTGATCGAAAATGGCGAGCTGGAACGGGTCGCCGGTGTCGCGCTGACGCCTGAATATTCCCGGGTCATGCTCTGCGGCAATCCCCAGATGATTGACGATACGCGCAAGCTGCTCAAGGCCAGGGGCTTGCAACTGAGCCTGACCCGTCGGCCTGGCCAGGTGGCGGTGGAAAACTATTGGTAGAAAAATGGCGTCCCGCGGACGCCATTTCAACACAGCAATGATCAGGGCCGTTCGTTCTGGGCCTTGAGCAAGTCACGGATCTCGCTTAACAGCTGTTCTTCCTTGGTCGGCACAGGGGGCGCGCTCGGAGCGACGGCTTCTTCGCGCTTGAGCCGGTTGATGGCCTTGACGCCCATGAAGATCGCGAACGCGACGATGATGAAATCAACCGTGCTCTGGATGAATTTGCCGTAGGCCAGCACAACTGCGGGCGTATCGCCCTGGGCGGCCTTGAGCGTAATGGCCAGGTCACTGAAGTCCACCCCGCCGATCAAGAGGCCGATCGGGGGCATGACGACGTCACCGACGAATGACGAAACGATCTTGCCAAAAGCGGCACCGATGATGATCCCGACGGCCATGTCGACGACATTGCCTTTGACCGCGAAGGCCTTGAACTCGCTTAGCACGCCCATGAGTTGTTCCTTGTGAAAGATGAGTTGAAACCCGCAGTGTAAGCCAGCCATCGGTGTCTCGCTCGACATGACGCCTTACACCGCTTGCCTGTTTATCGACCCGTCCCCCCGCAAAAAGTTTACAAAGTGCCACCAATCGCGCGTGATACGTGGTTTCGGACTGATTCCCTACATTGTTTTTTCTATCAGGATGGTACGGTATTTCTATTTAGGTTTTTATTTTCCGAGCACTAGCCTCTAAAAGGCGCACATGGATGCGCTTATAAAATTAGAGGAAACTTCAATGAACACTTCCCTTGGCCTCGGCGCTATGTCCGGTCGCCGTTCCCTTGTCGTCCTGACCGCCAGCCTGTTTTCCCTGTCCGTCAATGCCGCCACGCTGACCCGCGACAACGGTGCGGCGGTAGGCGACAACCAGAACTCGCAAACCGCGGGCCCCAATGGCCCGACCTTGTTGCAGGACGTGCAGCTGATCCAGAAACTCCAGCGGTTCGACCGCGAACGTATTCCCGAGCGTGTCGTGCATGCCCGTGGTACCGGTGCGCATGGTGAATTTTCCGTGTCCAACGACCTGAGCGACCTGACCAAGGCCAAGGTCTTCGCGGCAGGCCAAGTCACGCCGGTGTTCGTGCGTTTTTCCGCCGTGGTGCATGGCAACCACTCGCCTGAAACATTGCGCGACCCGCGTGGCTTTGCCACCAAGTTCTATACGGCGGATGGCAACTGGGATTTGGTGGGTAATAACTTCCCGACGTTTTTCATTCGCGACGCAATCAAGTTTCCTGACATGGTCCATGCGTTCAAACCCGACCCGCGAACCAACCTGGATGACGATTCCCGTCGTTTCGATTTCTTTTCCCATGTTCCGGAGGCGACTCGTACCCTGACCGAGTTGTATTCCAACTCCGGAACGCCAGCCAGTTATCGAGAGATGGACGGTAATGGCGTGCATGCTTACAAACTGATCAACGCCAAGGGCGAAATCAGCTATGTAAAGTTCCATTGGAAAAGTTTGCAGGGCATCAAAAATCTCGACCCGAAAGAAGTTGTGAAAGTACAAGGGCAGGATTACAGCCATATGACCAACGACTTGGTCAGTCATATCAATAAGGGGGACTTTCCCAAGTGGGACTTGTACGTTCAGGTACTCAAGCCACAGGAGTTGTCCAAGTTTGACTTCGACCCATTGGACGCAACGAAGATCTGGCCGGATGTTCCTGAGCGAAAAGTCGGACAAATGGTCTTGAACCGTAATCCGGCGAATGTTTTCCAGGAAACCGAGCAAGTGGCAATGGCGCCGGCGAATCTGGTGCCGGGTATCGAGCCTTCGGAAGATCGGTTGTTGCAGGGCCGGGTGTTTTCCTATGCCGATACGCAAATGTACCGGGTTGGGCCGAACGCGCTGCAGTTGCCGATCAATGCACCCAAGGTCGCTGTCAACAATGGCAACCAGGACGGCGCGATGAATTCCGGCAAGACCAGTACCGGCGTGAACTATCAACCGAGCCGCTTGATGCCACGTGAAGAACAGTCCTCGGCGCGCTATAGCCAGGCCGAGCTGACCGGCAGTACCCAGCAGGCGAAGATCCAGCGTGAGCAGAATTTCAAGCAGGCCGGCGACCTGTACCGCTCGTTCAACCAAAAGGAGCGCAATGACTTGATCGAGAGTTTCGGTGGGTCTCTGGCGACCACCGATGAGGAGAGCAAGCACATCATCCTGTCGTTCCTCTACAAGGCCGATCCTGAATACGGGACCGGTGTGGCCCGTGTTGCCAAGGGTGATCTGGCGCGAGTCAAGGCGCTGGCCGAGAAGCTGAGCGACTGATTCGCTTGTGGGAGCCGAGCGGGTTCGGCTCCCACAATCTTGAATCCCATGGAGAGGCATGATGCGTAAATTCCTTTTGTTGATATTCATCACCGGGTCATGGGCTGCGCTGGCCGATCAGGTTCCGAGCGCCGATGCGGAAGAGGTGCGGGCACAGCTGCAAGATTATTATTTCGATGCCGCCCGCCGGGGCGATGTGCCGATGCTCGAGACCTTCATCGAGGCCGGCTACTCGCTCGACACGCGGGACGAGAAGGGCTACACCGCGCTGATCCTGGCGGCTTATCACGGTCATGGTCCGGCAGTTGAGCGCCTGTTGGCCGCCGGGGCGGATGCTTGTGCCCAGGACCAGCGTGGCAACACTGCGCTGATGGGGGCGATCTTCAAGGGCGAAGTGCAGATCGCCCGTCGTTTGTTGTCCACCGATTGCAGCCCGGACCAGCGCAACGGCGCGGGGCAAACCGCAGCGATGTATGCCGGTCTGTTCAAGCGTGGCGAGTTGCTCGATGCCTTGAAGGCCAAGGGCGCCGATCTGGAGGCGAGGGACCCGTTGGGCAATACCCCGGTGGATCTGGCAAACGGTGAAATCAGAATGCCGGCCCCGCATTAGAGCCCGACTGTTATCATCGCGGTTTTTACCCGGAGTTCAGATGGCCAAGGCAAAGCGCATGTACGGCTGCACCGAGTGCGGCTCGACCTTTCCCAAATGGGCCGGCCAGTGCAGCGAGTGCGGGGCCTGGAACACCCTGACCGAAACCATGGTGGAAAGCGGCGGCGCAGCGGCGCCCACCGGTCGCACGGGCTGGGCCGGCCAGCAGGCGCAGATCAAGACCCTGGCCGAAGTCAGTGTTGAAGAAATCCCGCGTTTTTCCACGGCGTCCGGTGAACTGGACCGCGTGCTGGGCGGCGGCCTGGTGGACGGTTCAGTGGTGTTGATCGGCGGCGATCCGGGCATCGGCAAATCCACCATCCTGCTGCAAACCTTGTGCAACCTCGCCACACGCATGCCTGCACTGTATGTCACCGGCGAAGAATCCCAGCAGCAAGTTGCCATGCGCGCCCGACGCCTGGGATTGCCCCAAGACCAACTACGGGTCATGACCGAGACCTGCATTGAAACCATCATCGCCACGGCCCGTCTGGAAAAACCCAAGGTGATGGTGATCGACTCGATCCAGACGATCTTCACCGAGCAACTGCAATCGGCCCCGGGCGGCGTATCGCAAGTACGCGAAAGCGCGGCGTTGCTGGTGCGCTACGCCAAGCAAAGCGGCACGGCGATTTTCCTCGTAGGGCATGTCACCAAGGAAGGCGCGTTGGCGGGGCCGCGGGTGTTGGAGCACATGGTCGACACCGTGTTGTATTTCGAAGGCGAATCCGATGGTCGCCTGCGTTTGCTGCGGGCGGTGAAGAACCGCTTTGGCGCGGTCAACGAGCTGGGTGTATTTGGCATGACCGACCGGGGGCTGAAAGAAGTCTCCAACCCCTCGGCGATTTTTCTGACGCGTGCCCAGGAAGAAGTTCCTGGCAGTGTGGTCATGGCGACGTGGGAAGGCACCCGGCCGATGTTGGTCGAAGTGCAAGCGCTGGTGGATGACAGCCATCTGGCGAATCCACGTCGCGTGACGTTGGGGCTGGACCAGAACCGGTTGGCGATGTTGTTGGCGGTCCTGCACCGGCATGGTGGGATTCCTACCCACGACCAGGACGTATTCCTCAACGTAGTGGGCGGGGTCAAGGTGCTGGAGACCGCATCTGACCTGGCCTTGATGGCGGCGGTCATGTCCAGCCTGCGCAACCGGCCATTGCCTCACGATCTGTTGGTGTTTGGTGAAGTGGGATTGTCCGGGGAAGTGCGACCGGTGCCCAGCGGGCAGGAGCGGCTCAAGGAAGCGGCCAAGCACGGCTTCAAGCGCGCCATCGTGCCCAAGGGTAACGCCCCGAAGGAAGCGCCGGCGGGGTTGCAGATCATCGCGGTGACACGCTTGGAACAGGCGTTGGATGCGTTGTTCGAATGATACGGAGGTTGGTCCTTCGCCACAGGGGGCAGCGACGTATTCAAATGTGGATCAACGCCGCCAGTTCCCGCTCCAGTTCATCATGATCGGCCAGATTGAGCTCCACCAGTCGACGCAAATGGGCGATGGAATCCAGGTCGATGTGCTCGCAGACGAAGCCCAGGTGACCGTGGTCATCATGAGCCAACCGGACTTCCATCTTGACCTCCGCCTCGGGGCTCAGGTGGATGTCGGCCATGAACGGCTCCTCCGGATCTCCGAGCCAAGGCCGGGGCTTTTTGATCAGTAGCCCCTTGAGGGACAAGTCCAGCAACTTCACCGGCCAGATGAAAGGCCCTTGGCTCAGTTCGGTCTTGGCATGGAATTCAATTCGTACGAAGCGGCGGCGTTCGCTCATTACTCATTCCCCCTGGAGATTCACTGACTATAGACCCAACTGGCGCGCCGTCGTTGCCGTTCGGTCAGTGGCCGACGAATGTCGGGGTATGGCCTTTGCGCGGGTTAGCGCTAAACTCCAGTGGCTATCTTTCTTGTCCACCCTGGCCGGAATATATAAATGAAAAACAATAATAGCCCGCTACGCCATCTGCCCTGGCTACTGCTGGCCGTCTTGGGAGCGTGTGCCTTGGGCGTCGTGGCCTTGCGCCGCGGAGAGCCGATCAACGCCCTCTGGATCGTCGTCGCAGCCGTGGCCATCTACCTGGTCGCCTACCGCTACTACAGCCTTTTCATCGCCAACAACGTGATGCAACTCGATGCGCGCCGGGCCACGCCTGCCGTGCTCAACAACGATGGCCTGGACTACGTCCCGACCAACAAACACATCCTTTTCGGCCACCACTTCGCGGCCATTGCCGGCGCGGGGCCGCTGGTCGGGCCGGTGCTGGCGGCGCAGATGGGCTACCTGCCCGGCACGCTCTGGCTGATCGCCGGCGTGGTGCTGGCCGGTGCGGTGCAGGACTTCATGGTCCTGTTCCTCTCAACGCGCCGCAACGGTCGCTCCTTGGGCGACATGGTGCGCGAGGAAATGGGCCGCATCCCTGGCACCATCGCGCTGTTCGGCTGCTTCCTGATCATGATCATCATCCTCGCGGTGCTGGCGCTGATCGTGGTCAAGGCCCTGGCCGAGAGCCCGTGGGGCATCTTCACGGTGATGGCGACCATCCCGATCGCGATGTTCATGGGCATCTACATGCGCTACATCCGCCCGGGCCGCATCGGTGAGATCTCGATCATCGGCGTGCTGTTGCTGCTGGGTTCGATCTGGCTGGGCGGGCAGATCGCCGCCGATCCGGTCTGGGCCAAGGCCTTCACCTTCACCGGGATCCAGATCACCTGGATGTTGATCGGCTACGGTTTTGTCGCGGCGGTGCTGCCGGTGTGGCTGATCCTGGCGCCACGGGACTACCTGTCGACCTTCCTCAAGATCGGCACCATCGTCGCCCTGGCGATCGGCATCCTGGTCACCATGCCCGAGCTGAAAATGCCGGCATTGACCCAATTCACCGACGGCACCGGGCCGGTGTGGAAGGGCGGCTTGTTCCCGTTCCTGTTCATCACCATCGCCTGCGGCGCGGTCTCGGGTTTCCACGCACTGATCTCCTCGGGCACCACGCCCAAGCTGCTGGATAACGAAACCAACGCCCGCTACATCGGTTACGGTGGCATGCTGATGGAGTCCTTCGTGGCGATCATGGCCATGGTCGCCGCCTCGGTGATCGAGCCGGGCGTGTACTTCGCCATGAACAGCCCGGCGGCGATCGTCGGCACCGACGTGGTGGCCGTGGCCCAGACCGTCAGCAGTTGGGGCTTTGCAATCACCCCCGACGCGCTGCAAGCAGTGGCCAAGGATATCGGCGAGACCACCATCCTGGCCCGTGCCGGCGGTGCGCCGACCCTGGCGGTCGGTATCGCGCAGATCCTGCACTCGGTGCTGCCGGGTGAAAACACCATGGCGTTCTGGTACCACTTCGCGATCCTGTTCGAAGCGCTGTTCATCCTCACCGCGGTGGACGCTGGCACCCGTGCCGGGCGGTTCATGCTGCAGGACCTGCTCGGCTCGTTCGTGCCGGCCCTCAAGCGCACCGAATCCTGGACCGCCAACCTGATCGCCACCGCCGGCTGCGTCGCGCTGTGGGGCTATTTGCTGTACCAGGGCGTGATCGATCCGCTGGGCGGCATCAACACCTTGTGGCCGCTGTTCGGCATCTCCAACCAGATGCTGGCCGGTATCGCCCTGATGCTCGCCACCGTGGTGCTGATCAAGATGAAGCGCCAGCGCTACGTCTGGGTCACGCTGCTGCCGGCGAGCTGGCTGCTGATCTGCACCACCACCGCGGGCCTGATCAAGCTGTTCGACGCCAACCCGGCGATCGGCTTCCTGGCCCTGGCGCGCAAATACAACGATGCCCTGGCCGCCGGCCAGATCCTGGCCCCGGCCAAGAGCATCGAGCAGATGCAGCACGTGGTGTTCAACGCCTACACCAACGCAACGCTGACGGTGTTGTTCCTGTTCGTGGTCTTCAGCATCCTGTTCTACGCGCTCAAGGTCGGCATCGCCGCCTGGGGCACGAAAGAGCGCACGGACAAAGAAGCGCCATTCCAGGCCCTGCCGGACGCTTGATAGAGGATTGCAACGATGTTCAATGACTTGAGTCGCCTCGGTAAATACCTCGGTCAGGCCGCGCGCCTGATGGTCGGCATGCCCGACTACGACAATTATGTCGAGCACATGCAAACCAAGCACCCGGACAAGCCGCTGATGGACTACGAGGCGTTCTTCCGAGAACGCCAGGAGGCCCGCTACGGCGGCAAGGGTGGGCCCAAGTGTTGTTGAATTGAGCTAAACCCCATGTGGGAGCGGGCTTGCTCGCGAAAGCGGTGGGTCAGTCGCCATTGATGCGGCTGACATCCGTCTTCGCGAGCCGGCTCGCTCCCACATTGGTTTGTGCTTTTCTTTAATTTCGAAGCAGGAGATCCAGTTTGTCCTCTCCCATCCCGGTCACGATCCTCAGCGGCTTCCTCGGCGCGGGCAAGACCACGTTGCTGCGTCATCTGCTCAAGGCCGAGCACGGACTGAGAATTGCCGTGATCGAGAACGAATTCAGCGATGCCGGTATCGATACCCAGTTGCTGGGCGAAGAGCCGGTGCAGGTCATGACCCTGGCCAACGGCTGCGTTTGCTGCACGATCCACACCGACCTGACCAAGGCCCTGTACCTGTTGCTCGAACGGCTGGACAGCGGCGAAATCCATTTCGACCGTTTGGTGATCGAGTGCACCGGCCTCGCCGATCCGGCACCGGTAGCACAGACGTTTTTCATCGACGAAGACCTGCGTGAGCGCTACATACTCGATGGCATTCTGACCCTGGTAGATGCCGCCCACGCCGACACCCACCTGACCCAGGCCATTGCCCAGGCCCAGGTCGGATTTGCCGATCGCTTACTGCTCAGCAAGACAGACCTTGTCGACGCGGCGCACGTCGAGGCCCTTGGCGAACGCTTGATGCGCATCAACCGGCGGGCACCGATCCGAGTGGTCGAACACGGCAAGATCGACCTGGCCGAATTGCTGGATATCCGTGGATTCAATCTCAATGCGGATCTGGGCGCCGGGCTCAGCCTTCGTCCGGTTGGCAAGGCAACCACGGGCGATCGCATCAGCAGCCTGGTCCTGCGCACCGACAAGCCGCTGGACATCGACAAGCTCAGCGAATTCATGAACCAACTGCTCGAAGAGCACGGCAAGCAGTTGCTGCGCTACAAGGGGGTGCTGAATATTGCGGGCGAGTCCCGCCGATTGGTGTTCCAGGGCGTGCTCAAGTTGTACGGCTTCGATTGGGACACCGAATGGGCCCCAGGCGAAACCCGTGAAAGCGTGATCGTGTTTATCGCCGATGAACTACCCGAAGAGAAAATCCGCGCAGGTTTCGAGGCCGCGTTACGTTGACCGAAGACCCTCAAAGGCTTGTCCCGGTAACAGCGGCTGGCTGGAAACACGTCGCCGCTGTGCAGCGTTGTCAAAGAAGGCTCAGGAGAAAAGTTATCTTGGATTTTTCTTCTGTCTCGGCGAGGTAAAGATAAGGCGAGCCGCGCACCTTTAATCCGCCTATGTATTTATTGTTTTGTGTCATCAGCGAGACAGGCGAATGGGCGGCGGTAATGTTTTCCCGCGTAAGCGTTCGGTTTTGATGATCCAGGAGTGTAAGCACTGTTGGACTGCCGAGCTTTGGGCCATCGACTCCAAGAGTCTCCAGCCAGCTTTTCCTGATGAGCTTGTCGTAGTGCTTGCCAGTATTTTTTATGACCAGCTTATAGCCACCCACGGCGGGGCGAAACTGTAGCATCAGAGGCGCGGTGACGACGCCTGGTACTTTTGGCTTCATGCCAAGCAGATTGGAATGATCACGGGTTTGCCGCCTGCCGCTGTAGAAACCTCCGCTGAACGCGGTCACGGTAACCATGGTCGGTTGGCCATGCAGTACTTCAAGGAAGTTGACTTGAGCATCAAGCATGCTGAGCGTTGCTTCGAAAGATTTATTGTCCATTGGCCGTCGAGTCCTTTCTGGCTGGTGTAATGGGAATCGAAGGTTAATGGGTTTTCTTTCGTTCGCGGGGATGTATGTATTGCCAGTCGTTAAGTCTTTCCTGACTGTCTGGTTTTAGATTGAGAAGATGTTTCCTTGAATAACAGGCATAAAAAAGCCCGCATCTTTCGATGCGGGCTCGTTTTTATTGCAATCTTAATTAAGCGCCATAGACCGGCAGCTTCTTGCAAATAGCCTTGACCTTCTCACGCACGGCGTCGATCACCGCTTCGTTGTTCAGGTCCGCCAGGATGTCGCAGATCCAGCCGGCCAGTTCCTTGCACTCGGCTTCCTTGAAGCCACGAGTGGTCACGGCCGGGGTGCCGAAGCGCAGGCCCGAGGTGACGAACGGGGAGCGTGGATCGTTGGGCACCGAGTTCTTGTTGACGGTGATGAACGCTTTGCCCAGCGCAGCGTCGGCGTCTTTGCCGGAGATTTCCTGCTTGATCAGCGAGAGCAGGAACAGGTGGTTTTCAGTACCGCCGGACACCACGTCGAAGCCGCGCTCGATGAACACGCCGGCCATGGCCTTGGCGTTCTTCACCACTTGTTGCTGGTACGCCTTGAACTCAGGTTGCAGGGCTTCCTTGAAGCAGATCGCCTTGGCTGCGATCACGTGTTCCAGCGGGCCACCTTGGGCGCCTGGGAACACGGCGGAGTTCAGCTTCTTCTCGATGTCGGCGTTGGCGCGCGCCAGGATCAGGCCGCCGCGTGGACCGCGCAAGGTCTTGTGGGTGGTCGTGGTGACCACGTCGGCGAACGGCACCGGGTTCGGGTAGACGCCAGCGGCAACCAGGCCGGCCACGTGTGCCATGTCGACGAACAGGTAGGCACCGACCTTGTCGGCGATTTCGCGGAAACGCGGGAAGTCGAGGACTTGGGAGTAGGCGGAGAAGCCGGCGACGATCATTTTTGGCTTGTGCTCGAGGGCCAGGCGCTCGACTTCGTCGTAGTCGATCAGGCCGTTGCCGTCGATACCGTACTGGACGGCGTTGTACAGCTTGCCGGAGGAAGAAACGCTGGCGCCGTGGGTCAGGTGACCGCCGTGGGCCAGGCTCATGCCCAGGATGGTGTCACCGGCCGACAGCAGCGCCAGGTACACGGCGGCGTTGGCTTGGGAACCTGCGTGTGGCTGGACGTTCGCGTAATCGGCGCCGAACAGTTGCTTGGCACGGTCGATGGCCAATTGCTCGACCACGTCGACATATTCGCAACCACCGTAGTAGCGCTTGCCCGGGTAGCCTTCGGCGTATTTGTTGGTCAGTACCGAGCCTTGAGCTTCCATCACCGCGGGGCTGGTGTAGTTTTCCGAAGCGATCAGCTCAATGTGCTCTTCCTGGCGCTGAGCTTCTTGCTCCATGGCGGCAAAGAGATCGGCGTCGTACTTGGCAATAGTCAAATCACGGCTGAACATGGCGGTCCTCAAGGATCGGGGCAGAAAAGGGGGGCATTCTACCTCAACCGGTTTTGGAAGGCATATGAAAGGGCGTCATGTCTTGGACGAATGGGGTTCATGCGCCATTCAGCGGTGTCCAGGCCGGCTTCATCGCAAGCAAGCCCAGGCGCCTCGGAATTTCAGTCGAGCATGAACAACGCATCATTGCTGAACTGCGCTTCAAACCGATTCGCCGGCATCGGCCGGCCAAACAGGTAGCCCTGGACTTCGTCGCAGCCATGTTCGCGCAGGAAGTCCAGTTGCTCGTGGGTCTCGACGCCCTCGGCGATCACCGCCAGGTTGAGGCTGTGGGCCATGGCGATGATCGCTCGGGCGATCTGCGCGTCCTGCTCGCCGGACGGTAGGCCGTCGACGAAGGTGCGGTCGATCTTCAAGACGTCGATGGGAAATTGCTTGAGGTAGTTGAGCGATGAATAACCGGTGCCGAAGTCATCGACGGCAATGCTCAAGCCCAGGTTCTTCAAACCGGCGAGGATCTGCATCGCTTCGCTGACCTCGCGCATCAGGATACTTTCCGTCAGTTCAAGCTCCAGGCATGCCGGCGGCAGGCCGGTGCTGCGCAGGATATTGGCGATGCGCGTGCCCAACTGGCCGTCCGAGAATTGCCGGGCGGAAATATTGACCGAGACCTTCGGCACCCGGACCTTGGTCTGGTGCCAGGTCCTGAGTTGTCGACAGGCTTCGCTGATGACCCAGTCGCCGACGTCCACCACCAGCCCGAGTTCTTCGAGCACCGGGATGAAATCCCCCGGCGGCACCAAACCGCGTCGTGGATGGCGCCAGCGCAGCAGGGCTTCGGCACCGGTCAAGCGTTTGCCGTCGCCGCTGAATTGCGGTTGGTAATACAGCACGAACTCATTTTGCTCCAGGGCATGGCGCAGGTCGCTTTCCAGTTCCAGGCGCTCCAGGGCGCTGGCGTTCATGTCGGCCTGGTAGAACTGGAAGTTGTTCTTGCCGCGTTCCTTGGCGTGATACATGGCCGTGTCGGCGTTCTTCATCAATTGGCTGAGTTCATTGCCATCCTGGGGGCTCAGGGCGATGCCGATACTGGCGGTGACAAAAAACTCGCGGCCTTCGAGCACGAATGGCCGGACCAGGCTCGCAAGGATCTGCTCGGCCACCGTGATCGCCCGGTTCAGTGCCATTTCGCGGCTGGCACGCGGTTGCAGCAGCAGGGTGAATTCGTCGCCGCCCATGCGCGCCACGGTGTCGTCGTCGGCGACACAGCCGAGCAGGCGCGTGGCCATTTCCTTGAGCATCCGGTCACCGGCCGCATGGCCAAGTGAGTCATTGATCGGCTTGAAGCGGTCCAGATCGAGGAACATCAGCACTACCCAACTCTTCTGCCGCTCGGCCGATTGCAGCGCAGTGTGCAGGCGGTCCTGGAACAGCGTGCGGTTGGGCAGGTGGGTCAGGGCGTCGTAGTAGGCCAGGCGATGGATGCGCTGCTCGCTGGCCTTGCGTTCGCTGATATCGCTGAAGAAACACACATAGCTGGCCAGGTCGCCTTCGTCGTCGAGCACCGCCGTGATGCCGACCCAGGCCGGGTAGTGTTCGCCGTTGCGGCGCTTGAGCCAGACTTCGCCTTCCCAGGTGCTGTGCTGTTCCAGTTGCTTGAGCACATAGCGCAGGTGCGCTTCCTGCTGGTCGTCAACGGTCAGCATGTTGGGCAACTGGTCCAGTACCTGCGAGACGGCATAACCGCTGACGCGACTGAACGCTTCGTTAGCCTGGACAATGTAGCCGGCCGGGTCGGTGATCAGGATCGCCGAGGTCGAGTGCTCGAATACCGTGGCGGCCATGCGCAAGTCCTTTTCGGCGCGACGCTGCTGGCTGATGTCGCGACCGACGCCGAGCACGCCTTCGAACGCACCGTTGTCGTCCCACACCAGCACTAGCCGCAGCTCGATCGGGATCTTGCGTCCATCGGCGCGCAGGCAATCGAACAAGAACAACTGGGTCTGCATCTGGTTGCGCAGCTCGGTCAGTTGCTCGGGCTTGTCGAGAGCCTTGCTGAGCCGGTCCATCAGGCTGTAGATGCCGGTCAGTTGCTGTGGATTGGCGATGGTTGACTGCCAGCCGTTCTGGAAGATCGAGTCGGCGGTGTAGCCCAGCACCGCTTGGACGGACGGGCTGACATAGTTGAGCGAAAGCTTGCTGTCGGTCGAGAAAATCACGTCACTGATACTCTCGGCGAGCATCCGGTAGCGTTGTTCGCTGTCGCGCAGCGATTCGCTGGCTTCGATCTGCTCGGTGACGTCCTTGGCCACGCCGATGATCCGCGTCACCTGGTCATGACGGTCACGGGCCAGCGCCTGTTCACGGACTTCGAAACGGCGCCATTTGCCGTTGCGATGGCGAAAGCGCAACTGGCATTGCAGCAACTGTGTATAGCCGCCGCGTCGTTGTTCCTGGCGCAGCGTGTGATAGTGATCGGCATCGTCGCTGTGCAGCAGGATTTCCCAGAAATACTCGCCCATCTGGTGCAGTTCGGTACGGTCATAACCGAGCGTCTGGCCCAGGTGGTGGTTGCTGAAGATCATCCGCTGGCTGATCACATCCTGCACATAAAGATGATCCGGAACGGTACGCACCACATCGGACCAGAACCCTTCGCGCTCGAGCAAAGACAGTTCGATCAGCTTGCGGCTGGTGATATCGCTGATGCTGAGGATGACGGCGTTATAGTCGTGCTGCGTCTCCGGCAGGCGCAAGACCAGCCACAAGTGCTGGTCTCGGCCATGGGCGTCCTGGATCCTGATTTCCAGTTCCAGCTGTTTATGCGAATCGAGCAGCGCTTCGATCAGTTTCGAACCGACCGGGTTGTTGTCCTTTGCCGCATTGCCAACGAGCAATTGCCAGGCTTGCTCGCACGAATCGACATTGAGCAGCTTCAACGCCATCTGGTTGACTTCGGTGACGTGGACTTGCTGCTGCAACTGTTCGAGCTGTTGCGGGACCTCCAGCCAGGCACGCAATTGGTCGCCGCTGTGCAATCCGGCTCTGGCAAAGAATGCCTTGAGGCCGGAAAGGTCAAGCACGCAAAGCGCCACGCCGGTGCCTTCGAAGATGTCCTGGTAGCGACGGCGTCCTTCGTGCAACTGCCGCTGGCGTCGGCGCATGTTCAGCAGCGCAATCACCGGCAACAGCGAAAACGCCAGCCCCAGCAGGCATTTGCCGATGAAGGCAGGGAGCAGTTGCTCAAGCACCTGGCGTCGGTCGAATAACCCGCGCAGTTGCCAGTCGCTACTGCTCAGGGGCACGGTCAATACGGTGTTGCTCAGGTCTTGCGGGGTCAGTTGGGTCGGGGTGAGCGCGGGCAGGCTTTCATCGCGGCTGATGATTTGCTGGTTGAGACGGTTCTCCACCAGCCAGAGAGGCCGCAGGCCCGTATCGGCTTGCTTGGTCAAGGTCGAAAAGAAACTGGGTGTCAGGCGCAGGGCCCAGTATCCGCGAGAGCTGCCGCTGGCCTGGTGCAACAGCAGGTGCACCACGGAACCATCCTCGGCGTTGCTGAAATAGTGCGCCTGGGCGTGACTGCGTCGCACCAGTTCGACCAGGTAGTCGGCGTCGTGGCTACCTGCGTCACTGTCACTGAGCACTCGGCCGGAGGGGCTCAACAGCGCCAGGCTGCGCAGTTCGGGCAATGATTGCTGGAGCTTGCGCAACAGGGCCTGCTGTTCGTCGGCGCTTTGCGGTTGTTCGACGATCGGTAGCAGGTTAAGGGCTATTTGCGCATTCAGGGCCATGTTCAGGCTGACTTGCGCGGCGAGGTCGGCGGTGTAGTCGATGGTGTATTGGCGTTGCTGCTGCTGGGTTTCGCGCAACTGGTCGAGCAATTGCCAGAAGAGTAATCCCAGCAATAACAGCACCAGCGAGGCCAGCGCGCCCTTCAATGTCCCGCGCAGGGGCAAGCCAGGCACAGCGACGGGCGCGCTTGGGGACGGTGGCGAAGTGACGTTGGACAAGCTGTAATCCTGCGGTTTGCTGGACTGGCGCGACGTGCACTATAAGCCGGACGCCCGAAGGGCGGCTAGCATGCCTTGACTTGTGGCAAAGTGCCAGCCCTTGGCGGCTGGACCTTGACCGACGGTTGAGGTAGCTTTGCCGGTCAAACAAGAGCGTTCCAGCTCCAGATTCCCAGGCTCTATCGGCCCGCAGGCATTGATAATCATCAACTGCCCGCGCCGCGCATGGCCTGGCTCGTTCTTTTCACCTGTCACTGACGCTAGGTTCACCATGGCTCAATACGTCTTCACCATGCATCGGCTGAGCAAAGTTGTTCCGCCGAAGCGGGAAATCCTGAAAAACATTTCTCTGTCCTTCTTTCCCGGCGCCAAGATCGGCGTACTGGGCCTCAACGGCTCGGGTAAGTCCACGCTGCTGAAAATCATGGCCGGCGTCGATAACGAATTCGACGGCGAAGCCCGGCCGATGCCGGACCTGAACATCGGTTACCTGCCGCAAGAGCCCCAGCTGGACCCGACCAAGACCGTCCGTGAGGTGGTCGAGGAAGCGGTCAGCGTCATCAAGGACGCCCAGGCGCGCCTGGACGAGGTCTATGCCGCCTACGCCGACCCGGACGCCGACTTCGACAAGCTGGCCGCCGAACAAGCCAAGCTCGAAGCGATCCTGCAGGCCAGCGACGGCCATAACCTGGACCGTCAGCTGGAAGTGGCCGCCGATGCGCTGCGCCTGCCGGCCTGGGACGCGAAGGTCGAACACCTCTCTGGTGGCGAGAAGCGCCGCGTGGCCCTGTGCCGCCTGCTGCTGTCGGCCCCGGACATGTTGCTGCTCGACGAACCGACCAACCACCTGGACGCCGATTCCGTCGCCTGGCTCGAACATTTCCTGCACGACTTCCCAGGCACCGTGGTTGCGATCACGCACGACCGTTACTTCCTGGACAACGTCGCCGGCTGGATCCTGGAACTCGACCGCGGCGCGGGCATTCCGTACGAAGGCAACTATTCGGGTTGGCTGGAAGCCAAGTCCGATCGTCTGGCCCAGGAATCCAAGCAGCAGTCGGCCCATGAAAAAGCCATGAAGGAAGAGCTGGAGTGGGTGCGCAAAGGCGCCAAGGCCCGCCAGTCCAAATCCAAGGCACGTCTGCAACGCTTCGAGGAAATGCAATCCCAGGAATTCCAGAAGCGCAGCGAAACCAACGAGATCTACATTCCGGCCGGCCCGCGCCTGGGTGACAAGGTCATCGAGTTCAAGAACGTCACCAAGGGTTATGGCGACCGCGTGTTGATCGACAACCTGTCGTTCGCCATGCCAAAAGGCGCCATCGTCGGTGTGATCGGTGGTAACGGCGCGGGTAAATCCACGCTGTTCCGCATGCTGATGGGCAAGGAAACGCCGGATTCGGGCACCATCGAGATCGGCGAAACCGTGCAGTTGGCCTGCGTCGACCAGAGCCGCGAGGACCTGGACGGCAGCAAGACCGTGTTCCAGCAGATCTCCGACGGTTCCGACCAGATCCGCATCGGCAACTATGAAATCCCGTCGCGCACTTATGTCGGTCGCTTCAACTTCAAGGGCGGCGACCAACAGAAGTTCGTCAAGGACTTGTCCGGTGGTGAGCGCGGTCGCTTGCACCTGGCGTTGACCTTGAAGGAGGGCGGCAACGTCCTGCTGCTCGACGAACCGTCCAACGACCTCGACGTCGAAACCCTGCGTTCCCTGGAAGAAGCCTTGCTGGACTTCCCGGGCGCCGCCATTGTGATCTCCCACGATCGGTGGTTCCTCGACCGTGTGGCGACTCACATCCTGGCGTATGAAGACGACTCGCAAGCGGTGTTCTTCGAAGGCAACTACACCGAGTATGAAGCCGATCGCAAGAAACGCCTCGGCGAAGCCGCTGCCCAGCCGCATCGCGTACGGCACAAGAAACTGGCCTGATTCGGTCGGTTGCATGAAAAACGGAGCCATCATCGGGCTCCGTTTTTCATGGGCACAACCCACGGTTGGTTCGCTCAGGCTGACATCGCGAAATCGAGCGAGAGGATGTTGGGAATCGTTGGATCTATCTCATACAGCAAGGCATAGCCTGCGCCCGTAATGCCAGTCAACAGGCTGACGTCGGGCACTCTATCGCGATCGAGAAACGGGCCTTCGAATAACTGCCGTGCGACCTCTCCAAGAGCTTGTCTAACCCTGGCGATGCCCTCGGGATTGTCCGAATGCCGATACCATTCATACAGGCAGATCAGATTGCCGAAATCGCCATGGCACAAGCTATAGCCCCCGCCGAAGCCGTGCTGCCATAGATTGTTCTCGCAGCGCTGGATGTCGTCGAGCACCGTCTGCCGGGTCGTTTCGTCCAAGGCGTCGCCCATCGACTTCATGAGCTGTTGCCTGGCGATGAGGATGCCACCGTCTCCGTGGCACCATTTGGAGGCATGGTCCACGGGCCCCTGGTTTCTCAGGTCGAGCCAGAAACCGTCTCGACTCAAGCGGTTTTCCCCCGCCAGCACTTGGATAGCCAAAGGCACTAGCGTCTTATCGCCGGTCGCGTCATAGGCTTTGCACAAGGCATGAATGACACCTGAAAGGCCGTGGGACAGGCCGGTCAGAATCACGGAGCGGTCATCGCGTCGCAGAAGTTGGCCGTCTTCAATCAGCAATTGGTCCTTGATGTAGTCGACCATGCGCCGGATGGCAGGCCTGACATCCGCCTGACTCGATAATGCATGGACATTGGCGAGCAGCGTTATCGCACCACAACAACCGCCCAGAAAGTCGAAATCGTAATTGTCCGGCGGCACTTCCATCAGTCGGGCCAGCAGCTCGGCAATTTCCTTATCGTGTTTTGGCTCGCTCGTTATCTGCCGACGATTGATCAGCAGATAGAGATAAGCTCCCAGGCCATGATAGGCGCTGACGGTCAGGTCCGCGCTGAAGAAGCCAAAATGTTGCTCCAGTGAGTTCAAAACTTCATCCAAGAGCGACAACCAGTGCGGTTTGCCGCTTACCTTGAACAGGCTCAGATAAAACAACCCAATCCCGGCGATACCGGAGTACAACCCGTGTTCCATCGGCAAAGGGTATTGCCGGTGAGTCGTCGGGTGGGTATGAAAAGCCAACCAGCTGACGTCCATTGCCGTTCCCTTGAGGGCAAGTTCTTCGAGGCGGGAGCTGATGCTCGATATCGCGTCGAGTCGGTCCGGCCGGGGCGACTTTTCAGGGTCCGCACACGTCGCGGTAACCCGGGAAGGCGGATGTCCAAGGGCTTCAGGAAATAGACTGATCTCGATCAGCGTGCGTTGCAGTGCCCAGTCCGTGCGGGAGAGGTTGGATATTTTCCGCAGACAGCTTTTTATAGGTGGCTCGACGCCAGCCATCTTTATTTCTTGACCCTGTGCACTCGTAAAATGATCGGCAGTTAGTGGCATGGTGAAACATGGGATGCAGGACCGGTGCAGGTCGGCTATTTCATACCGCGGGATGGCTTTTTCCCGAAGGGGCTCTTTCGAATCCTTCCACAGGGTTGCGAGCAGAAGCTCCCTGTCGAGCATGTTTTGCGTAAAGCGTGGATGGCGCAGCAGCTTGATGAAATCAGCGTAGCGTTGAGAGTTCTTGAGCAATACGCGGGTAGACAGTTCGCCAGCGGATAGTTCGAGCATCTGCATGATCGTTTGCCGATGATTCATCAGCTCGCCATAGGCATAGTCGAAACCTTGGAGCAGTTGTGCCCTGTACGTTTCGGGCCCCTTGCGTTCACCCTGCAACAGTGGCAAATGTTTCTGTGTCGGCTGGTGCTCGAATTCGACCTTGCGCAGGTGGTAAAAGCCCTTTTCGAAAACGAGGGATTGACGGGTTGAAATGAAGAGTGCTTGTCGAGTCAGCCCGCTCTGGTCGTTATTGGAGTTCTGTGAAAAGGGCACAAAGCCGCTTGAACAGACCGATTGTTGGATCACGTTGAAACTATTGGACAATGCACAGCCAGCGGGTAATCCAGTGAACAAGTTACTGGTGGACGCAGTGAACAGGCACTCAAGGTCAACCATGACCGGGTTGCTTTTACAGGCAATGATGTTTTCAAAGTGGAAGTCGATGCCGTTCAATGCGTGGATAACGGCTATCTGTGCGCCCATTTTCTTGTAAAACAATTCAACGTCCGCTGCGTTGTCGCAGGGTAGATGATCGATTGTTTCAATCCAGCTATGCCGTTCGCGGCTGAGGGTCCGTGGCGATTGGATAAAAAAACAATCGGCGCCTGTCGATTCGTGCAACCGTTCAAGAAGGCGATTGAAAAACAATGCCTCACGACTTGCCCTCGGCTTATAAACCAAGGTCGTCGCGCCAATATAAATTTGGCAAACCGTTTCGCCGCGGCCATGGGGATCCCCTAGGCCAAGTTCAATGGCATTGATTTGCCGGGAAGTAACAGAGAATTCAGTTTCCAGTGAATGGATATCGACTGCGAAGTCGAGAATGACCTTGTAAACGTAATCATGGGCATCTTCCAGCAGATCAAACAGCAGGGTCGCCAGTACCGGATAGGTCTCGAAGAACCCTTTTAGTGGTGATGCGCGTAGCTGTTCATTCAAACTGTCCAGGTCTATGTTGTCGCCTTCCGCAATGCGCGTATTCAAGTAATGAACCAGGCTTTGTTCTGACAGGCGCGCTATTCGGGTCACGACGTAAAGTTCGAGGCCCGTGAAAAAGCTGGATTCGTCAATATACGTCGAGGCGCGCGAGTAGCGCCCATCCGCCTTGAAGGTTTCAATGAAGTAAAGGAAAAAACGTTGGCTAAACCAATGAAAGTTTTCCTTATCGCTCGAGCAAATTGTCGTTTCGATAGACAGGCGCTCGAACCGAGCGATTTTTTCCCTAAGTAGATTCAGGGCGGTTTCGCCATCAACAGGCAAAGGCTGCTGATTGACGGGTTCATTGATATACGAAATCAATTGTTTCCTGCCGGTCCCGAAGTGCTCCAGCAAGGGCTGGTCGTCATCGTGCAGGCGAGATAAATTGTTTTCAAACAGGGCGATGTTACTTTTGGAAGAGAATCGATATCCCCCTCGCTGATCCAGCTTCAACGCATTGACAAGCATGCCGTGGTTCCTGATCTGGATAGAGCAGGCGATGCCTGCTCTATATTTCTAGCTATTGCAGGTTCTAGCTGTCGGTCGGATTAACATCCAAATGACTTGGTAGAACCAATGCAGTGTCTCGCGATCTTCGGGCACCAGAAGACATACGAACCGGAGCGTGTAAAGTTGCTCAGGGAGAAAGAGGGGCTGCCCCCTGTAATGCTGGTCTGTTGCGCAGGGCTGGACTCAGCACAGAATGGCGGTGCATTGTATGGTGCCGCACTCGACAATAGTCAGTGCTGCTGATGCGGTACTTGAGTTGCCAAGATCTTGAAAGGACTTCAGATCGCTTTCGAAATCGCCGGACATGGCAAGAATCTGTTCGTTCATTATGTAATTCCTATGGCTGGTGTCACGCACTGGGTGCGGATTAGTGGCAGTGAAAGGTGAAGGATTTTACGTTGATGTGGGAATCTTTTGTTTGATGGTATGCCTTGAAGTCGATATCGAAATTTCCAGACATTTCCAGCAGTTGATGGCTGATCATATAAGTATCCTTTGATTGTTCTGGTGCGCCGATAGAGGCGAGGCAAACCATAACATGGCACTCGGTGGGTAGAAACTTGTTGTTGTGGCCTGATGTTGCAGTTGTGTTTTGCTACAAACTTGTCGTGTGTTGCTATAAGTATGTAGTGGGGTTTAGTTGGTCGTGGTCAGCCAGCGTTTATTTCGATAACTTCAATGATGAGATGGCCGGCTGGTCGCTGCCAGGTTACTTCATCCCCTACCTTGGCCCCCAGTAAAGCCCGGCCCAGCGGCGAGCCCCAATTGATCAATCCTCCGGCCGCATCGGCCTGGTCTTCCCCCACCAATTGCACGCGCTGCGCCTGACCGTGCTCATCGGCAAAGGTTACCCAATGCCCGATCCGCACCTGATCTGTAGCATTCGCTGTAACAACCTGGGCGCTTTGCAAGCGTCGGTTGAAGTACCGCAGATCTCTTTCGATGTCCGCGATACGCTGCTTGTCCGCCCGCTCGCCCTGGGCAGTCTGTTGGCTATGCAATTGCTGCAACTCGGCGACCCGTGCCTGCAATTGAGCAAGCCCTGTCGGCGTGACGTAGTTGGGTTGCGCGCTGATCTGGCGTTCGACCGGTTGATCGGCCTGGGCGGCGGCGTTGTCTTCGTTAACGAAAGCGCGACTCATAGGTTTCTCCTCTGTTGGAGTTTGGGCCATGGTCGCAAGGTTTTGGTTTCGACGAATGTCTCAGAGCGACTCACTGCGAGCGATAAGCCCGGGCGGCGTCGCGATCTTTCTCTTGTTGCCATGCACGTTCACGATCGTCCCAGTGGCGTTCGCGGTAGTCGTTACGCTCTTCACTCTCGCGCATGGCCTGGCACTGGCGAAAACCGTCGCTCCAGCCTTCGGCGTAATGTGCGTCCTTGAGGTAACGTGGCACATCTTTCCTGAACTGGCCGGTAATCGCCCCGGCTGCTTGTCGGCCACTGCTGCAACCATCATCGAAACCGTCTGCAAAGGCAGGCGGAAAACCTCGGGCGATCAAGTCCTCGCGGGTAGTTTCGCAGCCGCCGAGCAACATCAACACACCCAGTACCACCGTCGCACGCCACATGTGCTGTCATCCCGACCGATCCACTCATGACAGAAGTCTAGAAGTGGATTCGTCAGAAAGGCGTGAAAGCGCGGTGATCAATCCGTTCAGTAGTGATACCACTTCACTTCAAGCATCACCTCATTCTCCGGCGAGGCCAATTGGCTGAACTCGCGCTGGGCGCTCAGGCGCAGGCCGAGGTTGCGGGACAGTTCCCACTGCTGGTTGAGGCTCACGCTACGGCGCACTTCGCCGTTGACGAAATAATCGCCCTTGGCTTCCAGGCTCAGGTTGCCCAGCGGGTTTTTCCACAGCACACCGCTGTTGAACCCGGCAGCCGGGGCGATGAATTGGGCGAAGTCATTGTTGTGCTCGACTCGCACCGTACCCAAGGCAAAGCCCAGCACATCTTCGCCCAGCGCCCAAGTGCCACCCGCGCCGCCATTGACGTGGCTGACCAAGGTTTCATCGTCGTGTTTGCCCGGCACCCGCTCCAGGCCGCCGGTGACCTGCCAGGAAAGCGGTTGCAGCAGCTCGTTGCGCGGGGTCAGGGAACGGATGGTCGCCAAGTCCAGTTGTTGCACTTGCCAGTCGTTGCCTTCGTATTGGCGCAGCTTCAACTGGAGGATTTCAATCTGCGCCCCCAGCGGGAAGCTTTCGGCATTGTCGTTGAGGTCGTGATAGGCCATGCGCAGGCCGTACTCACCAAATGCGCGGTCGCCCCGTGTGCCCAGGCCGGCCTGCCAGGTGCGCGACTCATGGCCGTCTTCCGGCAGGCCCGGTTGTGGGATGTCGAGTTCCGGCGCGGGGTTCTGGTTGATTGCCCGCAGCAATTCGAAACTGCGCTGGGCCCGCTGTGGATCGCGCTCCTGGCCATTGGCGCGATAGCGCTCCAGACGATAGGCGGCATCGATGATCAATGCCTGGCGCTCGCGTGGTAATGCCTTGAATTCCCGGGTCTGCAATTGTTGCTGGGCGGCGCTGACTTTCAGCACCCACTGCTGTTCCTCATCGCTCAAGGGCTCGGCGCGGCTGAGCAGCTCTCGTTCACGGGACGGCCGGTACTGGATGCTTTCCACCAGTCCGGCTTCTTTCACTGCCTTGACGGTGTCGGTGGGAATCGCGGTCAGCGGGAACTGTTCGGTCAGGCGCAGGCTGGGGCGCGCGACTTGCAGCAATTCAAGCAAGCGATAGGAGCAGTTTTCGTCGAAGAAAAAGTAGTCGAACTGGATCTGCTTGAGCTCCCACACATGCTCGACCATGCGTTCGGTCTCCGCCTGGCTCAGGTTGAGGCGGTATTCCCACAGGTCGCGGTTCTCGAGGCTACGGTACTCGGAGAGTTTTTCCTGATAGGGCACCAGGGCGAACAGGCCGGGATAGCCGCCCATCAGGCCTTTCCAGGCGTAGAGGATGCTGTTGTCCGAACCTTCGATGTAGGCGCCGAAGTTGATTGCGTAGCTGAGCAGGGCGGTCTTGTCGCTTTGCACATCGGCCTGGTCGATGCGCAGCAGGGTGTGACCGAACATCGAGGACGGGCTGTTGAGGTACGCGGCGGGGAAAATCATCACCGCGCTGTGGGGCGAAACGTCCTTGAACCACTGCGTGTAATCGCTGCAATTGACCGTCGGCAGGTCCGCCAGGTCGAGCTGCGCCTTCAACCAGCGGGTTCGCGCCGGGTATACGCATTGCGCGTGTTGCTGGCCGGCGCTGGCCGGACCGTACAAGGCTTGGAGCGTGGCGGTCAGTTCGCGGTCGGGATGCTGGTTGCCGTCGGGTGCCAAGAAGAATTTCTTGTCGCTGATGTAGCTGCGCCAGCCGCCGAGCTTGGCGGTTTCGTAGTGGCCCAGGGAAATCCAGAAGCGGTCATTGGCCAGTTGCTGCAAACGTTGAGGGTCGATATGAGGCGCGGCGGATAGCGGGGCGCACACACAGAGCGCCAGCCAGGCAAGGCGTTTGAGCATAGTCGGCTACTTGGAAAGTCGAAAAATAAAGACCGAGAGGGCCCCAAAAAGAAAACCCGCTCCCCGAAAGGAGCGAGTGATGCCGAGCTTAAGCTTGAGTCGCGTACTTGGCCAGGCGAGGGTCGTTTTTCAGCACGGCCAGGGTATTGGTATGCACGTCTTCTGCAGTCACGTCAGCTTTGCTGAAGATCTGCTGGAAGTGCTCATGGGTCACTGCGGAGAAGTGTGCGCGATCTTCCGGCGCCACACCCAGTACCACGGCGTAGGTGGTCAGCGCTTCACCCTGACCCTTGGCCATGTCTTCGGACAGCTCGTTCATCATGCCATTCATGGCCAGCCAGGATTTGCCGCCGTAGGTCAGCGCGGCGTTGGTCGAGCAGCCGTTGGTGCCGGAGGTCATGCCGAAGGTGGCGTTGCCGGAAGTGCCGTTGGTGGTGGATGCGAGGAAGTGAGCCGGGGTGCCACGCTGACCTTCGAACAGCATGTTGCCCCAACCGCAATCCGGGCCGCCCGGCGCCTGAGCCATGGCGTTGATGGATACAGCGGTGAAGAGAGTACCGAGAAGAATCCGTTTCATAGCTATGTTCTCTTTATGTGCATACCAATGGACAGGGTCTGGCCCCTACAGCAGCCAGTGGGCCGGTTATTGTTCCAGCCGCGCAGTTTGGAGTTTAGGCACGATCCGAGGGTTCCGTGACATTTTGCAAAAACATTACGGCAAATCCATTGCTTGCGCGGCTCTGCCCAGGGTTTTTCCCTCGACTATGCTTTGGTCTCAGGCGCTCCTTGCCAGTCAGGTACGGGCAGCGCCAGAATGCCGCTATCTGCCCCGCCTGATGTAAGGAAGCCCGATGCCTGATCCTGTTGCTGCCAGCTTGCGTCTAGCGCCCGAAGCGCTGACCCGTCCGTTTTCCGCTGAACAGTTCAGCTTCTCTACCACTAATGATCTGGAGCCCTTCCGCGGTGTGCTTGGCCAGGAACGTGCGGTCGAAGCATTGCAGTTCGGTGTGGCGATGCCACGCCCCGGTTACAACGTATTTGTGATGGGTGAGCCCGGCACCGGCCGGTTCTCGTTCGTCAAACGCTACCTCAAGGCCGAAGGCAAGCGCATGCAGACCCCGGCGGACTGGGTCTATGTCAACAACTTCGACGAGCCACGCGAGCCGCGCGCCCTGGAGCTGCCCTCCGGGACGGCGGGCACGTTCATAGGCGATATCAACGGCCTGATCGACAACTTGCTGGCGACATTTCCGGCGGTGTTCGAACATCCGTCCTACCAACAGAAAAAGAGCGCCATCGACCGCGCCTTCAACCAGCGCTACGACCGCGCCCTCGATGTGATCGAGCGCCTGGCGCTGGAAAAAGACGTCGCGCTGTACCGCGACAGCAGCAACATCGCCTTCACACCGATGAGCGAAGGCAAGGCCTTGGACGAAGCGGAGTTCGCCCAGTTGCCGGAGGCCGAGCGCGAGCGATTCCATGAGGATATTTCCGGCCTGGAGGAGCGCTTGAATGAAGAACTCGCCAGCTTGCCGCAGTGGAAGCGCGAGTCCAACAATCAGCTGCGCCACCTCAACGAAGAAACCATCACCCTGGCCTTGCAGCCCTTGCTGGCGCCGTTGTCGGAGAAATACGCCGAGAACGCCGCCGTGTGCGGTTATCTGCAAGCCATGCAGGTCTATCTGCTCAAGACCGTGGTCGAGCAGTTGGTCGACGACAGCAAGACCGACGCGGTCGCCCGCAAGCTGCTGGAAGAGCAATACGCGCCGAGCCTGGTCGTCGGCCATCCGGCGAGCGGTGGCGCCCCGGTGGTGTTCGAGCCGCATCCGACCTACGACAACCTGTTCGGGCGCATCGAGTACAGCACCGACCAGGGCGCGCTCTACACCACGTATCGGCAGTTGCGTCCGGGTGCCCTGCACCGTGCCAACGGCGGGTTCCTGATCCTTGAAGCGGAAAAAATGCTCGGCGAGCCGTTCGTGTGGGATGCGCTCAAGCGTGCCCTGCAATCGCGCAAGCTGAAAATGGAGTCGCCGCTGGGTGAGCTGGGTCGCCTGGCGACGGTGACCCTGACACCGCAGCACATCCCGCTACAGGTCAAGGTCGTCATCATCGGCGCGCGCCAGCTCTATTACGCCTTGCAGGACCTGGATTCGGATTTCCAGGAAATGTTTCGCGTGCTGGTGGATTTCGACGAAGACATCCCGATGGGTGACGAGAGCCTGGAGCAGTTTGCCCAGTTGCTCAAGACCCGTACCTCGGAGGAGGGCATGGCTGCGCTGACCGCCGATGCGGTGGCGCGCCTGGCCACCTACAGCGCGCGCCTGGCCGAGCACCAAGGGCGCCTGTCGGCGCGTATCGGCGACCTGTTCCAATTGGTCAGCGAGGCGGATTTCATTCGCCAACTGGCCGGCGACGAAATGACCGACGCCGGCCACATCGAGCGCGCCCTCAAGGCCAAGGCCACCCGCACCGGGCGCGTTTCGGCACGAATCCTCGACGACATGCTGGCGGGGATCATTCTCATCGACACCGATGGCGCGGCCGTGGGCAAGTGCAACGGGCTCACGGTGCTTGAGGTGGGCGACTCGGCGTTTGGCGTGCCTGCGCGGATTTCCGCCACGGTGTACCCGGGCGGCAGCGGCATCGTCGACATCGAACGGGAGGTCAACCTCGGCCAGCCGATCCACTCCAAGGGTGTGATGATTCTTACCGGGTACCTGGGCAGCCGTTACGCCCAGGAATTTCCCTTGGCGATCTCGGCAAGCATCGCCCTGGAGCAGTCCTACGGCTATGTGGATGGCGACAGCGCATCCCTCGGCGAGGCGTGCACGCTGATTTCAGCTTTGTCGAAGACTCCGTTGAAGCAGTGCTTCGCCATCACCGGCTCGATCAACCAGTTCGGTGAAGTGCAGGCGGTGGGCGGGGTCAACGAGAAGATCGAAGGGTTCTTCCGCCTTTGCGAAGCCCGTGGGCTGACGGGCGAGCAGGGGGCGATCATTCCCCAGGCCAACGTCGCGACCTTGATGCTCGACGAAAAAGTGCTGGCCGCCGTGCGCGCCGGGCAGTTTCACGTTTATGCCGTGCGCCAGGCCGATGAGGCATTGAGCCTGCTGGTGGGGGAACCCGCCGGTGAGCCGGACGAGAACGGCGAGTTCCCTGAGGGCAGCGTTAACGCTCGCGTAGTGGAGCGGTTGCGGGTGATTGCGGAGATGATCAGCGACGAAGATATCAAGGAAGCGGAAAAGGAAATGGCGCAGCAGGCGCTGGTGGAGGCCAAGCCGGCGTAAAGCTTTCCTGCCCGCCGCAAGACCGGTGGTAGCGAGCAACTTCGCTCCCACCGTATTGTTGTGGATGATTCCCCATAAGCGTCACCAGTTTGGCGTCAATATTCACACTGTGACCGCTCGGCGTATTCTGGTCTCGAAATCCTTCGTTGCTGGAACTTTTCTCCTATCCTCAGTTCAAGGATAACGAGAGCCATCATTGGATCGAAACAGCCCGCTCACGGGCTGAATACCGGATCTACCCGAGGGGCGCCGCCATGTCGCGCAACCTTTGCCTCACTCGCCAATGCCTGGGCCTTGTGACCCGCATTGAATGTGCTGTCCGCCCGCTGGCTGGAGATACGGGCATGTGGACCGTACTCTTCGCCGCCGGAATGGCCGGTGAACAACCTTCCGCCATCAAGGCCCAAGGGCCGTTTCCGGGGCCGACCGCCGCAGAAACCATTCTCGACACCATCGTCCAGAACCTGACGACCCATGGTTATGAACTGGCTGACGATCCGCAGATCTGGTCCCTGCACATGCAGGCGCAACTGCGGGAAATCAACGGTGGTCGCTGTCGCAACGTCGGCGGTTTCGAGTTTCGTCCGCTTCAGTGAGTCGTTTCCGAACACGCTCGGCCAGTCACCTGCGGGCCGGACCGGCGTTTGTCGGTCAGGTCTTGGCTGATATACTCGCCGCGTTTTTTCAGCCCCTGGTGAGACTCAATGGAACGCTTTATCGAAAATGCAATGTACGCCTCCCGTTGGCTGCTGGCGCCGATCTACTTTGGGCTATCGCTGGGCTTGCTGGCCCTGGCGCTGAAATTCTTCCAGGAAGTATTTCACGTCATCCCCAACGTGTTCTCCATGGCCGAGTCCGAGCTGATCCTGGTGCTGCTGTCGTTGATCGACATGGCGCTGGTGGGCGGTTTGCTGGTCATGGTAATGATCTCCGGCTATGAGAACTTCGTCTCGCAACTGGACATCGGCGACGACAAGGAAAAACTCAACTGGCTGGGCACGATGGACTCTTCGTCGCTGAAGATGAAGGTCGCGGCCTCGATCGTTGCCATTTCTTCGATCCACTTGCTGCGTATCTTCATGGACGCCAAGAACGTCGATCCTGACCACCTGATGTGGTACGTGATCATCCACATGACGTTCGTGGTGTCGGCATTCGCCATGGGCTACCTGGACAAACTGACCAAGCACTGAGATCCAGCCGCGATTCTGAAGCAGCGCCCGCCTGTCGAGAGACAGGCGGGCGTTGTCGTTTAGAGGGGAGGGCGCGCGAGCGGTTCGTCCGCGCCATGGCATCTGTGCTAGTCTGCTTGCCCTTTTGGTTCCGGGCGCTCCGGGAGGCGCTGTGTCACGCACGGCAACTTTCAGGGCCGTCCGCACAGCGGAGCAGCATGATGTCCGAAGTTAACCTGTCCACCGACGAAACCCGCGTCAGCTACGGCATTGGCCGTCAGTTGGGCGACCAACTGCGCGACAACCCGCCACCGGGCGTGAGCCTGGACGCAATCCTGGCTGGCCTGACCGACGCGTTCGCCGGCAAGCCGAGCCGCGTGGGCCAGGACGAGATGTCCGCCAGCTTCAAAGTCATCCGCGAAATCATGCAGGCCGAAGCGGCCGCCAAGGCTGAAGCCGCTGCTGGCGAAGGCCGTGCGTTCCTGGCTGAAAACGCCAAGCGTGAAGGCATCACTACCCTGGCTTCCGGCCTGCAATTCGAAGTGCTGACCCAGGGTGAAGGCGCCAAGCCGACCCGTGAGGACCAAGTGCGTACCCATTACCATGGCACTCTGATCGACGGCACTGTATTCGACAGCTCCTACGATCGTGGCCAGCCAGCCGAATTCCCGGTAGGTGGCGTTATCCCAGGCTGGACCGAAGCACTGCAACTGATGAATGCCGGCAGCAAATGGCGCCTGTACGTGCCGAGCGAACTGGCCTACGGCGCTCAAGGCGTTGGCAGCATTCCACCGCACAGCGTGCTGGTGTTTGACGTCGAGTTGTTGGACGTCCTGTAAGGCCCTGCCCGGTTTAATTGCCGGACATGAAACTGTGGGAGCGATGGTGCGGCAATCCGACTTGCTCGCTCCCACAGGGCTAAGTGTTTCATCCCTGGAACCTGCCGCTGAAATCCCCCGTTGGGCGCAACGCCCGGGCATAACAGAACAGGAACAGGTTTCGCACCAATTCCTTGAGTACCAGCGGCTCGCTGGAATTGAGGCTGCTGAGGTCCAGGTCTCCTTGGTCCTGCAGCTCGCTCAAGGCTTCTTCTTCAAGCACCGCACAGACTTCCCCGGTTTCCCGATGCAGGATCCTCAGGTAGGGATGTGGGCGGTCCAGCCAGGCATCGATCAAATAAGTCATGGTTCTCATCTCCTTGATGGGTTCGATGAGAATAATTCTTATTCGCTAAATAGCAAGTCTCTATTGGCGCAACGATTGTTTTTCTGACGATGGGTTGTGATAGCTCAAGCGGGCTGGAGCGAGCGTGCTTGCACAAGAGGGGGGCGGCGCGGGGAGGGCAAAGCGCCATCCCACGCGGGGCGCGGGATGGGAGTACAGCAGGTTCAGACTTTTCTGACGAACTCGGATTTGAGCTTCATCGGGCCGATGCCATCGATCTTGCAGTCGATGTCGTGGTCGCCGTCGCACAGGCGGATGTTCTTGACCTTGGTGCCGACCTTGACCACCAGCGAGGTGCCCTTGACCTTGAGGTCCTTGATTACGGTGATGGTGTCGCCGTCCTGCAGGACGTTGCCGACCGAATCCTTCTTCACGGTGTCGTCGGACGGCGTTTCAACTTCACCGCTGGCGGACCATTCGTGGGCACACTCCGGGCAGACCAGTTGGGTGCCGTCTTCGTAGGTATATTCGGAATTGCATTTCGGGCAGGGAGGCAACGTGCTCACTAGGGTTCCTTGGGTATCAGGAGGGCAAAAGGGCGCACATTATATAGGGTTTTGTTGCTGAGATGGGTGTTCGCAGTCCCGTGGCGAGGAAGCTTGCTCCCTCGCCATAAAAGATCGCCTTGATCGGCCAGGATCAGTGCGTACGGGCGACCGCAAACTCGCTCAGATCCACCAGCGCGTCGCGGTATTCGCTGGCGGGCAGGGCATCGAGGCATTTGATCGCGCGGGCAACGTAGTCACGGGCCAGTTTCGCGGTGTACTCCAGCGAGCCGGAGGCTTCGACTGCGACACGGATGCTTTCCAGGTCTTCGATCCCGCCTTTCTGGATCGCCTGGCGGACCAGCGCCGCCTGTTCCGGCGTGCCCTCGCGCATGGTGTAGATCAGCGGCAGGGTCGGCTTGCCTTCGGCCAGGTCGTCACCGACATTCTTGCCCAGGGTCTCGGCGTCACCCTTGTAGTCGAGCAGGTCGTCCACCAACTGGAACGCGACGCCCAGGTGATCGCCGAAGGTGCGCAGCGCTTCGCTCTGCTCGGCGGTGGCGCCGGCCAGGGCCGCGGCGCTGTGGGTCGAGGCTTCGAAGAGCATCGCGGTCTTGCCGCGGATGACTTCCATGTAGGTTTCTTCCGTCGTGCTGGCGTCGCGCACCTTGGACAGCTGCAATACTTCGCCTTCGGCAATGATGCGCGTGGCCTGGGACAGGATTTTCATCACTGGCATCGAGCCCAGCTCGACCATCATTTCGAACGAGCGTGAATACAGGAAATCGCCTACCAGCACGCTTGGGGCATTGCCCCACATGGCGTTGGCGGTCGAGCGGCCACGGCGCATGCCGGACATGTCGACCACGTCGTCGTGCAGCAGGGTCGCGGTGTGCAGGAACTCGATGGTGGCGGCCAGCAGGCGCATGTCGTCGCCTTCGCGGCCCAGGGCCTTGCCGCACAGCAGCACCAGTAATGGACGCAGGCGCTTGCCACCGGCCGACGTGATGTAATCGCCGATTTTCGATACCAGCGGCACTCGGGAAGTCAGCTGCTTCTTGATGATGCCGTCGACGGCACTAAAATCGTCCGCCACTGCGCGGTAGAAAGCTTGGGGTTGCATCAGCGACAGGCGCTCCAGAAGGGTTGCGCGGCATGCTAGGACCCACGTCCGCAGGTGTCAAGGCGCGACCAGACCCTGTTAAAGCTGCTGCGCTCGGTAATCCTGCGTCAAAAACAGGCTCGGAATGCTCATTTACAGCCTGTAAACTCCGCTTCCTCGCCTGTTTTTTCCTTGTCTTCCCTTCGCTCGCGACGCTTTAACAGTGTCTGGCGGCTACTTGCAAGGCTCCGTTGCCTTGCGTACAATCGCGCACCCTGAACTTCCTGGGCAGCACCTGCCTTACGCAATTGCATCCGGGCCTTCCAGCCCATGCAGCCATGCCAGCCAATACCTCTTCCTATAAAGCGCTGGGTGAGCAGGATTATCGGAGAAATACCATGTCGTACGCAGTAATTGTTACTGGTGGCAAGCAATACAAGGTCGCCCCAGGTGAATACCTGAAGATCGAAAAACTGGAAATCGCTACCGGCGAATCCGTGACTTTTGATCGCGTTCTGTTGGTCGCCAATGGCGATGACGTGAATATCGGCGCTCCAGTCGTTGCTGGCGCTACCGTTGTGGCTGAAGTGATCTCCCAAGGTCGTCACGATAAAGTCCGCATCATCAAGTTCCGTCGTCGTAAGCACCACATGAAGCGCATGGGCCACCGCCAGTGGTACACCGAGATCAAAATCACCGGTATTCAGGCTTAATTTCAGCCTAATTCCTCACTAGGAGAATTGAACTCATGGCACACAAAAAAGCTGGTGGTAGTACCCGTAACGGTCGCGACTCAGAAGCCAAACGCCTTGGCGTGAAGATGTATGGCGGCCAGAAAATCATTCCGGGCAACATCATCGTGCGTCAGCGCGGCACCCAATTCCACGCCGGTTACGGTGTTGGCATGGGTAAGGATCACACCCTCTTCGCTAAAATCGAAGGCGTGATCAAGTTCGAAGTAAAGGGCGCGTTCAACCGCCGTTACGTGAGCGTTGTCGCAGCTTAATTGCGAGATCGCTGGAAAAGCCCTGTCTTGCGACGGGGCTTTTTCGTTTGTGGGGTGAGTCTCTTGCAAAACTGTTTGTATGGGCTGTCGGCGCTGCGGTTGGGCGTGTTTTCAGGTCGCTGCGCTCATTTTTGCAAGAGTCTTATGTCTTGTTTTTTTCGGCTCGTCCGTACGGCGAGAGGCGTGTGTCATGAAGTTTGTTGATGAAGTATCGATTCGAGTAAAGGCTGGCGACGGCGGCAATGGTTGCATGAGTTTCCGTCGGGAAAAGTTCATTGAAAACGGTGGTCCGAACGGTGGTGACGGGGGCGACGGCGGCTCGATCTACATGCTCGCCGATGAAAACCTCAACACCTTGGTGGATTACCGTTACACCCGGCACTTCGATGCCGAGCGTGGCTCCAACGGCGGCAGCACCGACTGCACCGGCAAGAAGGGTGAAGACCTGATCCTGCGCGTGCCGGTCGGCACCACGGTGATCGATTCCGCCACTCAGGAAGTGATCGGCGACCTGACAAAGGCCGGCCAGCGTCTGCTGGTGGCCCATGGCGGTTGGCACGGCCTGGGTAACACCCGTTTCAAATCCAGCACCAACCGTGCGCCGCGCCAGACCACGCCAGGAAAGCCCGGCGAGCAGCGCGACCTGAAACTGGAAATGAAGGTATTGGCCGATGTGGGCCTGTTGGGTCTGCCGAACGCCGGTAAAAGTACCTTCATTCGCTCGGTGTCGGCGGCCAAGCCGAAAGTGGCCGATTACCCGTTCACTACCCTGGTGCCGAACCTGGGCGTGGTCAGTGTCGATCGCTGGAAAAGCTTCGTGATCGCCGACATTCCGGGGCTGATCGAAGGTGCTTCCGAGGGTGCTGGCCTGGGGATTCGTTTCCTCAAGCACTTGTCCCGTACCCGTCTGTTGCTGCACCTCGTCGACATGGCGCCGCTGGATGAAACCAGTGCTGCCGATGCCGCCGAAGTCATCGTCAACGAACTGACCAAGTTCAGCCCGGCCCTGGCCGAGCGCGATCGTTGGCTGGTGTTGAACAAGTGCGACCAGATCCTCGAAGAAGAGCACGAGGAGCGGGTCAAGGAAATCGTTGATCGCCTGGAGTGGGAAGGTCCGGTCTACGTGATCTCGGCCATCGCCAAGGAAAACACCGAGCGCCTCTGCCACGACATCATGCGGTACCTGGAAGATCGCGCCGACCGCCTGGCCAACGATCCGGCCTACAAGGAAGAGTTGGCCGAGCTCGACCAGCGCATCGAAGACGAGGCTCGCGCCCAATTGCAGGCGCTGGACGACCAGCGTGCCCTGCGTCGCAGTGGCGTCAAGTCGGTCCATGACATCGGTGACGACGATTGGGACGAAGAAGATGTGGATGATGAAGACGGTCCGGAAATCATCTACGTCCGCGACTGATGCTCCTCGGTTGAAATCGGATCTGTGGGCGCGGGCTCGTTCCCACAGGTTCAAGTGTTTCAGCGCGGTGTTATCATCGCAGCCAGCCGGTTTCCAAGGCGCCGCTCGATCGAGCGGCGTTTTGGTATCTGTAAAACGCAAATACGAATAATCCCATGGGCGGCGCTGGGTCGCGCCGTTCGCTGGCAAAGGTTGAAGATGATGCGGAGCAAGGTGACGGGTGCGCAGCGCTGGGTCGTGAAGATCGGCAGTGCACTGCTGACAGCGGATGGCAAAGGCCTGGATCGCCAGGCAATGGCGGTGTGGGTCGAGCAGATGGTGGCCTTGCATGAGGCTGGCGTTGAGCTGGTATTGGTCTCTTCCGGGGCCGTGGCCGCCGGCATGAGTCGCCTGGGCTGGACGTCGCGACCCAGCGCGATGCATGAGCTGCAGGCTGCCGCCGCCATCGGCCAGATGGGCTTGGTGCAGGCTTGGGAATCGAGCTTCGCCGAGCATGGTCGCCATACCGCGCAGATCCTGCTGACCCATGACGACCTGTCCGACCGCAAGCGCTACCTCAATGCCCGCAGTACGTTGCGGGCGCTGGTGGAGCTGAAAGTCATTCCGGTGATCAATGAAAACGACACGGTGGTCACCGACGAGATCCGTTTTGGCGACAACGACACGCTGGCTGCGTTGGTGGCGAACCTGGTGGAGGCGGACTTGCTGGTGATCCTCACCGACCGGGACGGCATGTTCGATGCCGACCCGCGCAACAATCCCGATGCCAAGCTGATCTACGAGGCCCGTGCCGACGACCCGGCGCTGGATGCTGTGGCGGGTGGCACCGGCGGTGCGCTGGGGCGTGGCGGCATGCAGACCAAGTTGCGCGCGGCGCGCCTGGCGGCTCGTTCCGGGGCGCATACGATCATCGTGGGCGGCCGGTTGGAGCGGGTGCTTGATCGCCTGAAGGCCGGCGAGCGTATCGGTACTTTGCTGTCACCTGAGCGCGGCATGCTGGCGGCGCGCAAGCAATGGCTGGCCGGGCACCTGCAGACCCGTGGCACGTTGGTGCTGGATGCCGGGGCGGTGTCGGCCTTGTCGCAGGGTAACAAGAGCTTGCTGCCGGTGGGGGTGAAGCTGGTCCAGGGCAGTTTCCGTCGGGGTGAGATGGTGGTGTGCGTGGCGCCGGACGGTCGTGAGATCGCCCGTGGCCTGGCCAATTACAGTGCGCTGGAAGCACAGAAAATCATCGGTCAGTCGTCTGATGCGATTGTCGGTCTGTTGGGTTATATGGCGGAGCCTGAGCTGGTTCACCGTGACAACCTGATCCTCGTCTAAGGAAAAATCATGGGTTTGGCAAAAGGATTGATCGGCTTGCTGTTGGCGATGCCATTGCTGGCTTCGGCTGAGGAAATTGGTCAGGTATCGACCGTTTTCAAATTTGTCGGGCCGAATGACCGGATCGTCGTCGAGGCGTTCGATGATCCCAAGGTCGATGGCGTGACCTGTTACCTGTCGCGAGCCAAGACGGGTGGGGTGAAAGGTGGTCTCGGGCTGGCCGAGGATCGTGCCGAAGCATCCATCGCCTGTCGGCAGGTTGGACCGATCAGCTTCAAAGGCGAGCTCAAGGACGGCGAAGAGGTGTTCCGTGAGCGCACTTCGCTGGTGTTCAAGACCATGCAGGTGGTGCGTTTCCTCGACAAGAAGCGCAATACGCTGGTGTACCTGGTCTACAGTGATCGCGTGATCGAGGGCAGTCCGCAGAATGCGGTGACGGCGATTCCGATCTTGCCTTGGGCACGGGCTCAATAACCTACGCAAAAAACTGTGGAAGCGAGCAGGCTTGCTCCCAAAGTTTTTTGCGATGTGCGGACAAAACGCAGGCAATAAAAAACCGACCCTGAGGTCGGTTTTTTAACGAGCGCGTCGCTTAGGCAGCAGCGGCAACGTTCAAGGCCTTTACGTGGCCATTCAGGCGGCTCTTATGGCGAGCAGCCTTGTTCTTGTGGATGATGCCTTTATCGGCCATACGGTCGATAACTGGCACAGCCAGAACGTAAGCAGCTTGTGCTTTTTCAGCGTCTTTTGCGTCGATGGCCTTGACTACGTTTTTGATGTAGGTACGGACCATGGAACGCAGGCTGGCGTTGTGGCTGCGACGCTTCTCAGCCTGTTTTGCACGTTTTTTGGCGGAAGGTGAGTTGGCCACCGTCGAGCTCCTCGAAAGACTTTTTAGGAAATAGCAAACAAAATAGGCCGCGAATCATGCCGATGAGTTGAGGTCTTGTCAAGGGCGGGTGACACGTTCCGCTGAATGGCAGGTGCGGCGCACCGAATGATTTCTTTCCGGCGTGCGACCTGTAAACTCGCGGGCTTTGGCGCTGTGCTGTTTAGCGGCGCGGAGTATCGCATAAGTGGGCGCATTGTTCGCCTGCTGTTTATCGACAGGCAAAAACTCTTTTCATGAACCTGCTCAAATCGTTGGCTGCCGTCAGCTCTATCACGATGCTTTCCCGCATCCTGGGTTTCGTTCGCGATACGCTGATTGCCCGGATCTTCGGTGCCGGAATGGCCACCGACGCCTTCTTTATCGCGTTCAAGTTGCCCAACCTGCTGCGGCGAATCTTTGCCGAAGGGGCCTTTTCCCAGGCCTTCGTACCGATCCTGGCGGAATATAAAAGCCAGAAGGGCGACGAAGCGACCCGCACATTCATCGCCTACGTGACGGGTTTGCTGACCCTGGTGCTGGCGCTGGTCACGGCCGCCGGCATGCTTGCCGCACCTTGGGTGATCTGGGCCACCGCGCCAGGCTTTACCGATACGCCGGAAAAATTCCAGCTCACCTCCGATCTGTTGCGGGTGACCTTTCCTTATATATTGCTGATATCCCTGTCGTCGCTGGCCGGGGCGATCCTCAACACCTGGAACCGGTTCTCCGTGCCGGCCTTCGTGCCGACGCTGCTCAATGTCAGCATGATCGTGTTTGCGTTGTTCCTGACGCCGTACTTCGATCCGCCGGTAATGGCCCTGGGTTGGGCGGTATTGGTGGGTGGCCTGGCGCAGTTGCTGTATCAACTGCCGCACCTCAAGAAGATCGGCATGCTGGTGCTGCCGCGGCTGAACTTGCGCGACAGCGGCGTGTGGCGGGTCATGAAACAGATGTTGCCAGCCATTCTCGGCGTTTCGGTGAGCCAGATTTCCCTGATCATCAACACCATATTTGCCTCGTTCCTGGTGGCCGGTTCGGTGTCATGGATGTATTACGCCGACCGCTTGATGGAATTGCCATCCGGCGTACTGGGCGTGGCGCTGGGCACGATCCTGCTGCCGACCCTGGCCAAGACCTACGCCAGCCAGGATCGCCATGAGTATTCGCGGATCCTCGACTGGGGGCTGCGCCTGTGCTTCGTGCTGGTCCTGCCTTGTGCCTTGGCGCTGGGGATTCTCGCCGAGCCGCTGACGGTTTCGCTGTTCCAATACGGTCAGTTCAATGCCTTTGACGCATTGATGACCCAGCGAGCGTTGATCGCCTATTCGGTGGGACTGCTCGGAATCATCGTGATCAAGGTCCTGGCGCCGGGTTTCTACGCCCAGCAGAACATTCGCACGCCGGTGAAGATCGCGGTCTTCACCCTGGTAATGACGCAACTGTTCAACCTGCTGCTTATCGGCCCCCTGGCCCACGCCGGCCTGGCCCTGGCGATCAGCGCGGGTGCCTGCCTCAACGCCGGCCTGCTGTTCTATCAGCTGCGCAAGCAGAAGATGTATCAACCACTGCCGGGCTGGGGCAAGTTCGGCTTCAAGCTGCTGGTCGCCGTGGCGGTGATGTCGGCGGTGTTGCTGGCGGGGATGCATTTCATGCCGGCTTGGGGCGAAGGGCAGATGCTTGAGCGTTTCCTGCGCCTGGGCGTGCTGGTCGTGGCGGGCGTGGTGGCATATTTCGGCATGCTGCTGCTGATGGGGTTCCGTTTGCGCGACTTCAACCGCAAGGCGTTGAGCTGAGCGCGCGCTCATCCATGATCACAGGCCCGACGGCGGTTTTGTCGGTTCGATCACTTTGGGTTACGGTGTTGCCTGTCACCGACCGCCGGGTGTGGTTATAATCGGCCACTTTATGAGCAAGAAGCGCGTTATGCAGCTGGTTCGAGGCCTCCACAACCTGCGTCCCCGACATCGGGGCTGTGTCGCCACTATTGGCAACTTCGACGGTGTCCACCGTGGCCACCAGGCTATCCTGGCGCGGCTGCGCGAGCGTGCGCTGGAGTTGGGCCTGCCCAGCTGCGTGGTGATCTTCGAGCCGCAGCCACGGGAATTTTTCGCCCCGGACACCGCCCCGGCCCGCCTGGCCCGGTTACGCGACAAACTGCAACTGCTGGCCGCCGAAGGCGTCGATCGGGTCCTTTGCCTGGCTTTCAACCAGCGCCTGAGCCAGCTCAGTGCCGCCGAGTTCGTCGACACAATCCTGGTGGATGGTCTCGACGTGAAGCATCTGGAAGTTGGCGACGATTTCCGTTTCGGTTGCGACCGGGCCGGGGATTTTGATTATTTGCAACAGGCCGGCATCGCCCAGGGGTTTACCGTCGAAGCGGCGCAGACCGTCGAGATGGATGGCTTGCGCGTCAGCAGCACCCAGGTCCGCAATGCCTTGGCGGCGGCCGACTTCGAATTGGCCGAGCGCTTGCTCGGTCGCCCGTACCGGATTGCCGGGCGGATCCTGCACGGGCAGAAGCTGGCGCGCCAACTGGGTACGCCAACGGCCAACGTGCAGCTCAAGCGACGTCGCGTGCCGCTGACCGGGGTATTCCTGGTGAGTGTCGACATCGACGGCAAGACCTGGCCCGGCGTCGCCAATATCGGCGTACGCCCCACGGTGCAGGGAGATGGCAAGGCCCATCTCGAAGTACACATTCTGGATTTTGCCGGCGATCTGTATGACCGGCGTTTGACGGTGGTTTTCCACCAGAAGCTGCGTGAAGAGCAGCGTTTTGCCTCTCTGGAGGCGCTCAAGACGGCGATCCATGCAGATATCGCCGCCGCCCGTGCCCTTGTCGCAACCAGCGCCAATCGCTAATGAAGAGCCTTAAATGACCGACTATAAAGCCACGCTAAACCTTCCGGACACCGCCTTCCCAATGAAGGCCGGCCTGCCTCAGCGCGAACCACAGATTCTGCAGCGTTGGGACAGCATTGGCCTGTACGGAAAGTTGCGCGAAATTGGCAAGGATCGTCCGAAGTTCGTCCTGCACGACGGCCCTCCGTATGCCAACGGCACCATCCACATCGGTCACGCGCTGAACAAGATTCTCAAGGACATGATCATCCGCTCCAAGACCCTGTCGGGCTTTGACGCGCCGTATGTCCCGGGCTGGGATTGCCACGGCCTGCCGATCGAGCACAAGGTCGAAGTGACCCACGGCAAGAACCTGGGCGCCGACAAGACCCGCGAGCTGTGCCGTGCCTACGCCACCGAGCAGATCGAAGGGCAGAAGTCTGAATTCATCCGCCTCGGCGTGCTGGGCGACTTCGCCAACCCGTACAAGACCATGGACTTCAAGAACGAAGCCGGCGAAATCCGTGCCCTGGCGAAAATCGTCGAGGGCGGCTTCGTGTTCAAGGGCCTCAAGCCGGTGAACTGGTGCTTCGATTGCGGTTCGGCCCTGGCCGAGGCGGAAGTCGAGTACGAGAACAAAAAGTCCTCGACCATCGACGTCGCGTTCCCGATCGCCGATGAAGACAAGCTCGCCGCGGCGTTCGGCCTGGGCAAGCTCGCCAAGCCCGCCTCGATCGTGATCTGGACCACCACGCCGTGGACCATTCCGGCCAACCAGGCGCTGAACGTCCATCCTGAATTCAACTACGCCTTGGTTGACGTCGGCGACAAGCTGCTGGTGCTGGCCGAAGAGCTGGTCGAATCCTGTCTGGTCCGCTACAACCTCCACGGTTCGGTGATCGCCACCGCCCCGGGCTCGGCGCTGGAACTGATCAATTTCCGCCATCCGTTCTATGACCGTCTGTCGCCGGTGTACCTGGCCGACTACGTAGAACTGGGTGCGGGCACCGGCGTGGTTCACTCCGCACCGGCCTATGGCGTCGACGACTTCGTGACGTGCAAGAAATACGGCATGGTCAACGACGACATCCTCAACCCGGTGCAGAGCAATGGCGTGTACGTGCCGTCGCTGGAGTTCTTTGGCGGCCAGTTCATCTGGAAAGCCAACCCGGCCATCGTCGACAAGCTGACCGAAGTCGGCGCGCTGCTGCACACCACCGTCATCGAACACAGCTACATGCACTGCTGGCGCCACAAGACCCCGCTGATCTACCGCGCCACCGCGCAGTGGTTCATCGGCATGGACAAGCAGCCCTCCAGCGGCGACACCTTGCGCCAGCGCTCCCTCAAGGCCATCGAAGAGACCCAGTTCGTGCCGGCCTGGGGCCAGGCGCGCCTGCACTCGATGATCGCCAACCGTCCGGACTGGTGCATCTCCCGCCAGCGCAACTGGGGCGTGCCGATCCCGTTCTTCCTGAACAAGGAAAGCGGCGAGTTGCACCCGCGCACCGTTGAACTGATGGAAGTCGTGGCCAAGCGCGTCGAAGCCGAAGGCATCGAAGCCTGGTTCAAGCTCGACGCCGCCGAGCTGCTGGGCGACGAAGCGCCGCTGTACGACAAGATCAGCGACACCCTGGACGTCTGGTTCGACTCCGGCACCACCCACTGGCACGTGCTGCGCGGTTCGCACCCGATGGGCCACGAGAGCGGCCCACGCGCCGACCTGTACCTGGAAGGTTCGGACCAGCACCGTGGCTGGTTCCACTCGTCCTTGCTGACCGGTTGCGCCATCGACAACCACGCGCCGTACCGCGAGCTGCTGACCCACGGCTTCACCGTCGACGAGTCCGGCCGCAAGATGTCCAAGTCCCTGGGCAACGTGATCGCGCCGCAGAAAGTCAACGACACCCTGGGCGCCGACATCATGCGCCTGTGGGTGGCGTCCACCGACTATTCCGGCGAGATGGCCGTTTCCGAGCAGATCCTGCAGCGCAGCGCGGACGCTTACCGTCGCATCCGTAACACCGCGCGCTTCCTGCTCTCGAACCTGACCGGCTTCAACCCGGCCACCGACCTGTTGCCGGCCGAAGACATGCTCGCCCTGGACCGCTGGGCCGTGGATCGTACTTTGCTGCTGCAACGCGAGTTGCAGGAGCACTACGGCGAATACCGCTTCTGGAACGTCTACTCCAAGATCCACAACTTCTGCGTGCAGGAACTCGGTGGTTTCTACCTCGACATCATCAAGGATCGCCAGTACACCACCGGCGCCAACAGCAAGGCGCGCCGTTCGTGCCAGACCGCGCTGTTCCACATCAGCGAAGCGCTGGTGCGCTGGATCGCACCGATCCTGGCGTTCACCGCCGATGAGCTGTGGGAATACCTGCCGGGCGAGCGCAACGAGTCGGTGATGCTCAATACCTGGTACGAAGGCCTGACGGAACTGCCGCAAGGCTTCGAGCTGGACCGTGCGTATTGGGACCGCGTGATGGCGGTCAAGGCGGCGGTCAACAAGGAAATGGAGATCCAGCGGGCGGCCAAGGCCGTCGGCGGAAACCTGCAGGCCGAAGTGACCCTCTATGCCGAAGACGCCTTGAGCGCCGACTTGGCCAAGCTGGGCAACGAACTGCGTTTCGTGCTGATCACCTCCACCGCCAGCGTTGCACCTTTCGTGCAGGCGCCGACCGATGCGGTGACCACTGAAGTCAGCGGCTTGAAGTTGAAGATCGTCAAGTCGAACCACACCAAGTGCGCCCGTTGCTGGCATTGCCGCGAAGACGTCGGCGTGAATCCGGAGCACCCGGAAATCTGCGGTCGTTGCGTCGACAACATCAGCGGCAGCGGCGAGGTTCGCCACTATGCCTAATGCAGCGGGCCGTTTCGGTCGGTTGGGCTGGCTCTGGTTGAGCTTGCTGGTTCTGGTCATCGACCAGGCCAGCAAGTACTACTTCGAGAACGCGTTGACGATGTACCAGCAGATCGTGGTCATTCCCGACTACTTCAGCTGGACTCTGGCCTACAACACCGGCGCGGCGTTCAGTTTCCTGGCCGACAGTTCGGGCTGGCAGCGTTGGCTGTTCGCCCTGATCGCCATTGTGGTCAGCGCCGTGCTGGTGGTCTGGCTCAAGCGCCTGGGGCGTGACGAAACCTGGCTTGCCGTGGCGCTGGCCTTGGTCCTGGGTGGTGCGCTGGGCAATCTCTATGACCGGGTTGCCTTGGGGCACGTGATCGATTTCATCCTGGTGCATTGGCAGAACCGCTGGTATTTCCCGGCGTTCAACTTTGCCGACAGCGCCATCAGCGTGGGCGCCGTGATGCTCGCGTTGGATATGTTCAAGAGCAAGAAAACCGGAGAAGCCGTCCATGACTGAGCAGCGTATCGCTCAAAACACCGAAGTGAAGCTTCACTTCGCCCTGCACTTGGAAAACGGCGACACCGTCGACAGCACCTTTGACAAGGCACCGGCGGTGTTCAAGGTCGGCGACGGGAACCTGCTGCCGGGCTTCGAGGCGGCGATCTTCGGTTTCAAGGCCGGCGACAAGCGCACCGTGGTCGTGCCACCGGAAAACGCCTTTGGTCAGCCCAACCCGCAAAACGTGCAGACCATGCCACGCTCGCAATTCCAGGACATGGAGTTGTCCGAGGGCTTGCTGGTGATTTTCAACGACGCGGCCAATACCGAATTGCCGGGTGTGGTAAAGGCTTTCGACGACGCCCAGGTGACCGTGGACTTCAACCATCCATTGGCGGGCAAGACCTTGAATTTCGAAGTGGAAATTCTTGAGGTCAAGGCGGTTTAAGGTTTAACGGCAATTATCGCCCCCACAATACCTGTGGGAGCGAGCTTGCTCGCGAAAGCTGACTCACAGCCACCGTCGAGTTGACTGACCCACCGCTTCGCGAGCAGGCTCGCTCCCACAGACACGAGGCACAGCATGCAAATCAAACTCGCCAACCCCCGTGGCTTCTGCGCCGGCGTGGACCGGGCGATCGAAATCGTCAACCGCGCCCTGGAAGTCTTCGGGCCGCCGATCTACGTGCGCCATGAAGTGGTGCACAACAAGTTCGTCGTCGAGGACCTGCGCAATCGCGGGGCCATTTTCGTCGAGGAACTGGATCAGGTGCCGGATGACGTCATCGTGATCTTCAGCGCCCACGGCGTGTCCCAGGCGGTGCGTACCGAAGCCGCCGGCCGTGGCCTGAAAGTGTTCGACGCCACATGCCCGCTGGTGACCAAGGTGCACATCGAGGTCGCGCGCTACAGCCGCGACGGTCGCGAATGCATCCTGATCGGCCATGAGGGCCACCCGGAAGTCGAAGGCACCATGGGCCAGTACGATGCAAGCAACGGCGGCGCGATCTACCTGGTCGAGGACGAGGAAGACGTGGCGGCACTGCAGGTGCGCAACCCGGAAAAGCTTGCCTTCGTCACCCAGACCACCCTGTCCATGGACGACACCAGCCGGGTCATCGACGCCTTGCGTTCGCGCTTCCCGGCCATTGGCGGACCGCGCAAGGATGACATCTGCTACGCCACCCAGAATCGCCAGGACGCGGTCAAGCAACTGGCCAACGAGTGCGACGTGGTCCTGGTCGTCGGCAGCCCGAACAGCTCCAACTCCAACCGCTTGCGCGAGCTGGCCGAGCGCATGTCCACCCCGGCCTACCTGATCGATGGCGCCGAAGACATGCAACGCAGTTGGTTCGACGGCGTCGAGCGGATCGGCATTACCGCCGGTGCGTCCGCCCCGGAAGTCCTGGTGCGCGGCGTGATCCAGCAGTTGCAGGCTTGGGGCGCAACCGGCGCCGATGAGTTGGCTGGCCGTGAGGAAAACATTACGTTCTCGATGCCGAAGGAATTGCGCGTCCGCTCCCTGCTTTGAGTCCTTTTGCACACAAGGCCTGCTCGGCCTTGATACTTTCCAGGCGGACGCGACCGGAAGGCGCCAGTATCACTTGATGATGGCTGACCGGCCCGCGTTTGGCGCACACATGCAGCGTGCCGGCCTGGAACGAGCCATTGGAGTGGAGCGCTTCGCCCTGGCTGCCGAACCTCACCCTGCGTTTGACCGGCGAGTTGCCGATCACTCGGGCGCGTGCAGTGCGCTCCATCAGCAAGGTTTGCTCCTTGTCGTCCAGCATGATCCGCCAGCCGTTGCCCCAATCGTTGTCTATCCCTTGTATCAATACACGACGGTTGCGCGTGATGGCTTCGCTGCGGGCGCTGCGCAATCCGCTGAGCAGCAACTGCGCCGTGTCCTCGCGCTGGATGGATTCGATCAGTTCTTTGTAGCTTGTGCCGGCCCAAGGCAGAACAATCGCGGCAATTGCCAGTCCCATAAGCAGTTCGAGCAGGCTGAAGCCCTGTTGGTACATGACGTCTCCTCCCTGGAGATTGTGGAGCGGACTAAAAACTTATGAATCATTGGTGGCGAGGGGTTTTATCCCCGCTGGGCTGCGAGCAGCCCCCAAACCAGGCCTCGCGGGGTTCAAGCAGGAACGAATCAACATCATTGGGGCTGCTGAGCAGCCCAGCGGGGTTAAATCCCCTCGCCAAAGGTTGCACATATGGCGGTGGTTTGTTCTAGCGTTGTAGAAGCAGGTATAGCCGACGGCAACGGAGGGCATCGATGGATCTTCGTACAAAAGGTTTCACGCTGATCGAGCTGCTGGTGGCCCTTGGCGTGCTGCTGATCCTGATCACCATGGCGGTGCCGTCGTTCACCGGTTCGCTGCAAAGCAGCAAGGCCGATACGGAGATCGGCGACCTGCGCCGCGCCTTGAACTTCGCGCGAATGGAAGCGATCAATCGTGGCATTACCACACGCATTCGCCCGACGACGCAGGGCGGTGCCTGGAGCGGTGAATTGATCGTGTACGACAACACGGGCAATCCGGCCAACCCGACCGATGTGTTGCGGGTTGTTCCAGCGATGGGCAGCGGCGTGACTCTGACGCTAACCTCAGAAGTGACCGGTATCGATTTCAACAACCTGGGCGGATTATCGGCACCGGCCACTCCGGTGGGCTTCAGTTACGTACGGGGGGCGCAGAGCAGGACGCTCAATGTTTGCCTCAATGGACGCATTGTATTGGATGGAAGTTGCGGATGAAGGGTTGCAGTAGAAGAGCGCAGGAGGGCATGACGCTGATCGAGGTGCTGGTGGCGGTGCTGATCCTGGGCGTAGGCTTGCTGGGGGCGGCAATGGTCCAGCTCAACGCGCTCAAGTACACCGACAGCTCGCGCATGACCAGCCAGGCCAGCTTCATCGCCTATGACCTGCTGGACCGCATCCGCGCCAATTCCGCCGCCGACTACACCATCACACCGCCCACCTCGCCCAATCTCAGCGTGACCCGGGACCAGGACCTGTATGACTTCAAGACCAACATCGTCGCCTTCGGCGGCGCCACGGCAACCGGCACTGTCGCGCTGAACCAGCGGGTCTACACCATCACCATTTCCTGGGACGATGCCCGGGCCGCCAACACGACCGATGCGGCCGAAGCACGGCGCAGCTTCGTGTTGACCAGCCGCGTCGCCGTCGATCCGGTGGCGACGCCGCCATGAACAGACGCAGCCGGGGCTTCGGCCTGATCGAATTGATGATCGCGCTGGTGATCAGCCTGGTCGTCGTGTTGGGCGTCGTGCAGATTTTCATCTCCGCCAAGAACACCTATGTCAGCCAGAACGCTGCGGCGGTGATGCAGGAAGACGCACGGTTTGCCTTGAGCAAGATGGTCCAGGAGATTCGCATGGTGGGCATGTTTGGCTGCCTGGCGAGCATTACCGATGCCTCTTCGAACAACGATTTCGCCGCCAGCCAAATCACACCGATTCGCTGGGACAACGCCAACCGCAGGTTGACCCTGGTGACGGCCGACATCGGCAACAGCGGCGGCACGCCGGCCTGGACCATCATTTCCGATTGCCGTAACACGGCGACCGCCTACACCGACGCACGAATCCCGGCGAGCGGGCAATTGGCCTTTCCGATCCGTCGGCTGGTCTACGGCTTCACCAACAATCAACTGCTCCTGGGCAGTGGCCGAGGCAACCCGACCATGGCGGTGCTGGTGGACAACGTGCGGGCGTTCGACGTGATGTTTGGCGTGGCCGGCAGCGCAACGGACATCGCCGCCAGCAGCTACAGTGCCAACCCGACCGACCCGGCGCTGATCCGCAGCGTGCGCCTGACGCTGACGCTGTTCGATCCAAAGAACAGCGTGCGCGACCAGACCTTCAACGTGGTCGCCGCCTTGCGCAACCGGCTGCTATGAGGAGGCAATCGATGAACTCGACAAGCCTCAAGCATCGCCAGCGCGGTATGGCGTTGCTGGTCAGCCTGGTCTTTTTGCTGCTGCTGACGCTGATCGGCCTGTCGTCGATGCAGAGCGCCACGCTCCAGGAAAAAATGACCAGCAGCGTCATGCAGCGCAACCAGTCGTTCCAGTTGGCCGAGGCAGCGCTGAGAGTGGGGGAGAGCGCGGTGCAGGTCGAGACGTATTCATTGCCGGTCTGCACCACCACGGCCCAATGTGCCCCACCGGCCGAATCTGCGACGGTGAACGCGGCGGGGCGCAACTCGTCGTCGGGCGTGCTCTGGGTGGCTGCCGCGGGCGGGTTTTATGGCGTGCAGAACATCGGCACGACGGTTACGGCAGTCAACGTGCCGATCAATACCTCGGCGACGCTGTACCGGATCACCGCGGTGGCTGTAGTGGGCAATAACCAGCGCAGCGTGGTGGAGAGCATCTATGCGAAATATTAGGGCGCTGCGGGGCTGGTTGTGGGGAGTGTTGCTCAGCCTCTACCTGACGGCTCCGGTGTACGGCTTCACGCCTTCGGAATCACCATTGTTGAGCGCGGCGGCGGTGACGCCCAACGTGATGCTGCTGATCGACGATTCGGGGAGTATGAACAATATTATCTGGGCGGCGGGGTTTGACCCGGCGGCGACGCAGACGCGCACGTTCGCGTGTAACTCCAGTAGCAGTTGCAACGACAGATATGAGTTGGACCTGGACGATTCGAACATCCTGTTGGTGGGGCTTTTACGGGGCGGCTGCTCGTCTGGTTGGCACGGCTTCTATCGATCCGGTATCGGGCGGATCTGTCTGCGGCTGCCGGATCCCGTGGGTGGCGGTAACACCCGTTATACTGCCCGGTACCTGGCCTATCTGGTGACCCTGGCCAACGGCTCCAGCCGGGACTTCACCACGGGCACGATTCCCAACGACTACCGAATCAACGTCGCGCGGGATGTCTCGACCGACCTGGTCGCCAACAACCGCGCCCTGCGCATCGGCCTGGCCACCTTCAACCCGCCCAACAGCAGCAATTCGGGCCCGGGTGGCTATATTGCCCGGGCCATCAGCGATCTATCGCCAGTGAGTGGCAGCGTCACCCAGACCCAGGCCAACAGCAACTACAGCGCCCTGATCAATGCCATCAACGGCCTGGGCGCCGTGGCAAACACCCCATTGGCCGAAAGTTACTACGAAGTCACTCGCTATTTCCGTGGCATGGCGCCGTATTACAACGGCACCCCCAGCACCTACACCAGCCCGATCCAGTATCGATGCCAGAAGAACTTCGGTGTCGTGATCACTGACGGCCTGCCCACTTATGACCGAACGTTTCCGACCAATGACCCACAGGGCGGATCCCGCCTGCCTAATTGGGACGGTATCAGCAGCAACGACGGAGCCGATCCGCTCGGCAATGCGGAGGGCGACACGCTTTACCTGGATGACATCGCCAAGTTCGCCTTCGACATCGACATGCGCTCCACCGGTACCGACGTCACGGGGAAAAGTTGGGATGGGGCCGAATTTGGCCGGCAATATCTCAATACCTACACCGTAGGATTTGCCGTTACCAACCAGATGCTCTCCGACGCCGCTCGTTATGGCGCGGGCAAATATTATCCGGCCACCAACAGCGAGGGCCTGAGCTCGGCGCTGTCATCGGCCCTCAGCGACATCACCTCCAAGGCCGGTTCTGGAGGCGGCGGCACCAGCAATGGCGCCACGCTTACCAGCACTTCGAGTTTCTACCAGACCACCTATGATCCCAAGGATTGGCGCGGCACCATAAGAGCGTTCGGCTTCAACTCCACTGGAACGGTCAACACGGCGGCGGCGCAATGGACCACCGATACCGCCATCGTGCCCGGCGCAACGGCGCCGATCTATCAGTCCTGGAACACCGCGACCAACGTGCCGGTAACCCTGGCCTACGGCAACTTCTCGCCGGCCCAGCAGGCCAGTTTGAGCCAAGGCCTGCCAACGGGTGTCACCGGCAACGACCTGGTGGAGTGGAGCAAGGGTGTCAACAGGACCGGGCTGAAGGTGCGCAGCGTCTTGCTCGGGGACATCATCAACTCTCCGCTGGTGCTGGCTTCACCCAACGACCAGACCGCTTCGGACCTGGTGAACGACACCAGCTACAGCACCTACCTGACGACCAAGGCCGCGAACATGAACGCCAGCCTGGTGGTGAACGCCAACGACGGTTTCTTCAGTGTCATCAACAGTACGAACGGAACCCGGCGTTATGCTTATATGCCATCGAGCGTCCTGCCCTCATTGCAGTTCATCGCTGATCCCAGCTACATCAACGGCGTGAGCCATAAGTTCCTGGTGGACGGGCAGGTCGGCGTCTTTGATGCGCAACTGGGCAGCGTCTGGAAAACCCTTGCCCTGGGGGGAACCGGCGCGGGTGGCCGGGCTTTCTATGCGGTGCAGCTGTTCGATGCATCGGCGGGCAACGCGATACGGGCGTTGTGGGAGATCAGCGCGCCGACCGTTGCCAACACGGCCAACGCATTCAATGACCTGGGCTACGCCTACGCGCGCCCTGAAGTGGCACGGCTGGCGGATGGCCGCTGGGCCGCTTTCATTTCCAATGGTTACGGTAGCAATACCGGTGTGGCGGCGCTGTACGTGGTGGACATTCGCGACGGTTCGCTGATCCGGAAAATCGTCGTCAACAGCAGCGAAACCAATAACGGCCTGTCCTCGGTCAAGCTTCGGGTCAACTCGCAGAACGTGGTGCAGGCCGCCTACGGTGGTGACTTGAGAGGACGGATGTGGAAATTCGACCTCAGTGGTACTTCTCCGAATACCTGGGGCCTGGCATTTGCCGGCCAGCCGTTATTCACCGCGCCCGGTGGCGCAACGCAACCGATCACCGCACAACCCCTGCTGGCGGAGAACCCTCAGGGAGGCATCCAGGTGTTTTTCGGCACGGGTAAGTTCAATGAGTCCGTGGACAAGCTAAACAAGGATTTGCAGGGGTTCTATTCGATCTGGGACGCTGCCGGCGGCACGGGGCAGATGACCGTCGCGAACCTGCAGGCCCAGTCGATCACCAGTATCTTTTCCGGTACCACCGGGCAATTTGTCACCACCAGCCAGAACAACGTCGCTTATCCCACCCAAAAGGGCTGGTATCTGCCTCTGATATATAACAACGCGTTGACCGGTGAGCGGGTGATCAACCCGGCCAACCTGGTGCTTGGACGCGTTGTCTTTACCACCGCCGCCGTGGACACCACCGACCCTTGCGCCAGCTTTGGTACCGGCAAACTGATCGAAGTGGATGCGTTCAACGGTAAGATGCTCAACTATGCGGTACTCGATACCAACAACGACGGTTCGCTCAACAGCCTCGACACGATTTCCGCGGGGGTGGTGTTCACGGGCGGTATCCCGACCCTGAGCGCCGTCGTCAGTGCCAACGGGGCCACTAACATGATCGTGAACGATTCCGGCGGCGGTATCACCGACCTGCTGGGCAAAGCCGTCGGCGGCAGCCGCCGCATCATGTGGCGACAAATACAGTGAGAGGCAAGGCATGCACAGATCCAACCGTGGGTTCACCTTGATCGAAATCATGATCGTCATTGCGATCATCGGTATCGTGATCACCATCGGCTATCCGAGCCTGACCGAGTACATGAAAAAGGCCCGGCGTACGGAGATCGCCTCGCTGTTGTCGGAGCAGGCGCAGATCCTCGAGCGTCATTACTCGAAGAACAACGTCTACACCAACGCGACCGGCCTGAGCACCGGCAATGATTTCTACACCATTACCCCGACGACGCTGACGGACCAGGCTTTCACTCTTACAGCCTTGCGCAAGAGCGGGTCGTCCATGGCGACGGACAAATGCGGTGATTTCACGATCAACAACACCGGCAAGCGGGACATAGTCAACTCCGCCGCCGACGTGACCGCCAAGGATTGCTGGGGCCGCTGAGTTTTTCTTTTTTCGGGCGCTGTCTCGCGCCCTCTGTCTTGTGAGCCGAAACAGAACATGACCAAGCAACAGCAAGTGGTGATCGTTGGCGGCGGAGTCATTGGCCTGCTGACCGCATTCAATCTCGCCTCCGAAGGGCAGCGCGTCGTCCTGCTGGACCGTTCCGGCGTTGGCCAGGAGTCATCCTGGGCCGGTGGCGGTATCGTTTCGCCGTTGTACCCGTGGCGTTATAGCCCGGCGGTCACTGCGCTGGCCCATTGGTCGCAGGATTTTTATCCACAGCTGGGCGAGCGCTTGTTTGTCGCTACCGGAATTGATCCGCAGGTGCATGTCACCGGCCTGTATTGGCTGGACCTCGACGACCAGGACGAAGCGCTGGCCTGGGCCGAGCGGGAAGGGCGTCCGCTGCGGGCTGTGGATATCTCCGAGGTCCACGACGCGGTGCCGGTGCTCGGTTCGGGATTTTCCCGGGCGATTTACATGGCGGACGTGGCTAATGTGCGTAATCCGCGGCTGGTGAAGTCGCTCAAGGCAGCCTTGCTGGCGCTGCCCGATGTCACGCTTCATGAGCACTGCGAAGTCAGTGGATTCATTCGCGACGGTGGACGTGTGGTGGGCGTGCACAGTTCTGCTGGTGAAATTCGTGGCGATGAGGTGGTGTTGGCCGCCGGTGCCTGGAGTGGCGAGTTGCTCAAGACCTTGGGCTTGAAGTTGCCGGTCGAGCCGGTCAAGGGCCAGATGATTCTCTATAAGTGCGCGTCGGATTTTCTATCGAGCATGGTCCTGGCCAAGGGCCGATACGCGATTCCGCGTCGTGACGGGCACATTTTGGTTGGCAGTACGCTGGAGCGGGAGGGCTTTGACAAGACGCCTACCGACGCGGCGCTGGAGAGCCTGAAGGCTTCGGCGGAGGCGCTTATTCCTGAGCTTGCCGATGCCGAGGTGGTGGGGCATTGGGCCGGGTTGCGGCCGGGGTCGCCGGAGGGGATTCCCTATATCGGCGTCGTGCCGGGGTTCGAGGGTTTGTGGTTGAACTGTGGGCATTATCGCAATGGGTTGGTGCTGGCACCGGCTTCGTGTCGGTTGTTTGTGGATCTGATGTTGGGGCGGCAGCCGGTGGTTGATCCTGTGCCTTATTTGCCTTCTGGGCGGTTGTAATTCGTGTACATATCCAATGCTGCGGTAACGGCTGCTTAGGGTTCCGCTCTTACAGCGGGTTACTTTTTTGGCGTCTGAAAAAAGTGAATCGCTGTACACCGTCGCGGCCGGCATTGCCACCGAATCCCTCCTCGCCAACCTCAGCGAAACCCTGGCCTCAGCCAACGCCACCATCAGAGACCTGGCCTTCGACCTTGAAGGCTCACGACGACAAATCGCCCTGGGCGTACAGCAACTGATTGAACTGGGGTGAATTGCTCGCCAATCGAGTGCTGGACGAGCAGGTACCGGTGGGCTAAAGAAATCGTCGGGTAGAAGGACTGGTCCGTGGCGAGGGATAAATCCCCTCGCCACAAAGATTTGTATGGCTCTGGCTGAGCTGGATGAACTCGTACTCAATCCAACCCCAACTTCTTCAACCGATATCGCATCGACCGAAACGACAACTTCAATCGTTGTGCCGCCGCCGTGCGATTCCAGCGGGTTTCCTCAAGCGCCTGGAGGATAACCTTGCGCTCGACATCTTCCAGATAGTCTTCCAGGTTATCGACCCGCACCAGATCGGGATTCGCCAGGTCACCAGCAGCGTTGCTTTCGGCAAGCCGCAAGTCGTCAGCCTCGATCTGATGGTGTTCGCAAAGGGTATAGGCTCGTTCGAGCATGTTCTCCAGTTCTCGCACGTTGCCCGGAAAGCGATAGTTGCGCAGGGCCTCGAGCGCCTGTGGATGCAGCGTCGCCGCAGGATTGCCGGTGCCGGCGGCGAGGCGCTGGAGCATGTGGTTGGCCAGTGGTTCGATGTCTTCACGGCGTTCGCGCAGGGGCGGGACGCGCAGCTCGATGACGTTCAGTCGGTAATACAGATCCTGGCGAAAGCGCCCGGCGGCGACTTCGGCGTCCAGGTCTTTATGGGTGGCGCAGAGAATACGTACGTCCACTATTTCTTCCTGCTGCCCCCCAACGGCGCGCACGGCTTTTTCCTGGATGGCCCGCAAGAGCTTGACCTGCATCGTCAGCGGCAGGTCCGCCACTTCGTCGAGAAATAGCGTTCCGCCGTGGGCGGCCTGGAACAGTCCGGGTTTGTCTTCGATGGCGCCGGTAAAACTGCCTTTGCGGTGGCCAAAAAATTCGCTTTCCATCAGCTCCGTGGGAATCGCCCCGCAGTTGACGGGCACGAAGTGCTGGCTGGCCCGCGGGCCTTGTTCGTGGATCAGGCGGGCGACCAGTTCCTTGCCGCATCCCGACTCACCACTGATGTATACCGGTGCCTGGCTGCGGGCCAGTTTTTCGATGTGGTTGCGCACGCTGCGCATCGGTGGCGAGTCGCCCAGCAGGCAGCGCTCTACGGTCGCGGTGGGCGTGGTGCCCGGTGACAGGCGCAGGGCGCTGCCGACGAGTTCGCGCAGGCGGGCCAGGTCGACGGGCTTGGTCAGGAAATCGAAGGCGCCGGCCTTGAGGGCATCGATGGCGACTTCCAGGCTGCCGTAGGCGGTGATCATCGCCACGGGCAGTTGGGGATAACATTGCTGGATGTGTTTGACCAGCTCCAGGCCGGTGCCATCGGGCAGGCGCATGTCGGTCAGGCACAGGTCGAAGGCTTCGCCCGCCAGCGTCGATTGCGCCTCGGCCAGGTTCTTGGCGCTGCGGGTGTCGAGTTTCATCCGTCCCAGGGTCATTTCCAGGAGTTCGCGGATGTCCGGCTCGTCATCGACGATCAGGATTCGTTGCCGTGAGCGTGTATTCAAATCTGTTTCCGTCCGTGAGCAAAGGTGATGCGAAAGCAGCCGCCGCCTTGGCGTGGTTTGAAGTCTAGGCGGGCCTGGTTGCTTTCGCACAGCTCACGGGACAGATAGAGCCCAAGGCCGGTGCCCTGGTGGCTGGTGGTGAAGAAAGGTTCGAACAAGTGCGCCTGCTGGTCGGGCGTCACGCCGGGACCGTTGTCGCGGATGTCCAGTGCCGCCAATTGGCTGTGCGGATCGATGAACAGCTCCAGCCAGGCTTCGGCCCGTTCATGGGCCATCGCGCTGTGGCGCCAGGCGTTGCGTAGCAGGTTGTCCAGCACTTGCGCCAATTGGTCGGGGTCCATCAAGGTGATGTAGTCGCCCGGGGCGATGTGCAGGTGCAACTGTTGGTGTGGCGCCGCGCTTTCCCGGGCTTGTTGGACGAATTGCTCCAGCCAGGCGCGTAGGTCCAGGCGTTGCGGCGCGGTTTGCTGGCGGCGGGACAGTTGCAGGACATTCTCGATGACGCGGTTCATACGTTGGGAGTGATCTTGAATAATCTGCGTCAGACGCCGGTCCGCGTCGTTCAGTTCCTCGGATTCACGCAGCAATTGTGCGGCGTGGCTGATTGCCCCCAGTGGATTGCGGATTTCATGGGCAATACCGGCGGTCAGGCGCCCGAGGGAAGCCAGCTTCAGTTGCTGGGCGTGTTGGGCCACCTGGGCCAGGTCTTCGAGGAATACCAGGATCTGTTGCTGGTCTTGTGATCCCAGGGCGATGAAGCTGGGCTGCAACGTCAGGCCGCTGCCGCTGATGGTCAGGCTCTGCGGTCGCAGGCTGGGGTTGTTCAGCCACAATTGCAGTCGTTCGACCAAGGCGCTTGATGAGTCATCGATCCGCTGGCCGATCAGGTCATGCATACCCAGCAGGTTCAAGGCGCTTTCGTTGGCCAGTTGTACCTTGCGTTGGCGGTCCAGGACCAGGATGCCGGTGCGCATGCGTTGCAAGATCAGTGCGTTGAGCGCTTCGAGGCTGAGCACTTCGCTGGCCCGTTGCTCGGCAAGGGTTTCGCTGGCTTCCAGTCGTCGGGTCAGGCGTTGCACCAGCAAGGCAGCGGCAAAGCACAAGGCGCCCAGGGTGCCCGCCTGCAGATAACTGCTGGGCCGGCTCGAATCACTGAGGCCGAGCACCAAGGTCGAGCCGACGATGCCGAGGGTGGCCACGGCAGCGAGTAACAGGCCGATCCGGCCTCGCAGCAAAGTATTGCCGATCGCCACCGAGACAATGATCAGGTTACCAATGGCACTGGGAGCACCGCCCGCGACGAAGAACAACCAAGACAACAGCGAGACGTCGGTCAGTGCCAGGCCAAACAGTCGGGCGGGGTGGCGGGTGTTTTCGAGGAATACCACCAACAGGATGTTCAGGATCAGGTACAACCAGCTGCCGCTGCGCAGCAGATCGTCGTTGGCGAACTCCAGCAGGCGGTTGTCCATGTTGCTGGAGATCAACAGCACCAGCGTGATGCCGATGCTGAGGCGGTACAGGTGATAAAGACGCAGCAGGCGCTGCGCCTGTTTGACGCGGGGGCGTTCGGCCTCAGCGATCACGAGTACCCGGGCCTTGCTCGAGATGAGCCTGGCTGCAATACCATTGTTGCTCGAGCGCCAGCGCCCGGTCCCGCGGCAGATGTACGCCGCAATGGGCGCAGCGAACCATCGGCGGGGCATCCTGCTCGCGGGGCGAGTTGGGCGCGGAAGAGGCGCCCTTGAACTTGCGCCACAGCCATATCGCGGCGGCAATCAATACGATCCAGAACAATAGACGAAGCATGGTGGGCGGCTTTTTGGCTAGAGATCAGGCAGTTTAGCCAAGGACAGGAACGGCGCACAGCGCAATAAAACCCGGGCACAAAAAAGGAGACTCGCAAGTCTCCTTTTTTCATCGGGTCGTGTCTTAGTCAAACAGGCCGAAGGTCATGTAGCTGAGCCAGGAGCGGTCGCTGGACTCGCTTTCAGGTTCTTCTTCCTCGATCGTGTCGCCATTTTCATCTTTTGGCTTGAGCTCGTCCGGGATGGCTTCCTTGGCGTCCTGGAACTGACGCTGGACGTCCTGGTTGGCGCGGGTTTCGCCCGGCGGCAGCGGAGGACGGGACTCGATCAGGCCCAGGGTCGCCTTGCTCAGCCACGAACGGTTGTCGGCTTCGGCGACGCGTGGGGTGAACTGGCCGTCGACCAGGGAAGGGTGGTCAGGGTAGTTCAGCTTCAGGGTTTCCAGGCTGGTGGCCGCCAGGTCGTCCAGGTGCAGGCGCTGGTAGGCTTCGGTCATCACCGCCAGGCCGTCGCCCACCGATGGGGTTTCCTGGAAGTTTTCCACAACGTAGCGGCCACGGTTGGCGGCGGCGACGTAGGCCTGGCGAGTCAGGTAGTAATCAGCCACGTGGATTTCGTAGGAAGCCAGCAGGTTGCGCAGGTAGATCATGCGCTGCTTGGCATCCGGCGAATAACGGCTGTTGGGGAAGCGGCTGGTCAGCTGGGCGAACTCGTTGTAGGAGTCGCGCGCGGCGCCCGGGTCACGCTTGGTCATGTCCAGCGGCAGGAAGCGCGCCAGCAGGCCGACGTCCTGGTCGAAGGAGGTCAGGCCCTTGAGGTAGTAGGCGTAATCGACGTTCGGGTGCTGCGGATGCAGACGAATGAAGCGCTCGGCGGCGGACTTGGCAGCTTCCGGCTCGGCGTTCTTGTAGTTGGCGTAGATCAACTCCAGCTGGGCCTGGTCGGCGTAGCGACCGAACGGATACCGCGACTCCAGCGCCTTGAGCTTGGCGGTGGCGCTGGTATAGCTGTTGTTGTCCAGGTCGTTCTGCGCCTGTTGGTACAGTTCGACTTCGCTCAGGTTTTCGTCTACGACTTCCTTCGACGAGCAAGCAGCAGTCAATGCGAGGATGGCGATCAGCAGCAGGTGTTTCACTTGCATGGCGGCTTGCGTCCCTATGACGGCCGCTGTCTTGGGCGGGGCCGTCCTGTTATGATGAGCGCCCCGTTGAAAAGCCTCGGGGCAAAAGACGCCGTATTTAACCACAAGCGCGCAGCCGAAACCAAAGGCTGTGCCGACGCCCAGTCCGAGCATGTCCGATAAAATAGAACTTCGCGCAGAGGTGCCGTCCGAATTGGGCGGCCAACGCCTCGATCAAGTCGCCGCCCAACTCTTCGCCGAGCACTCTCGCTCGCGCCTTTCCGCCTGGATCAAGGACGGTCGCCTGACAGTGGACGGGGCGGTGATCCGTCCGCGCGACATCGTCCATGGCGGCGCCATCCTCGAGCTGACCGCCGAACAGGAGGCCCAGGGAGAATGGGTCGCCCAGGACATTGCCCTGGACATCGTCTATGAAGACGACGACATCCTGGTGATCAACAAGCCTGCGGGTCTGGTGGTTCACCCGGCGGCCGGTCATGCCGACGGTACGTTGCTCAACGCCTTGTTGCACCATGTGCCTGGCATCATCAACGTGCCGCGCGCCGGTATCGTGCATCGCCTGGACAAGGACACCACCGGCCTGATGGTGGTCGCCAAGACCATCCAGGCGCAGACACAGTTGGTCACACAGCTGCAAAGCCGGAGTGTCAGCCGCATCTATGAATGCATCGTGATCGGTGTGGTCACCGCCGGTGGCAAGATCAACGCGCCGATCGGCCGTCACGGCCAGCAACGCCAGCGCATGGCAGTGATGGAAGGTGGCAAGCAGGCGGTCAGCCACTACCGCGTGCTTGAACGCTTCCGTTCCCACACCCACGTGCGGGTCAAGCTGGAAACCGGGCGGACCCACCAGATCCGTGTGCACATGGCCCACATCAATTTCCCATTGGTCGGTGACCCGGCCTACGGTGGTCGCTTCCGTATTCCGCCGGCTGCCAGCCAGACCATGGTCGAGTCGCTGAAGAATTTCCCGCGCCAGGCGCTCCACGCGCGTTTCCTGGAGTTGGATCACCCGACGACCGGTAAGCGCATGAGCTGGGAATCGCCGCTGCCGGATGATTTCGTCTGGCTGCTGACGTTGCTCAAGCAGGACCGCGAGGCGTTCATCGGATGAATGACTGGCTGATGCCCGACTGGCCCGCGCCAGCCCGGGTCAAGGCCTGCGTCACCACCCGCGAGGGCGGCGTCAGCCTGGCGCCGTTCGACAGCCTCAACCTGGGTGATCATGTCGGCGACGACCCTTCGGCCGTGGCCGAAAACCGTCGCCGCCTCACCGATCAATTCGCGATCACTCCGGCTTGGTTGCAGCAAGTCCATGGCATTGACGTGGTCGAGGCGGATCCTACTCGGGTCGCCACCGCCGATGCGAGCTGGTGCGCCACGCCGGGCATCGCTTGCACGGCAATGACGGCGGACTGCTTGCCGGTATTGTTCTGCAACCGCGCCGGAACCCGGGTCGCGGCGGCCCATGCCGGTTGGCGCGGGTTGGCAAGCAGTGTGCTGGAAGCCACCCTCGACAGCCTCGCGTTACCAGCGGATGAAACCCTTGTCTGGCTCGGCCCGGCCATCGGTCCGCAAGCGTTCGAAGTCGGGCCGGAAGTGCGCGAAGCATTTATTGCGCAGCATACCGACGCAGAGCGGGCCTTCCAGCCCAGCCACAACGCCGGCAAGTTCCTGGCCGATATCTACGCACTGGCGCGCCTGCGCCTGGCGGAACGGGGCGTTACCGCCGTGTACGGTGGCGGCTTGTGCACAGTGAGCGACCCACGCTTCTTTTCCTACCGGCGCAACGCCCGCACCGGTCGCTTCGCTTCCTTGATCTGGCTCGAACGCTAGACTTCCCTGATCTGTATCAACAGCGCGCTGCTTGAATCTTCCAGAATCGGCCACATCTATAGCGGTATCTGGCAGGTTTCTTCATTCAGGATGTTTCTTAGGTCCGGCCTGCTCAAAAGGAAGGTGACCCATGCGTATCGACCGTTTAACCAGCAAATTACAATTGGCCTTGTCCGACGCCCAGTCCTTGGCCGTCGGCCTGGACCATCCCAGTATCGAACCGGCGCACTTGATGCAAGCCATGCTCGAGCAGCAGGGCGGCTCCATCAAGCCGCTGCTGATGCAAGTGGGCTTTGACGTCAACAGCCTGCGCAAAGAGTTGGCCAAGGAACTTGACCAACTCCCTAAAATCCAGAATCCGACCGGTGACGTGAACATGTCCCAGGACCTGGCGCGACTGCTCAACCAGGCCGACCGGCTGGCCCAGCAGAAGGGCGATCAGTTCATCTCCAGCGAACTGGTGCTGCTCGCCGCGATGGACGAGAGCAGCAAGCTCGGCAAGTTGCTACTTGGCCAAGGCGTGAGCAAGAAAGCCCTGGAAAATGCGATCAATAACCTGCGTGGCGGCGATGCGGTCAACGACCCTAACCACGAGGAAGCCCGTCAGGCCCTGGATAAATATACGGTCGACCTGACCAAGCGCGCCGAGGAAGGCAAGCTCGACCCGGTGATCGGCCGTGACGATGAGATCCGTCGCACCATCCAGGTCTTGCAACGGCGCACGAAGAACAACCCGGTACTGATCGGCGAGCCCGGCGTGGGCAAGACCGCCATTGCCGAAGGCTTGGCCCAGCGCATCATCAACGGTGAAGTGCCCGATGGGCTGCGGGGCAAACGCCTGTTGTCCCTGGACATGGGGGCCTTGATCGCCGGCGCCAAGTACCGGGGCGAGTTCGAAGAACGGCTCAAGGCCCTGCTCAATGAACTGTCGAAGCAGGAAGGGCAGATCATCCTGTTCATCGACGAATTGCACACCATGGTCGGCGCCGGCAAGGGCGAGGGCTCGATGGACGCTGGCAACATGCTCAAGCCCGCGTTGGCCCGCGGCGAGCTCCATTGTGTCGGTGCGACCACGCTCAATGAGTATCGCCAGTACATCGAGAAGGACGCTGCACTTGAGCGGCGCTTCCAGAAAGTGCTAGTGGATGAGCCGAGTGAAGAAGACACCATCGCCATCTTGCGGGGCCTGAAGGAGCGCTACGAGGTTCACCACAAGGTCGCGATCACCGATGGCGCGATCATCGCGGCGGCCAAGCTTAGCCATCGCTACATCACTGACCGTCAGTTACCGGACAAGGCCATCGACCTGATCGACGAGGCCGCCAGCCGCATCCGCATGGAAATCGATTCCAAGCCTGAGGTGCTGGATCGGTTGGAGCGGCGCTTGATTCAACTCAAGGTCGAATCCCAGGCCTTGAAGAAAGAAAGCGACGAAGCGGCGAAAAAACGTCTGGAGCGGTTGCAGGAAGAAATTGTTCGTCACGAGCGCGAGTATTCCGACCTCGAGGAAATCTGGAACTCGGAGAAAGCCGAGGTCCAGGGTTCTGCGCAGATCCAGCAAAAGATCGAACAATCCCGCCAGGAACTGGAAGCGGCTCGTCGCAAAGGCGACCTCAACCGCATGGCCGAGCTGCAGTACGGGGTGATCCCGGACCTGGAGCGCAGCCTGCAAATGGTCGACCAGCACGGCAAGAGCGAAAACCAGTTGCTGCGCAGCAAGGTCACCGAGGAAGAGATCGCCGAAGTGGTGTCCAAGTGGACCGGCATTCCGGTCTCGAAGATGCTCGAGGGCGAGCGTGACAAGCTGCTGAAAATGGAAAGCCTGTTGCACCAGCGTGTGATTGGCCAGGAAGAAGCGGTGGTGGCGGTGTCCAACGCCGTGCGCCGGTCCCGCGCCGGTTTGTCGGACCCTAACCGTCCGAGCGGCTCGTTCATGTTCCTCGGCCCGACCGGTGTGGGTAAGACCGAATTGTGCAAGGCACTGGCCGAGTTCCTCTTCGATACCGAGGAGGCGATGGTGCGCATCGACATGTCCGAGTTCATGGAGAAGCATTCCGTGGCTCGCTTGATCGGCGCACCGCCGGGCTATGTCGGCTACGAGGAGGGCGGTTACCTGACCGAGGCCGTGCGTCGCAAGCCGTACTCGGTGATCCTGCTCGATGAGGTCGAGAAGGCTCACCCGGATGTGTTCAACATCCTGCTGCAGGTGTTGGAGGACGGTCGCCTGACCGACAGCCACGGGCGCACGGTGGACTTCCGCAACACCGTGATCGTGATGACCTCCAACCTGGGCTCTACGCAGATCCAGGAACTGGTGGGGGACCGCGAGGCGCAACGTGCTGCGGTCATGGACGCGATCTCTACGCACTTCCGGCCGGAATTCATCAACCGCGTCGACGAAGTGGTGATCTTCGAGCCACTGGCTCGCGATCAGATCGCCGGCATTACCGAGATCCAGCTGGGTCGCCTGCGCAGCCGCCTCACCGAGCGCGAGCTGAAGCTGCAACTGAGCGACGAGGCGTTGGACAAGCTGATCGCGGTGGGTTACGACCCGGTCTACGGCGCGCGGCCGCTCAAACGAGCGATCCAGCGCTGGATCGAAAACCCGTTGGCGCAGTTGATTCTGTCGGGGCGCTTCATGCCGGGCGAAACCGTGACCGGTACCGTGGAAAACGACGAAATCGTCTTCAACTGAAGGCCGGCACAGCCGGATATTGGAATGGCCTCGCCTTGCGAGGCCATTTTTTTCATCAGGCCGTTGAACTCAAAGGAAAAGACTTGTAAAGTGCGCCCCGCAGTACGTCACCCCAAGGGCGACTTCTCTCCGGGAAGGAACCTAAAATAAGTTGCAAATCATTGTCTTGAAAGCAATTTAAGGGGTTGACAGAGGTTTTGAAGATTGTAGAATAGCGCGCCTCAGACACACGAACGCAGCGATGCAGACGGGTCGAAGAGGTTGAAGCAAGCTTCAACGCTGTAGCGGTAAATTGCAGTAATTTGAAATATCAGTTCCGTGATAGCTCAGTCGGTAGAGCAAATGACTGTTAATCATTGGGTCCCAGGTTCGAGTCCTGGTCACGGAGCCATTTCAATCGGGGTATAGCGCAGTCCGGTAGCGCGCCTGCTTTGGGAGCAGGATGTCAGGAGTTCGAATCCCCTTACCCCGACCATATTTGGGTCGTTAGCTCAGTTGGTAGAGCAGTTGGCTTTTAACCAATTGGTCGTAGGTTCGAATCCCACACGACCCACCATTTTTGAAACCAGTTCGCTGGAATCGAATCTTAAGATCAGAGGCCAAAAGCGCTGATCGAGGAAGGCGACTTGCGAAGGTCGCCTTTTTTTTACCGGGGTATAGCGCAGTCCGGTAGCGCGCCTGCTTTGGGAGCAGGATGTCAGGAGTTCGAATCCCCTTACCCCGACCATATTAAAAATCCTCGTATCGAAAGATACGGGGATTTTTTTTTGCCCGCGAAAAAAGCAGATGGCTTCAAGTCGTCGTACAACCTGCCGATAACCCGCCGACAGGGCACGTATCGATCGCCCTCCTTCAGGCCAACAACAATAAAAGGCGCCCGTCATGTTCCTTCGCCAATTGAATATCGCCCGCCGCGCCGCGCTGGGTTTTGCCTTGATCGCCGTACTGGTGGCGCTGCTCGGGGTATTTGCGCTGGGACAGATGTCGAGCATCCGCGACAGCGAGGTCGCGGTGGAAACCCAATGGCTGCCCAGCATCCGTGGCGGTGACGAAATTCGCGAATTGATGCTGCGCATTCGCACCATTTCCCTGCGCATGGCCCTGGACCAGGACCCGAAGAATATCCCGGTGTATCGCGGCCAGATGGATACCCGCGACAAAGAACTGAGCGAAAAGATCGCCAGTTACGACAAGCTGGTCATCACGCCGGAAGGCAAGGCGCTCTACGACCAGTTCAAGCAGACCTTTGCCGCCTACCGTTCGGGCATTGCCCAATCGTTCACCTTGGCCGAGCAGGGGCGTCGGGATGAGCTGATCAAGCTGTTGCTGGTGGACATGAAGACCGTAGTGGACGGGTCGGGCAAGCAGCTCAATGATCTGGCGCAATTGTTCTCCAGGCAGGTGTCGATCGAGAGCCAGAAATCCCAGGAGCATTACGTCAACTCGCGGATGATCGTCAGCCTGTTCGTCGTGCTGGCCGCCCTGGCGACGGTCGTCCTGGCGATGCTGCTGACCCGCAGTATCGTCAAGCCCTTGGGTGAGGCGGTGAACGCGGCGGAGAACGTGGCACGTGGCGACTTGACCCGCCCGATCGAGACCCATGGCAACGATGAAGTGAGTCGTTTGCTCAAGGCCTTGGCCACGATGCAGCAGAACCTCCGTCAGACCTTGCAAAGCATCAGTGGCTCTGCGGCTCAACTGGCGACCGCTGCCGATGAGCTGAATGCGGTCACGCTCGACAGCACCCAGAGCCTGCAACAGCAGAACACTGAAATCGAACAGGCCGCCACTGCCGTCACTGAGATGACCACCGCCGTTGAGGAAGTCGCGCGCAACGCCGTTTCCACCTCCGACGCCACCCGTCTATCCAGCGAGTCGGCGACGTTGGGGCAGGAGCGGGTCAGCGACACCGTCGAGGCCATCAGCGCGCTTGCCGATGACGTGCAGGTTACAGGCGGCCTGGTGCAGTCACTGGCCAGCCAGTCCCAGGACATCGGCAAGGTGCTGGATGTGATCCGGGCCATTGCCGAGCAGACCAACCTGCTGGCCTTGAACGCGGCCATCGAAGCGGCCAGGGCGGGGGAGAGCGGTCGTGGTTTTGCGGTGGTCGCCGACGAAGTGCGAGCCTTGGCTTATCGCACGCAGCAATCGACCCAGGAAATCGAGCAGATGGTCCAGGGCATGCGTAACGGCGCCACCCAGGCGCTCGACTCCATGCAGGCCAGCTCCAGCCGCGCGGCGAGCACGTTGGCGATGGCGGAACGGGCGGGCGAGGCATTGCAGACCATTACCGCGTCAGTGCACCAGATCCACGAACGCAACCTGGTGATCGCCAGCGCCGCCGAGGAGCAAGCGCAAGTGGCCCGTGAGGTGGATCGCAACCTGGTCAATATTCGTGATCTGTCCGTGCGCTCGGCCACCGGGGCGGACCAGACGAGTGCGTCCAGCCATGAGCTGTCACAACTGGCGAATTCGTTGCGCACGATGGTGCAGCGGTTTCAGGTTTGATTGAAACCAAGTACTGACGGTGCCGCCGCGTTCCGACGAAGGCGATGGATGCCTCAGTGCAACTTCAGCCGCGGCTCGGTCCCGCGCCCGATCTTGCTGCCCAACATCAGCATCGCCGTGCGGAACACGCCATACAGTGCCATCTGGTGCATGCGATACAGCGAGACATAGAACATCCGCGCCAGCCAGCCTTCGAGCATCACGCTGCCGGTCAGGTTGCCCATCAGGTTGCCCACCGCCGAGAAGCGCGACAGCGAGATCAGCGAGCCGTAGTCGGTGTATTTGTATGCCGGCAGGGCCTTGCCTTCGATCCGCAGCTTCAGCGATTTGGCCAGCAGCGAGGCTTGCTGGTGCGCGGCCTGGGCGCGTGGCGGAACGTTGCGGTCGCTGCCCTGTTGTGGGCAGGCGGCGCAATCGCCGAAGGCAAAGATGTTTTCGTCGCGAGTGGTCTGCAGCGTCGGCAGCACTTGCAACTGGTTGATCCGGTTGGTCTCCAGCCCATCGATCTCCTTGAGGAATTCTGGCGCGCGAATCCCGGCCGCCCAGACTTTCAGGCTTGCACCGATCACTTTGCCATCCGCGGTGATCAGGCTGTCGGCGGTCACTTGGCTGACGGCGGCATTGGTCATCACGTTGACGCCGAGCTTTTCCAAGGTCTTGTGCACCGGCCCGCCGATGCGTTCCGGCAGGGCCGGCAAGACCCGTGGGCCCGCCTCGATCAGGGTTATGTGCATGTTCTCCGGTTTGATCCGGTCCAGGCCGTAGGCATGCAATTCGTGGGCGGCGTTGTGCAGCTCGGCCGCGAGTTCGACGCCAGTCGCGCCCGCTCCGACGATGGCGACGCTGATGCGCTCGATGACATCGGTCTGCCCTGCATGGGCACGCAGGTAGTGGTGAAGCAATTGCTGGTGGAAGCGTTCGGCCTGTTTGCGGGTGTCGAGGAACAGGCAGTGTTGCGCCGCGCCTTCGGTGCCGAAATCGTTGGTGGTGCTACCCACCGCGATCACCAGCGTGTCGTAGCCCAGTTCCCGGGCCGGCAACAGTTCTACGCCCGCCTCGTCATAGGTGGCGGCCAGTTGGATTCTTTTGTTCTCTCGATCCAGACCGCTCATGCGCCCGAGCTGGAACTCGAAGTGGTTCCATTTTGCCTGGGCGACATAGTTGAGTTCGTCTTCGGAGGAGTTCAGGGAACCGGCGGCGACTTCGTGCAGCAGCGGTTTCCAGATGTGGGTCAGGTTCGCGTCGACCAGCATTACGCTGGCCGTACCACGCTTGCCCAGAGTCTTACCCAGACGGGTAGCCAACTCCAGACCGCCGGCGCCGCCGCCAACGATGACAATACGATGAGTCATGGGGATATCTCGCAAGGCTAAAGGAATTCGGTGCCGTTACCTGTGCGAGCGTCGATGACAAAAAGCGGCTCATAGCGTCAGGTAACTGATCAATCGGCTCAACAGGCCCAGGCCAATCGTGATGGCCAGTACCACCACCAGGAGCATCCACGGCCGGAAAGGCCGGCGCTCGACTCGGTGCTGGGACAGTTGCAGGTACTCTTCGACATGCTTCTGGTCATCTGGGTTCAGGCGGCTGGTCATATTGGCCTCGTCAGGTAGACGTTGCGGAATGTGAAGACGTTACAGCGTCCGGCTATCCGGCATTGAAATTAGCGTAGCCGCTCGCCGGGACAGGTTCGACGCAAAGGCTGTCATCCAGGCGAATGATTCCGCTTTGTAGCACCCGCGCGGTAATTCCGCCATGGCCGCGTACGGCCTGGAAGGTGCCTTCGCCGAGGTTTCGTTCCAGTCGTGCACAGGGCTGGCACCAGCCGGTGGTTTCGAAGATCGCCTGGCCGATGCGAAAACGCCGGCCCTTGAGGCTGAACAGGTTGATCCCGCTCACTACAATATTGCGCCGCAGTTCTTGAGGCTGCACCGGCTGACCCTCGGGACGGCCCATCAGTGAACTGATCACGGCCAGGTGCTCCCATTGAATCAACGTCACTTGCCGCGCATTGCGAATGCCGGGGCGGGCGTGGTCGCCGGTCAATCCGGCCTCCAGGCGCGCCTCCACGGCGTCCAGTTCGATCATCGGCGCATGGCCCTGGGGACGCACACCGATCCAGCGCACGCGACCTTGTTGTGGCACAGCGGCGATCAATTCCTGCAATGGGCTCACAGACTGATCCCCACATCGAAGACGATGCTGCGGCCCAGGTTGCCCCGCAGGAAATCAGGTGCATCGGGGTGGGCGAACAGTACCCGGGCGAAGGTCGGCCCAACCAGCGACAACGAGCGCCAGCCCTGGCGCAGGTATTCGGTCGGGGGCGGGAAATGGCTGTTGAGGTCCAGGACTTCGCGCTTGAGACTGGCGAACGCGATGATGTCCAGCTCCCCCAGGTCCATGCCGCGCTCGGTGTAGTTGTGGGCTTTCTTGCGCAGGGTCGGTGCCAGCCTCATCAGGAACTCATTGGCCGGAATCCGCCGGGGCTTGGCCTCGCGCCGCACCAACTGGCTCAGGGAAAAGGCACTGCGGCGACGCTGCAATTCGTCGCGCCACTCGTCGTTGAGGCGGCGGCCTTCATCGAGCACGAAAAACACTTCGAAATTCGCATCGCGGAACAACACGTCTGGCGGCTCACCAGCGGGGGCGAACTCATCGGCGCGATAAGGCACGTTCAGCCCTTGCAGCAGGCGCTGGCAGACCCAACGCTCACGCTCCCATTTGCGGGCGTTGGAGAGGAAGGCGTTGGCTTGCTCGGCCGCGATGGTCAGCAGGCGTAAATAATCGGAGTCATCCATGAGCCCAAGCTTAGCGTTCAATTGCTACAAGCCCAAAGCGTTGCGTTGATTAATGGCGCCCAAGCGCGCAGGTGTAGACTGCCGGCTTGAATCTCAGGGCGGCCACGGAGTCTCTGATGCAAGGGCATGCCAAAGGAGTTGATCGATGATCGGTGCCGAGTTGCTCTCGCCGCAAACCCTGGCGGTTGGCTGGCTGATCTATGTGCCGGCGATAGCCTGGGCGGTGGCGCGCGCGCCGTGGGTCGAGCTGTTTACCGACAGCCGCCGTCAGCACCTGCTGTTTGGTACGGTGTTCGCCCTGTTCATGTTGTGGCTGGTACGACGCGACTTCGACACTGGCGTCTCGTATCACTTCATCGGCCTGACCGCCGTCACCTTGCTGCTGGACTGGCCGCTGGCGATTCTTGGCGGGCTTATCGCCCAGCTTGCGCTGGTGCTGTTGGGGCGCCAGGACTTGATAGCCGTTGGCATCAATGGCGCGCTGTTGATTCTCTTGCCGGTGCTGATCACCGAATGCTGCGCAATCCTGGTGGAGCGTGCCCAACCGCGCAATTTGTTTGTGTATATCTTCTGTTCCGGTTTCCTGGCGGCCGCGCTTTCGGCGCTGGTGTGCCTGCTGCTGGGGCTGGGCCTGCTCTGGCATGACGGCATTTTCGTCATGCCTTACTGGCTGGAGGATTTCATTGGCTACCTCTGGCTGATCATCTTCCCCGAGGCCTTCATCAACGGCATGGTGGTCAGCGCATTGGTGGTGTTCAGCCCAGAATGGCTCGAGACTTTCAACCGCACGCGCTATCTGTCGGCGCCCTGGAACGATGACGACAAGCCTTGATTCACGTCAAGGCTGCGCCGCCTGCCGCCCTTCATGCTTTGGAAAACTTTCAGGAGTGCCAACATGAGTGTTTATGAGTGGGCGAGGCAGGAAATCCGGCGTAGCCACGATGCAGCGATGGAAATCGGATTCGATCCGGGCTTGAGCCTGCGGGCCTTGCTCAGTGCCATCGTGCAGCAGAGCAAGACCGTCCGCAGTGTGGATGACCTGGCCGATGAGCTGAGTTTCCTGGCGGAGAATCTCGACGATAACCAGGATTACGGTTTCATGCGGCCCTGAGGAATCAATGGTGGGAGCGAGGATTGAAGTCTTCGCTGAACAACTCATCCTCGGCATCCGGGGCCACGGGAATCTTGTGTTCTTCCGACGCCCAGGCGCCCAGGTCGATCAGCTTGCAGCGATCTGAACAGAACGGCCGGAATTTGTTCTCAGGGGTCCATTCAACCGGGGCGCCACAGGTTGGGCAATCGACGATTGGGGGTTGGCTCATGGTTGGCCTCCACGCAAGGTAAGGTAAAAGTGATGCAGGCGTTCGACCTCGCTGTGCAGCCAGGCAAGGTCGCGGTCGTTGACCAGCACATCGTCGGCATGGCTCAGGCGGTCCTGGCGGCTGGATTGGGCCTTGAGGATTGCCTGGACCTGCTGTTCGCTGGTCTGGTCGCGCTGCAAGGTGCGTTCGACCTGCAGTCGTTCAGGCGCGTCGATCACCAGGATCCTCTGGGTCATCGCGTATTGTCCCGACTCGATCAACAGCGGTGATACCAGGATCGCATAGGGTGATTTTGCCTGGCCCAGGTGATGGGCGATTTCGTCGGCGATCAGCGGATGCAGCAGCGTTTCGAGCCAACGGCGCTCATCGGCATCCTCGAAGATCAGCGTGCGCAGCGCCGACCGATCCAGCGTGCCGTCTGCCTGCAACACGCCAGGACCGAAGTGCTCGGCAATCTTTTCCAGTGCCGGACGTCCAGGTTCGACCACCCAGCGCGCCGCATGGTCGGCATCGACCGTGTGCACGCCCAGGTCGATAAAGTGCTGGGCTGCCGCGCTCTTGCCGCTGCCGATGCCACCGGTCAGGCCGAGAATCCAGGGTTTTTTCAAAGGGCTGCTCATTAGAAACCGACTGACTGCCAATAGAAGTCGGTTATTTGACCACCCCAGAGCAACGCAATCCAGCCGGCAATCGCCAGATAGGGGCCGAAGGGGATCTGTGTCGATGTCGGGGCGTCCCGCATGCGCAGCACAATGACGCCGACGACAGCGCCCACCAGCGAAGACAGCAGCAGTGTCAGCGGCAGGATTTGCCAGCCACCCCAGGCGCCCAGCATCGCCAGCAGCTTGAAATCGCCGTAGCCCATGCCTTCCTTGCCGGTGATCAGCTTGAACACCCAGAACACCGACCACAGCGCCAGATAACCCGCCACCGCGCCCCACAATGCCTGGTGCAGCGAGACGAACAGCTCGAAGCTGTTGACGATCAGCCCCAGCCACAACAACGGCAAGACCAGGGAGTCGGGCAGCAGTTGGTGCTCGGCGTCGATCAGGCTCATGGACAGCAGGCCCCAACTCAGCACCATCGCCATCGCGGCGTGCCAGCCGAAGCCGAAATGCCAGGCAAGGAACGCCGACAGCGCGCCGCAGGCCAGTTCGGTCAGGGGGTAACGCTTGCCGATGGGCGCGGCGCAACTTGAACAGCGGCCGCGCAGCATCAGGTAGCTCAACAGCGGGATATTTTCCCAGGCCCGGATACGGTGACCGCAATGGGGACATTGGGAATGGGGCAGCATCAGGTTGTAGACCGGACCAGGGGCTTGCGCCGGCAGGCCCAGCAGGTCCTGGGCTTGCAGGCGCCATTCGCGGTCGAGCATCTTCGGCAGGCGCCACACCAACACATTGAGGAAACTGCCGATGATCAGCCCAAGCAGCAGTGCGGTGAGCACGAACGCCAAGGGGTAAAGCACGAAGAATTCGCTCAAGGGCATGTCAGATCGCAGAGCCGAGTTGGAAGATGGGCATGTACATGGCAACCACCAGGCCGCCGACGACCACCCCCAGGATGACCATGATGAAGGGTTCCATCAGGCTGGTGAGGTTGTCCACCAGATTATCCACTTCGGCTTCATAAAAACTTGCCACCTTGTCGAGCATGTCGTCCAGCGCGCCGGATTCTTCGCCGATGGCGGTCATCTGGATTGCCAGGTTCGGGAAAATGCCGGACGTACGCATCGAGAAATTCAACTGCATGCCGGTCGAGACATCCTGTCGAATGCGTTGCACGGCACGCTTGAACACCACGTTGCCAGTGGCGCCCGACACAGAGTCGAGGGCTTCGACCAGTGGCACGCCGGCGGCGAACGTCGTCGACAGCGTACGGGCGTAGCGAGCCACGGCGGACTTGTACATCAAGGCGCCGACCAAGGGCAGCTTGAGCAGCCATTTGTCTCGCCAATCACGAAAGGCCTGGGAGCGCTTGAGCGCCTGTTTGACGCCGAAAAATCCCCCCACCAGCCCGCCCAGCAATACCCACCACCATTCTTGCAGAAACTCCGACAAGCCGATGACCATCAGCGTGAAGGCCGGTAGTTTTGCGCCAAAGCCTGAGAAGACCGACTCGAACTGCGGCACGACCTTGATCAGCAGGATGCTCGTGACCACCGCCGCGACAGCGATCACCGCGGCAGGATAGGTCATGGCTTTCTTGATCTTGGCCTTGAGGGCTTCGCTTTTTTCCTTGTAGGTCGCGACGCGGTCCAGCAGCGTGTCCAGGGCGCCGGCTTGCTCGCCGGCGTCCACCAGGTTGCAATACAACTCATCGAAATACTGTGGGCATTTGCGCAGGGAGGCGGCGAAGCTGTTGCCGGCGGCGACTTCCTGTTTCACCTCGTCCACCAATTTGCGCATATTCGGATTGTCGAAGCCCTCGCCAATGATGTCGAACGCCTGCAACAGCGGCACGCCCGCCTTGAGCATCGTCGCCATCTGGCGGGTGAACAGCGCGATGTCCAGCGGCTTGATGCGCTTGCCCTTGCTGAATATCGACGTGGATTTCTTGCGAACCTTGCCCGGGTTGATGCCTTGTTTACGCAGCTGTGCCTTGACCAGTGCCGGGCTCTGGCCGGTCAGTTCGCCGGACATTTTCGTGCCTTTGCGGTCTTTGCCTTCCCACGTATAGACGTCGGTTTTTACTGCCTTGACCGCCATGTTCAATCCTTGGTGACCCGGTTGATTTCTTCGAGGCTGGTGATGCCTTGCATCACTTTGAACAGCCCCGAGGTGCGCAAGTCGTTGAAGCCGTCCTTGCGCATTTGCAGATCGATTTCCAGGGAGTTGCCTTCGGCCATGATCAGCCGTTGCAGCTCAGGCGTGTTCTTCACCACTTCGTATACCCCCACGCGACCCTTGTAGCCGTTGTTGCACTGTTCGCAACCGACCGGCTCATAGATCGTGAATGAGCCGATGCGTTCCCGGGGGAAACCTTCCTTGAGCAGGGTTTCCTCGGGAATCTCGATGGCTCTTTTGCACTGGGCACACAGCTTGCGCGCCAGGCGCTGGGCAATGATCAAGTGCACCGCCGTGGCGATGTTGAAGCCAGGGATGCCCATGTTCTGCAGGCGGATCAGTGTTTCGGCGGCGCTGTTGGTGTGCAGGGTGGACAACACCAGGTGCCCGGTCTGTGCGGCCTTGATGGCGATCTCGGCAGTTTCCAGGTCGCGGATCTCACCGACCATGATCACGTCCGGGTCCTGGCGCAGGAACGAGCGCAGGGCATGGGCGAAATCCAGGCCCTGGCGCGGATTCACGTTGACCTGGTTGATGCCCTCCATGTTGATCTCCACCGGGTCCTCGGCGGTCGAGATGTTGATATCCACGGTATTGAGGATGTTCAGGCCGGTATAGAGCGACACGGTCTTGCCCGAGCCGGTCGGCCCGGTCACCAGGATCAGCCCTTGCGGTTGCTTGAGGGCCGCCATGTACAGGTCTTTCTGCTCCGGTTCGTAGCCCAGGGCGTCGATGCCCATTTGCGCGCTGGAGGGATCGAGAATCCGGATGACCACTTTTTCGCCCCAGAGCGTGGGCAGGGTATTGACCCGGAAATCGATGGACTTGGTTTTCGACAGGCGCATCTTCAACCGACCGTCCTGGGGCTTGCGTCGCTCGGAAATGTCCAGGCTTGCCATGACTTTCAGGCGCGCGGCAATGCGGTTGGCCAGTTGGATGGGGGGCTTGGCGACCTCCCGCAGCATGCCGTCGGTACGCACCCGCACCCGGTAGGTTTTTTCATAGGGCTCGAAGTGCAAGTCGGAAGAGCCGCCCTTGATGGCATCCAACAGCATCTTGTTGACGAAGCGCACCACGGGCGCATCGTCGCCGTCCTGGCCGGCGATGGTGTCCTGCTTGCGGTCGTCGATCGACTCGATGTCCAGGCCGTCGAGATCGACATCCGTCATGCCCTCCAGCCCGGTGCTGCTGGATTCGAAGAATTTCTCGATGGCGTCGCTGAGCTTGTCGTCTTCCACCAGGATGGCTTCGGTGGTGAGGCCGGTGCTGAACTGGATGTCGTTGATGGCTTGATGATTGGTGGGGTCGGAAATACCTACGTACAGCTTGTTGCCGCGCCGCCATAGCGGTAGCGCGTGGTGCTGGCGCACCAGTTTTTCGCTGACCAGGCCGGTGGGCTGGTTGTCCTTATCGAGGCTGTTGAGGTCCAGCAGGGCGATACCGAAATGCTCCGAGGCAATTTCCGCCACCTGGCGACTCTGGATCATTTTGTTCTGCACCAGGTAACTGACCAGGGGCACTCGATTGCGCTGGGCCTGTTGAAAAGCCTGCTGCGCGCTTTGTTCGGTGATCAGTTCAGCCAACACCAATTGCTTGGCCAGGCCGCTGAGGGCGATGTCATTCATGGGGATACCGGACGCGGACTGTTCTTGATTTATAGCCTAGTCAAGCATCGGTGCCTGACCAGCGCGCAGAGGTGACAAAAAGCGTCAGATAGTGCGGTTGTTGGGGTGGCACGTAGGTCTTTTGCAGACAGGACAGCCTTGATTGGCGGGGCTTCCAGGGTTGGCATGCGCTCTGCAATGGCCGTTTCAGGTCATGAGATTTCGACTCATGCATGGGAGATGTCTATGAGAAAGCAAAAGGGTTTTACGCTGATCGAGCTGCTGATCGTGGTGGCGATCATTGGGATCCTGGCGACGTTTGCGTTGCCGCAGTATTCCCGGTATCAGGCACGGGCCAAGGCAACGGCGGGCTTGGCGGAAGTTTCTGCCTTGAGGGTGGCGTTTGAGGATGTCATGAACCAGGGCACCAACCCGACCTTGGCGAACATTGGGGGCACGTCGCCCACCAGTAACTGCACCATGACCGTTTCAGGCACCGCATCGGCTGGGACGGGCAGTATCGCGTGCGCACTGTTGAATGCACCGGCCCCTGTTTTAGGTAGGACTATTACGCTCTCCCGGTCTGCGGAGGGTGTCTGGACGTGCGCCTCGACAGCCGCTCAGGAGTTCTTGCCAGCGGGCTGTACGGGCGCCGCACCTGCTTCTTAATGCAACAAGGCCATCCGAGCAGACCCAAGCGAGCCCCGCATCTGCGGGGCTTCGTCATATTACGGAACGAGCAATTCCCTTTCTTAAAATAAATCTCAGGAATTCATAAGCTTAGCAACCCACCGAAACCCGCAACTTGCATGTACTAAATCCCTCGGTCATGCAATTTGCATGATAATGAAAAAAGCCGCTTCGCTTAACTTACTGATTAATAACGTTTTTTACATTGTTTCAAAACTGGCACAGCCTTCGCACTACTCCTGACAACCTGCCGCGATGCACTTTCGGCAGTTTCTGAGAAAAACAGGAGTTACTCGTATGAAGAAGTTCGCTATCACTGCCGCTGCTGCCACTGCACTGACCCTGACCATGGCTAGCGCTTTCGCCGAGACCACTCAAGCAACTCAGGCCCCGATGATGCTGGCTGCGGGCGAAGTGACAGAGGCTAAGGAAGACGTTTCCGATACCTGGATCACCACCAAGGTCAAAGCCGACCTGGTCACCGAGAAAGGCATTCCAGGCTCCGACATCAAGGTTGAAACCAACAAGGGCGTCGTGTCCCTGTCTTCGACCACTGTCCTGAGCGATGCGCAGAAAGACACCGCCGTCGCGATCACCAAGAAAATCAAAGGCGTCAAAGCCGTATCGGCTGATGGCCTGAAATCCGAGTAAGGAAAGGCTTCTCGCCTGGACGGGAGAAGGCGCGGCAAGCGGGCTGGGTTATACGCTTGCCGTCGCTTTGGAGTTCATGCGAAAGGCCACACGGACGTGGCCATTACAGGCCCCCGGCATTCGTGCCGGGGGCCTGTTCTATTCTGGGAAAGAAAAAGTGCGCCAGGCAGGGAAATCGCCGCTCCTTCCGCGAGCAGGTACTGTCAGCAGAGGCCTGCAGGGAATAGCCCAGTCACCGCCCACGGCTGCTGGTAATTTCCACCAGCCGATTCCTCTCGAAGCGCAAGTACTGGTACATCCCGCTATTGGGCCCGTAGGTCCATTCCTCCACCGGGTACTCTTCCCTGCGGTTGACGCTGCGTTTGTAGCCCAGGTCATCCCGCGCCGCCGGCTCGCCACATTTGCGCAACACCTCGCTCGAGCGATCGCCGACGCTGACCAGGTGGCTGCCACAGCGCAGTGTAGTGGCGGCCGAGGCATGGCCGGCGGCAAGCAACAAGCCCAGGCCGAGTCCGTACAGGTACTTCATTTCATTCCGCATCCAAATGCATTGGCGTGATGACGGTGCCGTCTTTTTCGGCCTGGCCGAGGCTGGCGTCGATGAAGTACACGCGGTCATCGGCCAGCTTGCCCTTGTCCACCAGGAAGTCCTTGATGCTGCTCGCCCGCTCCTGGCCCAGTTCGCGCAACAGTACATCACTGCCGCTCCAGAACTTGATGACGCCTTCACGGAGCTTGTCGGTGCGAGCCTTTTTATCCAGTTGCGTCCATTCAGCCGGTGGCTGGGTCTTCAGGCGAGTGCGATAGATGCCTTCCAGCAGCGGGGCCTTTTCATCTTCCGGTACTTGCAGCAAGGAAGCCTTGGCCGGCACTTTATCGCCACGGCGCTGCAGCATCTTGTAGTAGTTGTACTGGTATTCGCGCTCCAGGCGCTGGGCGGCGAGCAGCGGGCCGTCGCTGCTTTCGGCGGCGGTGCCTTCGATTTCCAGGCGCAGTTCCGGACGTTTGCCCAAGGCTTCGGACAACTTGAGCAGCACGCTTTGGTTTTCCTGGCTCAGGTCGCTGGACCCCGGGGCGAATGCCACGCTGCCCAAGTCTTCCGAGCCGCCGCCGGCCACCAGCCCGCCGATAAGCTTGAAGGGCGCCTGTGCCGCGCGGACCACCAGGTTGCGCAGGGTTTGCCAGACAATCGGCATGACACTGAACTGCGGGTCATTGAGGTCGCCGGAAACCGGCAGCTCGATGGAAATCCTGCCCTCGGAATCCTTGAGCAGGGCGACGGCCAGTTTCAGCGGCAGGCTCACGGCGTCCGGGCTGTCGACTTTCTCACCCAACTGCAATTGCTCGACCACGACTTTGTTGTCAGCCTGGAGCTGGCCCTTGGTGATCCGGTAGTGCAGGTCGAGATTGAGACGGCCCTTGCGGATGCGATAGCCGGCGAACTTGCCGGAGTAGGGCGTCAGGGTCGTCAACTCGACCCGCTTGAAACTGGTGGCGATATCGAGGCTGGCCATCGGGTCAAAGGGGTTGACCGCGCCCTTGATGGTCACCGGTGCGTAGCGGTCGACCTTGCCTTTGACGTCCACGGTGGCGGGCTTGGCCTGGCGGCTGTCGATGGTGCCGATCTCACCGTTGAGTTGCTGGATGGCCGTGGCGAAGTTCGGCGTCAGGCTGAAGTCGGCGAAGTTGGCCGAGCCGTCGTTGATGGCAATGGCACCGACATGAATGCCCAGGGGTTTTTCCTTCGACGCCGGTTTGGCCGCGGTGTTCTTGGCAGGGCTGTCGGCGGGTTGCGCGATCAACAGGTCATCGACGTTGGTGGTGCGATCGTCATTGATCATGAAGCGCGCGTAGGGCTGGAACAGATTGACCTTGTCGATCGACAGGCTGTCGCCATGCTGGTAGTTGAGGCCCTGGAGTTCCAGGCGTTGCCATTTGAGGAAGTCGCGGGTCTTGAGTGTGTCGAGCGTATGCAACTGATCGACCTGGGCACGACCGGTGACGGCCAGTGCCAACGGCTCGGTGCTCTTGAGGTCCACCACCAGGTCGCTGCCGAGCATCCCGGAGCGAAGCTCCAGGCGAATGAACGGGTTGATGTAGGCCTGGGCGACTCGCAGGTCGATGTCCTGGGTCTTGACGTTGAGCTTCGCGGTGACCGGGTTGAGGTTGACCACGCCGTCGGCGAGGATCTTGCCCTGCTTGCCCAGCCCCGTATCCAGCTTGAGGTTGAAGGGCGAGCCATTGAGAGTGTCGTAGTTTTGCAGGTCGAGGTTCAGCGGGCCGACTTCCAGGGCCAAGGGCGGCTGGGCCTGGCGGTCGGCCAGGTGCACTTGGTAGTTGCGCAACTGCACGTCCTTCAGCAGTACTTGCCAAGGCTTGCTGGGTGCTGTCGGCTCAGGTTTGGGCGAGTCGGCGGCTGCCGGGGCCGAGGCCGGTTCTGCCTTCACTTGCGGTTTGGCTGGTTGGCTGGCGAAGAGCTTTTGCCAGTCCAATTGTCCGTCTGCTTCGCGAGCGGCCCAGGTTTCCAGCTTCTGGCTGCGGATCTTGCCGACGATAACCTGTTGCTTCGCCAGGTCCAACGAGGTTTCGCTCACGTCCAGGCGCTCCAGCCTTGCCAGCGGACGGCCGTCAGGCGCCTTCATGGCGAAGGGCGCGACGCTGACGGCCGCGTTGCTCAGCAACAGTTCCGTGCCCTTGGCGAGGTTGAGCTTGTAGTCGGTGCTGAGGTCCAGCACGCCGTTTTCCAACACCAGCGGCACCGCGTCGCGTACATAGGGCCAAAAGGCTTTCATCTGGCCGCCTGTGATCTTGAGCGTGCCTTGGGACGATATCGGGGTGAGGCTGAAATTACCGGTCCAGTCGAGCTGACCGCCGTTGGGGCCTGCGGCCACCAGGGTCATGTCGGCGCTGTCATCGGGTAACGTGCTGAGGTTTTTCAGCTCGAAGTCGAGGGCGTCGTAGAGGAATTCAATGGGCTCGCTGGGGCGCAAATCCTGAAAGTGCACGTAGCCGCTGGCGAGCTTGATCCGATCCACTCGCAGGGGAAACGGCTTGGCCTGCGGGTCGGCCGGGGTTGGCTCGCTGGGCGGCAGCTTGAACAGGCCCAGCAGGTTCAACTGGCCGTCCTTGGCGAACACCACTTCGGTCTTGGGCTTGTCCAGTTCGATGTCCGCCAGGTGCAGGGCGCCGGTCCAGAGGCTGTCGGCTTGCAGGTTGGCGTAAAGGCGTTCGAAGCCGACCTGTTCCTTGCCCGGCTCGCCGATCATCAGTCCCCACAAGGTCAATTCAAGGCTGAAAGGGTTGAGTTCGATGCGCTGGATCTGGGCCGGCACCGTGGCATGGGCGGCCAGTTGCTGATTGACGATGCGCAGGGCAATGCCCGGCAAGATCAGGAAACCCAACAGGCTGTAGAGGGCCAGTGCGGTCAACAGGGCGCCGAAAGCGCGAATCAGTCCTTTGGGCATGTGTGGCTTCGTCTGGTATGAATCGGAGTGCCTTGGAGTATGGCATGCGTTTACGGTTCCGAAGCCACTGTGTTTTATCAGATTTGTCCGTTTTTTCCGTGGGATTGCCGAGGCGTGCTCAGAATTGAAGGATCAACGTTTTAAGGGGTGGTTGCTGATCCTGCGACGGGAAATCGTCGCCGGGTGCCAGCACGCTCCACTCGCGGACCGGGCGGCCAGCCTTCTGCGCGCAACGCAATACCTGTTCGCGCCATTCATCCATGGACACTTTCGCCAGGTTGTTGCAGCAGATCAGCACGCCATCGTCGGCGGTGGCGAGCAGCGCCGGCTTGAGCAGGCTTTGATAGTCGCGCAATAGATCGACGGTGCCGAATGCGCTCTTCGCCCATGCGGGTGGATCGAGCAATACCAGATCGTACTGACGCTGTTCCAGGCGTACGTAGCTTGGCAGTTTCTGTCCGCGCCGTTGGCTGATGGGCAAGCCGGCCAACTGGCGAATCGCTGGGAAATAATCCGATTGCACGAACTCCATCGCTGGTAGATCGGGATTGAGCAGGCCATTCTCGCGCCCCACCGCCAGGTTGCCTTCGGCGAAGTCCAGGTTGCAGACCTCCCGCGCGCCACCGGCCGCGGCGCTAAGGCCTACGCCACAGGTGTAGGCGAACAGGTTCAGCACGCTTTTGTCCCGGCTGTGCGCCTTGACCCAGCCGCGGGCGTTGCGCAGGTCGAGGAACAGCAACGGATCCTGGCCGGCATGGCGGCCGCGAACGCGGTAGTTCAAACCCCATTCATGCCCGACGAGGTCTTGCAGGGCGGCTTCGTCGGCCTGATAGACGCTGTCCTGGCGGTCGATACGCGAATTGCCCCGGGCGCGATCGTTGTAGACCAGCAGGGTGTCCAGGCCCAGGTATTCATTGACGATGCCGTGCAGTTGCAGCAAGGGGTCGAGTTCCAGCGACTGATGGAAACTCTGCACCAGCAGTTGCGGACCGTAGCGGTCGACGGTCAGGCCGGGCGCGCCTTCCTGGCTGCCGTGGAACAGGCGATAGCAGTCGGTGCCTTGCTGGTGCAGTTGGCCGAGCAGGGCCTGGCGCTGGTCGAGGGCGGCGCGCAGCGCCAGATTCAAGGAAGACATGCCGGGCGCGCCTTAGAGAAATGAGGCGCGGGAGTTTAGCAGCTATGAAGGATCGGGTTTGAGGTTGCACAAGGTTACGAGTCAGACACCGTCCTGTGGCGAGGGAGCAAGCTCCCTCGCCACAGGTTTTTGCATAGCCTCAGCGATTCAAGCGCTTGTCGATCAAGCCCTCCACCACGCTCGGGTCGGCCAGGGTCGAGGTGTCGCCGAGGCTGTCGAGCTCATTGCAGGCGATCTTGCGCAGGATCCGGCGCATGATCTTGCCCGAGCGGGTCTTCGGCAGGGCCGGCGCCCACTGGATCAGCTCCGGCTTGGCGAAACTGCCGATTTCCTTGCTGACATGGGCCAGCAATTCCTGCTTCAGCGCGTCGTTGGCCTCGACGCCGTCCATCGGCGTTACAAACGCGTAGATGCCCTGGCCCTTGAGGTCATGGGGGTAACCGACAACCGCCGCCTCGGCAATGTTGTCGTGCAGTACCAGCGCGCTTTCCACTTCGGCGGTGCCGATGCGGTGGCCCGAGACGTTGATCACGTCGTCGATGCGGCCGGTGATCCAGTAATCGCCATCTTCGTCGCGGCGGGCGCCGTCGCCGGTGAAGTAATAGCCGGGGTAGGGCTTGAAGTACGTATCGACCATGCGTTGGTGATCACCGTAGACGCTGCGAATCTGCGCCGGCCAACTGGATTTGATCGCCAAGACCCCGCTGCCCGGGCCGCTGATTTCCTTGCCGGCCTCATCCAGCAGCACCGGTTGCACGCCAAACATCGGCCGAGTGGCGCAGCCCGGCTTGAGCCGTGGCGCGCTCACCAAGGGGCTGAGCATGATGCCGCCGGTTTCGGTCTGCCACCAGGTATCGACAATCGGGCAGCGTTGCTCGCCGACGACGTTGAAGTACCATTCCCACGCCTCGGGGTTGATTGGCTCACCGACGCTGCCGAGCAGTCGCAGGCTCTTGCGAGACGTTTCCTGCAGGGGCTTGGCGCCTTCGCGCATCAGGGCGCGCAGAGCCGTCGGCGCGGTATAGAAAATGTTGACCTGGTGTTTGTCGATCACCTGCCAGAAGCGCGAGCTGCTTGGGTAGCTCGGCACGCCTTCGAAGATCAACGTGGTGGCGCCGTTGGCCAGAGGGCCATAGACAATGTAACTGTGGCCGGTGACCCAGCCGACGTCGGCGGTGCACCAGAAGACCTCGTTGTCGCGGTAGTCCAATACGTACTTGAAGGTCATCGCCGCTTGCAGCAAATAACCGCCGGTAGTGTGCAGCACCCCCTTGGGCTTGCCGGTGCTGCCGGAGGTGTAGAGGATGAACAACGGGTCTTCGGCGTCCATCGGCTCGGGCGGGCAGTCGTCGCTCATCTCATGCGTGGCCTGGTGATACCAGAGGTCGCGACCTTCGACCCAATCCACCTCGGCCTGGGTGCGCTCGACGACCAATACGGTGCTGACGTTCGGGCAGCTTTCCAGCGCCTTGTCGACATTGCGCTTGAGCGGTATGAAGCGCCCGCCGCGCACGCCCTCGTCGGCGGTGATGACGGTGCGGCAGTCGGCGTCGAGAATCCGGTCGCGCAGCGAATCCGGTGAAAACCCGCCGAATACCACTGAATGCACCGCACCGATGCGGGTGCAGGCGAGCATGGCGTAGGCTGCTTCCGGGATCATCGGCATGTAGATACACACCCGGTCGCCTTTTTTCACCCCACGGCTTTTCAGCACGTTGGCCAGTCGGCAAACGTGGTGGTGAAGTTTTTTGTAAGTGATCTGTGCGGATTCGGCGGGGTTGTCGCCTTCCCAGATGATCGCTACCTGGTCGCCGCGGGTCTCCAGGTGACGGTCGATGCAATTGGCGGTGACGTTCAGCTTGGCACCGGCAAACCAGCTGGCCTCGCCATTCTTGAGGTCATAGCGCTGGACGGTCTGCCACGGCGTCATCCAGTCGAGAAAGCGCGTGGCCTGCTCGGCCCAGAAGGCGCTGGGGTGTTCGATGGATTCCTTGTAGAGCCGCTTGTACTCGTCTTGACTCAGTTGCGCAGCCCGGCGGACGGCATCGGCTTGGGGGTACTGGCTGATATCGAACATGACGGTTCCTTATTCTTGTTTTGCGACAAGATATAAAGATGCGCCCAGTGAATATCGAGTTCAAGTTCTACATGGAACCAGTGTGGGAGCGAGCAGGCTCGCTCCCACAGGAGCAGCGGTGAGCTGTGGAGCGGCGATACGATCAGCCGCGATGACGCCCGCGGAAGTAGTTGATCAGGCCTTGGGTCGAGGCGTCTTCGGCCGCGGTTTCTTCGCTGCCCACCAGACGGTTGTAGACACCTTTGCCCAGCTCCTTGCCCAGCTCCACGCCCCACTGGTCAAAGGCGTTGATGCCCCAGACCACGCTTTGTACGAAGACCTTGTGCTCATACAGCGCGACCAGCGCACCGAGGCGGCGCGGGCTGATGCGTTCGACCACCAGGGTGTTGCTCGGACGGTTGCCCGGGATCACCTTGTGAGCGGCCAGTTTCTGGACTTCTGCTTCGCTGGCGCCCTTCTCGCGCAGCTCGGCCTCGGCTTCGGCGCGGGTCTTGCCAAGCATCAGGGCCTGGCTCTGGGACAGGCAGTTGGCGTACAGCCACTGGTGATGGTCGGCAACCGGGTTGAAGCTGACGATCGGTACGATGAAGTCGGCCGGGATCAGTTGGGTGCCTTGGTGGAGCAACTGGTGGTAGGCGTGCTGGCCGTTGCAGCCCACGCCGCCCCAGATGACCGGGCCGGTATCGGTGGAGACCGGCGTGCCGTCCTGGCGAACACTCTTGCCATTGGACTCCATGTCCAGCTGTTGCAGGTGCTTGGTGATGTTTCGCAGGTAGTGGTCGTACGGCAGGATCGCGTGGCTCTGCGCACCCCAGAAGTTGCCGTACCACACGCCCAACAATGCCAGCAGCACCGGCATGTTCTGTTCGAACGGCGCGCTCTGGAAATGCTGGTCCATGGAGTAGGCGCCGGACAACAATTCCTTGAAGTTCGACATGCCGATGGCCAGGGCGATCGGCAGGCCGATGGCCGACCACAGCGAGTAGCGCCCGCCGACCCAGTCCCACATCGGGAAGATGTTTTCTTCACGGATGCCGAATGCCACCGCGGCGGCGTTGTTGCTCGACACCGCGATGAAGTGGCGATACAGCTCCGCTTCCGAACCGCCCTGTGCCAGGTACCAGGCGCGTGCAGCCTGGGCGTTTTTCAAGGTCTCGAGGGTGTTGAACGATTTCGACGAGACAATAAACAGCGTGGTTTCAGCGCGCAGTTTCATCGTCAGCTCGTGGAACTCGCTGCCGTCGATGTTCGCCAGGTAATGGCAGCGAACGCCCTTGTGCGTGTAGGACAACAGCGCTTCGGATACCAACTGTGGCCCGAGGAACGAGCCACCGATGCCGATGTTCACCACGTCAGTGATCGGCTTCTCGGTGTAGCCGCGCCACAGGCCGTCGTGGATGCGGCCCACGAGGTCGGTGATCTGGTTCAGCACCTTGTGCACGTCCGGCATCACGTTGACGCCGTTGACCAACAGCTTGTCGCCGACCGGGCGACGCAGGGCGGTGTGCAGGGCGGGGCGGTTTTCCGAAGCGTTGACGATCTCGCCTTCGAACAGCGCCTTGATCGCGCCCTGGAGGTCTACTTCGTTCGCCAGGCCCACCAGCAGGTCGCGGGTCTGGGCGTTGATCAGGTTCTTCGAATAGTCGAGAAACAGGCCGCAGCTCGATAGGGTGAATTGGTTGAAACGCTGCGGATCGGCATTGAACGCTTCGCGCATGCTGAAATCCTGCATGGCTTTGCGGTGGTCATTCAGCGCTTGCCAGGCGGGCAGAGCGGTCACGTCTTGAGGAGTTCGGTAATACGCCATCGCTGCGGGTTTCCTTTTTACTTGAACGACCTTTTGTACACTAAAAATTCCGGCGCGGCTCGAAGCGGGCGTCCGGACAACTGCGTCGACATGATCGCCAGGCACAGGGCGACTACAGTAAACCTCGCGTTGCGATCTGTCTTGACTTTGTCTGACAGTTTCCCGGTACTTTTTTATACAACTTGAGCTGGAAGGGGCCGACAGACGGAGATAATCAACTGTGGGAACGAGCTTGCTCGCCCCCACGGGGGAGAAGGGGGGAGCGGGTGTTCCGATCAGGCAACCTGGACCGCAATGGCGTTGCTGGTGTGGCTCAGTTCGTTGCCCGGCGCCATATACAGCATGCGCGGCTTGAAGTTGAGCAGCTCGGCTTCGCTGTAATGAGCGTAGGCGCAGATGATGACGCGATCGCCGACCTTGGCCTTGTGCGCGGCGGCGCCGTTGACGGAAATCATCCGTGAGCCTTCCTCGCCACGGATAGCGTAGGTGGTGAAACGCTCGCCGTTGTCGACGTTATAGATCTGGATCTGTTCGTATTCGCGGATGCCCGACAGGTCCAGCCACTCACCGTCAATGGCGCAGGAGCCTTCGTAATCGAGCACGGCGTGAGTGACTTCGGCGCGGTGCAGCTTGGCCTTGAGCATGATGGCGTGCATGGGTGTTTCCTCTGGTCGGGTCCAAACGGCGGGCAGTTTGCCCGAAGGCAGCCGAAGCGGCAATAACACCGCTTGATCCCTGCGGGAGCGAGCTTGCTCGCAATGGCGGCGCGTCAGTTGGCATGGATGTCGCCTGGCGAATCGCTATCGCGAGCAAGGTTTTGGGATATCAGGCGGGACCGTCGAGATCCAGGTGCAGGTTGTCGATCAACCGTGTCGTGCCCAGGAAAGCGGCGGCCAGGATGACCAGGTCGCGATCCTCGCTCACAGCCGGGCGCAAGGTCTTGGCGTGGCGGATTTCCAGGTAGTCGGGGCGCAGGCCGGCCGCTTCGAGTTGCTTGAGGTGCTCGCCGATCAAGGCCGGATAATCTCGATGACCTTGCTGGATAGCTTCGGCGATCTGGCTCAGGACGCGGTAGACCACTGGCGCGACGGCGCGCTGCTCAGGGCTGAGGAAGCCGTTGCGCGACGACAGCGCCAGGCCGTCTTCGGCGCGAACGGTCGGCTCGCCGATGATCTGGATCGGCATGTTCAGGTCATGGACCAGGGCGCGGATCACCGCCAGTTGCTGGAAGTCTTTCTGGCCGAACACTGCCAGGTCCGGCTGGACCATGTTGAACAACTTGCTGACCACCGTTGCCACACCCTCGAAATGCCCCGGACGGCTGGCGCCGCAGAGGCCTTCGGACAACTGCGGCACGCTGACCCGAGTCTGTCCGGCCATGCCGTCGGGATACATCTCCTCGACACTGGGCGCGAACAGCAGGTGGCACCCGGCCTGGAGCAGTTTTTCCTGGTCGGCGGCGAGGGTACGGGGATATTTGTCCAGGTCTTCGCCCGCGCCGAATTGCAGCGGGTTGACGAAGATACTCGCCACGACGAAATCGGCTCGCTGCGAGGCTTTGGTCACCAGGGCCATGTGCCCGCTGTGCAGGTTGCCCATGGTCGGGACGAAGGCGATGCGCTTGCCCTCGCCGCGGGCGCGGGCCACGGCGGCCCGGAGTTCGCGTACGGTCTTGACGGTGTTCATGCGGAGAATCCGTGTTCTGCGCCCGGGAAGGATGCGGCCTTCACTTCGGCGACATAGGCTTGCAGGGCTGCCTGGATAGAAGGTTGTCCAGCCATGAAGTTTTTCACGAATTTCGGCACGCGACCGGTGATCGACAGCCCGAGCATGTCGTGGAGCACCAGCACTTGGCCGTCGGTGGCGTTGCCGGCGCCGATGCCGATCACCGGGATGTTCACCGCCTGGGTAATTTCCTGGGCCAACTCGCTTGGCACGCATTCGAGCAGCAGCATGGCCGCCCCGGCCTGTTCCAGCGCAATTGCATCGGCACGCATCTGCCGCGCCTGGTTTTCGCTGCGGCCCTGGACTTTGTAGCCCCCGAGGATATTCACCGCCTGGGGAGTAAGGCCCAGGTGCGCGCACACCGGGATACCACGCTCGGCCAGCAGGCGGATCGAGTCGGCCAGCCACAACGCGCCTTCGATCTTGACCATGTGCGCGCCGGCCTGCATCAGCATGGCGCTGTTGGTCATGGTTTGTTCGAGGGTGGCGTAGGCCATGAAGGGCAGGTCGGCGAGGATCAGCGCATCGGTGTTACCGCGTTTGACGGCGGCTACGTGATAGGCCATCTCGGCGGTTGTCACCGGCAAGGTGCTGTCGTGACCTTGCAGCACCATGCCGAGGGAATCGCCCACCAGCAACACTTCGACACCGGCCTCGTTGCAGGCATGGGCGAAGGTGGCGTCATAGCAGGTCAGCATGGTGATTTTTTCACCTTTTTGCTTGAGACCTTGCAGCGTGGTCAGGGTAATAGCTGGCATGAAAAAGTCCTCATTAGGCGCTCGAATACAGGCGCACCTTCTAAGCGTGGTGCTTGTAAGGCCTGGATTGCGCCCATTAGCGCCGCGTTGGCGGCGACGGGACGCCTATAGTCGTGAGGAGTACCGGGGAAGTCAATTGGATGTGTTACCGCCGGGTGTTACCGTGGTTACTGATGCGTTTCAGCGTCGAGGGGCGTTCCGGATCTGACTGCCTGGTCCCGGATCCCATAGGTGGATCTGTGTCAGTTCGGGGCTAGGCGTTCCAGTCCTGCGAATGGGCACGCTGCAAGGAGGTCCCGTAGCAGGCGTCCATCAGCCAGGCGCAGGTCGGCGGGCGCCAACTCTGCCAGGGGATAAAGTACGAAGGCCCGGGCTTGCATGTGGTAGTGCGGGACCTTGAGGCGGGGTTCGTCGATCAGCCGATCACCAAACAGCAGGATATCCAGGTCCAGCGTCCTCGGACCCCAGCGCTCCAGGCGCTCGCGACCCTGTCCGGTTTCGATCGCTTGCAGCGCATCGAGCAGGTCCAGCGGTGCCAGGCGGCTGTCCAGCGCCGCCACCGCGTTGGTGTAGCGCGGCTGGCCGGGCAGTAGGGAATCGCTTTGATAAAACGCCGAAACCCCAACCAGTTGGGTGTCAGGCAATTGCGCCAGTGCCTGGATGGCGCTGCGCAATTGTTCGGTGGGCTCGGCCAGGTTGCTGCCCATGCCGATGTAGATGCGTTCCATCGCTTATTCGCCCGAGGCGCTCGGTACACCGGCACGCTTGCGCTTGGCACCGCTGCTGCGACGGCGCTTGCGCGGGCCACTGGTGCCGTCATCCTTGCCGCTGAGCTCACGGATCATGTCGCGGCGTTCGCTTTCATTGGCGTCCTGGTAATCGGTCCACCACTCGCCCAGGCCATCGGTCTGTTCGCCGGCGCTTTCGCGCAGCAGAAGGAAGTCGTAGCCGGCGCGGAAACGTGGATTGTCCAGCAGCAGGTCGGCACGTTTGCCGCTGCGCCGGGGCAGGCGTTCCTGCATGTCCCAGATCTCGCGGATCGGCATCGTGAAGCGTTTTGGAATGGCAATGCGCTGGCACTGTTCGGCGATCAGCTCGTGAGCGGCTTCCTGCATCGCCGGGATCGGCGGCATGCCGCGTTCCTGCAGCCGCAAAACGCGGGCGGGAAGGGCCGGCCAGAGCAAGGCGGCGAACAGGAACGCCGGGGTTACCGGCTTGTTCTGCTTGATGCGCAGGTCGGTGTTGATCAGTGCTTCGCTGATCAAGGTGTGGGTGTAGGTCGGGTTGTATTCCAGCGCCTCGGCACTGGCCGGGAACAGCGGGTCGAACAGTTGCAGGTCGACGAGCATCTCGAAGGTGTCTGCGGCGTTGCCCGAAAGGAACAGCTTGAGCACTTCTTCGAACAGGCGCGCCGAGGGAATTTCCCTGAGCATGGGGGCCAGGTCGCGAATCGGCAGGGCGCTGTGCTTCTCGATGCCGAAATCCAGCTTGGCGGCAAAGCGCACGGCCCGCAGCATGCGCACCGGGTCTTCCTGGTAGCGCTGCTTGGGGTCGCCGATCAGGCGAATGAGCCGATTCCGGATGTCGTGTACGCCATTGGCGTAATCGAGGATGCGCTCGCTGACCGGATCGTAATACAAGGCGTTGATGGTGAAGTCACGGCGTTGCGCGTCTTCTTCCAGCGTGCCGTAGACGTTATCGCGCAGGATGCGTCCGCTTTCGTTGCGAGAAGACTGGTTGCTGTCTTCGTCTTCATCACTCTGCGGATGGTTGGCACGGAACGTCGCCACTTCGATGATTTCGCGGCCGAAGTGGATGTGCACCAGCTTGAAGCGGCGCCCGATGATTCGCGCGTTGCGGAATTCGGCGCGTATCTGCTCAGGAGTGGCGCTGGTGGCGACGTCGAAATCCTTGGGGGTGATGTTGAGCAGCATGTCGCGCACGCACCCACCGACCAGATAAGCCTGGTAGCCGGCGTTCTGCAGGCGTTCGACGATGTTCACCGCGTAACGGCTGAATTGTGCCTTTTGCAACGAATGCTGGCCGCTATTGAGCACTTCAGGCGTGCTGCGTATGTGTTGCGTACGACGCAAGGGAGAACGGAATGACTGGAACAGCTTCTTCAGCATGGGATGCACTGTTTGAAGGAATATTCGGCCATAAACGAAGAATGGCCGCATGATGGGCGGGGATTCTAGCATTTAGTCGAGGGATGGTGTAGGACACAGAAGTTTTGAGTTGCAAGCTTCGAGCGACAAGCTTGTAGGACGCGGGGAAGGCGGAACGACAGAAACCACAAGGGGAGCCGAAGCTCCCCCAGAATTAGTTGCGTGCTCTGTTTTTATTATTGGTTTCGGGCTTCTTGTTTTTGTTGAGTGCCCGCGCCACGAGGTTTTCCCTTCGTGACCCTCCCAATCGGGAGCCAAGAGCAAACGGATTGCTTTGGTCGCTGTGTTGCAGTGATCAATCGATCCAACCAGTTCAGGCACCTGTCTTGAGACAGTTTTTATTGTTCTCGGCCTGGTTGTGGGGCAAGCCCCAAATACAACGCCTCTCCAAAAGAATCAGTTAGCTACGCCTCTCGCCGTCTTGTTTTTATTGTGCGTGAGTCGATTCGTCTTATTTTTATTGTCTTGTGCATTGCTTGTTGTTGTTCTTGTACCAAAGCTATAGCAGGGTGCGTGCCAACTTTTGCAAGGCCCCGCGAAACCGGGGGTTCCGTGGTCATGTCGCGTTTTTCGGGGCGAAAAAAAACCGGGGTTTCGTTACCGTAAACCCCGGCTTTTGTTACGTGAAAAAGCTGAGGTAACAGTTTTTTCACATCCAGCGGTGTTACCTGGGCACCTCAGCTTTCGCTGGTAGCCCCGGTCTTGCGCCGTGGAATCCCCAGGCGCTGACGGCGTTCCCACAGGCATTTTCGGCTTACGCCCAGCTTGCGTGCCAGTTCCGTCTCGGTCATGTGGTCCTGGTGCTCCAGGACGAAATGCTGGAAGTAGTCTTCCAGTGACAGGTCCTCGGTGGGCTCATGGCTGGTGTTGTTCGCGCCGTTCTGTTGCGGCGCCAGCCCGATGAACTCTTCATCGTCCAGGTCGCTCAGCTCGATATCGATGCCCAGCAGGTCGGCAGAGATTTCCGGGCTCTCGCACAGGATCACCGCGCGCTCCACGGCGTTTTCCAGCTCCCGCACGTTACCGGGCCAGGCGTAATGACGAATCGCCTGCTCGGCGTCCGGGGCAAACTTAAGGTCGGTGCGGTTGACCCGCGCGCTCTGGCGGGCAAGGAACGCATTGGCGATTTCATTGACGTCCGCACCACGTTCGCGCAGGGGCGGCAACTTCAGCGCGATGACGTGCAGGCGATAATATAAGTCTTCGCGGAACTGACCGATCTTCGCCAGGTTTTTGAGGTCCCGATGGGTCGCCGCGATCAGGCGCACATCGACCTTCTGCGATTGCACGGAGCCGACTCGACGAATCTCGCCTTCCTGCAGCACGCGTAGCAGCCGCGCCTGGGCTTCCAGGGGGAGCTCGCCGATCTCATCGAGAAACAACGTGCCGCCGTCCGCCGCTTCAACGAGGCCGGCGCGTCCGGCGCTGGCGCCTGTGAACGCACCTTTTTCATGGCCGAACAGCTCGGACTCGATCAGGCTTTCCGGAATGGCTGCGCAGTTCACCGAGATCATCGGGGCCTTGGCTCGGCGGGACAGGTTGTGCAGCGCCCTGGCCACCAGTTCCTTGCCGGTGCCGGACTCACCCTGGATCAGCACATTGGAGTCGGTCGGTGCCACTTTTCGGATCTTGCCGTAGAGGTCCTGCATTGGCGGGCAAGAGCCGATGATGCCGATTTCGCCGTTACTGTTGCTGGCGCCCACTTTACCGGACGCCACGGCTTTGCCGTTCGTCGCGTCCGTAGGTTGGCTGCTCGCCGTCTGTCGGTCTCGCAGTATTCGGGCCACGGCCTGGAGCATCTCGTCGTGATCGAAAGGCTTGGCGATGTAATCCACCGCGCCCATCTTCATCGAATCGACCGCCGAGCGAAGGCTGGCGTAACTGGTCATGATCAGCACGGGCGTGCCCTGGCCGAGCTTGATCAGCTCGGTACCCGGGGCGCCAGGCAGGCGCAAGTCACTGACGATGAGGTCAAACGTCGGAATACTGAAGCGTTCTTGTGCTTCCTGCACGGAACCGGCTTCGCTGACCTGGTACTGGTTGCGTTCCAGCAGGCGGCGCAAGGCGGAGCGGATAATTGTTTCGTCTTCGACGATCAAAATGTGCGGCATTGATTCGATTCTCTCGACGGTCTCAGTTCACAGCGGACGTCGCTTCGACATGACGCGGCAAGGTCACCCGGATACGGGTGCCGCGTTGGCTCTGAACATCGGCCGGGCTGTCGATGGTGATTTGTCCATAATGCTCTTCAACGATGGAATAGACCAGTGCAAGGCCCAGACCGGTGCCTTCGCCAGGATCCTTGGTGGTGAAGAAGGGTTCGAACAATCGGTCCATGATGTTCTGTGGAATACCGCTGCCTTCGTCTTCGACGATCAGATCGACGGTGTGTTCGAAAGCCTCGCTCTTGACCCGTACCGCGCTGCCGGCCGGTGAGGCGTCGCGCGCGTTGGACAGCAGGTTGATCAGCACCTGGGCGAGCCGTTGGGGGTCGCCGTCGACCCAGTGTTCCGGGTCGCACAGGTTGAAGAACTGGACTTCAAAGTTGCGCCGGTTGAGCGCCAGCAGGCCGATGGCGTCCTGGGCCACTTCGGCCAGGCATACCGGCTCGTCGTTGTGCTGGTGACCGCCGGCATGGGCGAAGCTCATCAGCGATTGGACGATGCGCGACACGCGCTTGGTCTGCTCGAGGATCTGGCCGCTGATTTCCGTCAGTTCGCCGTCGTCCTCGCGCTCTTCGCGCAGGTTTTGCGCCAGGCAGGCGATGCCGGTGATCGGGTTGCCGATTTCGTGGGCCACTCCGGCGGCCAGTCGACCGATACTGGCCAGGCGCTCGGAGTGGACCAGCTTGTCTTCGAGCATCTGAGTGTCGGTCAGGTCTTCCACCAGCAGCACCAGGCCGCTGTTGCCTGGTGCCAACGGCTCGTCGATTGCTGCCTTGTGCAGGTTCAGCCAGCGGGTCTGGCCGTCCAGGGCAAGGTGCTGTTTGTGCAGATGCTCGTCCGGCAGGTCAATGAAACCCTGCAGCAAGCCTTTCCATGGCTCGCCCAGCGTGCTCAGGCGCGAGCCGACCACCCGCTGGGCGGCGATTCCGGTCAGCTCTTCCATGGCCCGGTTCCACATCAGGATCTCCTGATCCTTGGCCAGGGAACACACGCCCATCGGCAGTTCCTGCAAGGTCTGGCGGTGGTAACGGCGCAAGGCGTCCAGTTCGGCGGCCAGGCCGGTGAGGCGCGAGTGGTAATCCTCCAGGCGGCTCTCGATGAAATGAATGTCTTCGGTGACATAGTTCTCGCCGCCGGCCTTGTAGGGCAGGAACGTCTCGACCATGTCCTGGGCCACGCTGGGGCCCATCAGGCCGGACAGGTTGGCTTCGATCCGGTCCCGCAGGCGACGCAAGGCATACGGGCGACGTTCATCGAAGGGCAGGTAGAGATCGCGCAGAGCCTGCTCGACTTCTTTTTGCGCGGCCTTGGCGCCGAGGGGCTTGGCCAGTTGGGTGGCGAATTCCTGGGGCGAGGCCGCGTGCAGTTCACGGCGTTGCGGGCGTCGCACGTTATCCACCGCGCAGGCTTCGGCGGCGCTGGCTTCTTCGCTGCTGGCGTTGGTGAACAGTGAAATCAGGGTGAACATCAACACGTTTGCCGCCAGCGAGGCGATGGCCGCCATGTGCCAACTGGTGTCGTCGAGCACATAGATCATGTTCAGCAGGGGGATATAGAAGCCCTGCAGGTTGCCCATCAACGGCAGCAGCATCGCCACCAGCCAGACCAGGATTCCCGCCAGCAATCCGGCGATGAAGCCGCGCCGGTTGGCGGTCGGCCAATACAGCACCGACAACACGCCGGGCAGGAATTGCAGGGTGGCGACGAACGCGACGATGCCCAGGTTCGCCAGGTCCTGCCCGTCACCTAGCATGAGGTAGAACCCGTAGCCGGCCATGATGATCGCGACGATCAGCGCACGGCGGGTCCATTTCAGCCAGCGGTAGATGTTTCCTTCCGCAGGTGGCTGGTAGAGCGGCAGCACCAGGTGGTTGAGGGCCATGCCCGACAGCGCCAGCGTGGTCACGATGATCAGGCCACTGGCTGCTGAAAGGCCGCCGACATAGGCCAGCAAGGCCAGCGCCTCGTTATTGGCTGCGATGCCGATGCCGAGGGTGAAGTACTCCGGATTGGTGCTGGCGCCCAGCTTCAGTCCCGCCCACAGGATCAGCGGCACCGCCAGGCTCATCAACAGCAGGAACAACGGCAGGCCCCAACTGGCGCTGACTAGCGAGCGCGGATTGAGATTCTCCGTGAAGGTCATGTGGTACATGTGCGGCATCACGATCGCCGAGGCGAAGAACACCAGCAGCAGCGTGCGCCACGGGCCTTCTTGCAGCGGTGTATGCAAGGCGGCAAGGGCGGTCTGGTTCTGCAGCAGCCAAAGCTCGAGCTGCTGCGGGCCATCGAACACGCCATACAGGGCATAGAGCCCAACGCCGCCGATGGCGATCAGCTTGATCACCGACTCAAAGGCGATCGCAAAGACCAGGCCTTCATGTTTCTCCCGGGTGGCGATGTGCCGCGAGCCGAAGAAAATCGTGAACAGGATGATCAGGACGCAGAAACTCAAGGCGACGCGGTGTTGCACCGGTTCACGGGTCAGGATACTGATGGAATCGGCGACGGCTTGCATTTGCAGCGCCAGCAAGGGCAACACGCCGACCAGCATGAAGATCGTCGTCAGCGCGCCAGCCCAGGTACTGCGGAAACGAAAGGCGAACAGGTCGGCCAACGAAGACAGTTGGTAGGTGCGAGTGATTTTCAGGATCGGATAGAGCAACACCGGCGCCAACAGGAACGCGCCGGACACCCCGAGGTAACTGGACAGGAAACCATAGCCGTACTGGTACGCCAGGCCGACAGTGCCATAGAACGCCCATGCACTGGCATACACACCCAGCGACAGCGTATAGGTCAGCGGGTGGCGAATGATCGCGCGCGGGATCATGCCTCGTTCGCTGATCCAGGCCACGCCGAACAGCACTGCCAGGTAGGCGGCGCTGATCAGGATCATCTGGGTCAGGCTAAAGCTCATCGGCATCTTTTTGGCTCTGCAGGATGAAGGTCACGACGATCAGGATCAGCCAGAGCAGATACGGTCGATACCAGGCACCCGTGGCATCGATCCACCAATCCATGATGGCCGGGGAGAACAGGTAAATCCCCACTACCAGGAGCAGGACCAAGCGATAGATGTACATCCCGGCCTCTCTTTTTTAAGCACGTGCCCGAAAACGTGCGGCGATGGTAACGGATGGGCGCCAAGCTGCAAGGGCCGTCAACGTATTTGCGCTTCGGGCATGCTCAGCGTGTGAGGGATCTTGCCCGCATCCCAATGAAGAATGCCCCAGGCCAGCAACTCCTGTGGGCTGGCATCGACCAGTTCCGGCGCCGGTTGCTGGCCGAGTGCGCGTAGCGCCCTTAGCAGCAGTGGTGTTGCCTGATCGGCCGTCAGGGGTGGCGAGCGATAGGATTTGCCGAGTTTGTGCCCGTCCGGCTGGGTGATGAGCGGCACATGCAGATAACGCGGTTGTGGCAACCCCAGCAGTTCCTGCAAGTACAGTTGGCGCGGCGTGGAGTCCAGCAGGTCGGCGCCGCGGACAATATCGGTGACACCCTGCCAGGCGTCATCCAGGACCACCGCCATTTGGTAGGCATAGAGCCCGTCGCGACGACGAATCACGAAGTCGCCGGCCTCGCGGCCCAAGTGTTGGCGAAATTCGCCTTGGACGCGATCGACGAAGTGGTATTGGAGTTCGGGAACACGCAGCCGGATCGCGGCGTCCCCAGTATCGTGACCGGCGTTGCGGCACAGTCCCGGATAAATACCTTGGTACGGTTCCAGTTGCTTGCGCGAGCAGGTGCAGGCGTAGGCCAGGCCTTGGCTGAGCAACCGATCGATAACCTGCTGGTAGGCGTCGTGGCGCTCGCTCTGGCGCACCATTTCGCCGTCCCACTCAAATCCGTAGCTTTCCAGCGCCTTGAGAATCGCTACTTGCGCGCCGGGCTCTTCCCGGGGCGGGTCGAGGTCTTCCATGCGCAACAACCAGCGTCCGCCCACGGCCCGGGCGTCGAGATACGATGCCAGCGCGGCGACCAGCGAGCCGAAATGCAGGTGACCGCTGGGGGTGGGTGCGAAGCGTCCGATGTAGTCAGTCATAGGGCGAATGTTACTGGGTGCGGGCGGTTGGCATGCAATTTGGACAACGAAGCATATTCCCTTGTGGGGGCGGGCTCACCAGGCTTGGGGAAAGCATCGCAAACAAAAAACGGAGCGTATGAACGCTCCGTTTCGATGACAGCCCCGGCGATTACTTGCCGACCTGTTTTTCCTTGATTTCCGCGAGGGTCTTGCAGTCGACGCACATATCGGCGGTCGGACGCGCTTCCAGTCGCTTGACGCCAATCTCGACGCCGCAGGACTCGCACCAGCCGTATTCTTCGTCTTCGATCAGTTGCAGCGTCTTGTCAATTTTCTTGATCAGCTTGCGTTCACGGTCGCGGGCACGCAGTTCCAGGCTGAATTCTTCTTCCTGGCTGGCACGGTCGGCCGGGTCAGGGAAGTTGGCAGCGTCGTCCTTCATATGGTCAACCGTGCGGTCGACTTCCTGCATCAAGTCCTGTTTCCACTTGTTCAGGATCTTGGTGAAGTGCGCGCGCATGGGGGCGCCCATGTACTCCTCGCCCTCTTTCGGGACATACGACTCGAACCCGCTGAGCGATTGATTTTGATTCTGCTTTGCTTGGGTGGGCATGAATGGACCGCCTCTACTCTTGTAATCCACTACGCAGGATTGCTCCATCACCGACACCTGCCGGCCCTGCGGCTGCAAGCGGGCGAACTTACCAGATCAAATCAGCCCGCGCTACTCCCGGTTGTCGAGCCTGGAGCGGCTGGGGCCTGCAAACCGTGGCCGGCTCCGGTCCGGTGGGGTTGCAAACCTGCTCAGTACTTGATTTTAGTCAAGCCTGGGTTTAACGCTGGACTGATTTCCAGCGATCTACGGGCTAGGACCGTTTTAGCTTTGCGCTCGTTCCCGCACCCGTTCCGGAGTTGGGTAGAATCGGTTCTTTTTTCGCGAAGGACGGCCCAATGGCCCAGCCCTACAGCGCACGCAGTCGTGCCATCGAACCTTTCCATGTGATGGCGCTGCTGGCGCGTGCCAACGAATTGCAGGCCGCCGGGCACGACGTCATTCACCTGGAGATCGGCGAGCCGGACTTCACCACCGCCGAACCGATCATCCAGGCCGGCCAGGCTGCCCTGGCGGCGGGCAAGACCCGCTACACCGCGGCCCGGGGCATTCCGGAGTTGCGCGAGGCCATCTCCGGTTTCTATGCGCAACGCTACGGTGTGGACATCGATCCCCGGCGCATCCTGGTTACGCCGGGCGGTTCCGGTGCCTTGCTGCTGGCCAGTGCCTTGCTGGTGGACCCGGGCAAGCACTGGCTGTTGGCCGACCCTGGCTACCCGTGCAACCGCCATTTCCTGCGGCTGATCGAAGGCGCGGCGCAATTGGTGCCGGTGGGACCGGACGTGCGTTACCAACTGACGCCGGATCTCGTGAATCGCCATTGGGACCATGACAGCGTCGGCGCCCTGGTGGCTTCCCCGGCCAACCCGACCGGGACGATTCTCTCCCGCGATGAATTGGCGGGCCTGTCCAAGACGATCAAGAGCCACAACGGCCACTTGGTGGTCGACGAGATCTATCACGGCCTGACCTATGGCACCGACGCCGCCAGCGTGCTGGAAGTCGATGACGATGCGTTCGTCCTCAATAGCTTTTCAAAATATTTCGGCATGACCGGTTGGCGGCTCGGCTGGCTGGTGGCACCTCCGGCGGCCGTCGGTGAGTTGGAGAAGCTCGCGCAAAACCTCTACATCAGTGCTCCAAGCATGGCGCAATACGCGGCGCTGGCCTGTTTCGAGCCAGCGACCATCGAGATTTTCGAGCAACGTCGCGCCGAGTTCGCGTTGCGTCGCGACTTCCTTTTGCCGGCCTTGCGCGAGTTGGGGTTTGGTATTGCGGTAGAGCCGCAAGGCGCGTTCTACCTTTATGCCGACATCAGCGCTTTCGGCGGCGATGCTTTCGCGTTCTGCCAGCACTTTCTTGAAACCGAACACGTGGCGTTCACGCCCGGGCTGGATTTCGGTCGCCATCAGGCCGGGCACCACGTGCGGTTCGTCTATACCCAAAGCCTGCCACGGCTTCAAGAAGCGGTGGAGCGAATTGAACGCGGACTGCGGAGTTGGCAAGGCTGATGCTATTTTTCCCAGCGTTGGAAGAGGGGCGTCTGATTCGGCGTTACAAGCGTTTTCTCGCCGATATCGAGACCGTTCACGGCGAATTGCTGACGATTCATTGTCCCAACACCGGCTCGATGCTCAATTGCATGGCCGAGGGCGCGCGCGTCTGGTTCAGTCGTTCCAACGACCCCAAGCGCAAGTTGCCGGGCACTTGGGAAATAGGCGAAACCCCTCAGGGTCGCTTGGCCTGTATCAATACCGCGCGGGCCAATTCGCTGATCGAGGAGGCGCTGCGGGCCGGCGTCATCGGTGAACTGAACGGCTTCATCGGGCTCAAGCGCGAGGTGGCCTACGGCATGGAGAACAGCCGTATCGACTTTCGACTCGATTACCCGGATCGCAGCTCGGCCTGGGTTGAGGTGAAGAGCGTCACGCTGGGTTTCGGCGGGACGAATGTGGCGGCGTTTCCCGACGCGGTGACCCTGCGCGGCGCCAAGCACCTGCGAGAACTGGCCTGCCTGGCGCGTGAAGGTGTGCGCGCGGTGCAGCTGTATTGCGTGAACCTGAGCGGTATCGAGGCGGTGCGCCCGGCGCAGGAAATCGATCCGGTGTATGCCGCGGCGTTGCGCGAGGCGGTGGCCGCGGGGGTGGAAGTGCTGGCCTATGGTGCCACGCTGACGCCGGAGCAGATGTGGATCGATCGCCCGCTGCCGGTGTTGCTAGAACTCGACCCAGATGCCTTGGTCGTCCTCCCGGCTGTCTAGCGCCGTGAGGAACTGTCCCGCGCAAGGGCCGGCGACGCATTCGCCGCTTTCGATCAGGAACAGTGCGCCATGGGTCGCACATTGGATGAGACTGGCGCTGGCGTCGAGAAACTGGTCGGGTTGCCATTCCAGCGGCACGCCACGATGCGGGCAACGGTTGAGATAGACGTAGGCTTGGCCTGCGCGCCGCACAGCCAGCAACTTGCGCCCATCCATGTCGAAACCGCGACTGCCGCTTTCAGGCAGCTCGGCGGTGGTACAAAGAAATTTCATGTGTGTCTCTAAATGTCATGAGGATGGGCTCTTTGTGGGAACGGCCTGCGTGCGAATGCTGCGTGTCGGTGTTCTTGGTGTGGGCTGGCCCACTGCATTCGGGAGCAGCCTCGCTCCCACAGGGCTACGTCCATCAAGTTCGATGCTTGACGGTCAAATGAAAACAATTATCAAATGGCGCCTCCTTCGCAGGTGGCATTGAGGATACTTGTCCAAGCCCGATCCTGTGGAAAACTTCTTTGAGGAAGCTGCTCGATGCGCCTGAATCTCCGCGTTGCTGCGCTCTGTGTCGTCTTGCTGGTAAGCCAGGGCGCGTTGGCGGCTGATCTGCCGCAGCGCTGGGTGAGCGCTGGCGGTGCCTTGTCCGAGTGGGCCTGTGCGTTGGGTGGTGAATCAAAATTGGTCGGAGTGGACACGACCAGCCAGCATCCCGATTCGCTGCGAGCGTTGCCCAGTATCGGCTATCAACGGCAACTGTCGGCGGAGGGCGTGCTGAGCTTGCGTCCGCAGATCCTGGTGGGGACCGAGGAAATGGGGCCGCCTCCAGTGCTGGCGCAGATTCGGGCCGCCGGGGTGCAGGTCGAATTGTTTTCGGCGGCGCCAAACCTGACCGCGCTCCAGGACAATTTGCGTCATTTGGGCCAGCTGTTGGGAACCGAGGACAGGGCACGAGCAATGTTCGAGGATTATCAGATGCGCCTTTCCCAGCACGGCGCCCGCGTAAACGAAGCCCGGCTCAAGCAGAAGGCGCCGGGCGTGTTGCTGTTGGTGGGCAGCGCCGGCGGCAAGCCGCTGATTGCGGGCAAGGACACCGCTGCGGATTGGCTGTTGCAACAGGCTGGCGGCCACAACCTGGCGACCCATAGTGGTTATAAACCTTTCTCCGTGGAAACCCTGGCGAGCCTGGATCCCGAGGTGCTGATCTTCGCCGATCGTGCCTTGCGCGGCGAAGAGGCGCGTGTGGCGCTGTTCAAGGAGAATCCGATCCTGTCCTCCACGCGCGCCGCCAGGGATGGGCGTGTCATCGAGCTGGACCCGACGCTGTTAGTGGGCGGGCTGGGCCCACGTTTGCCGCAAAGCCTGGTGACGCTGACCAACGCGTTCTATCCGGTCCAGGTGCCATGACGGCGCTGGTCAGGCCGCGCACTTTGTTTATAGGGCTGGGCCTGCTGTGTCTGCTGGCGTCCTGGCTGTCCCTGGCGTTGGGGCCGGTGAGCTTGCCACTGTTCGATACGTTGCGCGCCGCCCTGCGCCTGTTGGGTTTGCCGGTGGCCGGGGATGGCCTGGAGCAGGCCGAGCTGATCCTTGGCCAGATTCGTCTGCCACGGACCCTGCTGGGGTTGGCGGTGGGCGGGGTGTTGGCGTTGTCCGGCGTGGCGATGCAGGGGTTGTTTCGCAACCCGTTGGCTGACCCGGGGTTGGTGGGCGTTTCCAGTGGTGCGGCGTTGGGTGCAGCGTTCGCCATCGTCGCTGGTTCAGCGCTGGGCGGTGTGCCCGAAGCGCTGGGCCCCTACGTATTGTCCTTGTGCGCGTTTCTGGGCGGGCTCGGGGTTACGGCGCTGGTCTATCGCCTCGGTCGGCACAACGGCCGGACGCATGTCGCTACCATGCTCTTGGCCGGTATCGCCTTGACCGCGCTGTCCGGTTCGGCGGTGGGCTTGTTCACCTACCTGGCGGACGACGCAACCTTGCGCACCCTGACGTTCTGGAACCTGGGCAGCCTCAACGGTGCCAGCTACGCACGGTTGTGGCCCTTGCTGCTGGTCAGCGCCGGCGTGGCGGTCTGGCTGCCACGTCGAGCCCGCGAGCTCAATGCCCTGCTGCTCGGCGAGTCGGAAGCCGCCCACCTGGGCATCGATGTCGAACGGCTCAAGCGTGAGCTAGTGTTCTGCACCGCCCTCGGCGTCGGAGCCGCAGTTGCGGCAGCAGGCATGATCGGTTTTGTCGGGCTGGTGGTGCCGCACCTGGTGCGGTTGATGGCGGGGCCGGACCATCGCGTCCTGCTGCCTGCGTCGGTGCTGGCGGGGGCGAGCCTCTTGCTGTTCGCCGATTTGGTGGCGCGTCTGGCGCTGGCCCCGGCGGAACTGCCAATCGGTATCGTCACGGCTTTTATCGGCGCGCCGTTCTTCCTTTATCTGTTGCTGCGGGGACGCGCCTGATGTTGCGAGCGCTAAACCTGCACATTCGCCGCGGACATGAAACCGTACTGGCGGAAATTGATCTCCAGCTCAATCCTGGCGAAGTGTTGGGCGTGCTCGGTCCCAACGGGGCGGGTAAAAGCACCTTGCTCGCAGGTTTGTGTGGAGAAATGCGCCCGGCGCTGGGAGAGGTCTGGCTCGATGATCGACCGTTGACGCAGTGGAACGGCAGCGAGCGCGCCCGTCGCCTGGCGGTGCTGCCACAGGTCTCGACGCTGGATTTCGCATTCCGAGTCGAAGAGGTGGTCGGCATGGGACGGCTGCCCCACCAGAGCGGTCGGATACGTGACGGGCAAATCGTCGAGTTGGCGTTGCAGGCTGCCGATGCAGCGCATTTGCAAGGTCGCAATTATCTGAGCCTGTCCGGCGGTGAGCGACAGCGGGTCCACCTGGCCAGGGTGCTGGCCCAATTGTGGCCGGGCGAGGCGGGGCAAAACCTGCTGCTGGACGAACCCACTTCGATGCTCGATCCGTTGCACCAGCACACCATCCTGCAAGCGGTGCGCGAATTTGCCGGTCGCGGCGCGGCGGTGTTGGTGATCCTGCATGACCTGAACCTGGCGGCGCGCTACTGTGATCGCCTGTTGTTGCTGGCGGCTGGCCGGCCGGTGGCCCTCGATACGCCTCGGCAAGTGTTGCGCCCGGAGCCGCTCAAGGCGGTGTTTGGCCTGGACGTGCTGGTGCAATCCCATCCGGAGCGCGACCATCCCTTGATCATTGCCCGCTGACACTCGCTGGAGGATACCGACGTGCGCTTGATCCTTATCCTGGCATTGGCAATGTTGAGCGCTTGCCAGAGCATTGCGCCACCTCCGCTTGGCGGACGGATTCGTGATTTGCACACCGGTCAGTCAGTCACACCCCAGACATTGGTCGAGCGCCTGGCGGACGCGCAGCGGGTCGTCGTCGGGGAGCAACACGACAATCGCGATCACCACGCACTGCAACGTTGGCTGCTCCAGGCCTTGGTCGACCGGCGAGCCCAAGGCAGCGTGCTGCTGGAGATGTTGACGCCGCAGCAGCAGCCACGGGTCGATGCGGTTCGCCAGTTGCCGGCCTTGCCGATAGATTTGCCCACGGCTTTGGACTGGTCGCCGGGTTGGGATTGGAGTCTCTACGGGCCTGTGGTCGAATTCGCCCTGAGGCAATCTTATCCGGTGTTGGCAGCCAACCTGGACAGCGCGCAAATCCAGCGCATTTATCGCCAGGCTCCCGCCATGGAGGGGGCCCATGCCAATTCGGACGTTGTGAGGGACGTGCTACTGAAGCAGATTCGCGAATCCCACTGCGGGCTTCTGCCGGAGTCGCAGATGCCGGCGATGTTGGCCGTGCAGCAGCAGCGCGACCGGCGCATGGCCGAGCGATTGCTCCAGGCTCCCGCGCCGGCGTTGTTATTGGCTGGCGCCTGGCATGGCCGCAAGGATGTGGGTGTGCCGCTGCATGCGTTGGACCTCGGTGCCAACAATATGCCGATCGTGCTGATGTTGGCGGAAGAGGGCGCCAACGTGACATCGGCCATGGCGGATTACGTGTGGTACACCCCGGCAACGCCGCCGCAGGATTACTGCGCGCAAATGCGTGGAGGCGATGCGAAGTAATCTTCCAGGCAAAAAAAGACCCGGCAAGAGCCGGGTCAAATAACCGTGATTAGCCTGATGAGGAGATATCTGAGAGTCCGAACCAAGGGCTTTTCAAATATCGACCAGTCTCGCGACCGGATGTGGTAATCATAGCGATTCTCATTTCCAAGTCAAACATTGTTTTTCGATTGCCCAGTATTTCTCGGCGAGAGCGAGTGGGCGTGGGCAAAAAGCGTTGTCAGGCCTTGTGACGCGCTGAGATGGCATCCAGTTGCTTGTTGAGGGCTTCCTTTCGCTCAGCGGGAATATCATTCCAATGCATGTCCATCAGCGCGCCCTCTATGGCATACAGCAATACCTTGGACGCACGGAAACCGCGAGTGCGAACGGCACGGTACGCGTCCACCGCGCCGAGCCGCCGCAGATCAGAGGCGCTGTGGATGCCCACGGCATGGAGCCACTGGGCTGATGTCTTGCCCAGATTCTTCAGGTGTTGCAGTTCATCATTCATCGAGCCTCCTTGCGACGGCCGACTGGTGCAGTGGGCAAGCTTTTCAGGAGTGTAGCGCTCAGTAGGAAAAGCGTGATTCTTTGGTCGGAATCGACGAAAAAGCTTCTAAGGCATTACGCACGATGAATGGAAATGCAGGTCATCCAGCGCAGGCGGGGGCGCTGGAGATTGTCTGGTGTCGCACGCAGGTGCTGTTGTTTCAGCGAGTGCGGTAACGCAGGCGAGTACCGAAATTCATCGACATCAAAATTTCGTCGGCAGACAGCTCCGGCGGGAAATAGGTGCCCGAGATTTGCGCATGCGCCAGGCTCGCGCCTTCCAGCGACGACTTGCGGAAATCAATTCCGCGCAAATCGGCGGAGCGGAAGTAGGCGTCCGTGAAGTCGATGTCGTCGGCGTCCAGTTCACGAAGGTCCAGGCCTCGAAAATCGCCGCCGCGCATGTCGATGGGACCTTGAGGACGTTCGGTGTTGAAGCCGGCAATGTCATCTTTGCGCAACAAGGCATAAAGAGGGGAATCGAGAAGCTTTGGGTGGCTCATGGCATGTCACCTGATGGTTTTATGACGCCAGTATAGTGCCACTATTTGGCGGCCGTGAAGCCGGGCGTCGCTTCACGGCCGAAATAGTTTTACAGGCCTGGCAAGCGCTGGCGGATCTGCGCAACCACGACATCCAGCGTGCCGCTTTCGTTGGTTTGAACGCGTTTGCTGCACAGTATTTCAGCCGGCGACAGTGCTTCGCGACTGGCCTGCTGCGCTGCGATGACGGCCAGGTTGGCGTCGGAAGGGTCCTTTTGGTCGGCTTGGCGCTGGGCCAGCCGGCTTTCGATCACCGCTTGCGGCGCATCGCAATCGAGGATCAGGAAAGGAGCGCCCGTGCCCTCGGCGATCTTGGCCGCGGCGTCGCGCTGGTCATGCTTGAGATAGGTGGCGTCGATTACCACCGGGAACCCCGCGTGGAGGATCGCGTCGGCGATCTGGTGCAGGCGGGCGTAAGTGGCGCTGCTGGCGTCGCTGTTATAGATGCCGGCTTGCGGGTCGTTCGGCACTTGCTGTTCGCCGAACAGGCGCTTGCGTTCCACGTCCGAGCGCAGGCGAATCGCACCAAGCGCTTCCACCAGGCGCATGGCCACGTGGCTTTTGCCAACGGCGGAAACGCCATGGGTAATAGCAAGGAAGCGCGAAGGTATCGTGCTGTAGCTTTCCGCCAGGTTGGCATAGTTGCGGTATTGGCGCAGGGTCGTTGCACGCTGCACCGGGTCGGCTTCGGCGGGCATGCTGAACAGCGCGACCTTGGCGCGGACCAGGGCGCGATAGGCCTTGTAGAAATTCAGCAGTTCCAGGCCGTCGTAGTCGCCGGTCAGCTCCAGGTATTGGCTGATGAAACGTCGCGCCAGGGACTTGAGACCCCGGTCTTCAAGATCCATCGCCAGGAAGCCCGTGTCGGCGTAGACGTCGGTGAAACGGAATGGCTCGTTGAACTCGATGCAATCGAAAATCACCACCTTGGCGTCGATCACGGTGGCGTTGCCCAGATGGATGTCGCCATGGCATTCGCGAATGAAACCGTCGGCCTTGCGTTGGCTAAACAACGGCTTGAGGCGTTCGAAGCTGGTTTGCGCCCAGGCCTGGAGCGCCTCGAGCTGAAGCAGGTCAGCCTTGTCACTGAGGAATGGGCGGATTTGTTCGAAGTTCTGCCGCACCGGCGCCATGACGCTGTCTGGTGTGCCCGCCGGATTGTCGGCAGGTACTTTTGGCGTGGAGAGGTGGAACTGGGCGATTTGCGCGGCCATTTCATCGATGTGCGCGGTGGTCAATTCGCCATTGGCCTGTAGCGTGCTGAGCAGCTCGCTCTGGGGGAACTGGCGCATCTTCAGGGCGTACTCGATGGCGGGGCCGTCGCCGCCAAGGATTGGTTCTTCGTCGCTGCCGGTAATCGGCAGCACTTCCAGGTACAGATCCTGGGTCAGGCGCTGGTTCAGGCGCAATTCCTCGGCACAAAAGTGTTTGCGCGCGTCGAGGCTGGTGAAGTCGAGGAAGCCGAAATTCACCGGCTTCTTGAACTTGTAGGCGTAGGGACCGGTGAGCAATACCCATGAGATGTGGGTTTCGATGACCTGGAACCCTTCGACGGGGTGCGGGTAAAGGGCCGGGTTTTGCAGGGCAGCGATCAGTGATTGGCTCACGGGCGATCCTTCAGAGACTGGAAAATTCAAGGCGGTCATTATGGCCGCAAGCCGCGCTAACGCAAACCTCGGCGGACTCATGTTGAACCACGACAAAGTGCGTATAATCCGCCGCCATGACTCGTACCCGATCCCCCCGCACCCCCAAGAAACCACCCGCCAGCCGCCTGCGGCCCTGGTTGGGCTGGGCCCTTAAACTGAGCCTGGTAGGCCTTGTCGTGCTTGCCGGTTTTGCCGTCTACCTCGATGCCATCGTCCAGGAGAAGTTCTCTGGCAAGCGCTGGACTATCCCGGCGAAGGTCTACGCACGGCCGTTGGAGCTGTTCGTCGGACAAAAGCTGAGCAAGGTTGATTTCCTGACTGAGCTCGACGCCTTGGGTTATCGCCGCGAAAGCGTAGCCAATGGTCCGGGTGCGGCCTCGGTGAACGGCAACACCATCGACCTCAACACCCGTGGCTTCCAGTTCTATGAAGGCATGGAACAGGCGCAACCGGTGCGGGTGCGCTTTTCCGGCGACTATGTTGCCGCGCTGACCGGTGCCAACAACGCGAGCCTGTCGGTGGTGCGCCTCGAGCCGCTGCTGATCGGTGGCCTTTATCCGAAGAATCTCGAAGACCGGATCCTGATCAAGATCGACCAGGTGCCGCCGTTCCTGCTGGAAACGCTGATCGCTGTCGAGGACCGTGACTTCTACCATCACTTCGGTGTCTCGCCCAAGTCCATTGCCCGTGCCGTTTGGGTCAACACTTCGTCGGGGCACATGCGCCAGGGCGGCAGTACCTTGACCCAACAGTTGGTCAAGAACTTCTACCTGACCAACGAGCGCAGCCTGACCCGCAAGCTGACCGAAGCCATGATGGCGTTGTTGCTGGAGCTGCACTACGACAAGCGGGAGATTCTGGAGGCGTACCTCAACGAGGTCTTCGTCGGCCAGGACGGCCAGCGTGCGGTGCACGGTTTCGGCCTGGCCAGCCAGTTCTTCTTCAGCCAGCCGCTGTCCGAACTCAAGCTGCATCAGGTGGCGTTGTTGGTGGGGATGGTCAAGGGACCGTCGTCCTACAACCCGCGTCGTAATCCGGAGCGTGCCCTGGAGCGGCGCAACCTGGTACTCGACCTGCTGCAACAACAAGGTGTGGCCACGGCCGAGCAAGTCGAGGCGGCGAAAAAGATGCCGTTGGGCGTGACCAAACGTGGCAGCCTGGCGGACAGCTCGTTCCCCGGTTTCATGGACCTGGTCAAGCGTCAGCTGCGGCAAGACTACCGCGACGAAGACTTGACCGAAGAAGGCCTGCGCATCTTCACCAGCTTCGACCCGATCCTGCAGATGAAGGCCGAAGCATCGGTCAATGACACCTTCAAGCGATTGGCGGGGCGCAAGGGTTCGGACGAAGTCGAAGCGGCCATGGTCGTGACCAATCCGGAAACCGGTGAAGTCCAGGCGATGATCGGCAGCCGCCAGGCCAGCTTTGCAGGGTTTAACCGGGCGCTGGACGCGGTGCGGCCGATCGGCTCGCTGATCAAGCCGGCGGTTTATCTTACGGCGTTGGAAAAGCCGAGCCAGTACACGCTGACGAGCTGGCTGTCCGACGAGTCGTTTTCGATCAAGGGCGCGGACGGCCAGGTGTGGACGCCGCAGAACTATGACCGTCGTCCCCACGGCACGGTGTTCCTGTACCAGGGGCTGGCGCACTCCTACAACCTGTCGACGGCTCGCCTCGGGCTGGAAGTCGGCGTGCCGAATGTGCTCAAGACCTTGGCGCGCCTGGGAGTAAACCGCGAGTTTCCGGCATTCCCGTCGATGCTGCTGGGCGCCGGTGGCCTGACGCCGATCGAAGTCGCGGCCATGTACCAGACGTTGGCCAACGGTGGCTTCAATACGCCGATGCGCGGTATCCGCAGCGTGCTGACTGCCGACGGCGAACCGCTCAAGCGCTATCCGTTCCAGATCCAGCAACGCTTCGACCCGGCTTCCATATATCTGATCCAGAGCGCCATGCAGCGGGTCATGCGCGAAGGTACCGGCAGTTCGGTCTATAACGTACTTCCGCGGACGTTGACCCTGGCGGGCAAGACCGGCACCAGCAACGATTCGCGCGACAGCTGGTTCGCCGGTTTCAGCCAGGACCTGCTGGCGGTGGTCTGGCTCGGACGTGATGACAACGGCAAGACACCGTTCACCGGCGCCACCGGTGCGTTGCAGGTCTGGACCAGCTTCATGCGCAAGGCCGACCCGTTGCCGCTGGACATGCCGCAACCGGACAACATCGTCCAGGCCTGGGTTGATTCGCGCACGGGCCAGGGTTCCGACGCCAATTGCCCGGGCGCCGTGCAGATGCCGTATATTCGCGGCAGCGAACCGCCGCCCGGTGCAGCCTGCGGCGGCACGAATCCCGCCGAATCGGTGATGGATTGGGTCAAGGACTGGATGAATTAAGCAAAGAGGGTTTCAAGTGAACAAGTGGTTGATTCCAGCGGTAACCGCCGTGGCTTTGCTCAGCGGCTGTTCTACCGTACAGCGCGGTTCGATTCCGGTTGTCGACTCCGGTACGGCCGTCTCCAATAGCGAGCGGGTTTCGGCCAATGGTGGTTTCCGTCAAACGACGGTGAAGCGGCCGGTGCAGGGCCAGGCCCAGGCGATCCCGCAAGGCGACACCGGTGTGGTGGTGATGGTGCCCGGAGGTGGCGCGACAACTTCGGCACCGATCAGCAGCACGCCGATCACCCCAGGCCCAATCACACCGGGGCCTATTGAAACCTCGCCGATCAATCAGGGCAGCTACAGCATGCCGTCGACACCGAGCAGTATTCCGTCGGCCAGCGCTGGAGGCTTGTCCGCCGATGAGCAACTGGACGGCCCGGTATTGGCGCTGTTGACCACGGCGCAACAGCAGCAGGCCGGTGGCGACCTCAACGGCGCTTCCTCAAGCCTCGAGCGGGCGCAGCGTGTCGCGCCGCGTGAGCCGCAGGTTCTGTATCGACTGGCCCAAGTGCGCATGGCCCAAGGCGATGCGCCACAAGCTGAACAGCTTGCCCGTCGCGGCCTGACATTTTCCAGCGGTCGTCCGGCACTCCAGGCGAGTCTGTGGGAGTTGATCGCCCAGGCGCGTGAGAAACAAGGCGATTCGGCGGGCGCCGCACTGGCCCGTCAGAAGGCAAAGGTTTCCCTCTGATGGATGGACGTTTTCCAAAGATCGCCGACCAGTTGCTGCTTATCGAGCGGGAACTGCGGGTTCAGGGCTGGTGGAGCGATGTTCCCCCCTCGGCCGAGGCGCTGGCGAGTGTCGAGCCGTTCGCGGTCGACACCCTGGATTTCGAGCAGTGGCTGCAATGGATTTTCCTGCCGCGGATGAAGGCCATCCTCGAGCAGAATCTTCCATTGCCGAATGCCTCAGGGATTCAGGATATGGCTGAAATGGTCTTCGCTGCTCGCGATGTACGGGGCAGGGATCGGCAACTGCAGGTCCTGCTAAAAGAGTTCGACCAGTTGATCAGCGCCGCCAGATGACTGTCTTCACTGGCAGTTCTCTTCAATTTGCGCGCGGGTTTCATCGATGCGCTGGCGCCGCTCTTCATCAGTAAGGCGGCGCATTTCACCTTCCACCTCTTCCCGTACCCTGGGGTTGTTCTGTAGCTGCGCGAGGTTGGTCCGGGCCTGTTCGCAGAAAGCCTTTAACTGAGCCTCCTGCTCGGCCACCTGTTGTTTGACCTGCTGGTCGATGGCTTTCTGATCGCCAACGACTCCTCCCGAAGCTGGCGCCGCCGGTTTGGGCGCGGGCGTTGCGGATTTGCCCACGGTGGTCGCGTCTACGCCTTCGGGCGGTTGGGCGCCGAAATGGGTCACACCTTGGGCGTCGACCCATTTGTAGATCTGGCCGGCCATGCTCATCGGGCTCAGGCCTAGCAGCAGGGTGGCGGTCAATAACATCGTTCGCATGCTGTTTCCTTGTCCTGGGTTGCGCAATCGAAGCTAACAGAGTAGCCGTTTAAAGGTTTTTTCTTGCGTTCTCATGTGCTTACTTCAATAAAGCACATTGACGACTTGACTTGCAGAGGGCGAAACAGAAGAATCCAAAGTCCGCTGTAGAGGGACTGCCAGAAGCAGACCCACTCGGCAGATCATGAGGCGCACATCCGCGCCGACCTGTTACACCCGCAACGCGTTACCTCGCGCTGGGTGGGAAAGGCCCGCAACACTTGGGACGATCCCAATACTTGCTCAGTCAGTGCTGACGTAGTCGGCGACCACCGTCGCTCATGCTCTGCCGAGAAGTAAACCTATTAAGACCCGTCCCCTTTTCGTGGGTCGGTATTCTGGCGTTTTAGAGGTGAACAACGTGGAGCTTTTATCTGGCGGTGAGATGCTCGTCCGCTTCTTGCGTGACGAAGGCGTCAAATATATCTACGGGTACCCTGGTGGTGCTCTTCTTCATGTCTATGATGCCCTGTTCAAAGAACCGGAAGTGACCCACATCCTGGTTCGCCACGAACAAGCGGCCACCCACATGGCTGACGGCTATGCCCGCGCCACCGGCAAGGCCGGCGTGGTCCTGGTGACATCCGGCCCTGGCGCCACGAACGCCATCACCGGTATCGCCACGGCCTACATGGACTCCATCCCAATGGTGATCATCTCTGGCCAGGTGCCCAGCACCATGGTCGGTACCGATGCGTTCCAGGAAACCGACATGATCGGTATCTCCCGGCCGATCGTGAAGCACAGCTTCATGATCAAGCACGCTTCGGAAATCCCGGAGGTCATGAAGAAGGCTTTCTACCTGGCCGAATCCGGTCGTCCGGGCCCGGTCGTGGTCGACGTGCCGAAAGACATGACCAACCCGGCCGAGAAATTCGAATACATCTACCCGAAAAAAGCCAAGCTGCGCTCCTACAGCCCGGCTGTGCGCGGTCACTCGGGGCAGATCCGCAAGGCCGCGGAAATGCTGCTGGCGGCCAAGCGCCCCGTGCTTTACTCCGGCGGTGGCGTGATTCTCGGCGGAGGGTCTGCGCCGCTGACCGAATTGGCGAAGATGCTCAACCTGCCGGTCACCAATACGCTGATGGGCCTCGGTGCCTATCCAGGCACTGATCGCCAGTTCATCGGCATGCTCGGCATGCACGGCAGCTACACCGCCAACCTTGCGATGCACCATGCCGACGTCATCCTGGCGGTCGGTGCGCGTTTCGACGACCGTGTCATCAACGGCCCGGCGAAATTCTGCCCGAATGCCAAGATCATCCACATCGACATCGATCCGGCGTCGATCTCCAAGACCATCAAGGCCGACGTGCCGATTGTCGGTCCTGTAGAAAGCGTGCTGACCGAAATGGTCGCGATCCTCAAGGAAATAGGCGAGGCTCCGAACAAGGATTCCGTCGCCAGTTGGTGGAAGCAGGTCGATGAATGGCGCGGTGATCGTGGCCTGTTCCCCTACGACAAGGGCGACGGCAGCGTGATCAAACCGCAGACCGTCATCGAGACGTTGTGCGAAGTGACCAACGGCGATGCCTTCGTGACGTCGGACGTGGGCCAGCACCAGATGTTCGCGGCGCAGTACTACAAGTTCAACAAACCCAACCGCTGGATCAACTCCGGTGGCCTGGGCACCATGGGCTTCGGATTCCCGGCGGCCATGGGCGTCAAGTTGAGCTTCCCGGACAACGATGTTGCCTGCGTGACTGGCGAAGGCAGTATCCAGATGAACATCCAGGAACTGTCGACCTGCCTGCAATACGGTCTGCCGGTGAAAATCGTCAACCTGAACAACGGTGTACTGGGCATGGTTCGCCAGTGGCAGGACATGAGCTACGGCAGCCGTCACTCGCATTCCTACATGGAATCGTTGCCGGACTTCGTCAAGCTGGTCGAGGCCTATGGTCACGTCGGCATCCGCATCACTGACCTGAAGGACTTGAAGTCCGGGCTCGAAGAAGCCTTCGCGATGAAGGATCGACTGGTGTTCCTCGACATCCAGGTCGATACCAGCGAGCACGTCTACCCGATGCAGATCAAAGACGGCTCCATGCGCGACATGTGGCTGAGCAAGACGGAGCGTACCTAATCATGCGACACATTATTTCCTTGCTTCTGGAAAACGAACCGGGTGCTCTGTCTCGCGTAGTGGGCCTGTTCTCGCAGCGCAACTACAACATCGAAAGCCTGACCGTGGCGCCAACCGAGGACCCGACCCTGTCGCGTCTGACGCTGACCACCGTGGGCCACGATGAAATCATCGAGCAGATCACCAAGAACCTGAACAAGCTGATCGAGGTGGTCAAGCTGGTGGACCTGTCGGAAAGCGCTCACATCGAGCGCGAACTGATGCTGGTCAAGGTCAAGGCCACCGGTGCCCAGCGCGCCGAGATCAAGCGCACTACCGATATTTATCGTGGGCAGATCGTCGATGTCAGCGCCAGCGTCTATACCGTTCAGTTGACCGGTACCAGCGACAAGCTCGACAGCTTCATTCAATCGATCGGCACTGCCTCGATTCTGGAAACCGTACGCAGTGGTGTCACCGGGATTGCCCGTGGCGACAAAGTACTGAGCATCTAAACCAAATTAGCGAATGGCCTGAATGGCCGGATATAGGGGAAATTCATGAAAGTTTTCTACGATAAAGATTGCGACCTGTCGATCATCCAGGGCAAGAAAGTCGCCATCATCGGCTACGGTTCCCAAGGCCACGCCCAGGCGTGCAACCTGAAAGACTCCGGCGTTGACGTCACTGTTGGCCTGCGTAAAGGCTCGGCCACCGTTGCCAAGGCTGAGGCCCATGGCCTGAAAGTGACCGACGTGGCTTCCGCCGTTGCCGCTGCCGACCTGGTCATGATCCTGACCCCGGACGAGTTCCAGTCGGCGCTCTACAAGAACGAAATCGAGCCGAACATCAAGAAAGGCGCCACCCTGGCCTTCTCCCACGGCTTCGCGATCCACTACAACCAAGTCGTGCCTCGCGCCGACCTCGACGTGATCATGATCGCGCCGAAAGCCCCAGGCCACACCGTACGTTCCGAGTTCGTGAAGGGCGGCGGTATTCCTGACCTGATCGCGATCTACCAAGACGCCTCCGGCAACGCCAAGAACGTCGCCCTTTCCTACGCTGCTGGCGTGGGTGGTGGTCGTACCGGCATCATCGAAACCACCTTCAAGGACGAGACCGAAACCGACCTGTTCGGCGAGCAAGCCGTTCTGTGTGGCGGTACCGTCGAGCTGGTCAAGGCCGGTTTCGAAACCCTGGTTGAAGCCGGCTACGCGCCAGAAATGGCTTACTTCGAATGCCTGCACGAACTGAAGCTGATCGTTGACCTCATGTACGAAGGCGGTATCGCCAACATGAACTACTCGATCTCCAACAACGCCGAATACGGCGAGTACGTGACCGGTCCGGAAGTCATCAACGCCGAGTCCCGCCAGGCCATGCGCAATGCCCTGAAACGCATTCAGGATGGCGAGTACGCCAAGATGTTCATCAGCGAAGGCGCCACCGGCTATCCTTCGATGACCGCCAAGCGTCGTAACAACGCCGCGCACGGTATCGAAATCATCGGCGAGCAACTGCGCTCCATGATGCCGTGGATCGGTGCCAACAAGATCGTCGACAAAGCCAAGAACTGAGTCGCGAGCTTGATCGGAAAACGCGGCCCAGGCCGCGTTTTTTCGTTTGAGCGTCGGCTTCTGGTATAAAGCTGCATCGTTTGGGGTAGAACCGTCGTCCCAGGCACCTGTCGAATTTTTTCACACCGTTGCAAGGTATTGTCCATGAGCGAACGTCCCGACGAGTCGAATCAGGCTCCTGACGCCGAAAGCCTGTTGCCCATCGATGAGCATGTCGAAGAGGGCCATGACGCTGAAGGCCGCAAGGTCCGGCATCGTGGCATCTATCTGCTGCCGAACCTGTTCACCACTGCGAACCTGTTCGCCGGGTTTTATTCCATCATCAGTTCCATGAGTGCCCAGGCCGCATTGAGTGCTGGTGACAGTGCCGGGGCGAGTCGTTACTTTGCGTTCGCCGCGATTGCGATTTTTGTCGCCATGGTGCTCGATGGGCTGGACGGGCGCGTGGCCCGCATGACCAACACCCAAAGTGCATTCGGAGCCGAATACGATTCGCTGTCTGACATGGTCGCGTTCGGTGTCGCTCCTGCGTTGCTGGCGTTCGGCTGGGCGCTGGGGGACATGGGCAAGGTCGGTTGGATGGTTGCCTTCATCTATGTAGCGGGTGCCGCGTTACGCCTGGCGCGTTTCAATACCCAGGTTGGCACTGCCGACAAGCGCTACTTCATCGGCCTCGCCAGTCCAGCGGCGGCTGGTGTCGTAGCGGGGGTGGTCTGGGCGTTCAGCGACTACGGAATCCAGGGTTCGAAGATGTCCTTCCTGGTTGCGCTACTGGTTGCGGCGGCCGGGATGCTGATGGTCAGTAACATCAAGTACAACAGTTTCAAGGAGCTGGACCTGAAGGGGCGCGTGCCGTTCGTTGCAATCCTGGCCGTGGTGCTGGTGTTTGCCGTGGTCTTCAGTGATCCGCCACGTATTCTGCTGCTGGTATTCCTCGCGTACGCCGCTTCTGGCCCGGTGCAATATTTGTTGCGTCTGCGCCGACGCTAAATGTTGCCTTAATCTAATTTCCCCCATACTCCGCAGTCTATTGGTGCATCTCCCCCCAATACTGCGGAGTCGTCATGCTGATCAAGATCCCCAAGTCGTCCGATTGCCATGAGTCGGACGTCACGCCAGAATCTCTTTATCTATCCCGTCGCCAGATGCTTGGGGCTACCATGGCTGGCCTCGCCATTGGCGGTTTGCCGCGCTGGGCCGGTGCCGTCGACGCGGTGCGTTATCCTGATGTGGAGCCCGGCAAGGCGCCGTCCTGGTTTGTCGAAAAACTGCCTTCCGTCCAATGGGGGGCGGTCACGGTCAAGAACGAGTCCGTTACGCCGTTCAAGGACGCCACCCATTACAACAACTTCTATGAGTTCGGGACCGACAAGGGAGATCCGGCGGCAAATGCTGGCTCCTTGAAAACCGAACCCTGGAGTGTGGTAGTGGACGGGGAGGTGGGCAAGCCGGGGCGCTATGGCCTGGAAGACTTCATGAAACCTTACCAATTGGAGGAGCGAATTTATCGACTGCGCTGCGTCGAGGCCTGGTCTATGGTCATCCCCTGGATTGGTTTCCCCATAGCCGCATTGCTCAAGCAAGTCGAGCCGACGTCCAAGGCCAAATACATTCGTTTTGAAACGTTGCAGGACCCCAAGACCATGCCTGGGCAACGTTCAGGTTTTGCGCTGATCGACTGGCCCTACGTGGAGGGCTTGCGGATGGACGAGGCCATGAACCCGCTGGCCATCCTGGCGGTTGGCATGTATGGGCGTGAGCTGCCTAACCAGAATGGTGCTCCGTTACGGTTGGTGGTGCCGTGGAAATATGGCTTCAAGAGCGTGAAATCCATCGTGCGCATCAGCCTGGTGAGTGAGCAGCCCAAGACCACTTGGCAAAGCATCGCATCCGATGAGTACGGCTTTTACGCAAACGTCAATCCGACCGTTGACCATCCGCGCTGGACCCAGGCTCGGGAGCGTCGTTTACCGAGCGGCCTGTTCAGTCCTAATGTGCGCGATACGTTAATGTTCAACGGATACCAGGATGAAGTTGCTTCCTTATATGCAGGAATGGATCTGAGGAAAGACTACTGATGCGTTTCCTGGCATGGCGGCTCAGCGTTTTCGTCGCAGCGGCGATATGGCCTTTGCTGTGGCTTTACGAAGCGTTGGTGAATTCGTTGGGGCCAGATCCGGGCAAGGTGCTGGTGGATCGACTCGGGTTGGGAACGCTGGTTTTGCTGCTGATCACCCTGAGTATGACGCCGTTGCAGAAATTGACGGGGTGGGCCGGGTGGATAGCGGTGAGGCGCCAGTTGGGGTTGTGGTGTTTTGCTTATGTCGTGCTGCATTTGAGCGGCTATGCGGCGTTCATCCTCGGGTTCGATTGGTCGCAGTTGGGCGTCGAGTTGAGCAAGCGCCCCTACATCATTGTCGGGACGCTGGGCTTTCTTGGCTTGCTGGCCTTGGCGGCAACGTCCAATCGATACAGTCAGCGGCGACTCGGACCTCGCTGGAAAAAACTGCATCGCCTGGCATACCTAATCCTCGGGCTTGGTTTGCTGCATATGTTGTGGATCGTGCGGGCGGATCTCAAGGAGTGGTCGATATATGCCTTTATAGGTGGGCTGCTGTTGGTGCTGAGAATTGGGCCGGTTGCGCGGCGAATCCCTCGTTTAACGGGGAAGAAGATCCCTTCGGTAATAAAAACGAAATAAAGGGTTGACGGCAAATTCTGGATGTCTATAATTCGCCCCACTTCCGGCGCAGTCGAAACGGAAAACTCCTTGAGTTTCAATGAGTTAGATGGTTTCGGCAAGCCAGGCGCTCCAGTTCATCGAAGCGCTGAAGGAGTTGATAGGGCGGTGTTGTTTGGCTCTATCGGCGATTCGATCTTCTCGGTCGAAAGCGGTAAAAAAGAGGTGTTGACAGCAGCGAACAACGCTGTAGAATTCGCCTCCCGCTAACGAGAGATCGAAAGCGCAAGTGGTTGAAGTTGTTAAGGATTTCCAAGCGAAACTTTGAAAACTTCTTAAAATAACCGCTTGACAGATACACGGGGCGCTGTAGAATGCGCGCCTCGGTTGAGACGAAAGGCTCAACCCACCGCTCTTTAACAACTGAATCAAGCAATTCGTGTGGGTGCTTGTGGAGTCAGACTGCTAGTCAACAGATTATCAGCATCACAAGTTACTCCGCGAGAAATCAAAGATGTAACCAACGATTGCTGAGCCAAGTTTAGGGTTTTCTCAAAACCCAAAGATGTTTGAACTGAAGAGTTTGATCATGGCTCAGATTGAACGCTGGCGGCAGGCCTAACACATGCAAGTCGAGCGGCAGCACGGGTACTTGTACCTGGTGGCGAGCGGCGGACGGGTGAGTAATGCCTAGGAATCTGCCTGGTAGTGGGGGATAACGCTCGGAAACGGACGCTAATACCGCATACGTCCTACGGGAGAAAGCAGGGGACCTTCGGGCCTTGCGCTATCAGATGAGCCTAGGTCGGATTAGCTAGTTGGTGAGGTAATGGCTCACCAAGGCGACGATCCGTAACTGGTCTGAGAGGATGATCAGTCACACTGGAACTGAGACACGGTCCAGACTCCTACGGGAGGCAGCAGTGGGGAATATTGGACAATGGGCGAAAGCCTGATCCAGCCATGCCGCGTGTGTGAAGAAGGTCTTCGGATTGTAAAGCACTTTAAGTTGGGAGGAAGGGCATTAACCTAATACGTTAGTGTTTTGACGTTACCGACAGAATAAGCACCGGCTAACTCTGTGCCAGCAGCCGCGGTAATACAGAGGGTGCAAGCGTTAATCGGAATTACTGGGCGTAAAGCGCGCGTAGGTGGTTCGTTAAGTTGGATGTGAAATCCCCGGGCTCAACCTGGGAACTGCATTCAAAACTGTCGAGCTAGAGTATGGTAGAGGGTGGTGGAATTTCCTGTGTAGCGGTGAAATGCGTAGATATAGGAAGGAACACCAGTGGCGAAGGCGACCACCTGGACTGATACTGACACTGAGGTGCGAAAGCGTGGGGAGCAAACAGGATTAGATACCCTGGTAGTCCACGCCGTAAACGATGTCAACTAGCCGTTGGGAGCCTTGAGCTCTTAGTGGCGCAGCTAACGCATTAAGTTGACCGCCTGGGGAGTACGGCCGCAAGGTTAAAACTCAAATGAATTGACGGGGGCCCGCACAAGCGGTGGAGCATGTGGTTTAATTCGAAGCAACGCGAAGAACCTTACCAGGCCTTGACATCCAATGAACTTTCCAGAGATGGATTGGTGCCTTCGGGAACATTGAGACAGGTGCTGCATGGCTGTCGTCAGCTCGTGTCGTGAGATGTTGGGTTAAGTCCCGTAACGAGCGCAACCCTTGTCCTTAGTTACCAGCACGTTATGGTGGGCACTCTAAGGAGACTGCCGGTGACAAACCGGAGGAAGGTGGGGATGACGTCAAGTCATCATGGCCCTTACGGCCTGGGCTACACACGTGCTACAATGGTCGGTACAGAGGGTTGCCAAGCCGCGAGGTGGAGCTAATCCCACAAAACCGATCGTAGTCCGGATCGCAGTCTGCAACTCGACTGCGTGAAGTCGGAATCGCTAGTAATCGCGAATCAGAATGTCGCGGTGAATACGTTCCCGGGCCTTGTACACACCGCCCGTCACACCATGGGAGTGGGTTGCACCAGAAGTAGCTAGTCTAACCTTCGGGGGGACGGTTACCACGGTGTGATTCATGACTGGGGTGAAGTCGTAACAAGGTAGCCGTAGGGGAACCTGCGGCTGGATCACCTCCTTAATCGACGACCGCAGCTGCTCCATGAGCTCCCACACGAATTGCTTGATTCATTGAAGAAGACGATTGGGTCTGTAGCTCAGTTGGTTAGAGCGCACCCCTGATAAGGGTGAGGTCGGCAGTTCGAATCTGCCCAGACCCACCAATTTCATGGTGTACCCTGTAGCGATACGGGGCCATAGCTCAGCTGGGAGAGCGCCTGCCTTGCACGCAGGAGGTCAGCGGTTCGATCCCGCTTGGCTCCACCATTACCATACAGATTGGTTCCAACGTTTAAAGCTTAGAAATGAGCATTCCACCAAGGCGGTGATGAATGTTGATTTCTAGTCTTTTGATTAGATCGTTCTTTAAAAATTTGGGTATGTGATAGAAAGATAGACTGGACGTTACTTTCACTGGTAACGGATCAGGCTAAGGTGAAATTTGTGAAGGGCTCTTGGAGCTCAATCGAATTTTCGGCGAATGTCGTCTTCACAGTATAACCAGATTGCTTGGGGTTATATGGTCAAGTGAAGAAGCGCATACGGTGGATGCCTTGGCAGTCAGAGGCGATGAAAGACGTGGTAGCCTGCGAAAAGCTTCGGGGAGTCGGCAAACAGACTTTGATCCGGAGATGTCTGAATGGGGGAACCCAGCCATCATAAGATGGTTATCTTGTACTGAATACATAGGTGCAAGAGGCGAACCAGGGGAACTGAAACATCTAAGTACCCTGAGGAAAAGAAATCAACCGAGATTCCCTTAGTAGTGGCGAGCGAACGGGGACTAGCCCTTAAGCTTCTTTGATTTTAGCGGAACGCTCTGGAAAGTGCGGCCATAGTGGGTGATAGCCCTGTACGCGAAAGGATCTTAGAAGTGAAATCGAGTAGGACGGAGCACGAGAAACTTTGTCTGAATATGGGGGGACCATCCTCCAAGGCTAAATACTACTGACTGACCGATAGTGAACTAGTACCGTGAGGGAAAGGCGAAAAGAACCCCGGAGAGGGGAGTGAAATAGATCCTGAAACCGTATGCGTACAAGCAGTGGGAGCCCACTTTGTTGGGTGACTGCGTACCTTTTGTATAATGGGTCAGCGACTTATTTTCAGTGGCGAGCTTAACCGAATAGGGGAGGCGTAGCGAAAGCGAGTCTTAATAGGGCGTCTAGTCGCTGGGAATAGACCCGAAACCGGGCGATCTATCCATGGGCAGGTTGAAGGTTAGGTAACACTGACTGGAGGACCGAACCGACTACCGTTGAAAAGTTAGCGGATGACCTGTGGATCGGAGTGAAAGGCTAATCAAGCTCGGAGATAGCTGGTTCTCCTCGAAAGCTATTTAGGTAGCGCCTCATGTATCACTGTAGGGGGTAGAGCACTGTTTCGGCTAGGGGGTCATCCCGACTTACCAAACCGATGCAAACTCCGAATACCTACAAGTGCCGAGCATGGGAGACACACGGCGGGTGCTAACGTCCGTCGTGAAAAGGGAAACAACCCAGACCGTCAGCTAAGGTCCCAAAGTTATGGTTAAGTGGGAAACGATGTGGGAAGGCTTAGACAGCTAGGAGGTTGGCTTAGAAGCAGCCACCCTTTAAAGAAAGCGTAATAGCTCACTAGTCGAGTCGGCCTGCGCGGAAGATGTAACGGGGCTCAAACCATACACCGAAGCTACGGGTATCACGTAAGTGATGCGGTAGAGGAGCGTTCTGTAAGCCTGTGAAGGTGAGTTGAGAAGCTTGCTGGAGGTATCAGAAGTGCGAATGCTGACATGAGTAACGACAATGGGTGTGAAAAACACCCACGCCGAAAGACCAAGGTTTCCTGCGCAACGTTAATCGACGCAGGGTTAGTCGGTCCCTAAGGCGAGGCTGAAAAGCGTAGTCGATGGAAAACAGGTTAATATTCCTGTACTTCTGGTTATTGCGATGGAGGGACGGAGAAGGCTAGGCCAGCTTGGCGTTGGTTGTCCAAGTTTAAGGTGGTAGGCTGGAATCTTAGGTAAATCCGGGATTCCAAGGCCGAGAGCTGATGACGAGTTACCCTTTGGGTGACGAAGTGGTTGATGCCATGCTTCCAAGAAAAGCTTCTAAGCTTCAGGTAACCAGGAACCGTACCCCAAACCGACACAGGTGGTTGGGTAGAGAATACCAAGGCGCTTGAGAGAACTCGGGTGAAGGAACTAGGCAAAATGGCACCGTAACTTCGGGAGAAGGTGCGCCGGTGAGGGTGAAGCACTTGCTGCGTAAGCCCACGCCGGTCGAAGATACCAGGCCGCTGCGACTGTTTATTAAAAACACAGCACTCTGCAAACACGAAAGTGGACGTATAGGGTGTGACGCCTGCCCGGTGCCGGAAGGTTAATTGATGGGGTTAGCTAACGCGAAGCTCTTGATCGAAGCCCCGGTAAACGGCGGCCGTAACTATAACGGTCCTAAGGTAGCGAAATTCCTTGTCGGGTAAGTTCCGACCTGCACGAATGGCGTAACGATGGCGGCGCTGTCTCCACCCGAGACTCAGTGAAATTGAAATCGCTGTGAAGATGCAGTGTATCCGCGGCTAGACGGAAAGACCCCGTGAACCTTTACTATAGCTTTGCACTGGACTTTGAATTTGCTTGTGTAGGATAGGTGGGAGGCTTTGAAGCGTGGACGCCAGTCTGCGTGGAGCCATCCTTGAAATACCACCCTGGCAACTTTGAGGTTCTAACTCAGGTCCGTTATCCGGATCGAGGACAGTGTATGGTGGGTAGTTTGACTGGGGCGGTCTCCCTCCTAAAGAGTAACGGAGGAGTACGAAGGTGCGCTCAGACCGGTCGGAAATCGGTCGTAGAGTATAAAGGCAAAAGCGCGCTTGACTGCGAGACAGACACGTCGAGCAGGTACGAAAGTAGGTCTTAGTGATCCGGTGGTTCTGTATGGAAGGGCCATCGCTCAACGGATAAAAGGTACTCCGGGGATAACAGGCTGATACCGCCCAAGAGTTCATATCGACGGCGGTGTTTGGCACCTCGATGTCGGCTCATCACATCCTGGGGCTGAAGCCGGTCCCAAGGGTATGGCTGTTCGCCATTTAAAGTGGTACGCGAGCTGGGTTTAGAACGTCGTGAGACAGTTCGGTCCCTATCTGCCGTGGACGTTTGAGATTTGAGAGGGGCTGCTCCTAGTACGAGAGGACCGGAGTGGACGAACCTCTGGTGTTCCGGTTGTCACGCCAGTGGCATTGCCGGGTAGCTATGTTCGGAAAAGATAACCGCTGAAAGCATCTAAGCGGGAAACTGCCTCAAGATGAGATCTCACTGGAGCCTTGAGCTCCCTGAAGGGCCGTCGAAGACTACGACGTTGATAGGCAGGGTGTGTAAGCGCTGTGAGGCGTTGAGCTAACCTGTACTAATTGCCCGTGAGGCTTGACCATATAACACCCAAGCAATTTGCTGACTCGAAAGAGCACCAGATTGCGGTGTGTGAAGACGAAACGAACCGAAAGTTCGAAACTCACAAAACACCGAAAGCTGTCACATACCCAATTTGCTGAAGCGAGGTCATTAGGCCGCGACTCAGTACCCGAATTTCTTGACGACCATAGAGCATTGGAACCACCTGATCCCATCCCGAACTCAGAAGTGAAACGATGCATCGCCGATGGTAGTGTGGGGTTTCCCCATGTGAGAGTAGGTCATCGTCAAGATTAAATTCCGAAACCCCTATCTGCTGATGCAGGTAGGGGTTTTGTTTTGCCTGCCATAAAATCTGCGATAGCTCATGTTAAATTTGCGCAGTTATTTTTGAGCCGCAGCACTAGAATAGCCCCACCTTAGTTGAGCCAGAGCTGTTTATGCCCGATCCGTCAGACGTTGATAGGTTGTCAGATCTACCTTTGAGCGATCTGGTAGCGTGTCATGAGTGTGACCTGCTGATGCGCAAGCCTCAGTTGGCACATGGTGAAAAGGCCGAATGCCCGCGCTGTGGATATGAGCTCTACGCCCACCGGCACAACGTAATTGATCGCAGTCTTGCCTTGGTGATTGCCGCTCTGCTGTTGTTCATTCCCGCGAACTTCTTACCCATCATGCAGCTTAATCTGCTTGGGCAATCCTCCCAAGACACCGTTTGGAGTGGCGTGGTCGGTTTGTTCGATACGGGGATGCAAGGTGTGTCGGTGGTGGTTTTCCTGTGCAGCATGGGCGTTCCGCTGCTCAAGTTGCTTTGCCAGTTGGTTGTACTGCTGACCATTCGCTGGAACATCGCAAGAAGTTACGGCTTGTTGTTGTATCGCATTTATCACCATCTAAGGGATTGGGGAATGCTCGAGGTTTATCTCATGGGCGTGCTGGTTGCCATCGTCAAGCTTGCAGACATGGCGGCGATTACCGTGGGGCTGGGCCTGGTGTGCTTTGTCAGCCTGTTGCTGATTCAGGTCTGGCTGGAAGTGGTGATGTCACCGCACCAGATCTGGCAGGCGCTATCGGAAGAAGATGCCCATGAGAGCAATTGATGCGGGCATTCTGGTCTGTACCGAATGCCATGAGTTGAATCGACACGACGCCGACGCCGAGACGCAAACCTGCACTCGCTGCGGCGCTCGAATTCACCCTCGTCGTCCGAACAGTTTGACGAGGACCTGGGCATTGTTGATTACGGCGGCAATTATCTATATCCCTGCCAACGTCCTGCCGATCATGACCATCAACTCGTTAGGCCAGGGCGCGCCAAGCACCATCATGGCGGGTGTGATCGAGTTGGTTCAGCACGGCATGATTCCCATTGCAGCGGTGGTATTCATCGCCAGTATCGTAGTGCCCACCTTCAAGTTGGTCGGTATTGCGTTGTTGTTATTGTCCGTGCAACGTCACCAACCCATGTCGGCGCGTCAGCGCATCCTCATGTATCGCTTTATCGAATTCATCGGCCGCTGGTCGATGCTGGATATTTTTGTAATTGCCATTTTGGTGGCTGTGGTGAATTTCGGTCGGCTTGCCAGTGTCGAAGCCGGTCTTGGCGCCATCGCATTTGCCAGCGTAGTGATTTTGACAATGATTGCCGCAGTAACCTTCGATCCCCGACTGATTTGGGATAACACGGAGTCGGATGACGACCATGACTGATTTGCCTACTGCTAAAACACGACCGGCTTCGAACTGGTCGGCCATCTGGGTCCTGCCGTTGATTGCCTTGATCATTGGCGGCTGGCTTGGCTGGCGGGCTTATAACGAGACCGGTATCCAAATCAATGTGCGTTTTGAAAGCGGCGAAGGCATTCAGGTCAACAAGACTGAGGTCGTCTACAAAGGGATGACAGTCGGCAAGGTGACAGACCTCACGCTCGATGATGAGGGCAACTCGAAGGGTGTTATCGCGACCATCGAGATGAATAAGGAAGTCGACCAATATCTCAAGACTGGAACACGTTTCTGGCTGGTCAAACCAAGCGTGAGCCTGGCAGGCATTACCGGCCTGGAGACGCTGGTTTCCGGCAATTACGTTGCCATCAGCCCCGGAGAGGGCGAGTCGACTCGCAAATTCAAGGCCTTGGCCGAAGAGCCCCCGCTTTCTGATGCCAAGCCTGGCCTGCACTTGACGATCAAAGCCGATCGACTGGGATCCCTGGACCGTGGCAGCCCGGTCTTTTACAAGCAGATCCAGGTCGGGCAAGTGAAAAGTTACTCACTGTCCGAGGATCAACGCACGGTAGAGGTCAAGGTTTTCATTGAGCCGACCTATGCCAGCCTGGTCCGCAAGCACACGCGTTTCTGGAATGCCAGCGGCATCAGCATCGACGCCAACCTGTCGGGCGTCAAAGTGCGCAGCGAGTCGCTGGCCAGTATCGTGGCGGGAGGCATCGCGTTTGCCACTCCGGAGAACCGCAAGGACAGTCCCCCGACGGACCCTAGCCTGCCATTTCGCCTGTATGAAGATTTCGAGGCTGCCGCCGCCGGGATTCGCGTCAAGGTCAAGCTCAGCGATTTCGAAGGCTTGCAGGCTGGCCGTACGCCTGTGATGTACAAGGGTATCCAGGTCGGCAGCCTGAAGACGTTGAAAGTCGATCCGGACCTGTCCAGCGCCAGCGCCGAGTTGACGCTCGATCCGTTGGCCGAAGATTATCTGGTCGCCGGTGCTCAGTTCTGGGTCGTCAAGCCATCGATTTCCCTGGCGGGCATCACGGGCCTGGAAGCGTTGGTCAAGGGCAACTACATTGCCGTGCGCCCGGGCGACAAAGGCGGAGCGCCGCAGCGCGAGTTCGAAGCGAGGGCGAAGGCGCCGCCGTTGGACCTGCGTTCACCGGGGCTGCATCTGGTCTTGTTGACCGAGAATCTCGGTTCGCTGGAGGTCGGTAGCCCGATCCTCTACAAGCAGGTCAAGGTCGGATCGGTGCAGAGCTATCAGTTCTCGCGCAAGAAGAAGCAGTTGATCATCGGTGTGCACATCGAGAAGGAATACGAAGGGCTGGTCAACGGCTCCACGCGATTCTGGAACGCCAGCGGCGTCACCCTCACGGGCGGTTTGACCGGCGGGATCCAGGTCAAGAGCGAATCCCTGCAAAGCTTGATGGCCGGCGGGATCGCTTTCGAAACACCGGAGCCGAACGTGCCGCTGAAACGACGCATCCCGCGCTTCCGTCTGCACGAGGACCGTGAAGCCGCGCAGCAACGAGGCACCGTCGTGACGATCAAGGTCGATCGTGCCGACGGTTTGCGCAGCGGCACGCCGATCAGGTTCAAGGGCTTGGATGTGGGCAAGATCGAGGACGTCGACCTGAGCACCGACATGCAGTCCGTGCTGGTCACCGCACGGATCACCGAAGTGCCGGAGCGTATCGCCCGCACCGGGACTCAGTTCTGGGTGGTCAAGCCAGAGTTGGGTTTGATGAAGACCTCCAACCTGGAAACGCTGGTGACCGGCCAGTACATCGAAGTGCAACCCTCGCCGAAAAACCTGGGCCCACAGAAACACTTCGTGGCCTTGGCCGAACCACTCGAGAATGCCGTGCCCGAAGCGGGCTTGAGCCTCGTATTGAGTGCGGCCCGGCGTGGTTCGTTGAAGATTGGCGTCCCGGTGACCTACCGCGAAGTGACCGTCGGCAAGGTCACGGGATACGAGCTGGGCCAGACGGCGGACCGGGTGCTGATACACATACTGATCGAGCCCAAATACGCACCATTGGTGCGCAGCGGCACACGCTTCTGGAACAGCAGCGGCTTCGGCCTGGACTTCGGCCTGTTCAAAGGCGCGACGGTGCGGACCGAATCGCTGGAGACGCTGATCCAGGGCGGTATCGCTTTTGCAACGCCGGACGGCGAGCGGATGGGTAACCCGGCACGACCGGAGCAAACCTTCCCACTGTTCGACAAGTTTGAAGATGAATGGCTGACCTGGGCGCCGAAGATCAGTCTCGGCAAGTAGCTATTGATATGGCCCCCTGTGGCGGGGAAGCAAGCTCCTTCGCCACAGGTATGCGATGACAAAAAAGGCCGCGATCCAATGGATCGCGGCCTTTTTCACATCCATGTCTCGTCCTGAATAAGGTTTACACCTTCTGACCTATCCTCAGGAGGAACCAATGGATTCAGGAAAGAAGCGCAGTCAGCGTGATTACACGCTGAGCTTTAAATTGGCGGTCGTCGATCAGGTTGAAAAGGGCGAACTGAGTTATAAAGAGGCTCAACGGCGTTATGGGATCCAGGGCCGGTCGACTGTGTTGGTGTGGTTACGCAAGCATGGACGGCAGGACTGGAGCCAAGGCGCCTCCATTCGTGCCCAGAGGAACCGACCGATGGCCGAGGGCCAAAAATTGCCGCTGACACCAGAGCAGCGAATCAAGGAGCTGGAAGAAAAGCTGGCCCTTGCCAACCAGAAAGCCCAATTTTTTGAAGCTGTCGTTGACGTACTAAAGAACGATTACGGTGTTTCTGTCGTAAAAAAGCGATCCGGCAAGTCCTCACCCAAGGGCAAATCGAAGGCCTGAGTGTTACCAGGGCTTGCCAGTTTCTGGGCATCTCACGGCAGGCGTATTACAAGCGCAATCGAGCTTACGACGCGCAAGCCAGCCACGCGCAAAAGGTGTTGGGGTTTGTGCTGGAGACACGTCTTGAAATGCCCCGGTTGGGCACCCGCAAGCTGCATGGCCTTATGCAATCCGAACCTGAACTGACGCAAACGGTAGGCCGAGATCGGTTGTTCGATATTTTGCGGGATCATCGACAACTGGTCCCACGCAAACGCGCTTATCACAAGACGACCGACAGCCATCATCGCTTCCGTCGACATCCGAATCGGCTCAAGCCCGGCCCTGACCAGGTCACTGCCACCGGCCCGGAACAGGTCTGGGTGGCGGATATAACCTACTTACCGACCGAGCAAAGCGTCGCTTACGTAAGTCTGGTCACTGATGCGTTCTCGCGCAAAATAGTCGGCCATCACGTGCATGAAAGCCTGCATACCGAGTCAGTCATCCGGGCGATGACGAAAGCTCTTCGCCACCGAAGAACCAATCAACCGTTGGTACATCACTCAGATCGGGGCTCGCAATACTGCTCTGATCTCTACCAAAAGCTGCACGCCAAACATGGCGTCAGGTGTTCGATGACTGATGGCTACGACTGCTACCAAAATGCTCTAGCGGAACGAGTGAATGGGATTCTGAAAACAGAATTTCTTTTACACCGTCCCAAAGACCTTGCCCAAGCCAAGCGCATGGTTGAGGAATCGATAGAAATCTATAACCGTAAGCGACCTCATCTGTCCCTGAAATACAAAACGCCCGATGCGGTGCATCAGGCGTTTTGAGACTGAAACAGGTGTAAACCTATTTCAGGACTAGACACCAGCTAATTACCTTAAACCGCATCCAACTCCGGCTCATCGGCCTGGACGTTCATCGTGGCCTTCACCGCATCGTGGCGACGGATGTATTTCCAGTCCGCCTCATCGATGTAGATGCCGTTCGGGCCGCTGCCGCCTTCCAGGTCGATGGCGACACTGGCGCACACTTGCGGCTTCACACTGGCCAGGATTGGCACGAAGCCCAGTTGCAGGCTGGTTTCCAGCAGTGCGGCCTGGTTCTTCTCGTCGATGTCCGCCGCTTCGTCGAGGTAGTAAGGCAAGCGCACGCTACCGGCCTGTTCGCGGTCCATCAAGTGCAGCAACAAATACATGTTGGTCAGCGCCTTGATGGTCATGGTGGTGCCGTTGGACGCCGCGCCGTCGATGTCGGTGTGGATCACCGGTTGGCCGTTGACCTTGGTGATCTCGAACGCCAGTTCGAACAGGTCCTTGAGGCCGAGCTGGTTGTGATTCGCCGCTACCAGCCGCGCCAGGTATTCCTTGGCTTCTTCGTTCTTGTTGTCCTGCTCGGCGCTCTGGCTGAGGTCGAACACCGACAGCGTCTCGCCTTCCTCGTACTGGCCGGCGCTGTGGATGATCTGGTCGATGTGCTTGAGCGCTTCCTTGTTCGGCGCCAGGACGATACGGAAGCTCTGCAGGTTGGACACCTGGCGCTTGTTGATCTCGCGGTTGAACAGCGCCAGTTGATGCTCAAGGCTGTCGTAGTCGCTGCGGATGTTGCGCAAGGTCCGGGCGATGTCGGTCACTGCCGCACGGCGCGCCTTGCCCAGGGTCAGGGCTTCGTCGGTACGGTGGGCGTAAGCGTTGATCAGCAGTTGCAGGCGTCGCTCCATGTCGTCTTCGCTGTCGAACTTGGCCACGCCCTTGAGGCGCACCTGCGCGTACAACGCTTCGATCTGGCCGTCGACTCGCAGCAGGCCTTGCCAGCTGTCCTGGTAGTCGTTGAGCAGTGGCAACAGGTTGTCCATGGAGTCGTCGACCGGGTCCATGAACGGCGTGCCGAACGGCAGGTCCGCGGGCAGCAATTGACGACGGCGCAGGGCGTCGTCGAGGGTGCGCTGCTTGGCTTCCATGTCGGCGATCTGCCGGCCCACCAGTTGCAACTTGGCGGACAATTGCTGGACGCGCTCGGTGAAGGCATCGCTGGAGCGCTTGAGTTCGTCCTGGGCGGCTTCCATCTGCGCCAGTTGCTCGAGTTTCTCGCCCTCTTCGGCGCTCAAGGTCTGGGTGCGACGGTAATCTTCCAGGGCTTTCTGCGCGTCGAGGACCTGCTGGTACAGCGCCTCGGTCTGGGTCTTGCTCGCGGCACGGTCGGCGGCCACGGCTTGCTGGGTCTTGAGCTGCTTGAGCTCTTTTTCCAGACGCTCTTTCTGGTCGCGCAATGCGGCGCGGTCAGCCAGGGCTTGCAGGGCCGGCGGCTCGATGTGGGACAAGTCGATGGACAGGCCCGGCACTTCGAAGCGCTCGCCCTTGAAGCCGTCGAGGATCAGCTCCATGGATTTGACCCACTCGCCGTTTTCATCCAGCGCGATGCCGTGCTCACCCAGTGGCAGGCTGAACAGGGCGCTGTTGAACAGGCGCATCAGGCGCTCGACGTCCTGTTGCGAGAATTCCTCGCGCAGACGGGCGTAGCTGTTGTTGTCGGCGTGATCGAGTTGTTGCTTGACCGACTTCAGGCGCTTTTCCAGGTCCCGCAGGCGTTCTTCGAGGTCTTCGGCGCTGAATTGCCGGGACTGGGCCAACGCGCCGGCCAATTCGTCATGGGCGTCCTTGGCGGCGAGCAGTTGCTGTTCCAAGACCTTGACGTCATCCACCAGGGCAAAGCGATGCTTGAGCACCGAAAGCTCGCCGAGCCAACGCTGGATGCCACTGATTTCCCGCTCCAGGCGCATCAGCTCCTGGGTGCCGCCGCGCTGGTCGTTCTGCAGCGAATCCTGCTCGTTGCGGTAGTGTTCGGCCTGGATGGTCAGCTCTTCCTTGCGCGCGCTGGCATAGTCCGACCAAGTGCCCAGCAGCGAGTCGAGCAGCGGTGACAGGCGATGCAGTTTGCCGCGCAGGATATCGCGCTGCTTCACGCCATTGGCCAGGGCTTCCACCAGCGGACCGGCCGCTACCAGGGAGTTGTAGTCCTGCTCCATGCGTCGTACGTCGCGGAAGGCTTCTTCGCACGCGGCGATGTAGTCCACGCTGCCGGAGCGCAGGCTGTGCTCGAACGCGTCAAGGAACAATTGCTTGAGCTTGGCCGCGGTGATTTCACGCATGTGCAGCAGGTTGATGAACAACGCGCGGAAGGTCTTGAGGCTTTGCTCGCTGGTGGAACGCAGCGGGATCAGCGTCAAGTCCAGCGGGATCGAGGTGTGCCCCCCCACCAGCAGGCGGCGCAGTTCATCGGGCTTGAGTTCGTAGGCTTTCAGGCCTTCGCGTTCCAGATTGGTGAACAGCTCTTTCTGGCGCAGGCAGGTGTCGTCTTTCTGATAATGGGCCAGGTCCAGTTTGCCGGCGTAGGCAAAGAACTGGTGACCGAAACCGCCGCCAGGGCCACGACCGACCACGCCAATCACGTGTGGGCCATGGGGCAGGGCGACTTCCACCAGGATGTAGCTGGTGTCCGAGGCAAAGTAGAAGCGCCGGGATTGTTCCAGGCTGTACTTGCCGAAGCTCATGTCCGACATGCGCGCCAGGATCGGGAACTGCAAGGCGTTGATCGAGGCGGATTTACCCAGGTTGTTCGCGCCGTACACCGACAGCGGTTCTTCCAGCGGGAACAAGCCAAGGCTGTACCCGGCGGTGTTCAAAAGGGCAAAGCGGCGGATGCCGTAGCGTTCCTTGCTCATGCGTCGGTCTCCTGTTCTTCGGCAATGGCGCGGGCCAGTGCGTCTTCTTCGCTTTCACCCTCGAATTCGCTGAGGTCCAGCGGATCATCGGTCTGCAGCAATTTTTCGTCGCTGTCTTCGTCGATCAGCACCGGCGCCGGCAACGGCAGCACGCTGTGCAGGCTGGCGGCCAGGTCGCGGTCCTGCTGGACGGACAGGCAGACATCGAGGAAGCGATGCATCGGCGGCAGGAAGCGGTACACGCCGTTCTCTTCGCTGGCAAAACCCAGTTGGGTCATGCGGCGCATGATTTTTTCTTCCAGTTCTTCCTGGGTCTGCACTTCGGCCTGGATGAACAGGTCGCGGTATTTCTCCAGCAATGAAGGCAGTTCATCGCGGCCAAGGCTGCCGCCGTCGAGCACAGCGATCGGGTCGCGGCCCTGGTCGGCCAGGTGCTCGACCAGGATGAAGGTGAACAGCGCCAGGCGCTGGGCGGTCTTGTTCACCGCGGCCGCGGCCAGGTCCGGCACGAAGTAGTAGAAGCCACGGGTGTCGCACACCAGCTCGAAGCCCAAGGCTTTGAACAGCGTGCGGTACTGGTCCTGGAAGTTCGACAGTTGCGCGTACAGCTCCGGGTCGCGGCGGCTGACGTGATAACCCTTGAACAGCTCGCGGAAGATCGGCGCCAGCTGGGACAGTTCGGATAGATCAAGATGCATGGGGGATGCTCGCAGAATCCTCGGCGGCGGTGTCGCCGGCCGAGAGCAGGGCGAAGGAGCGCAGGCTGACCTGATGCTCGTGAGTGTGGTATTCGCGGCGTTCCAGACGCTCGCGCTTGAAGCGTTTTTCCCGCGACAGGCGCGAGAACCAGTACAGCAATTCGTCGGTGGCGCCGTCCGGCTCTTGCTCCAGCAGCCAGGTCATCAAGTCCGGCATCGGCAGGGCGTCTTCGCAACGCTCGACCATCTCGCGTACGGTGCGCGGCGCACGCGGCGCATCGCCGCCCTTGTGGGTCTTGTGGGACTTGGGGAAGCGCGCCGGTTTCGGCTCGAAACGCGCCAGGGCATAGACATAGGCCTCGACCTGGCTGGCGCTGCCCAGGAAGGTGCTTTGTGGACGGGTGAACAGCGGCATGGCGGCTTGCGGCACGGCATCGATGCCTTTGCGGCGAATGGCAGCCAGGGCCAGCGCCGCGCCACGGGTCACGGCGTTGTGCCGGCGGGCCTCTTCGCGCAGCGGCAAGAGCAATTCCCGGGCATGGCGCAGGGTCAACTGGGCGCTGGTCTGCATCTCCAGGATGCGCGCGTGGGTGCGCAGCAGCATGTCGTCGTCCACCAAGTGGCCGAGGCGTTGCTGTTCGGTGAGCATGCGCAGCAGTACGTTCTCGACCTTGCGCACACCCTGCTCGAAGGCGCCGTCGGCGTTGACCAATTGGATCATCGGCTCGACGTATTCGTCCCAGGTCGCCAGTACTTCGGCGTAGCGCTGGCGCAGCGGGATCTGCCGGTCGCTGGTCTTGGCCCGTTCGGCCACGGCCACCAGGGCCTGTTCGTCGTTGGCGAGTTTCTTGAGGACGTCGCGCACGCGCATGTCCAGCAGGCGCAACTGGCGGGCCAGATCGTTGCCGTCGCGCACATCGAAGGCGTCCTGGATATAACCGGCCAGGCGCTCGAGATGGCGCAGGTAGGCTTCGATTTCCAGGCACAGGCCCAGGCGGTGCTCGCGGCGCAGGTAGGCGAGGAAGTCATGGATCTGGGCATTGAGCTCGAAACGGTTCGGGCTTTTCGCCACCGGCACGAGGATGTCCAGGCGGATCCACACGTCCAGCAGGTGGGTGATGTCCTGGGGCGTACTGTCCAGTTGTTGGGCGGCCAGCTGTGAACGCAATTCGTTGAGGCTCAGGGTGCCCTGGTCGAAGTGCTCGCACAAAGGTTCCAGCAATGCCCAGTGTTCAGCGAGGGCGCGCAAGACGCGCTTGGGTTCGATCATCGCAATGGCCGTCGGGTTGGCAATTAAAAGCGGCGATTGTACTGCATCGGGCCGGTTGCGATTCACCCCTTGGACGGACTGTCGTCGTCTATTGAGCAACTAATGAAGCGACAGGGAAGCGATCCGCGCCGAAGGGCGGTAGAATCGCTCCCACTTTCAGTTATCCACAAGTGGCCGACCCTTGCTTATCGAGTCCCGTCGCCGCGCCTATCTGACCGCCATGCAGGTGGTCAACTGGCTGCCGCGTACCGAATTGCCGTTCGCCGCCCCGTCGCGGCCCGAGCTGCTGGATGTGCCCCAGCCGGAGGAAGTTGCGCCGGCAGTGGTGGCGCCTGTGGCCAAGACCGTTGCCGAACCGGTTGCGCCTGCCGCCGAGCGGCCGAAAATCGAAGTCCCGCGTCCGAGCCTGGCCTCGACCCGTACCAATGCCAAACCGGTAGAAGAGGCCGACGAAGCGCCGGCCCCGGTCAAGGCCGCCCACGTGCCGCCGCCGCGCTTCGCCCTGCAATTGCTGCGCGCCGGGCGCTGCCTGTTGCTGGTGGAGTTACCCACAGGTGACCCGTTCCAAAGCCGCGATCCCGCTTACCTGCTGCTCAAGGACATGCTGCGCGCCGCCGGCCTGCCGGACAGCCCGCAGATCGTCGGCGAACCGGTACGTTGGCCGTTGTTGTCACGGGGTACGATGGACCAGGGGCCTGAGGCGGCGCGTGATTTTGTCCAGGGATTCGTTTCGGCGCGGCTCGAGGACGAGCCCTGCGTGTGCCTGTGGCTGATTGGCCTGCCGGCGGTAAGGTTTGCCGGGGAGGCGGATGCCGAGGCGTTCAACCGCGAGCTGCAGGTCGAAGGCCTGGGCTCGGCCTGGGCGCTGCCCGGGCTGGAACTCTTAATGGAAACGCCACAGCGCAAGGCTGAAGTCTGGCAAGCCATGCGCCGGCTGATGGCGCGCTGGAAAGAATCGAATGAGTGATGCTGTATCGTTCCGCCCGATGACCGAGGCGGACCTAGACGCTGTGCTGAAGATTGAATACGCGGCCTATAGTCATCCTTGGACCCGTGGAATATTTCTCGACGGTTTGGGCAAATACCAGATCTGGCTGATGTTCGAAGGCGAGCAACAGGTGGGGCATGGCGTGGTGCAGATCATCCTGGATGAGGCGCACCTGCTCAACATCACTGTCAAACCGGAAAACCAGGGGCGGGGCCTTGGCTTGCGGCTGTTGGAACACTTGATGTCGATCGCCTACAAGGCCGAGGCGCGCGAGTGCTTCCTGGAAGTACGCGACAGCAACCGCACGGCGTTCCGGCTGTATGAGCGCTATGGCTTCAACGAGGTTGGGCGGCGGCGCGATTATTACCCGGCAGTGGGCGGGCGCGAGGATGCGGTGGTCATGGCGTGTACCTTGGTGGATTGAGTCGACTGGACTGCCGCCATCACGAGCAAGCTCGCGCCCACTGGATCAGTGGCCAATCAAGGCCTGTGAACACGAAATCCAGTGGGAGCGGTGGCGGTACTGGTCAACGCTTGCCATCGAGCGGATCGATATCAGCCATTTCCGCTTCGTCCAGCCCATCGCCTCCACCTATATCGTTCTCACCCACGACGCTCAGGTCCCAATCGGCCTGTTCATCCTCGCCGGCCTCTTGGGCGTCCCGGGCGCCGTCTTCGCGGATCAGGGTTTCGGGGCTCATGTCATCGTCGGTCGGCTGGCGGTCGTCCATCGAGGCTCCCGTCATGCCCGCCTCACGCACACGCTCATCCGGCATCAACTGCTCGCGTTCGTCCTCCGGCAATTCATCGCCGATCCTGGCGTCGTATTCATCGTCATCGAATTCCAGCTCACGCATCGAGCCCATGCGGTCTTCGTTGTCGTCGATGGGCTCCGGTTGCACCGCATCGTAGGGACGTCGTGAATCATTCATGGCAATTCCTCATACTGTGGGCCTTACTAGGAGTCGACCGACAGCGGGGCCAGGAATTCCAATGCATCGCCGACGTGACCTCGACCGGCGGTCGTCTGTCACAGTTGCGCACTCTCTATCGAGGCTGGACAGCATGAATGAATTACAAGATCTGATTGATAACAACGCGCGCTGGGCCGATGCGATCAAGCAGGAGGATCCTGACTTCTTCGCCAAGCTGGCTCGTCAGCAGACCCCTGAATACCTGTGGATCGGCTGCTCCGATGCGCGGGTGCCGGCCAACGAAATCGTCGGCATGCTGCCGGGTGATCTGTTTGTGCACCGCAACGTTGCCAACGTGGTGCTGCACACCGACCTGAACTGCCTCTCGGTCATCCAGTACGCGGTCGATGTGCTCAAGGTCAAGCACATCCTGGTGACGGGTCACTATGGCTGCGGCGGTGTGCGTGCTTCGATGCAGGACCGCCAGTTGGGCCTGATCGATGGTTGGCTGCGCTCGATTCGCGACTTGTATTACGAACACCGCGACGCCCTGGCCAAGCTGCCGACCGAGGAAGAGCGCGTGGACCGCTTGTGCGAACTCAACGTGATCCAGCAGGTGGCGAACGTCGGCCACACCAGCATTGTGCAGAACGCCTGGCACCGAGGGCAGAAGTTATCGATCCATGGCTGCATCTACGGCATCAAGGATGGCCGCTGGAAAAGCCTGGACACCACGATCAGCGGTTTCGAGCAGCTGCCGCCGCAGTATCGGCTACGCCCGGTCGACGCGCCCTGAGGGCAACGTTCCCGTGTAAGCGGTGGCTTACGCGGGAACGCTTGGCGGTCTCTATACGGCTTCGGCAGGCAATGGCATCGGCACTTTCAGCTGTTGCAGTTCCGACTTGACCGGTGCAGTCGCACATTTCTTCTGCGCATCCGCCTCGCTCAGTTTACGAACCGAGGTGTAGAACAACTCGCAAGTCTTCTCTTTTTGCGTCACCTGCCAGGTTTGCGTGCATTGGTTCAGCAATGTGCTCGGGTCGGTGCCTGGCTTGCTGCCCATTCCGGCTTGCCAGCAGGCGGCGCTCAGGTCCTGGCCCATGACTTTCAAACCAGCGGCGTCGGCCTTGGCCTGGTCACCGTCGTAGCTGTCCGGGTCGGCGGCATACCAGATGTAGCTGGGGTGATTGGAGCCGAGGACCGGGACCTTGGTCCCGCTGCCGGTTGTAATGGTCGCCAGGCCGAGCACATTCACGGTCGGGCCGTACTGGGTCTTGATCCAGTCCCGGACGGGCGCGCCGAAGGCCACCATTGGCAACGCGGCGCCGCTTGAGGACCGGGTAACCTGGGAAACCATGGTGGTCTGGTAATCGTTGAAGTAACTGTAGAGCCCCGCCAGTGTGCTGCCCGCGTTGGACGGTGCCGCGATGGGCGCGATGTCGATGATGGTCTGGTAAGCGGGCGTGTTTGGCGCGGCAATGCCATTGACGGTCAGCAGCGTGGCCCAGCGATCAGTGGTGGCCGACTCGAGGTAATCCTGGGCCTGGGTCAGGGAATAATCCGGCGGGAAGTGCAACAGCTCGACACTCTTGCGGTTGTCCAAGGCCATGCCCAACGGTAGGAACAGGTACCAGTTGTAGGCCCATTTCTTGTCGTTGTTGAGTTTGGTGGCGCCGTTGTACGCAAGGTCTCCGGCATCGAGCAGGGCCTTCAGCGGCTGGCCATAGCTCTTCGGCACGCCGCTGATGTTGGCGTAGACGGTGCCGTTGTCGCTTTTAACGCTGACCTTGGCCGCGTCGTAGCCGTCGCGCTGCACGCTTTGGGTCAGGTAATGCTCGACGGTCTGTTCCAGTGTCCAGTCGCGAAAACAAATGACGTTGCAGTTGTTGGGATAAGCGAAGAGACGGGTGACGCGTTCGGTGCTGCCGAGGTTTACATCGATGTCTGCGGCTTGGGCGGTGGCGCTCAAGGCCAGGGCGGCGAGAGGAAGTACGGCGAGTTTGAACATGCTCAGATCCTTTTCAGCGTGGGCCCCTCGAAACAGGGTGTATCCATACTGAAACAGACGGAGCCGAAGAAGAAGTGGGCCGATGGAAAAATCGGCCCTTTTTTATGGCTTTATGGCATCACCGGCGGCAAATACGTCAAGGTCGTCCCGAGCGCCCATAGCAGCACCAGCACCAATGGCGTGTGCACCAGCAACTGCACGAAGGAAAACCCGATCAAGTCCCTGGCCTTCAGCCCCAGCACGCCGAGCAATGGCAGCATATAGAACGGATTGATCAGGTTCGGCAGCGCTTCGGCGGCGTTATAGATCTGCACGGCCCAGCCCAGGTGATAGTTCAAGTCGTTGGCCACCTGCATCACATAGGGCGCTTCGATGATCCATTTACCGCCGCCGGAAGGAATAAAAAATCCCAGCACGGCCGAGTAGACGCCCATCAACAAGGCGTAGGTGTCATGGTTGGCGATCTGTACGAAAAAGGTCGAGATATGGTGAGCCAATGTCTGTGCGTCGCTGCCCTTGACCGTGGTCAGCAGCGCGGCGATCGAGCCATACAGCGGGAATTGGATCAACACGCCGGTGGTGGTCGGCACCGCGCGGGCCACGGCGTCGAGAAAACTGCGTGGCCGCCAATGGAGCAAGGCGCCGAGCATGATGAACAGGAAGTTATAGGTGTTGAGCCCGGAAATGGCACTGATCGCCGGCTTGGTCGAGAACTCATGGAACAGCCAGCCGGCGGCCAGCAGGACCAGGGCGATGGTCAGCAATGGGCTGTGTTCCAGCCATTCCCCGGGGCGGGTTCGCGGTTGCAGCGCCGGCATGCTGAAACTGGGGTCGATCCCGCAGGCTTCGGCATCACGTGCGCTGTTGGAGCCGGGGGCGGTGGCATACGCGATGATCACCGAAATCACGATCAGCGCCAGCAGCATCACCCCGGACTGCCAAAGGAAAATCGTCTGGGTAAATGGAATGACGCCGGTAATCGACAGGATCGACGGCGGCAGGCTTGCCGGGTTGGCTTGCAATTGCGCGGCCGAGGAAGACAACCCCAGCGCCCACACCGCGCCAAGGCCCAGATAAGCGGCGGCACCGGCGGCGCGATAATCCATCTTCAAGTCGGTGCGGCGGGCGAGGGCGCGCACCAGCAAACCGCCGAACACCAGCGACAGGCCCCAATTCAGCAGTGACGCGATCATGGAAATCAGTGCCACCCACGCCACGGCGGAACGGCCGTTCTTGGGAATGCGCGCCAGGCGGTCGATCAGCTTGACGGCCGGTGGCGAGCTGGCGACCACGTAACCGCCAATCACCACGAACGCCATCTGCATGGTGAAGGGGATCAAGCTCCAGAACCCGTCGCCGAAGGCCATGGCGGCCGCGGCGGGTTTGGCGCCAATGAGCTGCGTCGCCAAGGCGACCACCAGCACCGCCAATGCGGCAAAGACCCAGGAGTCGGGAAACCAGCGCTCGGCAAAATTGGAACAGCGCAGCGCAAAGCGGGCGGAACGGCTGTCTTCAATGTCAGTGGTCACGGCAATTACCTCGGTTTTTTATGGTTATCGGTACCTGGGACGACGAAGCATCGGCGGTCGGACGCCAACAATGGAACATTTCAATGACCGTGGGAGACGGACCGGCGTTCGAGCACGACCTGACTATTTTTCAGACCGACCAGTGGCACTCTTTAGAAAAAAAATGCCGGGCCGATGGCAAGGGAATAGCAGTATTTCTCCTGCCTGCCGGAGCTTGCCATGTTCAACAATCGCCTGAAGCAGGAGCTGCTCGCTCTTCGCCAAGAACTCTCTAGTCTTATGCAAGTAAAACAGAGCCTGGATCGAGAAATGATGGGCCTGACCCTCGATGCCGAAGGGCGGATACAGTCAGTCAACCAGAACTTTCTCGACGACATGCAGTACAAGAGCCAAGACTTGATTGGCCGGTCTGTCGAGGATTTGGTTCCGGCCTACCTGAAGTCCAATGAATTCCAGATTCGCTTCAAGACCGCGTTGACCCGTGGCGAGCACTTCTCCGGCGCCGTGCGCCTGGTGCGGGGCGACGGCAAGGAGGCCTGGTTGCGCTCGATTCTCCAGCCGGTACGCAATGCGGACGGGCGAATTCGTTTTTTCTCGATGTACTCCAACGACCTGACCCGCACCATCGAGAATTCCCGCGAGCACGAGAACCTGATTGGCGCCTTGGTGCGTTCGACCGCGGTGATCGAGTTCGACTTGGGCGGGCACGTGTTGACGGCCAATGATCGTTTCCTCAACGCGATGGGTTACAGCCTTGCGCAGATCAAGGGCAAGCACCACCGCACGTTTTGCGAGCCCGAGGAATACAACAGCGCGACCTACCAGCACTTCTGGAAGCGCTTGAACAGCGGCGAGTTCGTGGCCGGACGTTTCAAGCGTCTCGACAGCAGCGGCCGCGAGGTCTGGCTGGAAGCCTCCTATAACCCGGTGGTCGACGCCAACGACCGTCTATACAAAATCGTCAAGTTCGCTACCAACATCACTGATCAGGTCAACCAGGAAAAAGCCGTCGCCGAGGCTGCCAGTATTGCCTACAGCACATCGCAGCAAACCGACCATTGTGCCCAGCGCGGCACTACCGTCGTGACTCAGGCCGTGGCTGTGATGCGCGACCTGGCGCGGCACATGCAGACTGCCGGCCAGGGGATCGAGGCATTGAACGAACAATCCGTGGTGATCGGTACCATCGTCAAGACCATCAGCGGCATCGCCGAACAGACCAACCTGCTGGCGCTCAACGCCGCCATTGAAGCCGCTCGTGCCGGCGAACAGGGCCGCGGGTTTGCGGTGGTAGCCGATGAAGTACGGCAATTGGCGTCGCGTACCAGCCAGGCAACCGATGAGATCGTCGGGGTTGTCCGCCAGAACCAGGACATGGCACGCAATGCCGTGGCGCTGATGACCGACGGTCAGCACCAGGCCGAACAAGGCCTGGCCCTGGCGGCCGAGGCGGGCAGCGTGATCGTCGAGATTCAGGACGGGGCGAAGAAGGTCGTGGATGCGGTGAGCCAGTTTGCCAACCAGTTGTCGACCTGATCGATGAGCGCTCAGTCCCCCAGCGCTTCTCCTTCTCGCCGCGGATCCGCCCCGCCCGCCAACGAGGCTTTTCCTTGGCCATCGCGCACCCGGACAATCGCCTGGGTGCCGCTGGTCATGTCGATCTCGCTCACAGCGTGACCTTTGTCTTTCAGCGCCTGGATCAGCGTCGCGCTGAATTGCCCCTGTTCCAGCTCCGTGGGGCCGTTGCGGCTGCCGAAGTTGGGCAGATTGATGGCCTTCTGCGGATCCAGATTCCAATCCAGCAGGCCGATCACTGACTTGGCAACGTATTCAATGATCTGCGATCCACCCGGTGAACCGACCGCAGCCAGCAGTTCGCCATTCTGACGGTCGAAGATCAATGTCGGCGCCATGGACGAGCGCGGGCGTTTGCCGGGTTCGACGCGGTTGGCGACTTTCTGCCCATTCTCTTCGGGGATGAACGAAAAATCGGTCATCTGGTTGTTGAGCATGAATCCCTGGACCATCAGGTGCGAGCCGAACGCCGACTCGACGGTGGTCGTCATCGACACGGCACCGCCCTGGTCATCCACGGCCACCACTTGCGATGTGGAAATGCGCAGGGGCGAGCGGTCTGGTGCGAAGGCCATTTGTATGCCCGGCGGTATTCCTGGCTTGGCAACGCCCATGCTGCGCTGGCCGATCAGGCTTGCGCGGTTCGCCAGATAACCGCGGTCGACCAGGCCTTTGACCGGTACGGGAACAAAATCCGAGTCGGCGACGTATAAAGCGCGGTCGGCGTACGCCAGGCGTTCAGCTTCCGCGATCAGGTGCACCGCTTCGGGCGCAGGCTCGATGCCTGCAGGTTTGTCGGACCTGTGCGGTTTCAACGCCGCGAGGGACATGCGACCGTCACGCTGTTCCAGGCTTTGAAGTGTCCCGAGGATCTGCGCCACGGCAATGCCACCCGAAGACGGCGGTGCCATTCCGCAGACCTGCCACCGCTTGTAGTCGGTACACAACGGGGCACGTTCCCGGGCGGCATAGCCCTTCAGATCCTTTAGGGAAAGGCTGCCGGGATTGGCGTGCCCCTGGACCTTGGCGACCATCTCCTCGGCGATCGGCCCTTCGTACAACGCGTCCGGCCCTTCGTTGGCAATGCGTTGGAGGACACGCGCCAGCGCGGGGTTTTTCAGCAGCGTGCCGGCCGCCTTGGGGCTGCCGTCGGCGTTCAGGAAATACGCGGCCATGTCGGGCGAGCCCGGCAAGGACGCATCGGACGCAATCGTCGAGTGCAACCGGGGGGAAATCCTGAAACCCTGGTCTGCCAGCGCAATCGCCGGCTCGAACAGCGCGGCCCATTTAAGGCGACCATGCTTGCGATGGGCCAGCTCCAGCGCTCTTAACACGCCCGGCGTTCCCACCGAGCGCCCGCCGATCTGCGCGGCGGTAAACGGCATGGGTTTGCCATCGGCCTGGAGAAACAGCTTTTCGCTGGCGCCGGCCGGTGCCGTTTCGCGCCCGTCATAGGTGCGCACCGCCTTGCCGTCCCACAGCACAATGAAAGCACCGCCGCCGATGCCGGAAGACTGCGGCTCCACCAAGGTCAGCACCGCCTGCATAGCGATCGCCGCGTCGATGGCCGAACCGCCGCGCCGCAACATTTCCCGGCCGGCTTCGGCGGCAAGCGGGTTCGCCGCGGCGGCCATGTGTTTATCCGCGTGGCGTGTCTGCAGGTCGGTGCGGTAGCCGGAAGCCATTTCCGGGGCAGTGGGCAATAGGGGAGCGGTCGTGGAGGAGGGCGGAGCCTTGCAAGCGACCAGTGCCAAGGCGACAGCCAGCAGCGAAACGGCTGACAGGCGATGAAGATTCGGTTTGAGATCTGAAAGCACGTGTCGCTCCGTCCATGGCCCGGGGATATTCAGGTCGACTGTAGCGATGCGAGACGCGGGGCGCAAATCAGCGGGAGGCGGTCTTAGCGGCGGTGATTCACTTGGGGCATAAAAAACGGCTTATCTTTCGATAGACCGTTTTGAGTGCGGGTTGGCTACACATGCAGGCCAATCAGGCATTCTGCGCCTGGAGAAAAATCGAAAACAGCTCGGACTGGGACTTGATTCCCAGTTTGCTGTACATGTGTTTCTTATGAACTTTCACGGTTTCGACGGAAATTTCCAGCTTGCGGGCGATTTCCTTGCTGGAGCAACCGCTGAGCATCAAGCGCCCGACGTCCAGTTCCCGCGCGGTCAGTTGCGCGCCTTTGAGCTGTTGGACTGACGCTTCCAACTGCACGCGCCAGTCGGCTTGCGGCGGTGCTGGGGCAAGGGCCACCACTTCGTTGATTTCGTAAGGCAGGCGCTGGCGCAGCAGGCCGAGGACCCAGGGCTGGATGAGCGACAGCAAGGCAATCTCCTCGCCACTGAACCGCTGCTTGCTGCCCAGCGACAGGCACAGCGTGCGGTCGCCTTCGAGCTGGCAATTGAACTGGACTTCATCGGACACCACATTCAGACGGAAGTAGCGCTGGTAATACTCAGTCAACTCGAAATGTTCCGGTGCGACTTCCGACAGGCGATACAGCCCGGTGCGCGACTGTTCGCGGCAGGCGATGTAGAACGGATCGAGCAGATACAGCCCCCGCAGATAGTCCTGGAAAAGCTGGTCCGGACTGCCATCCGCGGCCGGGCATTCGGCGAACACCTGCGGGCGCTGGTCGGCACTGAAAAGCAGTGCCACCCAACTGTCGAAAGGTACGTATTGATCGAGCAAACGGACCAGCTGCGTCCAGAAATTGGGCTTGTCCAGGGCATCGATCAGTTGCCCGACCGAGCGGTGCCACGCGATGTCATCCAGCGAAAGTGTCATGCCTCTACCCCCATCGGGTTACCCCAGCGGCGTGATTTCCCGGCCGCGGGCTTGCTGCGCATACTGGCGCACAGACACCGACCGGGCAATCTTTCTACCCGCCTGGTCAAGAACAAGGAATACCCATGAAAGTTGAACTCGCCCAATTGGCGGGCCGTGATAACGATACGGCTTACAACCTGGAACGCGCCCTCGAGGCGATTGCCGCCTGTGCTGCCGACACGCAGATGATCGTATTTCCCGAAACGCACCTGATGGGCTTTCCGTCGCGTGAGGCATTGGCCGAAACCGCCGAACCGCTGGACGGCCCGACCGTCAGTTCGGTGCTCGCTGCGGCCCGGGAACAGGACATTGCCGTGGTAATCGGCGTGGCCGAGAACGATGGCGGCCGTTTCTACAACACCACGTTGCTGATCACACCAGAGGGCATTGCCCTGAAATATCGCAAGACGCACCTCTGGGCGTCGGATCGCGGCGTATTCGAGGCCGGTGATCGTTACGCCACGTGTGAGTGGAACGGTGTACGGGTCGGCCTGCTGATCTGCTACGACATTGAATTTCCGGAAACCGCCCGGGCCCTGGCGCAACTGGGGGCCGAGCTGCTGATCGTCACCAACGGCAACATGGATCCGTATGGCCCGACTCACCGCACCGCGATCATGGCCCGTGCCCAGGAAAACCAGGCCTTCGCGCTGATGGTCAATCGGGTGGAAGAGGGCGATGGCGGGTTGGTGTTCGCAGGCGGCAGTGCATTGGTGGACCCGCTAGGCACGTTGTTGTTCGAGGCCGGACGTGAGCAAGGGCAGTTCTCGGTCGTGTTGGACCTGGATCAACTGACGACGGCGCGACGTGATTATCGGTATCTGGACGATCAGCGACTGAAAATTCCGGGAGACATCATTGAGCATGCCTGCGGATTGCGGGAGCTGCTGATTCCTTCGCATTGATCCTGATCCTGTGTCGCCAGGGCTAACGCCTTCGCGGGCAAGCGACACATTCCTGTTGGCCAAAAACCAGAACAACAACGTAACACCCGAAATTGCGCCGAACTCGGCTCTGCCATAAATCTAATAATTCGGAGTAGTCGCTCATGGCTCGTTTGCAACGCACCCTGTCACTGGGGTCGGTGGTGCTGTTCGGCATCGCTTACATGACACCGATCATTGTCCTCGGCACTTTTGGCATCCTCGCTCAATCCACCTCCGGCATGGTCCCCGCCGCTTACCTGGCGGCACTGGTGGCCATGTTTTTCACCGCGATGAGCTACGGCCGAATGGCCGCGGCATTCCCCGTCGCCGGTTCGGCCTACAGCTACGTGCGCAAGGCGATCAGCCCGAAACTGGGTTTCATCGCCGGTTGGGCGGTATTGCTCGATTATCTCTTCTTGCCCATGGCGATCTGGCTGATCGGCGCGGCCTACCTACACTCCGCGTTCCCGGCCGTGCCGCAATGGCTCTGGGTGCTGGTGTTCATCGGCATCACGAGCGGGATCAACATCGTCGGTCTTAAATTGGCCAACGGCATCAACGCGCTGTTGATGCTGGTGCAGTTCCTGGTCCTGATCGCCTTCGTCGCGCTGTGCGTACATTACGTCGGCGGGGATGCGAGCAAACCCTTGTGGTCGATCAAGCCGTTCTTCGACGGTGACATGCAGATGCCGTTGATCATGAGCGGCGCAGCCATCGCCTGTTATTCATTCCTGGGGTTCGACGCGGTCAGCACCTTGACCGAAGAAACCCGCGACCCGCGCCGGACCATCCCACGGGCGATCATGTTGATTACGCTGATTGGCGGATTGATCTTCGTCAGCGTGTCGTACTTCGTACAGATCGCGCATCCGTCGTCGCAGTTCGACAGTGTCGACTCGGCGGCTTATGAAATTGCTCGTAATATCGGTGGCGACCTGTTCGTCTCGATCTTCCTGATCGGCCTGATCGTCGGCCAGTTCGCGTCGGGGCTGTCGGCCCAGGCCAGCGGCTCGCGGCTGTTGTTCGCCATGGGGCGTGATGGCGTGCTGCCAAAATCGATCTTCGGCACCTTGCACGAACGCTTTGGTACGCCGGTCAACAGCATCCTTTTGTGCGCCGTGGTCGCTTTGCTGGCGCTGAAACTGGACGTCACCACTTCAACCTCATTCATCAACTTCGGCGCGTTCCTGGCGTTCAGCCTGGTGAACTTGTCAGTGATCTTTCACTACTGGATCGGCGCGCAGAAGAAGGGGCTGCGTGAGGTCGTGTTGTTCCTGCTGTTCCCATTCATCGGGCTGGCGGCGGGCCTATGGCTGATGGTCAGCCTCGATCACCTGGCGATTTATCTGGGGCTGAGTTGGCTGGCGATTGGCGTGGTGTACCTGGCGGTGCTGACGGGAGGTTTTCGTCGCCAGCCACCGGAGATGGATTTCCAGGAAGCCGCATAAATCACCAGGCCCCGTGGGAACAGTTGAATCTTGCGGGGCATTCAGGGAGATATACCCAGACACAAGAAAGCCCGCACTAGGCGGGCTTCTTGTTGTTCAAAGACGTTCGAAAACATCGTTGAACAGGACTTGGTGGCTACACAGGGACTTGAACCCCGGACCCCAGCATTATGAATGCTATGCTCTAACCAACTGAGCTATGTAGCCAAGTGGCGCGCATTATTCGCTGGTAACGAAGATGTGTCAAGCGTAAATCCAAAATATTTCTCTGCACTTTCAACCGCTTATCCATCCTCGTCACCAATGCCCGTCAACCGAGTTGAAATCTCCCTGTGTTTGCACTCAAGGCCTGGCTGCCTTGGCTCAAGGTGTCCGCCGCCAGGTTCACGGCGCGGGCGCCTTCCAGCAAGCGCATGGCCGCCTGATCGACCTGCTGGATATTGCCGCTGACTTCGTCGGCGGTGCTGGCCTGTTCATCCACCGCCGTGGCGATTTGCGCCAGGGTGTCGGTGACGCTCTGTACGGCACTGGCGATTTCCCCGAGGCGTTCGCCAAGGCCGGTGACGGCTTGCGCATCGGTCTGGGCCTGGCCGCAGGCCGCTTCCATCAGGCTGACGGCTTCGTTGACGGTGGCGCGCAGGCTATCGACGGTCCCGGCGATTTGCTGCGTGGAGGACTGGGTGCGTTGCGACAGGCTGCGCACTTCATCCGCCACCACGGCAAAGCCCCGGCCTTGTTCACCGGCACGGGCGGCTTCGATGGCGGCGTTGAGCGCCAGCAAATTGGTCTGCTCGGCCACGCCGCGAATGGTATCGACCACCAGCTGGATCTGTTGGCCCTGTTCACTGACCCGGCCCAAGGCAGCGGCGGTTTCGTTGAGTCGCTGGTTGAGCTGCTGGATACTTGCCGTGGTGCGTTGGCTGTCGCGACTGCTGTCGGCGGCGATGCGGCGGGTTTGCTGGGCGCTGTCTGACGCCTGTTCACAACTTTTCGCAACGCCTTGGGAGGTCGCGGCCAGTTGCGTCGCGGCGGCGGCAATCTGGCTGATTTGCATCTGCTGTGCCTCGACTTCGCCCAAGGCTCCGCTGGAGTGTGTATTGAGGATGCGCACGGCGTCGCTCAGTTGCAGCGTCTCGTGATCCACACCCAGCAGGCTGCTGCGCAACTGCACCACGGCGACATTGAGCGCGGTGCTGATCGCAGCCAGCTCGTCGCGCCCTTGCACCGGTACTTGCAGGCTGAGGTTTCCGTCACGCAGGGCTTCGGCCAACAGCGTAATGCCACTGGCGCTGCGGCGAATGGAGGCCTGCAGGCAGATGAAGAGGTACAGCGCGGCCAGCAACAGGCAGCCAAGCACCATGGCGACCAAGGTGAACTGGCGGATCGCCGAGCCATGGTAGTGGTCCAGCCGGGTGTCCAGGGCCACCAGCGATTGTTGCCGCAAAGTCGCCAGGTCAACGAGAAGGGCATCCATGAGTTTCTCGAAGCCTTCCGGTTTGAGACTGATGGAGCCGCCGAACACGCCGTCATCCAGCGTTTTCAAACCGCCGTCCAGGTTCTTGAGGCTGCCTTGGAATTGGCCGGCCCAGGTCTGCAATTCGCTGGGCAGGCGTGTTTCCAGCAGCGCACCGGTCTTGACCAATTGATCCCGGGCGTCGCCGATGCGGCTACGCAAGTCGCGCAGTTGCAGGCGGCTCTGCAAGGTGAATTGGCCTGACACCACCGAGGCTTGGCCAACGCTGGCCAGGCGGCCGACACGTTCGATCAGATCAGGGGTCTGCTGGGTCGAGATTTGCGTCAGCAGGTAGGTTTCCAGCCAGGAAGCAAGCGTCAGGCGATTGTCCATGACGATCTGTTCGCGCAACGCTTGCAAGGCGCTGAGGGCTGCGGTGAAACGATCGTAGCCGTCCGGCCACCAGCCTACGGTGCCCAGGCTCTTGGAGTCCAGGCCGTTGAGGCTGGCCTGCAAGGTCTGATAGCGGGCGAGGGTGTCGGCTTCGGCGCCTTCGGCCTGCAGCGTCGCGCCAAGATCATTGGCGGCCTGGTTGAGTGCCGGTTGCACCGCATCGAACGCGGCCATGGCGGCGAGCGTCGCGGGGGTAGGTTGTCGATTGGTCTCCGTGGCCCGCCAGCGCGCCGCGCGGTTGCGCTGGGCGGCGAGCAGGTTGTCCAGGTTGTCCAAGGCCAGTAACTGGCGGACACCGGCGCGCTCCACGGAAATCAGGTTGAGCTTGTCGCGATAATCCTGGCCAATGAGCCACAAGCTGCCCATGAGCGGCAGGATGAACAACAGGAACAACAATTGGAATTTACGGGCGAAACCAAAATGCCCCAGCAACCGGATGCCCGGTGATAGAAAAGCCTGCATGCCCATACTCCCCTGGACACCCGTGCACTAATTCTGTGCGTTTTTACACAAGTGCCGAAACGGGTGCCCTTTCAAAAGGCCTCGAAAGCTTGTCCAGGCTGGCTCTGTAGGCCTGCTCTGTAGCGAAACTTCCCATTCTCGGTCCCCTTTGTAAGGGGCCGCGTCGTAAAGCATTTACAAGGCAAGATTCAGACCATGGCGTTGCGCTATCACCTTGGTTTGCCGACTATTTTTTATAGGTCGATAGCAAGCTAAGGGGATAGCCTTGTCGCACTGAAAAATGGCACATTGGCGCACCTGCCCGTGTGCTCCCACCTGCCGTCTGGAAACCTCCCATGGCTATCCGCAATACCCAGGCCGACGCGACGTCCATTTCCGCCACGCCCCAAAGCAGCCCGTTGGTCATGCGCATCATTGGTGCGGTGGCGCTGGCCCACTTGATCAACGACCTGATCCAGGCCGTGCTGCCTTCCATCTACCCGATGCTCAAGGACAGCTACGGCCTGACCTTCACCCAGGTTGGCTTGATCACACTCACGTTCCAGTTGACCGCATCTTTGTTGCAGCCTTGGGTCGGCTATCACACCGACCGTCATCCCAAGCCCTGGCTGTTGCCGGCCGGGACGGTGTGCACGCTGATCGGTATTGTGATGATGTCCATGGTCGGCAGCTTTGCCTTGATCCTGCTGGCGGCTGCCTTGATCGGCATCGGCTCGTCGACCTTCCACCCCGAGGCATCGCGGGTCGCGCGACTGGCTTCCGGTGGCCGTTATGGCCTGGCGCAGTCGACCTTCCAGGTGGGCGGGAACGCCGGCTCCGCATTCGGCCCGCTGCTGGCCGCGGCGATCATCATTCCCTATGGGCAAGGCAACGTGGCCTGGTTCGGCTTGTTCGCGCTGTTTGCCTTGTTCGTGCTGTACCGCATCAGCCGTTGGTATGCCAATCACCTGAACCTGTTCAAGCTCAAGCAAGGCCAGGCGGCAACCCACGGCTTATCCAAGGGGCGGGTCATGAGTGCTTTGGTGGTGCTTGGCCTGTTGGTGTTCTCGAAGTATTTCTACATGGCCAGTTTCACCAGTTACTTCACCTTCTACCTGATCGAAAAGTTCGACCTGTCAGTGGCGTCTTCCCAACTGCACTTGTTCCTGTTCCTTGGCGCGGTGGCGGCGGGGACCTTTTTCGGCGGCCCGATCGGCGACAGGATCGGGCGCAAGGCGGTGATCTGGTTCTCGATCCTCGGCGTGGCGCCATTCACCCTGATCCTGCCTCATGTCGACCTGCTGTGGACCAGCATCCTCAGCGTGGTGATCGGCTTCATCCTGGCCTCTGCGTTCTCTGCCATCGTCGTGTACGCCCAGGAACTGGTGCCGGGCAATGTCGGCATGATCGCCGGCGTATTCTTTGGCTTGATGTTCGGTTTCGGTGGGATTGGTGCTGCGTTGCTGGGGCATCTGGCAGACGTTCGCGGCATCGAATACGTGTATTGGTTGTGCTCGTTCCTGCCGTTGCTTGGGGTGTTGGCGATCTTTTTGCCCAAGACAAAGAAGGCTTGAACAGCCTCGAGCCAGCGTGCTCGGTGGTTCCTGGGATCACCGAGTTGCTGGCGGCCAGTGCGGGTGCGCTATTTGCCCGAGCAACCCGCCGGCAGCGCCATTGTCGATGGCGGGGGGGCCTTAGGGGGACGCCGGTATTATTGGGCTGCATTGGTCTGGTATTTACCTTGGTCGGATTATTGGAAGCCACCGGCAAACGCGGTCGCGCAGCTCATTCACTTAAAGGACTTTGAACGCATGAGCAGGCGGGTCCTGCGAGGCTTGGCGGGGGTAAACGCTCTCGCCACCGCATGTATGCCTATCCTTCCGCCGCGCCACGCCCCTCCAGAAATATCCGCCCCGGCAACGTAAACCCGCGTAACTTGAGCAACGTCATCGGCCCGGCATCCAGTTCGGTGCGCAGGTGCCAGGTCAGGCCCAGGCCATCGGGGGCCTTGAGCACCATGCGATAGCGGCTGTCGCCATCGTCCAGCGGCGTGAACTTGGCCTGTTCCAGCAAGCGGATCAGGCCCCAGGTGCCGGCGTAGTCGGCGAACAGTCGTTCGCCGGTGTGGACGCTGGTCCAGGTCAGGCTGACCCCGGGATAATCGCTGCGCCCCGGCCAGCCGAAGCGCTGCCAGCGTTCCTTCTGGTTGAAGTACTCATGTTTTTCGCCATTGAGGATGAACGTGGTCTGCACCACATCGCGCACACCTTTGCCACTCAGTTCGAAGCTCAACCCCAGGCCGCCATCGGTGTAGAGCACGTCGGCCAGGTCGCTCAGTTGATTGACCGCCGCCAGGAACTGCGGGTTGACCCGCAAGCCACGGCCATGGCGCGGGTCGGCCACCCAGCGGTTGCCCTCCTTGCGCAGCACGCCGCTCAACTGACTGTGCAGGAAGCGCTCGATGCGCCCCGTGTCGGCGCGGATCATCTGCCCCAACATCGGCAACGAAGCATCGCTGGCAGTCGCGGCAAACGGATAACGCCCGGCGAAGGCCGCGTTCCAATGCCCGACGATCGAGCGCTGCCACTGGCTGTTAAGGCCCGCCACCGACGGTTGCAGCACCCGCTGCCAGGCCTGTTCCAGCGGCTGCACGAACAGCATTTCGCCAACGCCGGCCCATTGCGCACCCAGGCTCGCCGCCATCAACCGGCCATAGGACTGGGTATCGGTCAGGTCGATGTCACGGCCCTGGAACACGGTTTGCGCCAGCGCCTGGGTCATTTCCATGGGGTCGCTGGCGGTGCTGATCTGTTGCAGCTTCAGGCGCACGCGGGTCACTTGGGTGAGGTAGGCCTGCAGGTTCAAATTATCAGTGCCGCCCTTGAGCAGGGTCAGCAGCGGTCCGAAAGTGGCGTCCAGCGGTCCACCTGGAAAATCCACCAGTGGGTCGATCAGCGGCGCCGTGTCCGGCCCGATCAGTTTGTGTGCGGACTTCATCAACGAGTCGCTGAGGGCCGGTGCGCGAGTGCCGGCTTGCCCTTGATAGGCCAGGGTGTTGAGCAGCGCGATCAGCGGCGATTGACGCACATCGCCCATCAGCGTCAGCTGGTCGATCACCGCGTCCAGGCTTTTCGGTTCACGGGTGCGCAGGCTGTTGAGGAACACCAGCCAGGCGCTGGCGTAGTCCTGGAAATAGCGCTCGGTCAGGCGCGTCTTGAGCTCGTGCGGCGTCAACCGGGCATCGACCCCGCCGGGCCTGTCGCTGAGCACCCAGTCGATTTCCTCTCGCCGCGCCTGGGCGATCTCGTCGATGGCCCGGCGCACCTGGCCCTCCCAGGCCTGGCGTGTGAACACCCCCGGCACGCTGGCCTTGCTGGAAAACAGCCCGGCAGCCTCGGTGTCGCCGACCATTTGCGCCAGGCCCAGGGCCGGGTAATGCTGGGCCGCGTCGTCCAGCACCTGTTGATACAGGCTGGCCTCGGCGTTGCGCTGGCCCAACTGGTCGAGCAACGCCTGGCGCACCTGCGCCACCAACCGAGGGTCGGCCTCGATGCGCCAGTCGGGGTGCGCGGCCAGTTGCTCGGCGTAGAACTGCCAGACGTTGGCCGCCACCGTTCGCCAGAGCGCGGGGGACACGCCCTCCCGGGTGGGTTCGGCATGGGCAAGCGTCTTGACCAGAAGATCCGCCTCGGCTTTTTCCGGGCGCGCCATCATCAGGTACGCCTTGAGCTGATCATAGGCAACCGCCGAGCGCTCGACGCGCTGGGGACTGCCCGGCGCCAGCTTGACCAACGCCTCCAGCTGCTCGCGCAAGCGTGCCGCCGCCGGATCCCGCACCAGGCGCTTATTGGCCTCGACATAACGTGGCCAGAGCGTTTCGAGCAGCTGGGGGTTGCGGTTCAAGCCAAAGCGCTGATACCAAGGTGCACCGTATACGGCGCGGTGATCCAGGCGCGCCAGCACTTGGACCAGTTCATTGAGCGCCAGCAATTGTGCCTCCGGGGTCGATGCCTGTTGCAACGCCGTCGACACGGCCTGCACCTGGACGATCTGCGCCCGGTTGCTGACGAACGACAGCACCATTCCCGCGCCCCACATCACCGCCAACCCCAGGAACAGCCCGTAGGCGACTCGCGGTGCACGCCAGCCCAGGCGAGCGCCGACGGCCTTGTCGCGCTGCACGCCATGCCACGCCGGATCCGGCCACCAGAAGTGCTCGATCTCGCCACTGTCAGTGGCGCGCAACGGCTGGCTGAACCACACCCCGCGCAGCAGCAACCCAGGGTTGAAACCACTCAACAACGGTGCCAACGCCTGCCGCCAACGGGCGATGCCATTGGCCTGCAAATCCCGGGACAAGCGCAGCAGGAAATCGTGGTGCATCTGCTTCTTGAGCTTCATCTGCGCAATGCCCTGGTGACGCAGCGGCTCGACCAGTTCCTCCAGACAATCCTCCAGCATCGCTGGCGTCACCTTGGCCGGCAACAGACAACCCACCGGCTGGCTTTCGCGACCCTCCTGGGACCATGCGTTCTCGCACACCTGCCACAGGTGCAACGGCAACTGCCGACGTGCCCGCCGCGCCAGCTCCTGCAAATGCCGCAACCCCTTGTCCAGCGCCACGGCATCGGCGCTTTGCTCCGGGGTCAGCGCCCAGACCACGCCATCCAATGCGCGCCCACGACGCAGGCCGAGCCACTGATCCAGCAGTGGGCTTTCCAGCGTTTCCTGGAGGCTGCCGCCCCAAAGCAGCACAGTGCGCTGGCCTTCGAGCCATTTCTTCTTCGCCAGGTGCGGGGCGATGGCGGTGATCTCGGTGGGTTCGCCGACGATGAGCAGGAGGCGGGTTTTGTGGCGCCAGAGGGGGCCGTATAGGTGGCGGAGGTAATTACGCAGTCCGTTCGATGCATCTTCGTTTACCGAGTGGGGTTCGGCCTTATCGACAGCCGGGCCATTGTCCGTCTGATACGTTCGGTAAGCCGAACGTCCCATCACATAGCCTAGAAAATGGAAACCGCCCAGGTACAACGCCGCTAGCAGGGCCATTGCGGATATGCCCAGCAACCAGAGCGCCTGATGGTCGCTGCCAGCCTGAATGCCCAGCCATTGGGGGTAACGCCACACCATGGCGCCCATGATCGCGTTGATCAGCAACAGACCGCTGGCCACCGCCCACACGACTATAAAACTTCGCAGCTGCATTCGAATGTCCTATTCCGATAATGAAGGCGCAGGCGTCAACGCCATGCTCCAAAGCCTGGAGTCAGCGCAACCATTGCCGCTAAAAATAAACTGCGCCCCCGAGCCCACCTGGATGGCTTGCGTCGCCGCGACAATCGCCAGCCATGGCGAGACTTTGCCTGGGTTCCCCAACGCCGCGTCCAAATCACGAAGCCCTTGTGCATGCAGCATCGGTATCGTTAGTTGGTGTGAAACGCTGGTCAGGGCTGCATGACGTTGTGCATTCACACCAGCTAGCCAGACGTGCCGGATCGACTCAGCCTCCAACGGTACCCAGGCAAGCGCCTGCGTTGCGGCATCACCCAATGCGTCGGAACAAGGTTGCCGCTCCTGTTCCGGTCGATGAAGAAACGCGATCGGCGCCAAGATGGTTTGTGCCAGGGGATTGCCCAGGAGCAAACCGGCGACCACTTCCGCCGTGCCTTCCGGTTGTCGCGGCGCAAATTGCAACGCGATGACCAGCAACACGGCCCGCTCATCGAAGCGCTGGTCGAGCCATTGGTCCAACGCATCCAAACCATCGCCTTCGAGGGAGACCGGCACCTGGCGGATGGCCGACGCTTGCCATGCCTGCGCCCATGTCCGATCCCACGCTGGGCCCGACAAGCCGGTATCGCCGGCCAACAACAACGCCAGCGGTGTATGGGGCGGCAGTTGCGCCAAGGTGGGGGCCAGCTCGCCAAGTAACTGTTGCAACGTACGCAGCAACACCGGTTCGAGCTCTTCAGCCGCATCGCCCGGTAGACGGCTGTGGCATGACGACGACGAGGCGAGCCTCGAAGGTTGCATTCTCTGCACCTTGATGCCGCTCTGCAAAGCCTCCAGTTGTACCGCCGGTTCTTCGCCTGGGGCGCGCAAGGCGGTGTGCAGGTCTACATTCAACACCCTTAGAAAACGACGTCCTTGACGGGTTTTCTGGAATAAATCCTCTTCGCGTGCCTGGTCCCAGCCATCGGCCACCGCTCGTTCGCCGAGATACAGCAACGCCCGCCCGAACCCCAGGGCACACCACCCCAGGAAGGGCACACCCAAGGTCAGGCTCCAGAAAATCTCAGGCTTCTGATGTAACGCTTCGGGGTTGAACGACACCATGCCCCCAGCGCCGAGCAGCAAACAAAACGCCAATAACCCGAGCCACCGCCAAGCGCGGGGGCGCGCAGGCCTGGGTGCCAAGGCCGGCACGTCTTCCATTCGGACCGGCATGATCAACGTGCCCTCGCGCCAGGCATCGACGAAATCAGCGCACAACCACAGGCGCAACGATGACCGTCAAAAGCCACCGGCACACCATTGTCTTTGAATGTAGGGTGACCTTCGGCGATGACCGTCCGGCCGTGACCTGGAGTCGGGCAGTCCACTGGATCGCCTACCCGAGCGACCCCGATGCCACCGAATTTCATGACGGTTGAGCCTGATCGGACGGTACCGTCTCCGGTCGTTTTATCGCCGATTCGGATGATGTTTTTCATGTCGTTTTCCTTGTTCAATAAAGCCCGTCCATGGGCAGAGTTCGGTACAGTCCAGTTGACTGATGCCTTTTACGTCTCAACCACAAACTGCGTTTGCTAAGTCATCCGTCAATATCCAGTCCACCATTTCTGGGCCGACTGTCACGCTTTCCCGCGTGCTATTACGACGATGACGATGAGTCACGGGTAATCTCCTGTCCGTCCTGCAACACCAGCCGTGCCGGCTCCACGCCTTTGAAGTCAATCAAATAGCACTGACTGTCGATGATGCAGTTGATCGTTACTCTATCCAGGGAGCAGGTCACGTCAGATTTCAATAGGTCTTTAAATAGCGTCGGACGTTTCAAAGCTCGACACAGCACGGTCGGTGGATGGCCTTCCATGCCGCATGCCTGTCACGCAAAAACCGAAGATCATCCATGGAACATCCACTCAACCTTTTCCGGGCCAACTGTCTCCCGATCCGGGAGCAGGAAACGGCTTTCCCATTTGCGTACGTTTAGTGTTGGCAGGATCTCGCCCTGTTCGAAGCGGCGGATGACGTCGTACGCGCCGGCGATCCAGTAGCCGGTATGCGGGCAGGCCTGGCCGCTGTGGCAGGTCGGTGCGGGTTGGGGGATCGTGATGAACGCAGGTGAGCGGGGCGTGGGCCTGCCGGTGGCGGGTTCGAGACCTTTGGCCTCGGCCAGCTCGCGGATCAGTGCCTCGCTGGGTTTCTGCGGCGGGACATTGGCCAGGCGGGCTTCGAGCCATTGGAGTTTGCCGTCCCACTCGGGCAGTTCGGCGGGTGGCAAGGGGAGAATTTCGTTGATTTCGGGAACGGTGGGGTTGGCGTAGGAATACCTCGCCAGGATTCGCCAGATTGTTTTGTAGCGCTTGGCGCGTTCGAGGTCTTCTTGTTGGCCGAGGTAGTGCAGCTTATCGGTAATGGGATGAGCCCTAAATGCTTCTTCCAACCAACCGGCCGAGGCTTCATCACCAGCAACCATTCCTAATTGGAATGCCTCTATGGCCTGTTGATACAGACCCTTGTTTTTAAGGTTGATGCCTAAAGCCACGGCTGCTTCGCCATTACCTTGCTCAGCAGCGCAACGACGCATCTGGCGGGCAACGTCCGGCGCAACGTCGCTGGGTGCCAGCCTATCGCCAACAAGATACTGGGCTTGGGCGTTGCCCTCATCGGCCGCCTTACGGAAGTAACGCAACGACATGTCGGCGTCCTGTCGCAACCCCGCCGAGCCCTGTTGCAGGAAAATCCCTATGAAGTAGTAACCCGTCGCCACGCCTGCATCGATTAATTGTTGGCTCATACGCAAATGCTGGGCGCCCCTGAGCTCGAAACGACCGCGCATTGCTCCGTTCTGCAGATTGATATTGGCTTTGAAATGGCCGTTCTCGGCGGCGATGCGATACAGCCGTTCAATCTCGGCATCAACGGTTTTGTCCTGCTTGAGCTGGTTGTTCTTTTGCAACCAACGGGCGTATTGAAACAGCACGTCACTTTCAGCGGACGGCGCGGGGATCGTTTCGTGTTGGCAGGTGAAGGCCAGCTTGGCCTCGATCTCGGTTAAAGCCTTCACGGAAGGGGCCTTCTTGGGAAAATTAAAAGCGTCACCGGTGCCGCAAGCGGCCAGCGGCAGGCAGGCCAGTAGAAGAATCCAGCGCATCATTTGAAGTCCTTGAGTAACGTGGCTTTGGTGTAATGAAGCTCCACACAGCACGGCCAGTGCATGGCTTTCCATATCGCATGCCAATCACGCAGAAACCGAAGATCATCCATGGAACATCCACTCAACCTTTTCCGGGCCAACTGTCTCCCGATCCGGGAGCAGGAAACGGCTCTCCCATTTGCGTACGTTTAGCGTTGGCAGGATCTCGCCCTGTTCGAAGCGGCGGATGACGTCGTACGCGCCGGCGATCCAATAACCGGTATGCGGGCAGGCCTGGCCGCTGTGGCAGGTCGGTGCGGGTTGGGGGATCGTGATGAACGCAGGTGAGCGGGGCGTGGGCCTGCCGGTGGCGGGTTCGAGACCTTTGGCCTCGGCCAGCTCGCGGATCAGTGCCTCGCTGGGTTTCTGCGGTGGGACGTTGGCCAGGCGGGCTTCGAGCCATTGGAGTTTGCCGTCCCATTCAGGCAGTTCGGCGGGTGGTAACGGGAGGATTTCGTTGATTTCGGGAACGGTGGGGTTGGCGTAGGAATACCTCGCCAGGATTCGCCAGATAGTTTTGTAGCGTTCGGCGCGTTCGAGGTCTTCTTGTTGGCCGAGGTAGTACAGCTTATCGGTAATGGGATGAGCCCTAAATGCTTCTTCCAACCAACCGGCTGAAGCATCATCACCAGCAGCCACCCCTATTTGGAATGCCTCAATCGCTTCTTGGTATTGCCCCTTTCCTTGAAGATTGATACCAAGAGCGACGGCGGCCTTGCCATGACCCTGTTCGGCCGCGCAACGGCGCATCTGCCGGGCAATGTCCGGCGCAATGTCGCTTGGTGCCAGCTTATCGCCAACAAGATACTGAGCTTGAGCGTTACCCTGATCGGCTGCCTTACGGAAGTAACGCAACGACATGTCGGCGTCCTGTCGCAACCCCGCCGAGCCCTGTTGCAGGAAAATCCCTATGAAGTAGTAACCCGTCGCCACGCCTGCATCGATTAATTGTTGGCTCATACGCAAATGCTGGGCGCCCCTGAGCTCGAAACGACCGCGCATGGCGCCGTTCTGCAGATTGATATTGGCTTTGAAATGGCCGTTCTCGGCGGCGATGCGATACAGCCGTTCAATCTCGGCATCAACGGTTTTGTCCTGCTTGAGCTGGTTGTTCTTTTGCAACCAGCGCGCGTATTGGAACAGCACATCGCTCTCGTCGGACGGTGCAGGGATCGTTTCGTGTTTGCAGGTAAAGGCCAGCTTGGCCTTGATCTCGGTTAGAGGTTTCACGGAAGGGTCCTTCTTCGGGAAATTAAAAGTGCCACTGTTGCCGCAAGCGGCCAGCAGCAGGCAAGACAGCAGGAGGATTCGATGCATCAGTCGAGGTCCTTCAGGACGGCTTTGTCGTAATAAAACTCGACAAGTGGAGCCTCGGGCACCCCATTTTCTTTATCAGCCTGGCGGTCTTTGTTCTTGTTGATAATCTTCTCCCAAGCCCTAAATGCCTCCTCCGGATCATCCTGCGATCCCTTATCACCGGTATGCAGATCCCACAACCGCCGCCGCAACGCCTGGGTCACGCTCATCCACTCATGGGCAATGTTCAGCTCGCTGTCCACCTGCATGCTGCGGGTGTTGATGTTGGCCGAGCCATGGGTGGTGAATACGTCGTTGATGATCATCAGCTTGGAGTGGATGTACACCGGCATCCAGGGTTTGCCCGCCGGTGAATCGGGGGCGACCAGCGAGCAGATGTGAACCTTCAGGCCGGGTATTTCCTCCGGCAGGACGGTGCTGTCCATGATCTCTTGTGTCTGCCGGTCAAGCTCGGCCTGCCATTGGGCCAGCTCCCTTTGGCCCTCCCGGTCACGCGGTTCCGGGCGGGGCCTGGGCGGGGCTTTCTGTTGCATTTTTTGAACGCGCCGCAGTTTGGTGACGCCGGGGATGGTGTTGGCGCGCCCGAGGCTTTCGAGCATGCGTTGGGTGTTCACGGTGCCGGCGCCGATGCCATCGTCGGTGGCGTTGGTGATCACGAACAGGTGCAACGCGCCGTGCAGGCCGGGATCGCGCCCGCCCTGGGTCTGGGTGGCGGCGACTGATTTGATGAATTCGGCCAGCGGTGGCCAGCGGAAATACTGGTTTTCGATGTAGATGAACTGCGTCGCGTTGTTGACGGCTTGCATGTAGAGCCGCTCGATGTCGCGTTTGCCCGCCTGGGGTTGGGTGCGCAGGATCTGCGCCATTTGCGGCATGCCGTGGGTGCGCAGTTGCGGCCCGACCTTCATGGATTGGCGCGAAGCGAGCAGGTCTTCGCCGGTTTCCTTGCGCCAGGCAGCGGCGAAGTTATGGTGCAGGTGTTCCAGGATCGGCCCGCTGAGCTGGCAGGAAATATCCTGGCGCGGCGTATCGCCGCGCGGGCCACGGTTGGGGGCGGGTTTGCTGTCCTGGCTTCGGTTCAGTGCCGAATGGTTGTCCGTGTCCCAGTACTCGTCGAGCATGTTGTGGCCCATGATGAAACCGACCGCGCAGTCCGGTAACTCATAGTCGACCAGCACGCTTTTCTGGTGGTGGGTGGCCGTCCACCTCAGCGTTTGGCGCATCTTGGTACTGATTTCGCTGTCGAGGCTCGCGTATTTCACCCAGTGGGCGATCTCGCCCCGTTCATCCAGGTTGAAGCCGCGACTGACAAACACCGGCAGTCTTCCGCTGGCGGCACGTTGCGCGGCCTCGTGGTCGGCGACTGCACAGGTCGCAAACCACTGGCGATCGAAGGCGTACTGCTCTTCGGTGGCGCGTTGCATCACCCGGTCCATGAGCCGGATCGAGCCTTTGCCGGGCAAATTGGCCTCACCGGCAAAGCCGGCGGTATTGAACGGCATTTCCCAGCCCAGCAACCGTACCTCGACGCCTGCCCGTGCCTTGGCCATGAGCAGTTCGCCAATGCTCGGCGCCTTGCCGTCGCGGATGAAATACATCGACGGCTGGAAGCCCCAGCAGATGATGTCGATGCTCTTTTGGGCCTGGGCAATGGCCTGGTGCACGGCGGTGAAGGTTTCCTCGCCATTGATCAGCGCTTGATAGCTGGCGATCACCGGATGGTATTCAGTGAACTGGACGTACCACGGCAGGGAGCAAACGGCTTCGTTGGTGTACTTTAAGCAAATGGGCACCACGATCTCTGGCAAATTCATGGGTTGGTTTCTTCCTTGGCTGGGTGAGGGCCATCCATCAGGACGGCATACAGTGCACGGTGATCCGTGTGCGTAGAGGGTGCGGTCAATTCGGCGTCGGTCTGTGTGCGGTGGTTATGCAAACCACGGTTGGCCAGGTGCGCCTGCTCGGCATTGCGGTACTCGGTGGGGACCGGTAGTTGGTAGGTCATGCCGTTGGCCAATGTCAGTTGGTAGCCGCTTGTGACGACCTGATGGTCGATCTGCACCGCCCCGCTTGCATTGAGCACGCCTTGTTGAAGAGGCACGCCATCGGCCGAAAGCGTGTAAGGCATGCCTGCCGAACCTCGACCTGACGCATTGGGCGCTTGTGGTATTTGCAGGCGCAGAGGCTGTTTGGATAAGCGCTGCGGGTAGTCCGGGTGTGCGGCCTTCATGCTGGCAGCGCCTTGCACATATTCGAAATTCGCCGACTTCACGACAAAATCCCCCCGCGTCCCCGACTCGATGAGGCCCTCATCCAGCGTGATGTAGCTGCCGCCTGCGTTGAGGGTGATTTTCTTTTTCGCGACGATGCGGATTTCGTCCTCGGTGCTGCTGATGTCCAGCCCGTGACGGGCCATCAGTTCCAACCGGTCGTTCTGCGCCTGCACCATCACCGGCCCCTGGTTGGCGATCAGCTTGAGGCCCAGCTTGCGCACGAACAGGCTCATCCCCTGGCCCACGCCGATGAACAGGCGCTTGACCACGCTGAGGTCGGCCTGGCCGCCGGCGTTGAGCATCAGGTTGTGTTGCGCGGCAAGTTGCAGGTGCTTGCCGCTGGTCAGCGCGATGCCTTGGGGCGCGCTGAGCAGCAGGACGGAGGTCTTGAGCTGTTCGAGGTCTTGCCTGAGCAACGCCAGTTGCGCTTGCACGTCGGCGGGTTCGACCTGGCTCGCCTGCGCGTCGCTGGAGAGGCTGTCCAGCTGATCGACGGCCTGCTGCAACCGGTCTGTCGCCGCGCTCATTTCCAGCACGTCACCCTTGGCCTTGGCCTGCTCATCGGCACTGATAAACACCCCGTTGCCACCGCGAATCGCCCCCCAGCCATCGGTGCGCAACTCAAATCCTTCGCCACGCTTGTTCCGCTCGGCATCCACCAGGTGCCCCAGGTTCAGCTGGCTCTTGCCGCTGTGTTCGGTGCTGAGCTTGATGTGTTCCTGCCCGCGGGTGTCGTCCAGGCGCAGTTTGTTGTTGGTCGGGGTGCGCAGGACGTTGCGGCGTTCGTTGCGGGCGGTGACCGGGTCCGGGTGGCGGTCATCGTGCAGGGCGTGGGCGATGTACGGGCGGTCGGGGTCGCCGTGCTCGAAGGCGATCGCCACTTCGGTGCCGGCCTGCAGCGGGAAGTGCAGGCCGTGGGTGTCGCCGCCGTAGGGCCGGGCCAGGCGCAGCCAGGCGCTTTCGCGGCCGGCTTGCCAGGTGTCGCGGTCGAACAGGAAGCGCACTTTGTAGCGGCCTTCGAAGTCGAGGTCGGCGTACGGCGGGTTGACTTCCGGGTGGCTGACGCGGGCGGGGATGGTGCCGCTCATACGCGGCTTGGGCAGCAGCGCCGGGCGAAAGCACACGGTTTCCGAATAGGGGATGGCCTGGAACGTGGCGATGAAGCTGCGGTCGCGGGCCGCTTCGGTGCGCAGGCTGACGATCACCGCGCCGGGCTCGAACGCCTTGGGTGCGCCGCCGGTGATTTCGAGCCGCTGCGCCGTGGCCAGGGTGGCGCTGCTGGTGGTGCCGCTGAGGCGGGTCTGGTCGTTGAGGTAGCGTTCGTGGTGCAGGCGGGCGTAGAAGAAACCGCTTTCGCTTTGCAGGTCTTCGTCCAGGGCGTAGCGCTCGCCCAGCACCGTGTAGGGCTCGGCGTAGTGATAGGCCTCGCCGTAGGTGCCCTTGGCGCCCCGGGTGTGGTCGACTTCGCCGTCCAAAAAGGCATAGGCCTCGCGGTGATGGTAGGCGCGAAAGTTGATGTTTTGTTCCACCACCTGGTGGGCGGTCTGCAGGTTCCAGACCGCGTCCTGCCCATCGGCGGTCAAGCCGGATGGCGGGCGACACGGCAGCTTGATGCCGCGCTGGTAGTGCCGCTGGTCGTCGTGAAATTCCACCACGTCGATGTGCAGGCGATCGTCGCTGGTGATGCGATACCAGATGCCGACCTCGGCCAGCAGGCGCTCGATGAAGGCCAGGTCGCTCTCGTCGTATTGCATGACCTGTTCACGCCGGGGGTACTGGCGCACCAGGTTGAAATAGAACTCCTCGCCCAGGTAAGCGTGGCGCTTGCGCATGATCTGCTCGACGATTTCCGGCACCGACTGGTACTGGTAGATCCGAAATTGCTTGCCGCGCCCGAGCAGCGCAAAACGCGGTTGCAGGGTGATTTCGTAGCGGGCTTCGTCGTTGGAGCCGGACAGTCGCTTGAAGTCTGTGACGATGCCGTGGAAGGAACGCAGCGGTTTGATCACCGGCGGCGTGAAGCCCTTGGGTGTCGGCGGTGGCGGCACGGGGTACAGGTCGAAATAACCCCAGCGGTTGAGCAGGTCGGTGGCCGCCAGGTCGCGCTCGGTGCAGGTGAATTCGATGCGGTAGTGGTAAGGACGACTCAGGTGCTCTTCGCCGACGAAGGCCAGGACGTCGAGATGGGCGTTGAGTTTGGATACTCGCAGGGTGTGGCGGCTGTGGTCGAAGAAGGTTGGGAATGGGTTAGGCATGTCGAAGGTCGCCCTGGATACCACGCTCATGGTGCGTGGTGTGTTGTCGAGGGGAACCAGAGTGGCGCAGGGCGAAGGGCAGATACCATAGGTAAACCGCCTGTTCTGAATATTCAGAAGCATCCTATAACGGGGCTTTCCTATTCCTTAGGACGTTGCCTACATATCGCCGATTGCCTGGGGAAATAACTGGGCAGGGGAGGGTTAGTAGCCATCTGTCGTCCTCCCCCAGCCAGAAGTGAACTTGCCGCTCGCTGAGGTCTCCGAGCAGAAGGACCATCCAGCCTGCTGGCGACTACAAGCCATCGGTCCAGCCGCTGATGGGGCAGCGCACAAAGCGTTTTGGCTCTTGCAGAGTGACGAATCCGGCATATTTTTAAAGGACTAAACCATGACAACCTTCGATAGCACGAAAGTGGATTCCCATACCGTGAGAACGGGCCCCGGCACTGTCCAGGTCGACCTCACCGGCCAGCTCGATGATGCCCAGAGCATCATTATCCAGCCCGATGGCAAGATACTGATTGGCGGCTATACCGAATACCTGGCATGGGGCTATCCCGGGGCGCCAGGCGAGGAAAGCTACGGCTACGAACAGAGTCATTCCGTCATTCGCCTGAATGCAGACGGAAGCCTGGACACCCGCTTTCATGACGGCGGCGTCGATATCGTACCTGCCGCGACCGCCCCAGCCTCCCGCTTCGAGCTGACGGCGGTGCAGCCCGACGGCAAGGTGCTCGTCGCCGTGGCGCTGAACACCGGCGTACAGGTGGAGCGCCTCAACAGCGATGGGACACGCGATACCGGCTTTGGCCAGAACGGCGTCATGACTATAGCCATCAGCCATGATTTCAAGGACATCGATCTGACGGCCAATATGGATGGCACCTTCCAAGTCAGTGCCCGTGGCTTTGACCAGGCCAGCGTGACCAAGATGGGTAGTGACGGCACCTTGGTCGACGGCTTTGGCAACCATGGCGTGTTGAATGTCGATATCCCTGAAGACCCACTCTTCAACGGTGGAATCTCCACTGCGGTCCAGGCAGACGGAAGTGTCGTGGTCGGGGCTGCCTACAATGCCGCTGGTGTAGGCGATCCGACGTTCGCCCTGCAGCGTTTCGAGCCTGACGGTCAATTGGACACCCGCTTTGGCGACAACGGTGTCCTGCAGTTAAGCGCTGCCATGGGGTTTGGTGAAGACTCGGTGGTGACCGTGCAGGCTGATGGCAAGGTCATCGTCATGGGCCATGGCGCAGGCGATAGCGTGGCGACTGTAGCTCGGCTTAACGCTGATGGCTCCTTCGACACCAGCTTCGGCACCGGTGGCACGGTGAGCTTCGACGCCGATACGCCCGTGGCTTTGACGGTACAGGCAGATGGCAGGATCGTGGCTGCCGGCACAAGCAATGGGAATTTCAGCATCATCCGCCTGAACGCCGACGGCAGCCTGGACACCGGCTTTGGCAGCCAGGACGGCAAGCTCCATGTGGAGGGCTTCGCGGGTGAGGAAATCCTGCGGGGCACCAATGCCGCCGAAATCATCCACGGCCTGGCGGGGGATGATGTACTTCAAGGCGACGGTGGGCGCGATGTTCTGCAAGGTGGCGCTGGCGCGGACGTCTTCCGCTTTACCGAACCAGGCGACAGCTTCCGCACGGCCGCGCTGAACAGCAGCGACCGAATCCAGGATTTTGACGTCGCTGAGGACCGTATCGATTTGATTGGCCTGGGCTTCACCGGGATTGGCGACGGCCATGACGGCACCTTGGCCATCCAGGTCAGCGCGGATGGCTCCCGTACCTACCTCAAGAGCTATGACGCCGATGCCGCTGGGCAACGCTTCGAGCTGGCCTTGGACGGCAATCTCGCAGGGCAATTGAACAGCACCCATCTGGTGTTCACCGCGCCCACTCTTGAAGGTGCGTCTGCCAACGATACGATCACCGGTTCTGCCTTATCGGAAGTCATCCATGGCCTGGCAGGCAACGACCGTATCAACGGCGGCGCTGGAGCGGATGTCATCATCGGCGGCGCGGGTGCCGACCGTCTCAATGGCGGAGACAGGGCCGATATTTCCTTGTGGACCGACAACCGAGAGAACGCCGACGTGTTCCGCTATCTCTCGACCGAAGACAGCTACCGTACCGAAAACCAGAGCTTTGCCGACCTTATCGAAGGCTTTACGGTTGACGACAAGATCGATGTTTCGGCCTTGGGCTATACCGGCTTCGGAGAGGGTACGGACACTACGCTGAAGATGGTTTACAACGCGCAATTGGATCGCACTTATCTGAAGGATACGCAAGCGGACGCCCAAGGCCATTCGTTCCAGATCGCGCTTGCCGGGGACTGGCGGGAAAGTCTTGGCGAAGACAACATGGTCTTTGCGCCCGCAGCCGCTCCCGACGCCGAGTTAGGCCTGATTGGGCTAGCGCCAGACGTCGATCAATGGCATTTGCTGAGTTGACGCTCACAAAAAAAACGCGTGGCAGGCAGGTGCTGCCACGCGGTTTTTTTTATTTCATACGTTAAAGCGGAAGTGCATCACGTCGCCGTCCTTGACGACGTATTCCTTGCCTTCCAGGCGCCATTTACCGGCTTCCTTGGCGCCCGCTTCGCCCTTGTACTGGATGAAATCCGAGTAGGCGATGACTTCGGCGCGGATGAAGCCTTTCTCGAAGTCGGTGTGGATGACGCCGGCGGCTTGTGGAGCGGTGGCACCCACGCGAACGGTCCAGGCGCGGACTTCTTCGACACCGGCGGTGAAGTAGGTCTGCAAGTGGAGCATTTCGTAGCCGGCGCGAATCACTCGGTTCAGGCCTGGCTCTTCCAGGCCCAGGGCCTCGAGGAACATGTCTTTCTCTTCACCGTCGTCCAGTTCGGCGATTTCCGCTTCGATCTTGTTGCAGACCGGCACGACCATGGCGCCTTCTTCTTCGGCGATGGCCTTGACCACGTCCAGGTGCGGGTTGTTCTCGAAACCGTCTTCGGCGACGTTGGCGATGTACATGACCGGCTTGGTGGTCAGCAGGTGGAAACCCTTGATCACCAGCTTCTCGTCGGTGCTCATGTTCTTCATCAGGCTGCGCGCAGGCTTGCCTTCGGTGAAGTGGGCGATCAACTGCTCCAGCAGGCCCTTCTGAACGACCGCGTCCTTGTCGCCACCCTTGGCGTTGCGAGCGACTTTCTGCAGTTGTTTCTCGCAACTGTCGAGGTCGGCGAAGATCAGTTCCAGGTCGATGATCTCGATGTCGCGTTTCGGGTCGACGCTGTTGGAAACGTGAATCACGTTCTCGTCTTCGAAGCAGCGCACCACGTGGGCGATGGCATCGGTTTCACGAATGTTCGCCAGGAACTTGTTGCCCAGGCCTTCGCCTTTCGACGCACCAGCCACCAGGCCGGCGATGTCGACGAATTCCATGGTGGTCGGCAGGATGCGCTTGGGGTTGACGATGGCGGCCAAGGCTTCCAGGCGCGGATCGGGCATCGGCACGATGCCGCTGTTCGGCTCGATGGTGCAGAAGGGGAAGTTCTCGGCCGCGATACCGGATTTGGTCAGGGCGTTGAACAGGGTGGACTTGCCGACGTTAGGCAGGCCGACGATGCCGCAATTGAATCCCATGGTGTTTCCCCTCGGATAAGTGTCAGGCCTTCTGGCTGTGCAGGTTTTTCATCGCGCGGTTCCATTCACCGGCGAGGATATCCGGCAGCACGCCGAGGGCAAAGTCGATGCTGGCATCGAGTTTTTCCTGTTCGGCGCGAGGCGCACGACCCAGGACAAAGTTTGAAACCATACTGGCAACGCCCGGGTGGCCGATGCCGAGCCGCAGGCGGTGAAAGGTATTCTGATTACCCAGTTGCGCGATGATGTCGCGCAAGCCGTTGTGACCGCCATGGCCGCCGCCCTGCTTGAGCTTGGCAACGCCCGGAGGCAGGTCGAGTTCGTCGTGGGCCACCAGGATTTCTTCGGGCTTGATGCGAAAGAAACCGGCCAATGCCGCCACGGCTTGGCCGCTGCGGTTCATGTAGGTGGTGGGAATCAACAGGCGAACATCCTGACCCTGGTGTGAAAAACGCCCGGTCAGGCCGAAATACTTGCGATCGGCGGCCAGGCTGACGCCTTGGGCATGCGCGATGCGCTCAACAAAAAGGGCCCCTGCGTTATGCCGGGTCTGTTCGTATTCAGCGCCTGGATTACCCAGGCCAACGATCAGTTTTATGGCAGTCACGATAGGGGCCCTTCCTGGAGTGGTGGTTAACATGTCGCGGTCAGACGGCGTGGCGACAACGAACGAAAATTGCGGATCTACCGTTAAGTAAACTTCGCGTTCTTGCCCGTTGTCTCGCTACGTTCCAGTCCGCGATGTTTCCGGTCACTCCGGCGACAGAGTGAAATTACTCTGCAGCGCCTTCTTCAGTAGCTTCTGGAGCAACACGTGGAGCGTGGACGTTGGCAACAGCCTTGTCATCGCCGTGCGCCAGGGCAACAAACTCAACGCCTTTAGGAGCCTTGAGGTCGGACAGGTGAATGATCGTGCCGACTTCGGCGTCAGCCAGGTCGACTTCGATGAATTCAGGCAGGTCTTTCGGCAGGCAGGAAACTTCCAGCTCGGAAGTCACGTGCGAGATTTCGCCGCCTTTCTTGATCGGAGCAGCTTCGTTGATGAAGTGCACTGGAACGGTAGCGGTCAGTTTCTGGCCAGCGACGACGCGAATGAAGTCAGCGTGCATGATGAACTGCTTGGCCGGGTGACGCTGCATCGCTTTAACGATGACGTTTTGCTTCTTGCCATCAACGTTCAGCTCGATCACGTGGCTGAAGGCAGCCTCGTCTTCGAACAGCTTGGCCACTTCTTTGGCCAGCATGGTGATGGACTCAGGGGCCTTGTCACCACCGTAGACAACGGCAGGAACCTGGCTGGCGAGACGACGCAGGCGGCGGCTCGCACCTTTCCCCAGGTCGGTACGCGCTTGGGCGTTCAGGATGAAATCGGTCATGTTGTTTCTCCAAAATAGCCATATCCGAGAGGCGTCTGCGACCGACGCCAAAGCGGTATGGGCAAAAAAGCCCCGCCCCAACATGAGTGTTGGGGCGGGGCGCTTTTCGTCAACGAGATATCCAGGAAAGGGCAGGGCCCTTAACGGAACATCGCACTGATCGATTCTTCATTGCTGATGCGGCGAACCGCCTCGGCAACCACTGGTGCGATATCCAATTGACGGATACGCGCACAAGCTTGTGCTGCAGCGGACAGCGGGATGGTGTTCGTCACCACCAGCTCGTCCAGCACGGAATTTTCAATATTTTCGATCGCTCGACCCGACAGCACAGGGTGTGTGCAGTAGGCAAAGACCTTGGCAGCGCCATGCTCTTTCAGGGCCTTGGCCGCGTGGCACAGGGTGCCGGCGGTATCGACCATGTCGTCGACCAGGATACAGGTACGCCCTTCGACGTCGCCGATGATGTGCATCACTTCGGAGTGATTGGCCTTCTCACGGCGTTTGTCGATGATACCCAGATCCACGCCCAGGGATTTGGCAACGGCCCGTGCACGCACGACGCCGCCAATGTCCGGGGACACGATCATGAGGTTTTCGAAGCGCTGATCTTCAATGTCATCCACCAGGACGGGGGAGCCGTAGATGTTATCCACGGGAATATCGAAGAAGCCCTGGATCTGGTCAGCATGCAGATCGACCGTCAGTACACGATCGATGCCGACCACGGTCAGCATATCGGCAACGACTTTCGCGCTGATAGCCACGCGTGCGGAACGCGGGCGGCGATCCTGGCGGGCATAACCAAAGTAAGGAATAACAGCAGTAATACGAGTAGCCGAGGAGCGGCGGAAGGCATCAGCCATCACGACGAGTTCCATCAGGTTATCGTTGGTCGGGGCGCAAGTCGGCTGAATAATGAAGACGTCTTTACCGCGAACGTTTTCATTGATCTCGGCAGTAATTTCGCCGTCGGAGAATTTACCGACAGAGATGTCACCGAGAGGGATATGCAGCTGACGTACTACACGCCGAGCCAGATCGGGGTTAGCGTTCCCCGTAAAGACCATCATCTTGGACACGCGCAGTACCTGAAGGCTGAGGGTATACCTGGATGAGTATAGGAAAATGGCAGGGGCGGCTGGATTCGAACCAACGCATGGCAGGATCAAAACCTGCTGCCTTACCGCTTGGCGACGCCCCTGTATCTGTTGCTGCGAGTGCCCAGCACTCGATTCCTTTTAGAGCAGACTTTGCAGCTTGCGATGCAACATCGAAACGTTGCTTCCTTTCGCTACAAACCCTGTAAGGGTCTCTGTAAGAAGGGCCGAGACTTTATCAGCTTCAGCTTTGCTTGGGAAGCCCCCAAACACACAACTTCCAGTTCCGGTGAGTTTTGCTTCGGTAAATTTACCTAACAAATTCAATGCGTTACGAACATCTGGGTAACGCCTTGCTACCACCGGTAAGCAGTCATTTCGACTGTTTCCCTTGGGAACGGGGCGCACTTTAATGGGAGGAGAGTTACGTGTCAACAGTGGATCTGAAAAAATTTCTGCTGTACTTACAGATACTTGCGGCACCAGCACCAAGTACCAGGGTTCCTCGGGCTCCACCGGTGTGAGTTTTTCCCCGACGCCCTCGGCGAAAGCCGCGTGGCCACGCACGAAAACCGGCACGTCGGCGCCCAGCGAAAGCCCCAGCGCCGCGAGGCGATCCAGGTCCCAGCCCAGTTGCCAGAGATGATTGAGGCCCAGCAGCGTCGTTGCCGCATTCGAGCTGCCGCCACCGATTCCGCCGCCCATGGGCAGGATTTTTTCGATCCAGATGTCGATGCCCAGCGAAGAACCGGATTGCTCCTGGAGTTTCTTTGCCGCCTTGACGATCAGATTGCTGTCGTGGGGAACGCCGTCGAATTCGGTGTGCAAATGAATCACACCGTCATCGCGCACGGCGAAGGTGATCTCGTCGCCGTAGTCCAGGAACTGGAAAATCGTTTGCAGCTCGTGATAACCGTCCGGGCGTCGGCCAAGGATGTGCAGCATCAGGTTGAGCTTGGCCGGGGAGGGCAGGGTCAGGCGTGGAGCGGTCATGTCATTGCCCCAGCTTGCGCGGCTGCCATTGCTTGATCACCAGCGTGACGTCGAGGTTGCTGCCGTGCAGCTTGATGCGCTCGGGCAACCAATAGCCGTTTTGTTCGGCATAGCTCAGGTATTCGATCTGCCAGTCGTCCTGCTCCAGGTTCGACAAGCGACTGTCGGCGTCCAGCGTCAGGCGGCTCTTGCTGTCCGGTGCGGGGAGGCCGCGGACCCACCAGGTCAGGTGGGATACCGGCAGTTTCCAGCCCAGTTGTTCTTCCAGCAGCACTTCGGGGCTGGGCGCCTCGTAGCGTCCCTGGTTGGCGACTTCCAGCGAAACCTGTCCCGGCCGGCCGGTCAACCGCGCCGCGCCGCGCCCCAGTGGGCCCGACAGGCGTATGTCGTAGTAATCCTGGCGCTGTAGCCAGAACAAGGTACCGCTGCCAGAGTCTTTAGGTGCGCGAATGCCGATCTTTCCGTCTATCTGCCAGCCGTCGAGGCCGCTGAGCTGTTCTTTGTGCTCGCGCCACTGGGCCGGGTTGCCATGGCCCTGGACGGATTCTCGGGCGCCGAAGCCCGCGCAACCGGCGAGCAGGGCGATGAAGCTGAAAATAATGAAGTGGCGCACAAACATAATCTTAAAGAGTCTCTGATCCGGTCAGGCGTTTGATGGTACTGCGTAGAATCGGGCTGTCAGGCTGTTCCTTGAGGAACTTGGCCCAGATCTGCCGGGCTTCGCGTTGCTTGCCTTTGGCCCATAGGACTTCACCCAGGTGGGCGGCGACTTCCTGGTCGGGGAAGCGCTCCAGGGCCTGGCGCAGCAAGCGTTCGGCTTCGTCGAGGTTGCCCAGGCGGAAATTCACCCAGCCAAGGCTGTCGAGTACGGCCGGGTCTTCCGGGTTGATCTGGTGAGCCTGCTCGATCAGCAGCTTGGCTTCGTCGTAGCGGGTGGTTCGATCCGACAAGGTGTAGCCGAGGGCGTTGAGGGCCATGGCATTGTCGGGATCACGCTGGATGATCAGCCGCAGGTCTTTTTCCATCTGGGCCAGGTCATTGCGTTTTTCTGCCAGCATGGCGCGGGTGTAGAGCAGGTTCAGATCATCAGGGTATTGCTTCAAGGCTTGTTGCAGGACAGCCCAGGCCTTATCGCCCTGCTTGTTGGCCGACAGGGTTTCGGCCTCGATCAGGTAAAGCTGGATGCCATAGTCCGGTTGCGTGTCGCGCTGCACGGCCAGGCGGCTCTGGGCTTCGGCGGTCCGGCCGTTGCTGATGAGGATGTCGGCCTGGCGCAGCTGCGCGGGCAGATAATCATTGCCCGGGCCGACCTGGGCGTACTCGATCAATGCGCTCTCTGGATCGTTGCGCTCTTCGGCGATGCGACCCAGGTTCAGGTGGGCCGAATCGACGTGGCTTTCCCGGGCGATCAGGTCTTCCAGATAGCCCTTGGCTTCTTCCCAGGCCTTGGCTTCCAGGCAGACCAGCGCCAGGGAATAACGCAAGTCGTCGTCCTCGGGGTATTGCTGCACCAGGCTGGAAAACTCGACCTTGGCGTCGTCCATGCGATTGTTTTCCACCAGCATGCGGGCGTAAGTAAGGCGCAGGCGCTTGTCGTCCGGGTACTTCTTGATGCTTTTTTCCATCAGCGGCAGGGCTTCGTCGCCGCGGTTCATGCTTTGCAGCAAGCGTGCACGCAGCAGGATAGGGGCCACTTCGCCCGCTTCCGGCGGGTTGTCTTCCAGCAGGGTGAGGGCGCCTTGGGAGTCGCCGTCCTGTTGCAGCAACAGGGCCTTGCCGAAAATCAACTGGCCGTTGTTCGGGTGGCGTTGCAGCAGTCGATCAAAGCTCTTCTTCAGGCCGTCGCGAGTTTCCTGGTCGGTATCGGCGGCAGACAGCGCGAGAAAATCGAAATGGGTGTCGCCCTTGCCCAGCAGGACTTTTTCCATATACATCATGGAGTCGTCGTAACGTCCGGCGCGTGCCAGCTGCACGGCAGCGGCGCGTTGCGCTTCGAGGTCGTCCGGGGCGTTCCGGGCCCAGATCAGCGCGGTATCCAGTGCGGGCTGGTCGGCCCCCAGGTACTCGGCAATTCGAAACGCCCGCTCGGAAACGCCCGGATCCTGGGTGTTGATGGCCTGGGTGACGTAGTTATCCAGGGCAATGTCGAAACGATTGCGCTGGCCCGCGAGCTCGGCGCTCAGCAGGCTGAAGATGGTTTCTTCGCTGAACGAGCCATACACCTTTGGCTTTTCGGGAGCCGGAGTGCTGTCTTCGACGGGTGGCGTGCCGTCCGTCGAAACGGGAGCCATGGACTGGCAGCCGCCGAGGAAGGCAAAAGCGAGGAGCAACGCAAAAGATCTATTCATATAGGAAGAGGACGACTTACCTGCGGTCGGATCATCATGACACAAGCCATCGGCCAAACATAACCGAGTCTCGGCGGATGCCTTATAGGCACAGGTAATTGTGACAATAGTCGGTGGTGGTTGTTCTCAATCTGGCGAAGTAGGACAATTGCCGGCTTCACGTCACCATCAGCGACCTTGAATGGCCTTCCTTGCACTTGGTATTAACCACAAGACTGCTTCAGTAGACGTCCGCGAGCGCGTGGCATTTACGCCTGAGCAGCTGGTTGAGGCGCTGCAGCAGCTCTGCCGACTGACGGACAGCCGCGAAGCTGCGATCCTCTCCACCTGCAATCGCAGCGAGCTTTATATAGAACAGGATCACGTTTCGGCCGATTCGGTGCTTCGCTGGCTGGCCGAATACCATGATTTGAGCCTTGAAGAGCTGCGCGCCAGTGCTTATGTGCACGAAGATGATGCGGCCGTTCGTCACATGATGCGTGTCGCCTCGGGGCTCGATTCGCTGGTACTGGGCGAACCACAGATTCTCGGCCAGATGAAATCGGCCTACGCCGTCGCGCGCGAGGCCGGGACCGTTGGTCCGCTGCTGGGGCGTCTGTTCCAGGCCACTTTCAATGCCGCCAAGCAAGTGCGTACCGACACGGCCATCGGCGAGAATCCGGTATCCGTGGCCTTTGCAGCCGTGAGCCTGGCGAAGCAGATCTTCAGTGATCTGCAACGCAGCCAGGCGCTGCTGATCGGCGCCGGCGAGACCATCACCCTGGTCGCCCGGCACCTGCATGACCTCGGGGTGAAGCGCATCGTGGTTGCCAACCGCACCCTGGAGCGCGCCAGCACCCTGGCCGAGCAGTTCGGTGCCCACGCGGTACTGTTGTCGGATATTCCTGCGGAGCTGGTGCACAGCGATATCGTCATCAGTTCCACCGCCAGCCAGTTGCCGATCCTGGGCAAGGGCGCGGTGGAAAGCGCCTTGAAACTGCGCAAGCACAAGCCGATCTTCATGGTCGACATTGCCGTGCCGCGTGACATCGAGCCCGAAGTCGGCGAACTCGACGACGTTTACCTCTACAGTGTCGATGACCTGCACGAAGTCGTTGCCGAGAACTTGAAGAGCCGGCAAGGCGCGGCGCAGGCCGCCGAGGAAATGATCACCGTTGGCGCCGAGGATTTCATGGTGCGCCTGCGTGAGCTGGCGGCGGTGGACGTGCTCAAGGCGTATCGTCAGCAAAGCGAACGGCTGCGCGACGAAGAACTGCAAAAAGCCCAGCGCCTGCTGGCCAATGGCGGCAGCGCCGAAGAGGTGTTGGTGCAACTGGCGCGCGGCCTGACCAACAAACTGCTCCATGCTCCTAGCGTCCAGCTCAAGAAGCTGACCGCCGAAGGCCGCCTCGACGCGCTGGCCATGGCCCAGGAACTTTTCGCTCTCGGTGAGGCTTCACCGGATAGCTTTTCGGATAAAAAATCGCAATGAAAGCGTCACTGCTCAATAAACTGGACATTCTCCAGGACCGTTTCGAGGAACTGACCGCCTTGCTGGGCGACGGCGAAGTCATTTCCGACCAGAACAAATTCCGCACCTATTCCAAGGAATACGCGGAGGTCGAGCCGATCGTCGCCACCTATAAACAGTTGCTCAAAGTACAGGGCGACCTCGAGGGCGCCCAGGCGCTGCTCAAGGACAGCGACCCTGACATGCGCGAAATGGCGGTGGAGGAAGTGCGCGAGGCCAAGGAACAACTGGTCGAGCTGGAAAGCAACCTGCAACGCATGTTGCTGCCCAAGGACCCGAACGACGGGCGTAACGTTTTCCTCGAGATCCGCGCCGGTACCGGCGGCGACGAGGCGGCGATCTTTTCCGGCGACCTGTTCCGCATGTATTCGCGCTACGCCGAGCGTCGCGGCTGGCGCGTAGAGATCCTCTCGGAAAACGAAGGCGAACACGGCGGCTATAAGGAAGTGATTGCCCGGGTCGAGGGCGATAACGTCTATGGCAAGTTGAAGTTCGAGTCCGGCGCCCACCGCGTACAACGGGTACCGGCCACCGAATCCCAAGGCCGGATCCATACATCGGCCTGCACCGTCGCGGTGTTGCCCGAGCCGGACGAGCAGGAAGCCATCGAGATCAACCCGGCGGACCTGCGGATCGACACCTACCGGTCTTCGGGGGCGGGCGGCCAGCACGTCAACAAGACCGACTCGGCGATCCGCATCACCCACTTGCCTTCGGGCATCGTGGTCGAATGCCAGGAAGAACGCTCCCAGCACAAGAACCGGGCACGGGCGATGGCCTGGTTGTCGGCCAAGCTCAACGACCAGCAGACCAGTGCCGCCGCCAACGCCATCGCCAGCGAGCGCAAGCTGCTGGTCGGCTCGGGCGACCGTTCCGAGCGCATCCGGACCTACAACTTTGCCCAGGGGCGAGTCACCGATCACCGGGTCAACCTGACCCTGTACTCCCTCGACGAGATCCTTGCCGGTGGTGTCGATGCCGTCATCGAGCCCTTGCTCGCCGAATACCAGGCCGATCAACTGGCCGCGATTGGCGAATAGGTACAGGTGACCCCATGACCATCATCGCCAGTTTGCTTCGCGCCGCCGAATTGCCGGATTCTCCTACGCCACGCTTGGATACCGAGTTATTGCTGGCCGCTGCCCTGGGCAAGTCCCGCAGCTTCCTGCACACCTGGCCCGAGCGGATCGTGCCAAGCGAGGCGGCGCTATTGTTCTCCGAATACCTGCGCCGGCGTCGTTCCGGCGAACCGGTGGCCTACATCCTGGGGCAGCAGGGCTTCTGGAAACTTGACCTGGAAGTCGCGCCCCACACACTGATCCCGCGTCCCGACACCGAGTTGCTGGTGGAAACCGCGCTGGCGTTGTTGCCGGCTACGCCGGCCCGGGTCCTCGACCTGGGCACGGGCAGCGGCGCGATTGCCTTGGCGTTGGCCAGCGAACGTCCGGCCTGGAATGTCACGGCGGTCGATCGGGTGCTGGAAGCTGTGGCGCTGGCCGAACGCAATCGCCAGCGCCTGGCGCTGCGCAATGTCACGGTCCTGAGCAGCCACTGGTTCAGCGCGCTGGAAGGTGAACGTTTCGGGCTGATCATCAGCAACCCACCTTATATTGCCGCCAGCGACCCGCATCTGGCTGAGGGCGACGTGCGTTTCGAGCCGGCCAGTGCGCTGGTGGCGGGGCCGGACGGTCTGGACGATTTGCGCGCCATTGTCGCCCAGGCCCCCGATCACCTCGAAGCGGGCGGCTGGCTGATGCTCGAGCATGGTTACGACCAGGCCGAAGCGGTGCGGGGGCTGTTTCAAGACCAAGGTTTCTCCGAAGTCCATAGCCGCAAGGACCTCGGCAATCACGAACGCATCAGTCTGGGACGCCTGCCGTGCTGAACGATCAAGAGCTGCTGCGCTATAGCCGACAGATTCTGTTGCAACACGTCGACATCGACGGGCAACTGCGTCTGAAGCAGGGGCGCGCATTGATCATCGGCCTGGGCGGCCTGGGCGCGCCGGTGGCGTTGTACCTCGCCGCCGCCGGTGTCGGCGAGTTGCACCTGGCGGACTTCGACACGGTCGACCTGACCAACCTGCAGCGACAGATCATCCATGACACACAGAGCGTCGGCCTGACCAAGGTTGATTCCGCGATGCGTCGCCTCACCGCCATCAACCCCGAGGTTCGACTGGTTCCCCATCCGTCAGCCATGGACGAAGACAGCCTGGCTGACGCCGTGGCGGCAGTGGACGTGGTGCTGGATTGTTCGGACAATTTTTCCACCCGTGAAGCGGTGAACGCAGCTTGTGTCGCCGCGGGCAAACCCTTGGTCAGTGGCGCAGCGATTCGCCTGGAAGGCCAACTGTCGGTGTTCGACCCGCGCCGCCCCGAAAGCCCTTGTTATCACTGCCTCTATGGGCACGGCAGCGAAGCCGAGCTGACCTGTAGCGAGGCCGGCGTGCTTGGGCCGCTCGTGGGTTTGGTGGGCAGTCTCCAGGCGCTCGAGGCCTTGAAACTGTTGGCCGGCTTCGGAGAGCCGCTGGTGGGGCGCCTGCTGTTGATCGATGCGCTGGGCACGCGTTTTCGTGAACTGCGGGTCAAGCGCGATCCGAACTGCAGCGTCTGCGGTACCCGACATGAGTGAGGCTCCGGTCGGTGTGTTCGATTCAGGCGTCGGCGGGCTGTCGGTGCTGGGGGAAATTCGCCATTTGCTACCCAATGAATCGCTGCTGTACGTAGCTGACTGCGGGCATATCCCCTACGGGGAAAAGAGTCCGGAATTCATCCGGCAGCGGTGCGCGATCATTGCCGAGTTTCTCCAGCGCCAGGGCGCCAAGGCGTTGGTGGTAGCCTGCAATACCGCGACGGTCGCCGGAGTGGCGGACCTGCGTCGCGATTACCCCGACTGGCCAATCGTCGGCATGGAACCGGCGGTCAAGCCGGCTGCCGCGGCGACTCGAAGCGGCATCGTCGGCGTGCTCGCTACAACGGGCACGTTGCAGAGCGCCAAATTCGCCGCGTTGCTCGACCGTTTCGCCACGGACGTACGGGTGATCACCCAGCCCTGTCCCGGGCTGGTGGAATTGATCGAAGCTGGCGACCTGCATAGCCCGGCCTTGCGCCAGTTGTTGCAAGGCTACGTCACCCCCTTGCTGGCGGCCGGTTGCGACACGTTGATCCTCGGCTGCACCCACTACCCATTCCTCAAGCCATTGCTCAAGGAAATGGTCGCGGCGGATATCAGCCTGATCGACACGGGCGCCGCCGTGGCTCGCCAGCTTCAGCGCTTGTTGGCGGAACGGATGTTACTGGCCGAAGGGCCTGCCAGTGAAACTCAGTTCTGGAGCAGCGGTGATCCTGCGCACCTGAGAAAAATCCTACCGATGCTATGGAAATCTTCCGGCGTTGTGCGAAGCTTCGATCTGTAAAAAAGCGTGAAAATTATGTGAATCCAGCTGAACTTCTGATTTGGCGTGGATTTCTATAGCTGTGTCTGTTTGTAAGAAAAATTAACTAAGGCTGTCGGAAAAGGATGTTTCTAATGAAGCGTTTATTCTGCTTTGCCGCGTTTGCGGCTGCGTTGATGGGGCACACTTATACCGCACAGGCGGCGGGCGTGGAGTTCGGGGTCGGCCAGACTGGCGACTCGACCATGACCTATCGCTTGGGCATGCAATTCGACTGGGACAAGAGCTGGTGGCAGAGCGACGTGGGTCGCCTGACCGGCTACTGGAGCGGGGCCTACACGTACTGGGAAGGGGACGAGACGTCCAGCAACCACAGTCTGTCGTTCTCGCCAGTCTTCGTTTATGAGTTTGCGGGCCAGAACGTGAAGCCATACATCGAGGCGGGGATCGGCGTCGCGTTGTTTGAAAACACTGAAATAGAATCCAACAAACTCGGTTCGGCTTTCCAGTTCGAAGACCGTGTCGGGTTCGGCCTGCGCTTCAACGGCGGACATGAAGTAGGCATTCGTGCCACTCACTATTCCAACGCCGGCATCAGTTCGGACAACGACGGCGTGGAAAGCTACGCGCTGCATTACACCATGCCGTTGTAACAGCAAAAAACTGTAGGAGCGAGCAAGCTCGCTCCTACAGAAATCCAGTTTCAGATTCGTTCTTTTACCGATACGCCGTTGCAATGCCCTGGCGTTCTTCCAGGCACTCCGGCGCGCCCATCTCGAATTCCCTGCAGATCAACGGACGCTTCTCGTAGATCGTGCACATCATGCTGTCGCGGTCCAGGGCCGCGCACCAGCCATCATCAAGCCTCAGCATGACTTCCCCGCCCCAATCGTCGGTGTCGATAAAGCGTTCCGGAACGCCGGTATCGGTGATCAGCAGCACTTCCAACTGGCAGCAGCACGCCGCGCAGGTGGAGCACTCAATGACCGGCGCAGGCAATTCAACGAGGGGGATGGTTTTCATGCGCGCAGTGTAAGGCAACCAGGGGGATCAAAGTTGTCCCTTGATCGGGGATTCGCCAGCCAACTGGCAATAGTCGTCGTTCGCGCGGGTCTTGCGGGTTGAGGATGGCAGCGGCCAGAGCGCCATCATGGAGGCCGCGGGCAGCGTCGTTTCGTCCGGCCGCTCGTTCATTTGAGCCAGAATATAACTGGCCGCCGCATCGGCTGACCATCGGGTCAATATCGAAAGCCCGTCGTCCAGGCTCATCGCCGAGTCAGCGAGGTCGGGGGTGACCAACATAACGTCGATGCCCTTGGCGGCCGGGGTGCTACGAACCGATTCGAATACCTGACGCAGCGCTTTGCCGTCGCCCTCGGCACGCGAAGGTGTCAGGTAGGTGACCGGGCTGGCGATGCCTACGAGATGGGGTGCCGTGCCCAGGCGCAACAGAGGAAGCGCGGCTTCAATGCAAAAGCTGGCGGCCAACAGGTTGCTGCGGATGATGTGTTCGATCAGTGAGTCGTCGGCCGGCTGGCCGTCGACATGCTCAGCCGTTCCGGCATTGATGATGACAGTGTCCAGCGCGCCCCATTGCCGGTTGATCTGCTCGCCGATTTCTCGCACTGTTTGGCCGTCGGTCAAGTTGCCGGGGACTGCCAGGACATGTTCCGGATAACGTTGGGAAAGGGTTTGGCACGCTTGTGGCGAACTGATTGCCAGCTGCGCTCCGGTTTGAAGCAGTGCTTCGGCCAGTGACGCACCCAGGCCGTCGTTCGCACCCGTCAGCCAATACTTTCTTTTCATGCCGCCCCCTTTTTTTCCTAGCATCAAGACGCCGCTTCCGATGCGGCAATCCTGATATTAGTCGGACCCCATAAGGTCGTGGTGGAATTACGTTCCAACCTCAAGCAATTCCATGTTCGGTAATCGCCCTTCAATCCATTTGCATGTCCTGACGCGACGGCAGTCGCTTGAAAGCCGCCAAAGCCCGCGCCCGGGATTGGGCCAGATCGACAATCGGAGCCGGATAATCTGTCGTGCGAAATAATTCACGCTGGGCATTAGGGCTGTGGACACTGCGGCTATCCCAATCGTTCAACGCCGGCAGCCAACGCTTTATAAACAATCCCTCGCGATCGAATTTCTCTGATTGGCTAAGGGGATTGAAGATGCGGAACCAGGGCGCCGAATCCGTCCCGGTTGAGGCGCTCCACTGCCAGCCTCCATTGTTGGCCGCCAAGTCACCGTCGATCAGATGGCGCATGAAAAAGCGTTCGCCTTCGCGCCAGTCGATCAGCAGATTCTTGGTCAGGAACATGGCCACTACCATGCGCAACCGGTTGTGCATCCAGCCAGTCTCCAGCAGTTGGCGCATGGCCGCATCGATGATCGGCAGGCCGGTGCGCGCCTGTTGCCAGGCCGTCAATTCTTCCGGGGCGTGGCGCCAGGCCAAGGCCTCGGTCTCCGGGCGAAACGCGCGGTGGCGTGACACGCGTGGATAGCCCACCAATATATGTTTATAAAATTCGCGCCAGAGCAATTCATTGATCCACGTCACCGCTCCGGTGTTCCCGCTTTCGAATTCTCCCTGGTTGGCTTGCAGCGCCGCGTGCAGGCATTGGCGCGGCGATACTACGCCGGCCACCAGATAGGCAGACAGTTGGCTGGTGCCAGGCCTGGCCGGGAAATCCCGCTCGGTCAGGTAATGGTCGATGTGCTGCTCGACAAACCCATCCAATCGTCGCAGCGCTTCGCTCTCGCCAGCGGGCCAAAGGGCTTGCAGCGTTTCCCCGGGTGGCTCGAAGCCTTCGACGTGCGTTGGCACCGGATCGCTGGCAATTGCCGTCAGCGCTTGACGGGCGGGGATGGGAACCAGGCTCGGTAGGGATAAGTGCAAGCGCTGGTAGCACACCTTGCGAAACTGGCTGAATACCTGGAAATAGTTGCCGGTCTTGGTCAGGACGCTACCGGGCTTGAACAGGAGCTGGTCGAGGTGGCTATGAAACTCGACGCCCTCGCCAGCCAGTGCGCGAGCGACTTCGCTGTCGCGTCGGGTTTCGTTCAGGCCGTACTCTTCGTTAACGTGCACGGCATTGATGTCCAGCTCCCGGCACAGTGCGACCAATACGCTTGGCGCCTGGTCCCAGTAGGGCGCGTGGCGGATCAGCAGGGGGATGTTCAGTTGCTCCAACGCCTTGCTCAGCGACGCCAGGTTGCGCAGCCAGAAATCGACCTTGCAAGGGGCATCATCATGGGCACGCCATTGTCCCGGTGTCGGCAAGTAGACCGCCACGCAGGGGCCGCGGGCGGCGGCAGCGGCAAGCGCCGTGTTGTCATGCACGCGCAAATCGCTGCGCAGCCAGATCAGTTGCATGGGAATACTCGTTAAAGAAGCGCTCGGCGATTGAGTTCGGCATGGGCGCAGAGCGGGTCTTCGGCCCACGTGACGTTAGTCATCGAGACGTCTGTGGATAACCTGGCGTGGTGAATGGACACAGCCGGGCCGGCGATGATGATGGGGCAGTCGACAGCGTTCAGTTGCCTTGGCAATTGGGACAGGTTCAAGGCATTACTTGAATACAGCAACACGGCGCGGGCCTTGAGGCGTTCGACCGCCAGTGCCAATTCGCCCGCCGGCAGGGGCGCATCGAAGACCTCTACAGGACAATCGGCGCTGCTGGCGAGCCAGGCTGTCAGCCACAGGTGGGGTTCCTGGGGCAATTGGGAATGGTTGACCAGCAGCAACGGTGCGCCGTGCAACTGACGGTTGTTGTGATAGACCCGGCTGCCGAACTTGCTGCGCAGCCAGGAATAAAAGAACACCTGCTCCAATTGCGCGCCGAACTGTCCTTGCCAACGCGTTTGCAATTCGGCGAGCAAGGGCAACAGCAACTGTTCACAAACAGTCCAGGGCGGGTAAAGGGCCATCGCCTGGTTGACCAGGTGATCGACTTGCCGCTCCGCCAGTTGTGTCACCGCCAGCGCAAGGGCATGGCGCTGGCGCTGCCATTCATCTTCCAAGGGTTCGTCAGGCGGCTGCGCAGTATCGAGCAGCGGCTTGACCTTGCTCACCGCCACGCCGCGATTGATCCAGGTGAGAATGCTCTGAATTCGTTGCACATGCTCGGGGCTGAACAAGCGATGGCCCTTGGGCGTGCGGTGCGGCACGATCAAGCCATAGCGGCGCTCCCAGGCGCGTAGCGTGATGGCGTTGACGCCGGTTTGTCGGGACACTTCGCGTATGGGCAGCCAGCCCTGCGCCAGTGCTGTGGCAAAGTCGGCGCCGAGGTCTTCGCTGGCGCTGGAGTCGGGTTCGTCGTTCATCAAATGGCGTTTCGCAAACTGAGATTTTCCGGGTGGGGTTGCAGGTATACCTGTTGCGCGAGATACGGGTCGGGATGCTGGCGCAGGTGATGCTTGAGCAGGGTCAGCGGCACCACCAAGGGCACGATACCGAGGCGATACTGCCCGATGAGATGCTGCACTTCCTGCTTGTCATCGGTGCCTATGGCGCGCTTGAGGTAGCCGCTCAAATGTTGAAGTACATTGGCGTGGGTTCGACGGGTGGCGCATTTCTTCAGGGCCGCCATCAGCGCGCTGAAGTACCGCGGGCCCAACTCGTTGGGATCGGACTTGCCCATGTTGCCCAGCAGGTTGCCCAAGGCCTTGTACTGCACCGGGTCATGAGCCATCAGCAGGTATTTATAACGCGAGTGGAATTCGATGAGATCGCGCCGGGTCAGGTCGCGTCGGCGCAGCGGTTGCCACGCGGCATAGACGAACACACGCGTCAGGAAGTTCTCGCGCAATACCGGATCGTTGAGGCGGCCATCTTCCTCCACCGGCAGGTCTGGATGGCGCTCGCAAAAGGCCTGGGCGTAGATGCCGCGGCCGCCGCCGTCCTGGGGGACGCCGTTGTGGTCGTAGACCTTGACCCTTTCCAGGCCGCAGGATGGCGATTTCTGCATGAAGATGTAGCCACAGATGTCGTCCAATTCCTCGGCCATTTTCCGACCGTAATCGTCCAGCGGTCGGGTGACGTCCAGATCGCGGTTTACCGTGCCGACCGCGCGGGGCTGCTCGGGTTGGCCGACCAGCCGGATCGGTTCCCGGGGAATGCCCAGACCGATGGCGACTTCAGGACATACCGGGACGAAATCGAAATACTCACTGAGCGTGCGGCTGCACAACGGGGATTGCTTGTGCCCGCCATTGAAGCGAACTTCAGCGCCTATCAGGCACGCGCTGATGGCAATCCGGGGTTTGGCGTTGGCTTCGCTGGGCATGGGCAACCTCTGGGCTAAAAATCTTGTACAGATTTATTGTGTTGTACAATATTTTCAATCATAGGTCCGAATGAGCACAAGTCAACCGGCAATTGAATGAATGGAGTGATGCCAGGGTTGGCGCAGATGGGCTGCTGTCTGTTGCGACAGCAGCGAGAGACGCGTATCAGCGATCTACTGGAGGCTTGCGTGCAACCGGCGCGCGGCCTCCTGCCCACTGAGCCAGGCCCCTTCGACCCGGCCGGACAGGCACCAGTCGCCGCACACATACAATCCCAGGTCGGCGTCGGCCAGTGCCCCCCATTCGTGACTGCCGGCGGGGCGGGCGTACAGCCAGCGATGGGCCACGCTGAAGCTGGGAGCGGGCATGGCGCTGTGCAGCAGCTCGGCGAACGCGCCGTGCAGGTGTTCGATGACCGCTTCCTTGGACATGTCGATGTGCTGGCGGCTCCAGTCGCTGGTGGCATGCAGCACCCAGGTGTCGAGCTTGCTGTCGCGCCCCGGCTTGCTGCGGTTGCGCGCCAGCCAGTCGAGGGGGCTGTCCTGCACGAAGCAGCCTTCCATTGGGGTGTCCAAGGGCTGTTCGAAGGCCAGCGCGACGGCCCAGGTAGGGTCCATTTTTACCCCGGCGGCCACACCAGCCAGTTTCGGCACGGCGGCGAGCAATGCGGTCGCCTGCGGTGCAGGCGTGGCGATGACCACCTGGCCGAACGGGCCATGGGTGAATCCTTCGGCGTCCTGCAGGTGCCAATGCTCCTGGCCACGAAACACCTCGGTGATGCGGCAGGAGAACTGCACCGGCAAATCGCCGAGCAGGGCGCGGGTAATGGCGCTCATGCGCGGGGTGCCGACCCAGCGGGTCTGTTCGTCCGGCGATGGGCTCATCTGCCCGTCCTGGAAGTGATAGAGCTGCGGGTTCCACTCCGCTGCCCAGCCGTTGGCTTGCCAGCGTTGCACTTCCGTGACGAAGCGTCGGTCACGGGCGGTGAAATACTGGGCGCCCATGTCGAGCGCGCCGGCGTCGCTGCGCTTGCTCGACATGCGTCCGCCGCTGCCGTGGCTTTTATCGAAAAGTTGAATGACGTGCCCAGCCTCCGTCAGGGCCTGGGCAGCGGAAAGTCCGGCGATGCCGGTGCCGATGATTGCGATAGGTACAGTCATGAGGGCCTCGTTTACTTTCTGTACAGACTACGCCGTCGTTTAATCCTGTACAATTTTGATTTTTGGTATAAGTTTTACCGTTCGCGTTTTGGCAGGTTGTCCTATTGTTAGAAGCAGACCTGTCCAATATGAAAAAGCTCTACTTATAAAAATAGACTAATGGGCCGGGTAAAACGCGATGCGAGGAACACCTCATGCACATATTGCTGACCGGCGGTACTGGTTTGATCGGTCGTCAGCTCTGCCGGCACTGGTTGGAGCAAGGACATCGCTTGACGGTCTGGAGTCGTCGACCCGAACAGGTGGCGGAAATCTGCGGTGCGCAGGTACGCGGCATCGCCACGCTCGATGAGCTTGCCGAGTCGGTGGACGCAGTGGTCAACCTGGCTGGTGCGCCCATCGCCGATCGCCCCTGGAGCCACAAGCGCAAGATATTGCTATGGAGCAGCCGCATCACCCTGACCGAGACATTGCTCGCCTGGCTTGAGCGTTGCGAGCAGCGACCGCAGGTGCTGATTTCCGGCTCTGCCGTGGGTTGGTACGGCGACGGTGGCGAGCGTGAGTTGACCGAAGAATCGGGGCCGGTCAGCGAGGACTTCGCCAGCCAGCTATGCATCGCCTGGGAGGAAACCGCGCAGCGGGCCGAGGCCCTGGGCATGCGTGTGGTACTGGTCCGCACCGGCCTGGTCCTGTCGGCCGAGGGCGGCTTTTTGTCGCGGCTGCTGCTGCCCTTCAAACTCGCGCTGGGCGGGCGTATCGGCAGCGGGAGGCAATGGATGCCTTGGATTCATATTGACGATCAAATCGCCCTGATTGATTTTCTTCTGCACCGCAGTGATGCCAGCGGTCCTTATAATGCCTGCGCGCCGAACCCGGTGCGCAACCGCGATTTTGCAAAGGCCTTGGGTGACGTGTTGCATCGCCCGGCTGTGGTACCAATGCCGGAGCTTGCGCTGAAGGTTGTGTTGGGGGAGTTGTCACTGCTGTTGCTGGGCGGCCAGCGCGCCACGCCGGCCCGATTGCTGGCGGCGGGGTTTTCATTCCGGTTCACTGATTTGCCTGCGGCCCTGGAAGACTTGTCGGGTCGCCTTTGAAATAGGACGTTGCATGACCGATCACGCGTTGCTTCTGGTGAATCTGGGTTCGCCTGCCTCCACCTCGGTGGCCGATGTACGCCGCTACCTCAATCAATTTCTGATGGACCCGTACGTGATCGACCTGCCTTGGCCAATCCGGCGGTTGCTGGTGTCGCTGATCCTTATCAAGCGCCCCGAGCAGTCGGCCCATGCCTATGCCTCGATCTGGTGGGAAGAGGGCTCGCCCCTGGTGGTGCTCAGCCGGCGCTTGCAACAGGCCATGGCCGCTCAATGGAAACAGGGCCCGGTAGAACTGGCGATGCGTTACGGCGAGCCGTCGCTGGAGTCCACCCTGGTACGCCTGGCGAGCCAGGGTCACAAGAACATCACCCTGGCCCCGTTGTATCCGCAATTTGCCGACAGCACGGTCACCACGGTCATCGAGGAAGCGAAACGGGTCGTGCGGGAGAAGAGGCTCGACGTGAAATTCTCGATTCTCCAGCCTTTCTACGACCAGCCGGAGTACCTCGATGCCCTGGTTGCCAGCGCCAAGCCGTACTTGATGCAGGACCACGATCACCTGCTGCTGAGTTTCCACGGCTTGCCTGAGCGGCACCTGACCAAGCTCGACCCTACGGGCTATCACTGCTTCAAGGACGCCGACTGCTGCAAGAACGCGCCGCCGGAAGTCATGGCGACCTGTTATCGCGCCCAGTGCATCCGCACCGCTGAACTGTTCGCCCAGCGCATGGGACTGGCGGAGGACAAGTGGTCGGTGTCGTTCCAGTCGCGATTGGGCCGCGCCAAGTGGATCGAACCCTACACCGAAGCGCGCCTGGACGAACTGGCCAAGAGTGGCGTGAAGAAAGTCCTGGTGATGTGCCCGGCGTTCGTGGCCGATTGCATCGAGACGCTGGAGGAAATCGGCGACCGTGGCCGAGAGCAATTTTGCGAAGCGGGAGGGGAGGAGCTGGTGTTGGTGCCGTGTCTCAATGACGATCCGCACTGGGCGCAGGCGTTGAGCACCCTTTGCGAACGGGCGCCCTTGGCTTTGTAATACAACCTGTGGCGAGGGAGCTTGCTCCCGCTGGGTTGCGCAGCAACCCCAGATCTTGCGAGCGCTTCGCACGGGTGCGCCAGCCCGGTCGAGCGGGGGCAAGCGCCCTCGCCACATTACAGACCGGTTGAATTACACAATCGGCTCATCCGCCTTCTTCTGCTTCCAACCGTCATTGCCCGGCAAGATCAGGTTCAGCGCGATCGCCACCACGGCGCACAACGCGATGCCCTTGAGGCCGAAATCGTCCGGACCGGTACCGGTGCCGACCAGCACGCCGCCAATGCCGAACACCAGCGTCACCGAAACGATCACCAGGTTGCGGGCTTCGCCCAGGTCGATCTTGTGGCGGATCAGCGTGTTCATGCCCACCGCCGCAATCGAACCGAACAACAGGCACAGGATCCCGCCCATCACCGGCACCGGAATGCTTTGCAGCAACGCGCCGAACTTGCCGATGAACGCCAGGCTGATGGCGAAAATCGAGGCCCAGGTCATGATTTTCGGGTTGTAGTTCTTGGTCAGCATCACCGCGCCGGTCACTTCGGCGTACGTGGTGTTGGGCGGGCCCCCGAACAGGCCGGCTGCGGTGGTGGCAACGCCGTCGCCGAACAGCGTGCGATGCAGGCCCGGCTTCTTCAGGTAATCGCGACCGGTCACGCTGCCCACGGCAATGACGCCGCCTATGTGCTCGATGGCCGGTGCCAGGGCAACGGGTACGATGAACAGGATCGCCTGCCAGTTGAACTCCGGTGCGGTGAAGGCGGGCAGGGCGAACCATGGCGCCGCGGCGATCTTCGCGGTGTCGACGACACCGAAGAAAAACGCCATGGCAAAGCCCACCAGCACGCCGGAGATAATCGGCACCAGGCGGAAAATGCCCTTGCCGAACACCGCGACGATCAACGTGGTGAGCAACGCCGGCATCGAAATCATCATCGCGGTCTGATAATGAATCAGCTCGGTACCGTCGCCGGCCTTGCCCATGGCCATGTTGGCGGCGATCGGCGCCATCGCCAGGCCGATGGAAATGATTACCGGACCGATCACCACCGGCGGCAGCAGGCGATCAATGAACCCGGTGCCCTTGATCTTCACCGCCAGGCCCAGGAACGTGTAAACGAAACCGGCCGCCATCACGCCGCCCATGGTCGCCGCCAGGCCGAACTGGCCCTTGGCGAGAATGATCGGCGTGATGAAGGCAAAGCTCGACGCCAGGAACACCGGCACCTGGCGCCCGGTGACGATCTGGAACAGGATCGTCCCCAGGCCCGCCGTGAAGAGTGCCACGTTGGGGTCCAGGCCAGTGATCAGCGGCATCAGCACCAGCGCGCCGAAGGCGACGAACAGCATCTGTGCGCCGGACAGCACCTGACGCCAGAGCGGATCGTTGAATTCGTCCTGCATGCTCAGGCGTCCTTCTGCTTGGTGCCGAAGATCTTGTCGCCGGCATCGCCCAGGCCCGGGATGATGTAGCCATGTTCGTTGAGTTTCTGGTCAATGGACGCGGTGTAGATGGTCACGTCGGGGTGGGCATCTTCCACGGCCTTGATGCCTTCGGGCGCGGCGACCAGCACCATGGCACGGATGTCCCGGCAACCGGCTTTCTTCAACAGGTCGATGGTGGCGACCATCGAACTGCCGGTGGCGAGCATCGGGTCGATGATCATCGCCAGGCGCTCGTCGATTTCCGGCACCAGTTTTTCCAGGTAGGTATGGGCCTGCAGGGTCTGCTCGTTGCGAGCCACGCCCACCGCACTGACCTTGGCGCCCGGGATCAGGCTGAGCACGCCTTCGAGCATGCCGATACCGGCGCGCAGGATCGGCACTACGGTGATCTTCTTGCCGGCGATCTTTTCCACTTGCACCGCGCCGGCCCAGCCGGCGATCTCGTAGGATTCCAGCGGCAGGTCCTTGGTGGCTTCGTAGGTGAGCAGGGCACCGACTTCCTGGGCGAGCTCGCGGAAGTTCTTGGTGCTGATGTCTGCACGGCGCATCAGGCCGAGTTTATGTCTGATCAGCGGATGGCGGATCTCGAGGATGGGCATGGGGAAGGCTCCGGCGGCGGGCAAAAAAACCGGCCTAGATTAATCTATCCGAGGGTGTTGTCCTATAGACAATACAGAACGTTAGTCCACAAACGCTTGATCTGGCCGGGCGGGATGCGTACCTTTGCCCGCTTTTCCGAACTGCCACCCCTGGAGAGCGCCATGTCCGCTGATCTCGAGCATATCCGTCAAGTCATGCGAGAGGCTGACTGCCTGTACACCGAAGCTGAAGTCGAAGCGGCAATTGCCCGTGTCGGTGCGCAAATCAACGATCAGTTGGCTGAAAGCAATCCGGTCGTGTTCTGCGTGATGAACGGCGGGCTGATTTTCTCCGGCAAGCTGCTGACCTATCTGAACTTCCCGCTGGAAGCGTCCTACCTGCACGCGACCCGTTATCGCAACGAAACCAGCGGCGGCGACCTGTTCTGGAAAGCCAAGCCGGAAGTCTCGTTCATCGACCGCGACGTACTGATCATCGACGACATCCTCGACGAAGGTCATACCCTGGGCGCGATCATCGATTTCTGCAAACACGCCGGCGCCCGCGCGGTGCACACCGCCGTGCTGATCGACAAGGACCATGACCGCAAGGCCCGTCCCGACCTGAAGGCCGATTTCGTTGGTCTGCCGTGCATCGACCGCTACATTTTCGGTTATGGCATGGACTACAAAGGCTACTGGCGCAACGCCAACGGTATCTTTGCCGTCAAGGGGATGTAACCAGATGACCGGCCCGGCCTTCCTGGATCAAGCCTTGTTCGGCTGATGGGGTGAGTACAGGAAAGCTTGTGTGGCGAGGGAGCAAGCGCCCCCCGCCACACATCACACCAGTCTTGAGTGCGCGACGCTCGCGGCCAGCCATTTTTCGCTCTTGACCCGCGCCTGCTCCAGCGTCTGCACGTACGCCAACTGGCGCTGCTCGCGATGAACCCCGGCGCGACGCATTTTCAGGCGCACCCGTGCCGCGGTTCCCACGAGTATCAGGCCGATGCCGTGCTTGCGGTAATCCTTCAGGATATTTTCCAGGACGGCCAGTGCCGTCATGTCCAGCATCGGCACGGCGCTCATGTCCACAATCACCACCCGCACACCCGGATCGAACTTGCGCAGCACATCCAATGCTTTTTCCGCCGCGCCAAAGAACAGTGGCCCACGGATCGCATAGCAGCGCACGTGCTCGGGCATGTCCAGCAAGGCTCGATGGACATCGCGCGGCAGTTCGGCGCTGTCGGTCAGTTCGCTCATGCGCTTGATGAACAGCCCGGCGGCCAGCAACAGGCCGACGGCGACCGCCAACACCATGTCGAACAGCACCGTCAGGCCAAGACAGGTCAGCAAGACCAGCACGTCGCTGCGCGGCGCTATACGCAGCGTGTGTAGCACATGCCCGGCCTCGCTCATGTTCCAGGCCACAATCACCAGCAGCGCGGCGAGGGCGGCCATGGGTAAATAACTGAACAACGGTGCCAGCGATACAATTGCCACCAACACCACCAGGCTGTGGATGATTGCCGCCAACGGCGATGTCGCACCGCTGCGCACGTTGGTGGCGCTACGGGCAATCGCGGCGGTGGCGGTGATGCCGCCGAACAGCGGGGCCACGAGATTGCCCAGGCCTTGGCCGACCAATTCGGCGTTGGGGTCATGCTTGCTTCCGGTCATGCCGTCCGCCACCACGGCGCACAACAGTGATTCGATGGCGCCAAGCATGGCGATGGCGAAAGCCGGCCCGAGTAATTGACGAAACAGGTCGTAGGAGAGCACCAGCGCCCTGCCTTGGCCGTCCGGCAGGTTCCATGGCCAATCGAAACTCGGTAGTAAAGGCGGGATGCCCGGGTAGGTGACGCCATCGACGACATAGCTGAAGCGTTCGCCCAATGTTGCGATGGGCAAGCCGAGGCGCTCCAGCGCCAGCCCCAACAGCGCGCCCACCAGCAACGCCACCAGGTGCCCCGGGACCCGTGGGACCCAGCGCGGCCAGGCAATCAGCACAGCCAGGCACGCGGCACCGATAATCCCGTCACCCAGATGTGCGCTGGGCAATGCCACGAGCAGTTCGCCGAGCTGTTCGATGTAATGCTTGGCTTGCCCTGCGGTGGTCAGCCCCAACAGGTCCTTGAGTTGCAGCGTGGCGATCACGACGCCGATACCGGCGGTGAAGCCGAGGATGACCGGATAAGGGATGTATTGAATCAACCGCCCTGCACGCATCAATCCCAGGGCGATCAGAATCAAGCCGGCAAGCATCGTACATAGCAGCAGGCCGCCCAGCCCGTATTGCTGGGTGATGGGCAGCAGGATGACCACAAAGGCCGCCGTCGGCCCGCTCACGTTGAAGCGCGAGCCGCCGGTCAGGGCGATCAAGGGCGCCGCCACCAGCACCGTGTACAACCCATGCTGCGGCGCCACGCCAACGGCGATCGCCAGGGCCATCGCCAAGGGAATGGCGATTACACCGACCGTCAGCCCGGCCACCAGGTCGCCGCGCAGGCGTTCGAATGTATAACCGGCACGCCAGGCTTGGCGCCAGGCGGCGAAGAGCGGTAGGGCGGAGAAGGACATGGATACTCCTGGCGAAGTTGAACCGGGCGATACCTCCCGCCCCACCGAGCGACTCGCCACAAAGGCAATGCGTTCGGCGTCGGGCTTGATGGCCCTTTGAGTATGCCGCGCCGGATGCCCGAATGTATTGACCCGGGTCGCTTATTTTTTCCATGGATGCTAGCGTGCCCAGCCAAGCCCCCGGAGCCTGTCATGCGTGTATCGATCCGCCGCTGCGCCACTTTGCTGTTGATCACCAGCCTGCCCTTGGCGGCCATGGGTGCGCCGATGCACAGCCAGTTCCTGCCCCCCGACGATCTGGTGGCGCGCCAGGAGCAGCCCGAACAGCAGCAGTTGCTGCAAGTCACCGAATATTCGGTGGTGCTGGGTAACCAGCGGCCTTCCAACCAGCAGCCGATCCCGGTCACCTCGCCATTGATGGTGCGCCTAAAAGGCAAGCCCTTGAACAAAGGCGCGACCATCAGCCAGGTGATCCTCAATTTTGACGGCGAAAGCAAAAGCCTGAAAAAACCTGTGTACGACGAGGCGAGCAAGACCCTGACCCTGTCTTACCCACAGGCCCAGTACCGAGTCGTCATCGATCTACTGCGCAACGACACGGTGTACGTGCAGTTTCTCAGCTACGCAAACGGCCATATCTGGGCCGACCTGCACACCGGCACCGCACGCCCGCGTTGAGCCGCAACGCCCGCCGGGGGTAAACTGCCCGCCCCGTGAATTGTGCGAGCTGGAGCCGGCAATGCGTAAAGACAAGAAACAAGTGATTGGTGACGAGATTGGCGACGAACAGATCAAGCTGTTCCTCAATTTTGAACCGGTCGATGCTACGTCGCCGTCGCTGCACAAACTGATCAAGGCCTATCGTGGGCTGCGTGTCGACGACTTCGAGCGCTTCCTGGCGTTTTTCATCAAGGCCGGCTACGACCTTGATGGCAAGGACGAGCATGGCAACGATTTCATTGCGTTGATCCATGATCAGCGCAATGCGGAGGAATATATCGAGTTGATCAAAAAAGCTCGCGGCTGATTGGTTCAGGCCTGCTGCACAGGCCGGCGGGAGCAAGCTCCCTCGCCACAACAGCTGCAAAAAAAACGCCCCGCTCTCATGGAGAACGGGGCGATTTTTCTAGCCGATCGAATCAAGCGTAGCTTTGGGTTTCGCTGCTTTCTTCAACCAGTTCCAGCGCAACGTTGTTCTGCGCATTGATCTTGCGGTACAGCGCTGCATCGGTTTCCAGCACTTTTTCCCGAGCCGGGAAGATTTCCGCGAGCTTGGTGGCCCACTCTCCCTTGGCTTTTTCAGGGAAGCAGCGCTCGATCAGTTCCAGCATGATCGAAACGGTCACCGAAGCACCAGGGGAGGCGCCGAGCAGGGCGGCGAGGGTGCCGTCCTTGGCTGCCACCAGTTCGGTGCCGAATTGCAGGACGCCGCCTTTTTTCGGATCTTTCTTGATGATCTGCACTCGCTGGCCGGCCACTTCCAGGCGCCAGTCCTCGGCTTTCGCCTCGGGGTAGAAACGGCGCAGGGATTCCAGGCGCTGCTCCATCGATTGCATCACTTCGCTGATCAGGTACTTGGTCAGGTCCATGTTGTCCCGGGCCACGGCCAGCATCGGGCCGATGTTGCCGGCGCGTACCGACAACGGCAGGTCCATCAGCGAACCGTGCTTGAGGAACTTGGTGGTGAAGCCGGCGTATGGCCCGAACAGCAGGGATTTCTTGCCATCGACCACGCGGGTGTCCAGGTGCGGCACCGACATCGGTGGCGAGCCCACGGCGGCCTGGCTGTAGACCTTGGCCTGGTGATGCTTGACCACTTCCGGGTTGTCGCAACGCAGCCACTGGCCGCTGACCGGGAAGCCGCCGAAGCCCTTGCTCTCTTCGATACCCGAAGCTTGCAGCAGCGGCAACGCGGCGCCACCGGCACCGAGGAAGACGAACTTGGCGTCGACTTCGCGGGTGCTGCCGGAATTGACGTCCTTGATGCTCACGGTCCAACCGTCGCCCTTGCGCTTGAGGCCGGTGACGCGCTTGCAGTATTTGATCTGGGTGTCCGGCGCGCTGCCCAGGTGCTTGAGCAACTGGTTGGTCAAGGCGCCGAAGTTGACGTCGGTACCGTTCATGACGCGGGTGGCGGCGATGACTTCATCGGCCGGACGGCCCGGCATCATCAGCGGCATCCACTCTGCCATCTGGTCGCGGTCTTCGGTGTATTCCATGTCGGCGAAGGCGTGATGCTGGCGCATCAGTTCGAAGCGTTTCTTCAAGAACTCCACGCCTTTGTCACCCTGCACGAAGCTCAGGTGCGGCACTGGGGCGATGAAGGATTTCGACGAGCCGAACGTACCCTTCCTGGTCAGGTACGACCAGAACTGCTTCGACACCTCGAACTGGGTGTTGATGTGCACGGCTTTCTTGATGTCGACACTGCCATCGGCGGACTGGGGGGTGTAGTTCAGCTCGCACAGCCCGGCGTGACCGGTGCCGGCGTTGTTCCAGGGGTTGGAACTCTCCGCGGCACCTGAGTCCATCAGCTCGACGACTTCCAGCGAAATCGCGGGATCGAGCTCCTTGAGCAGTACGGCCAGGGTGGCACTCATGATGCCGGCCCCTACCAGAACTACATCGACTGCTTCGTTATGCGCCATTTAACGCGTCTCCAAAATCTGCAGCACCAAATTGTCGGCATAGCGGCCAGGAAGCGGGGCAGTTCAGTTGCGCCCCAGGTATCCATGGCCAGGAATCGCCATGTCCGAATCTTCGCAATTTTTCGCAACTCAGCGGATGCATGCAGCCTGGCCTCAAGAGTCCCATGAACTCATTTAAGCGCCGGGCAGGCAATTCGACTTATGGCCGAGGCATCCGTTCGTGCAACCAAATCCGTAGCGGACAGGCTTCAGGCGGCGGTTCTTGAGCGATATCCGGTCCTGTGTCGTTGGGCTGTTCCAGACGCTGATGGTGCTTGTTCAGACGCAAAACTCTTCATTTGCTCGCCACACTCTTGTGAAGTAGTGAAAACCCGTTTTTTCACGCTCTTTTGAAGACGTGAACCTCAAAAAAGGGCTGTCCCAGCCTGGCACTGCGCCCGGTTTGGTTGCCCCCATGCAATACATGACAGGCAAAACGGGCAGACAGCTCAGTGACCGAGCGTAATGACAGCTCTGCAGATTCGCGAAAAGCGGTGATTTGCCAGGGAAAACAGCAAGCGCCAGCTTCACTCGATCTGTGTGGGCGGCTCTCTGTGGGCGGTGCGGGGTGCCAATACAAGCGCATCAGCGGCGTTGCGAGGCCCGATCAGGAGACGTCCTTATAATCGGGGGGAGATTGTAGCGAAGAAACGCGCGGAAATGGTCGTGTTTTATGACTTTTATTAGCCTTGCGGTCAGACGGCCAACAGCGGGCGGTTACGTGAGCGAGTACGAGGCGGTTGTACCACGGCGCTGGCAGGCAAGGGTTGATGCAACCAGTTGAGGCGGATCTCTTCGATTTCCACCCAGCCATCGCCCATGGGCTGCAGGCTGCATTGCTTGAATGCCTGGCAGCGGCCGGTGCGGTCGAGCAGGGCGAAGCAGCGGTGGTGCGGGCGCGGGGTGAACAGGGAAATGAGGTGGCGCATGGTCAGGTACCGTATCCGGGGAACTTGGGTACAGCCTGACAGCCAGCCATGACGCCGAGGTTTAAGGACGATGACAACGGGGTGACAGGAACCGCCCAACCCAGGCCCGTGTCAGACATTTCAGTATTCATGCCGCGACGCTAGTTCGCCGCGATGGCGCACCGCTATACTGCCGGCCTGTCTGTGCCCGATTCTGGAGAGAAGAGCATGTTGCAACGCCTGTTGTTCGGTTTGATCGCAGTGACCAGTCTGACCCTCGTCGGCTGTGCCCACAGCCCGCAACAACTCAACCCGGAGCCCAAGCTCAACGCCCAGCTGGCGCCGGTGGGTCGCGGCCAGCCGGTGGTCGTGCGGGTCGTTGATGGTCGTCCGTCGCCGACCCTCGGCACGCGGGGTGGGCTGTACCCGGAAACCAGCGTGATCACGGTGCAGGGTGCGCAAATCCTGCCTAAATTGCAGGCGCAGGCCGAGGCGGCCGTGCGTTTGCTGGGCTTCACGCCCACCGCTAATGCAATGAATGCCCCGCAACTGACCGTGACCTTGGCCGAACTGAAATACCAGTCGCCCAAGGAGGGCATGTACGTGACAGAGGCGACAATCGGCGCAACCTTCCGCTCCGACGTGCAGAACGCCAACCGTCGCTACAGCGGTCGATACGGCGCGTCCCTGGATCAGCGCTTCGGCATGGCGCCCAACCAGGACACCAACACCAAGCTGGTCAGCGATGTATTGAGCGATGCCCTGACCCGTCTGTTCAAGGACCCGACCATTGGTCAGGTGCTGGCGGAGTAAGGTTTGGCTTGAACGAAAAAGCCCGCTTCTGCGGGCTTTTTCATGGGTGCGAGTCAAGCGGCCTGGGAGTAGAGCTCCAGCACGCTGATGCCGGTCAGCAGATCGGTCTCCGGGAGGTCGGCATGTTGATGGCCGCCGAGGGCGCAATACACCAGCCAGTGCCGGTCCTGGACGTTGAAGGACAAGCTGCCGACAAGGGCCTGCTGTTCGTCGCTCGGGCTGATAAGGTAGAGACGATCCTGGTTTTCGGCGTGCAGCATGACGGGTTCCGTACGGGTTTGGAGGGCGACAGGGTGGCCTATCCATATGACGAAACCGTTACATGAAAATTAACCTTCTTTTGTGGCCCTGGCCTGGGCGGATCGTTACCGGTCGGAAAAACCGATGCAGCGCGCCAGGCTTTCGGTAGAATCCGCGCCCTGTTCGTAGGTCCCGGGCGCAAGGCGTCCGTTTTTCGCTTGAGGTCCGTGATGTCGTTGCAATTGTTTTCGCTGTTCGCCGCCCACCCCGCCAAACTGATCAACTTGCTCGCGCTGCTGTTTGCCTGCCCGGGTGGCTGGGTATTGCACGCGACGCGCCGTCGCGAACAGCGAGCACGTGCTTGCCTTCAAGCGCGCACCGGCGAAAGCAATGAACGATTCGAAGCACTGCTGGACCTGGCCACCCAGCGCATGAACCGTTTCTTCTACCGATTCGGATTTGCCTGCCTGGGCGTGGCGCTGTTGATGTCCTGGATCAGCACGCAGCTCTGATCGCAGTCGGCGACAACTGCTTTGGTGGCGAGGGAGCTTGTTCCCTCGCCACGAAAAAACACTCGCTACTTTAAAGCGGCAACCCCGCCTTGACCCGATACTGGTTACGCACCGGCGTTGCATATTGCAGCACCAGGAACGGTCGCTGTTCCACCGGGCACGCATCCAGCCGACGTTGCCATTCCCCTTGAGCTTTCGCCAGTTCCTCGGCACCGAACACCTCGGCCGCCGTTGGCACCTGTAGCTGCGGGTCGGCATCCGTCCATTGGGCGTAGGCCAGGTAATGCACCGGGAACAGCCGATAACCGCCGAGAATCTGCCGGTCCATTTCCGCCGCCAATTGCTTGGTGTCTTCGAACAGCTCGGTGATCGGCGCGGAGAAGTTCACGTGGACCCGCCCTTTATAGCCGGTGATGCCCTTGGCGATGCTGACGTCGTCCTCGCCCGGTGCCTTGGTGTAGGTCCCGGTGGTGGCACGGATGTACAACTCGCGGGCCTTGGCCTGGTCGCACGGGTCGTATTCGTAGCTGATCGACACCGGCGTGAGGTTCAGCGAGCGGATGACCTCGCCGAACGGCTCGTCCTTGCGGCTCATGTGGAACATCTTGAGGATCGCCGACTCGGTCCGGTCATCACCGTCCTTGGCCCGGCCCTCTGCCTGGGCGATCCAGATCGAGGCGCAATCGTTGCGGATCGAATGGTTGATGTACGCCGACAGCAATTGGTACGCCGCCATCTTTTCCCGCCGGCCGGTGATGGAGCGATGCACGATGAAGCTCTTGTTCAGGCGCATCAGGTCGCTGACAAACGGCTTTTGCAGCAGGTTGTCGCCAATGGCGATGCGCGGCGTCGGCAGGCCTGCGTGGTACACGGCATAGTTGACGAACGCCGGGTCCATCACGATGTCGCGGTGGTTGGCGATGAACAGGTACGCGTTGCCGGACTTGAATTGCTCCACCCCTGTATAGGTCACGCCATCGGTGGCGCGCTCGATGGTGTGGTCGACGTAGAACTCCACTTTGTCCTGCAGGGTGGCGACCGAGGTCACACCGGCGAACTCACGACGCAACTTCTGCGCTATAAGGGGTTTGAGCATCCAGCCGAAAGCGCCGGCCAGGCGCGGGAAGCGGAAGTGGGTGAGGATATCTAGAAACGCCTTGTCGCTGAGCAGCCGTGCCAGCACCGCTGGTACTTCGCTGTCGTCGTAAGGTCGGATGGCATCGAATTCGCCCATCATGCTCTCTTGTTGGAAACGGCTAGGGTAAGTAAAGGTTCGATCGAAAAAATGACAGGACACGCCTGGAAGATAGCCCAGGCAAAAATAGCCCTGCAAATAGACCGGCGATTATACGCACAAGTCACTTGGGAGACCGCGATGCTGGAAGCTGCTGAATATGAATGTCCGTATTGTGGAGAAGAAGTGGAGACTTCATTGGATCTTTCCGGTGGCGACCAGACCTACATCGAGGATTGCCAGGTCTGTTGTCGGCCGATTACCTTCGTGCTGCAAGTACACGAGGAAGAATGGCACCTCGAGGTCTTCAGCGAGAACGAATGAGGGGCGGCCATGCAGCGAATCTACGAACTGGAAAACCTGATGGAAGGTGAATTGCTCCAAGGCATGCTCGCCAGCGAAGGCATCACGGCGCATCTGGTGGGCCGTGACCTGGTGGGGGGCGCGGGGGAACTGCCGATGCATGGGCTGTTGGGGCTGGCGGTGGAAGATGAACAGGCGCAATACGCCCGCGAACTGATCGCCGCCTACAATGCCGCGCTGCCGTTGCCCGGCGATGAGCCGGACAGTTACCCCGGAACGCTGGTCTGTTAGGCTGGCCGCCGTTTGATTTGAGAGTCGTGTTACCCCATGTGTGGACGTTATGCCCTGTTTCGCTGGAATCCTGCCTTCGCGGCCTTGCCCGGCTTCCCCGCCGACCAGAAGGCCCAATGGAACATATCGCCCAACGATTCGGTTCTGATGCTGCGGGCTGGCGCCGATGGCCGGCGTGAATTGGCCCGGGCGCGCTGGGGACTGACGCCGCCGTGGCTGACCGACCTGTCCCGCACCCCGGCCCATGCCCGCGCCGAAACCGTCGCCGAGCAACCGATGTTCCGCGAGGCCCTGCGGTTGCGTCGGTGCCTGCTGCCGGCCAACGGCTTCTACGAGTGGCGTGGTGGTTCGCGTAAACGCCCGTATTGGCTGACCCCGGGGGAAGGTTCATCGCTGTTTTTCGCGGCGATCTGGGAAGCGTATCCGGTGCAGGAGCAGGTGTGGTTGAGCACGGCCGTCATCACCCAGCCGGCGGCCGGTCAGCGGCGCCCGCTGATTCTCGATGAAGAGGGCCAGCGGCTGTGGCTCGATCCCGAGACACCGTTGCATGCCCTGCAAGGGCTGCTGGCGAGCGAGCCGGGGCAATTGCGCGAGCGGGTGCTGGCGAACATGGTCAACGACCCGAAACTCAATGGGCCGGAGTGCCTGACCCCGGCTTGAGTTCTTTGGCGGCAGTGCCGGCCCCTTCGCGAGCAGGCTCGCGATGAAGCCGCAGGATCAGACCTTGAACTGATTGATCAACCGCCGCTGTTGCTCCGCCAACTTGGTCAGCCCGGCGCTGGCTGCGCTGGACTCATCGGCGCCGCTGGCCACTTCGTTCGCCACTTGGCCGATATTGATCACGTTACGGTTGATGTCATCCGCCACGGCGCTCTGCTCCTCGGCGGCGCTGGCGATCTGGGTGTTCATGTCGTTGATCACCGACACCGCCTGGGTAATCGTTTCCAGCGCCTGGGCTGCCTTGGCCGCGTGCTGCACGCTTTCATCGGTGCGGTGCTGGCTGTCTTCCATGACACGCACCACGTCGCGGGTGCCCTGTTGCAACTGTTGGATCATCGACTGGATTTCTTCGGTGGCCTGCTGCGTCTTCTGCGCGAGGTTGCGCACTTCATCGGCGACCACGGCAAAACCACGACCTTGTTCGCCGGCCCGCGCCGCTTCGATGGCCGCGTTAAGGGCCAGCAGGTTGGTCTGCTCGGCGATCCCGCGAATGGCGGTGAGGATCGCGTTGATGTTCTCGCTGTCCTTGGCCAGGGTCTGCACCACGCCGACGGCCTTGCCGATTTCCACGGCCAACGCGCCGATGGAGGTGGAGGTGTCGCGCACGATTTGCATGCCCTGGCTGGCGGCCTGGTCGGCGTGACTGGCGGCTTGGGCGGCCTGGGTCGCATTGCGAGCGACGTCCTGGGCGGTGGCGGTCATTTCATGCACGGCGGTGGCGACCTGATCGATCTCCGACATTTGCTTGTGCACGCCCTGGTTGGTGCGGATCGCGATGTCGGCGGTGTGCTCCGACGAGTCGCTGACGCTCTGCACCGACGTCACCACCTGGGTGATCATTCCCTGCAATTTGCCGAGGAAGGTATTGAAGCCCTTGGCGATGGCGCCCAATTCATCGGCGCGGTCGCTGGTCAATCGGCGCGTCAGGTCGCCTTCGCCCTGGGCGATGTCATCGAGCATCGCCACCATTTGCTTGAGTGGCCGGGCGATGCCGTGGCCCACCAGCCAGATCACCAGCAGGCCGATGGCGGCAATCGCCAGGCCGACCATGGCCATGCCGAAGATATCGGTCTCGCGCTGATCGTCGAGGTCCTTCTGCAAGGCTTGCAGATCGGCCATCACCGCGTTCAACGGCAATTGCAACATCAGCGTCCAGCGGGCACTGGTCTCACCGATGCCGAACGGCATGTACACCTCGATATGGCCGTGCGTTTCGTCGATGTCGTAACGCACCTCGCCGACGCCGAGCTTGGTCAGGTTGTCCAGTTCGTTGGCGTCCAGCAGGTCGCTGGCCTTTTCCCCGAGTTTGCTCGGGTCCTTGGTGAAAGCCACCAGGCGATTGTTGCTGGAGAGCAAGGCCATTTCCCCAGCGCCGCCGTACAGCTTGGCGTCGGCGGCGACGAGCATGTCCTGGATGAAGTTCACCGACAGGTCGGCACCGACGATGCCCTGGAATTTGCCATCGATCAGGATCGGTTCGATGAACGACGCCAGCATCGTCATGGTGCTGCCGACGCGGTACGGCGCCGGGTCGATCACGCAGGCTTTCCTGCTGTCCTGGGAGCACAGGTAGTACTCGCTGGCGCGAATGCCAGTGGAGAGCAGTTTCTGGTCCGTCACGTCGGCGAGCTTTTCCAGGCCGAGGGTGCCGTCCTGGTTGCGAAACCACCACGGCAGGAAGCGACCGTTGGTTTCCATGCCCAGCACCTGGCTGTTCACGTAGTTGGCGTCGTCGTGGTCGATGGCGTTCGGTTCCCAGGCAATATAGGCGCCGAGGACCTTCGGGTTGCGCACCACGGACTCGCGCAGCAGGCTGATCATCTGCTCGCGTGGCATCTTCAATTGCGGGTTGCCGTCCGCGCCGTTCATGCCCATCAGGGCGTTGGCCGTCGCCAGGCCCCGGGCAAGCAACAGCGGCGCTTCAAGCTCACGCTGGATCAGGCTGGCCTGGGTGTGGGCGAGGGCGCTGAGGCGTTGTTCGATGAGTTGTTCGAATTGCGCCTTGGTCCGCTGCTGCACCATTTCCTGGGTGCGGGCGCCGGCGAACAATGCGTAAAGCACCAGGGCGCCGACCACGCTGAGCACGATGGCACCGGCCAGGGCAGCAACGGAAAACTGGATCGATCTGAATTTCATAAAGGCACCGGACCTGAAATGACGTCTGGTCCTTGTATCGGCATTTCCGTGTCCCGGCATGAGACGCTGTTCGTCGGATGACTGTTTTGGCTGGATGGGTGTCGCAAATGGATGAGTGGGACCTGTCCGAAAAACCTGTAATCCCTCGCTGTGTATCTGGCGCCGATACAAATCAAGGCCTAGGATACGCCCACGATTCCATGGAGCTTCTTTTGTATGAACAAGACTTTGATGGTGAGCGCTCTGGGCGCGGCCCTGCTGCTCGCCGGTTGCCAATCAGTCAATACCACCAGCGGCGGAGCCGTGGGCGTGGAGCGCAAGCAGTACATGTTCAGCATGCTGTCGACCGCCGAGGTCAACCAGATGTACGCCCAGTCCTATCAGAAGACGTTGGGCGAGGCGAGCTCCCAAGGCGCCCTGGACAAGACCAGTAGCGACGCCAAGCGCCTGCAGGTCATCGCTGACCGTCTGATCGCCCAGGCGCCGGTGTTCCGGCCGGACTCGGCGCAGTGGAACTGGGAAGTGAACCTGATCAAGAGCGATGAACTCAACGCCAATTGCGGGCCCGGCGGCAAGATCATGTTCTACAGTGGCCTGATCGACCAGCTGAAACTGACCGATGCGGAAATCGCCGCGATCATGGGCCATGAAATCGCCCACGCCTTGCGCGAGCACGGTCGCGAAGCCATGTCCAAGGCCTATGGCATCGAAATGGCCAAGCAGGGTGCCGGTGCGATATTCGGCCTGGGCCAGGACAGCCTGGCGCTGGCCGACACGGTCGCCAACTATGGCATGACCCTGCCCAACAGCCGCGGCAACGAAAACGAAGCCGATCTGATCGGCCTCGAACTGGCGGCCCGTGCCGGCTACGACCCGAACGCCGCGATTACCCTGTGGAACAAGATGGCCAAGGCTTCGGAAGGCGCTCCGCCGGAGTTTATGAGCACCCACCCATCGTCCAGCAGCCGGATCGCCTCGTTGCAGGCGGCGATTCCGAAGGTGATGCCGCTTTACCAGCAGGCCAAGAAGTAATCATCGTCACCCGGTGAACTGTTGTTGTGGCGAGGGAGCAAGCGCCCTTGCCACAACAGCATCAAACCCACCCACTGCTCTGCATCGCCTTGTACACCGCCACGATTGCCAGGATGAAAAACGCCGAGGCGGCCAAGCGACGGATGAGAGCCAGGGGCAGTTTCTCGGCGGCGAAGTTGCCCGCCAGTACCACCGGCACGTTGGCAATCAGCATGCCCACGGTGGTGCCAATGATCACCAGCCACAGTTCCGGGTATTGCGCGGCGAGCATCACCGTGGCGATCTGGGTCTTGTCACCGATTTCCGCGAGGAAAAACGCGATCAGCGTGGTCAGGAACGGGCCGAATTTGCGGGCCGTATTCGCCTCTTCATCGTCCAGCTTGTCCGGGACCAGGGTCCACAGTGCCGTGGCCGCGAAGCTTGCCGCCAATATCCAGTGCAGCACCGCATCGGAAAAGAACCCGCTGACCCAGGCCCCGACCGCGCCTGCCGCCGCATGGTTGGCGAGGGTCGCGGCGACGATGCCGGCAATGATCGGCCACGGTTTACGAAAGCGAGCGGCGAGGATGAGGGCGAGCAGTTGCGTCTTGTCGCCGATTTCGGCCAACGCAACGATGGCAGTGGGTACGAGGAAAGAGTCCAGCATCAGGGAATTCCTAAAAGGGGCGGGTCGACACGGCTATGACACGTACAGCCTTCCCGCCCCGGGTAAGGTGTGCGTGTCATAGGTCTTGTCAAACCCAGCGACCATCTGCGTGGACGCTTGGGCCGCATACGCCATGGCCTGCTGACCAAGTATGTTGACGTATGCCGGGCGAGCAGGGCGCTCGCGGGAGACTACTCCCCTAGGACGGTGCGGATTCTGCCTAGGCAAATCCGATTGGGCAAGCGCTGTTTTGCAAAAACGCCTCAGCCGCGCTTGGCCCGGTAGATGCGAAAACCCTGGCCTTCGGCTTTGATCGCGCAGGGGCCCAGGTGCTCTTCGATCAACGGCTGGTACTTCAGGAAGCTGTTGGCGACCAGCCGCAGTTCGCCGCCGTTTTTCAGATGTTTGGCCGCTTTTCTCAGCAGGTTCTCGGTCGCGTGGTAGTCAGTGTGCACACCGACGTGGAACGGAGGGTTACTCAGGATCGCGTTCAAACCCATGGGCGCGGCGTCGATCCCGTCACCGGTCAGCACGTCGGCTTCCAGGCCGTTGGCGGCCAACGTCAGGCGACTGCTGGCGGCGGCAAAGGCATCTACGTCCAGCAGCGTGACGGTGTTGTGTGGATAGCGGCGCTTGACCGCCGCCCCCAGCACCCCTGCACCGCAGCCGAAATCCAGCAGGTGGCCGCTGGGCAGCTTGTCCAGATGCTCCAGCAACAGCGCGCTGCCGCGATCCAGTCGACCGTGACTGAACACCCCCGGCAAGCTGATGACCTTGAGCGGGCCTTCGGCCAATGGCAGCTCATAGGTCTGTGCCAGGCTCTCCAGCGGCTTGGCCTCGGGGGCGTTGGCCACGGTGACCTGCCACAGTTGGCAGTGCCGCGCGCTGTCGAGCTTGCGCGGTTTGCCGAACGGGTTGAGTTGCTTGGATGCGCCTTCGATGCCGCTGCGTTTTTCCCCCACCAGATACAGCTCGCGTCCGGCCAGGCGCGAAGCCACGGCGTTGAGAATGTAGTCGGTGAGATCCTTGGCCTTGGGCAGGAACACCACGGCGGTATCGAATTCGCGCTCGGGTACGTTCACGCCAAAGTGGCTGCGCCCTGGGACGCGCGCATCCAGGGCCGCTTGATCGCCCGCATGCCAGCACCAACCATGGGCCTCGGGCAGACGGCCCAACAGATCGTCGGCAGGCAGCCCGGCGAGCAGGACCGAACCCTGGAATAACTCGGCCTGACGAAGCAGTACTTCACTGCGCGGATCCATGGTCTGCTCCTTGTAAAAAAGTGCGGCAGTCTATCAATTGACGACTCGTTGCGCTTTACCGCTGAAATAACCCCGGGCGTTTTCCGCCAGTTGGCCGACGATCCGCTGCCTGGCTTCGCGGCTGCCCCAGGCATTGTGGGGTGTGACAATCAGCCGGGGGATATCCCCCGCCAATAGTGGATTGCCCTGGGTCGGCGGCTCCACGCTCAGCACATCGGTAGCGGCGCCGCCCAGGTGACCGTTGCGCAGGGCGTCGGCCAAGGCTTGCTCATCGATGAGGCCGCCGCGTGCGGTGTTGACCACGAATGTGCCGGGCTTGAGCAGCGCCAGCTCACGCGCGCCGATGAAGTGGCGGGTGTGCTCGTTGAGCGGGCAATGCAGCGTCAGGGCGTCCACTTGCGGCAGCAGTTGGTCCAGCGCAACGCGGTCTGGACGGGCGGGCCGCCCCGGAATCTGCCCCAGCAGCACGCGCATGCCGAAGGCTTCGGCCAGCCGAGCGACGGCGCCGCCCAATTCGCCATGGCCGAGCAGCCCGAGGGTCTTGCCTTGCAGTTCGACGATCGGGTAATCCAACAGGCAGAACTGCGACGCCTGCTGCCAGCGACCTTCGGCCACGGCTTTTTGATAGTCGCCCAGGCGAGTCGCCAGGTTCAGCAACAACATGATCGTGTGCTGCGCCACCGACGGCGTGCCGTAACCCTGGCAGTTGCTGACGGTGATGCCGTGTTGGCGGGCGGCGGCGAGGTCGACGTTGTTGGTGCCGGTGGCGCTGATCAGGATCAGTTTCAGTTCGGGACAGGCGGCGATGGCTGCCGCGTCGATCACGACTTTATTGGTAATCGCCACCGTGGCGTCCTTGAGTCGTTCCGTCACCTCATCCTGGCGGGTGCCGGCGAACAGGTGCAGTTCGGCGAAGCAATCGCGTAATGGAGCCAGGTCCAAGTCGCCGAGGTCCAGGGAAGCGTGGTCGAGGAAAACTGCGCGGGCGGTATTGGTCATCAGCTGTACCTGTCATGTAAAAGACTGAAGGCGTAATGTGGCGAGCCTATCAGAACAAATTGCCGTGGCGAGGGCGCTTGCTCCCCCTGGCCTGTGAAGCAGCCTGCGGGGTAAGCGACTGCTGTGCAGCCGAGCGGGAGCAAGCTCCCTCGCCACGGGATTCATTCAACAGAGATTGTCGCAAGGAGCCCACCATGTACCTCGCCGAATTCCTCACCGTCGCCCTGATCCACTTGCTGGCCGTGGCCAGTCCTGGTCCGGACTTCGCCGTGGTGGTCCGTGAAAGCGTGACGCACGGCCGCCGTGCCGGGACCTGGACTGCGTTGGGCGTTGGCACGGCGATTTTCCTGCATGTGGGGTACTCGCTGCTGGGGATCGGCCTGATCGTGTCCCAGTCGATCGTACTGTTCAACGCCTTGAAGTGGGCCGCCGCCGCGTACCTGCTCTACATCGGTTTCAAGGCCTTGCGCGCCCAACCGGCCAAGGCCACCCAGGAGAACCTGCACAAGGACGCGGGCGAACGTACCGCTCGCGGCGCGTTCACCGCCGGTTTCGTCACCAATGGGCTGAACCCCAAGGCGACGCTGTTCTTCCTGTCCCTGTTCACCGTGGTGATCAATCCCCACACGCCGCTGGCGATCCAGGCCGGCTACGGTGTGTACCTGGCAGTGGCCACGGCGGCCTGGTTCTGCATGGTGGCGATGCTGTTCAGCCAGGCGCGGGTGCGTGCCGGTTTTGCCCGCATGGGCCATTGGTTCGACCGGACCATGGGTGCCGTGCTGATTGCCATCGGTGTGAAACTGGCGTTTACCGAGGCCCATTGAGCGGCTTGCACCGGTCCCGATGATGGCTCAAGGCTAGTGTTTGCGGGCGGATCAAATCATTCCTTCGGCTGATTTGATCCGCTAACAAGCGCTTTAGAGTGCTTACTTTCCAGCCAAGACCGTGCAGTCAGAAAAGGGACTCCTATGTTGCAGACTCGCGTTATTCCTCCAGCCGAGGGCGTTTACCAATACCCGTTGCTGATCAAGCGGCTGCTGATGTCCGGCGCGCGCTATGAGAAAACCCGCGAGATCATCTACCGGGACCAGTTGCGCTACACCTATCCCACGTTGATCGAGCGTGTCGCGCGGCTGGCCAACGTGCTGACCGAGGCCGGGGTCAAGGCCGGGGACACCGTGGCAGTGATGGACTGGGACAGCCATCGTTACCTGGAATGCATGTTCGCGATCCCGATGATCGGCGCGGTGATCCACACCATCAATGTGCGGCTGTCGCCGGAACAGATCCTCTACACCATGAACCACGCCGAGGACCGCTTCGTGCTGGTCAATAGTGAGTTCGTCGGCTTGTACCAGGCGATCGCCGGCCAACTGACCACGGTGAAAAAGACGCTGCTGCTGACCGACCAGCCCGACAAGACTGCCAACCTGCCGGACCTCGTCGGCGAGTACGAGCAACTGCTGGCGGGCGCCAGCCCAACCCATGACTTCCAGGACTTCGACGAGAATTCCGTCGCCACCACGTTCTACACCACCGGCACCACGGGCAATCCCAAGGGTGTGTATTTCACCCATCGGCAACTGGTGCTGCACACCCTGGGCGTGTCGACCATCATGGGCGCCATCGACAGCGTGCGCCTGTTGGGCACCAACGATGTGTACATGCCCATCACGCCGATGTTCCACGTTCATGCCTGGGGCCTGCCGTACGTGGCGACGATGCTCGGCCTCAAGCAGGTCTACCCCGGTCGATACGACCCGGAGTTCCTGGTGGAGCTGTGGCGCAAGGAAAAGGTCACCTTTTCCCACTGCGTGCCGACCATTCTGCAAATGGTCCTCAACGCCAAGGGCGCCCAGGACACCGATTTCGGCGGCTGGAAAATCGTCATCGGCGGCAGCGCCCTCAACCGCAGCCTGTACGAGGCGGCGATGGCCAAGGGCATCCAGCTCACCGCCGCCTACGGCATGTCGGAAACCGGCCCGCTGGTGTCCTGCGCCCACCTCAACGATGAGTTGATGGCCGGCGGCGAAGACGAGCGCATCACGTATCGGATCAAGGCCGGCGTGCCGGGGCCGCTGGTGGAAGCGGCGATTGTCGACGGCGAGGGCCGCTTCCTTCCCGCCGATGGCGAGACCCAGGGCGAATTGGTGTTGCGTGCGCCGTGGCTTACCGAAGGTTATTTCAACGAACCGCAGAAGGGCGCCGAGCTCTGGAGTGGCGGCTGGTTGCACACCGGCGACGTCGCCACACTGGACGGCATGGGTTTTATCGACATTCGCGACCGCATCAAGGACGTGATCAAGACTGGCGGCGAATGGATCTCGTCCCTGGACCTGGAAGACCTCATCAGCCGGCACGCGGCGGTACGCGAAGTAGCAGTGGTCGGCATCCCTGATCCGCAGTGGGGCGAGCGACCGTTTGCCTTGCTGGTCATTCGCGAAGGGCACCAGATAGGGGCTCGCGAGCTCAAGGAACACCTCAAGCCGTTTGTCGAGCTGGGGCACCTGAGCAAGTGGGCGATCCCTAGCCAGATCGCCCTTGTTACGGAAATTCCCAAGACCAGCGTCGGCAAGCTCGACAAGAAGCGTATCCGCGTTGACATCACCGAATGGCAGAACAACAACAGCACCTTCCTCTCCACGCTCTGAGCGTCCACGCCGTGCCCGAAAAAGGCACGGCAGCCCCACCAAGCAAGCGCTTGTCTTGTCAAATCGGAAATTTCAGCCATCCTTGCCATGCCGATAAACGTCGGCCTGGCGAAGGACTGTTCCAGAGTGGTCGAGGGCTGCAAATCACACTTTAGAGGGATCAAGCCGTACTACCCGCTGGCTATAGTCCGCTCAAGGATTTTCGGAATGGGACGCGCGTGCCAGCACGGCGAAGGGTTTCCGGAAATACCCACTGCCATAAAAATAAAACACATGGAGTTGCGTCGATGACCTCAGCAAACACCTTCTGGCGCCGGGCAAAATTGCCGCTGGCCGTCAGTCTTGCCTCCTCGCTCGCCGGCCCGGCATTCGGCGTCAGCTTCAACATCGGTGAAATCGAAGGCCAGTTCGACTCGGCCCTGTCGGTCGGCGCGAGCTGGTCCACGGCCAAGGCCAATCGAGACCTGATCGGCGTCAACAACGGCGGCAAGGGCCTGTCCCAGACCTCCGATGACGGCCACCTGAACTTCAAGCGCGGCGAGACCTTCTCGAAGATCTTCAAGGGCATCCATGACCTGGAACTGAAGTATGGCGACACCGGTGTGTTTGTACGGGGCAAGTACTGGTACGACTTCGAACTCAAGGACGAAGACCGCCTGTACAAGGACATCAGCGACAACAACCGCAAGGAAGGCGCGAAGTCGTCCGGCGTGCAGCTCCTCGATGCATTCGTCTACCACAACTACGCCATTGCCGATCAGCCGGGTTCGGTCCGCCTGGGCAAGCAGGTGGTCAGCTGGGGTGAGAGCACCTTCATCCAGGGTGGCATCAACTCCATCAACCCGGTCGACGTGTCCGCGTTCCGTCGTCCAGGCGCCGAGGTCAAGGAAGGCCTGATCCCGGTCAACATGTTCTACGTGTCCCAGAGCCTGACCGATAACCTGTCTGCCGAAGCTTTCTACCAGATCGAGTGGGACCAGACGGTTGTGGATAACTGCGGGACGTTCTTCTCCCAGCCGGATGTGATCGCCGACGGTTGTGACGACAACCTGCGCGTGCTGAACAAACGTTCGCGCATTCCAGCCGCCGCCTTGCCAACCTTGACCGCCCTGGGCGTGAACGTAAACGAGGAAGGTGTCCTGGTTCGTCGTGGTCCCGACCGCGATGCCCGTGACAGCGGCCAGTGGGGCGCGTCCCTGAAGTACATGTTCGAGCCGCTGGACACCGAGTTCGGTGCCTACTTCATGAACTACCACAGCCGTGCGCCGATCTTCAGCGCCACGGGCGCGGCGGCACGTTTCTACAACCAGCCGCTGGGTCCACTGGCTGCATTGCGTCCGGTGATCGTGGCGGGCAACTCGAACTACTTCGTCGAGTACCCGGAAGACATCCGGCTCTACGGCCTGAGCTTCTCCACCACGCTGCCCACCGGCACCGCGTGGAGCGGTGAGTTGAGCTACCGTCCGAACGCTCCGGTCCAGCTGAGCACCACCGATATCCTGTTCGCCGGTGTGACGCCGATTCCGGGCTTCGGCAATGCTTCCGTACTGGACGGCGCGCCGGGCCAGGACCTGCATGGCTATCGCCGCAAGGAAATCACCCAGTTCCAGACCACGTTCACCCACTTCCTCGATCAAGTCATGGGCGCCAGCCGCCTGACCCTCGTCGGCGAAATCGGTGTGACGCACGTGGGCGGCCTGGAAAGCCGTTCCGAGGCGCGCTACGGTCGTGACCCGGTGTTCGGGCCTGGCGAGCTGCCCGGCGGCTTCTGCAACACTCTCAACACGTCGACGGCGGCAGGTGGCGGCCAGACCATCGGTGCCGTGAACAGCAATTGCAACAACGATGGCTTCACCACTTCCAACTCCTGGGGCTACCGCGCACGCGCCATCTGGGATTACCCGGACGTCTTCGCCGGTGTGAACCTCAAGCCCAACGTGGCTTGGTCCCATGACGTCAAGGGCTACTCGCCAGGTCCTGGCGCCAACTTCGAGGAAGGTCGCAAGGCCGTCAGCCTCGGGCTGGATGCCGAGTACCAGAACACCTACAACGCGAGCCTGGCCTACACCAACTTCTTTGGCGGGGACTTCAGTACCGTGGATGATCGCGACTTCCTGGCGCTCAGCGTCGGCGTGAACTTCTAAGCACCGTATTCAGGACGACACACTATGAAAATAACAAAGAATCTGTTGCAAGTCGGTGCGCTGGGATTGTCCCTGCTGGCGGCCAGCGTCATGGCCGCGGTGCCTGCCGCCGAGGCCGATAAGCTGGGCAAGAGCCTGACGCCGATGGGCGCCGAGATGGCCGGCAACGCCGATGGTTCGATTTCGGCCTGGAAACCCATGGCCAAGAATGCCGGCAGCGTCGATGGCAAGGGCTTCCTCGCCGACCCGTACGCCAATGAAAAGCCTCTGTTCACCATTACTGGACAGAACGTCGACCAGTACAAGGACAAGCTCGCCCCGGGCCAGTACGCAATGTTCAAGCGCTACCCGGAAACCTTCAAGATGCCGGTCTACCCGACCCATCGCGGTGCTACCGTGCCGGATGAAGTGCTGGCTTCCATCAAGAAAAACGCCGTGAACACCAAGCTGGTGGGTGCAGGCAACGGCCTGGAGAATTTCGAGACGGCGGTGCCGTTCCCGATTCCCCAGAGTGGCCTGGAAGTGATCTGGAACCACATCACCCGCTACCGCGGCGGCAGCGTGACTCGCCTGGTGACCCAGGCTACGCCGCAGCCCAACGGTTCGTACAACCTGGTGTACTTCCAGGACCAGTTCGTGTTCCGCGACAAGATCAAGGGCTTCGATCCGGCCAACCCGGGCAACGTGCTGTTCTACTTCAAGCAGCAAGTGACTGCGCCGGCGCGCCTGGCCGGTACCGTGCTGCTGGTGCACGAAACCCTCGACCAGGTGAAGGAGCCGCGCAAGGCGTGGATCTACAACGCCGGCCAACGCCGCGTGCGCCAGGCCCCGCAAGTCGCCTACGACGGCCCGGGCACCGCCGCCGACGGACTGCGGACTTCCGACAACCTGGATATGTACAACGGCGCGCCGGATCGTTACGACTGGAAGCTTGAAGGCAAGAAAGAGCTGTACATCGCCTCCAACAGCCACAAGATCGATTCGCCGCAGCTCAAGTACGCCGACATCCTCAAGGCCGGCCACATCAACCAGGACCTGGCGCGTTATGAGCTGCGTCGTGTCTGGCACGTGACCGCGACCCTGAAGGAAGGCCAGCGCCACATCTACGCCAAGCGTGACTTCTACATCGACGAAGACACCTGGCAAGCCGCTGTCATCGACCACTACGACGGTCGTGGCCAACTGTGGCGCGTGGCCGAGGCCCATGCCGAGAACTACTACGACAAGCAAGTGCCGTGGTACGCCCTGGAAACGCTCTATGACCTGCAATCCGGTCGCTACCTGGCCCTGGGCATGAAGAACGAAGAAAAATCGGCCTACGACTTCGGCTTCACCGCGTCCACCAGCGACTTCACCCCGGCGGCATTGCGCCAGGAAGGCGTTCGCTAAACCGCTTCGCCCGAGGCCGCATCCTCGAAAAACGCCCCGACTGGTTCGGGGCGTTTTTTTTTGCCATAGCGCAATCGACTTGTAGCCTTTTTGTAGCCATTTGTAGCACTCCCTTCAATACGTCCTCGTTTACGGCTAGTCTGCGGACATCTGCAACGCCGCCACCCGCATTCCAACAAGAGCCGGCCATGACTGATTTGTCTTCACCCCCGGATTCTTCCCGCGCTGCCTTTGCGGTACAGGAAGGGCGCTTCTACCGCCCACCCTTGCCCGACGGCCACATCGTGCGGCCTCGGTTGTGCGAGCGTCTGAGCGCGGGGCTCGGTGGTCGGTTGCTGTTGGTCAGTGCTCCGGCAGGGTTCGGCAAGAGTTCGCTGGCGGTGGAGTTCTGCCAGGGCTTGCCGACCCATTGGCACAGCCTCTGGTTGGGGCTCAGTGCCAGGGACAACGATCCGGGGCGTTTCCTGGAACGGTTGCTCGAAGGGCTCCAGGCCTTTTTCCCCCAGTTGGGCGGGCGTGCGTTGGGACTGCTGAAGATGCGCCAACGCCACCAGCCCTTCGCTTTCGAGGAATGGCTCGACGGCCTGCTCGATGAGTTATCCGGACATTTATCTCCGCGCGCGCCCTTGCTGCTGGTGCTCGACGATTACCACCTCGCCCAGAGCCCGGTGCTGGATCGCTGCCTGCAGTTTTTCCTCAACCACCTGCCCGAAGGATTGCTGGTACTGGTGACCAGCCGCCAGCGGCCGGACTGGCATCTGGCGCGCTTGCGCCTGTCGCGCCAGTTGCTCGAACTCAACGAGCAGGACCTGCGCCTGACCCACGACGAAGCGCAGACGCTGCTCCAGCACCACAGCAGTTCACTGCGGGGGGAGGCCTTGGAGAGCCTGATCCAGCGCAGCGAAGGGTGGGTCGCAGGGCTGCGTTTCTGGCTGCTGGCCGCTTCCGAGGCCGGCAGCGAAGGGCGACTGCCCCAGGCCCTTCACGGCGGGGAAGGGCTGATTCGTGACTATTTGCTTGAAGAGGTCATCGACTGCCTGCCTGCCGAGGTGCAGGCATTTCTCTACGACATCGCTGCGCAGGAACGTTTTTGCAGCGAGCTGTGCGATGCGGTGCGCGACGCCCATGACAGCCAGGAAATTCTCCAATACCTGGCGGCCCACCAGGTATTCCTCGTGCCGCTGGACGAGCACGGGCACTGGTATCGTTTCCATCATTTGTTTTCCGATCTGTTGCGCAGCCGGCCCAGCGCGCAAGCCATGGTGCCGGCGGCGACCCTGCATCTGCGCGCCTGTCGCTGGTTCAATGCCCAGGGCTTGATCGACGAAGCCGTGGAGCAGGCGCTGCGCGCCGGACATCTGGACGTGGCGGCGAACCTGGTGCAGAACCTCTCGGAGGAACAACTGCTGGCCGAGCAGAATGTCGGCATGTTGCTGCGCTGGAAAATGGACCTGCCCGACAGCCTGCTCATCAGCACGCCGCGGTTGATCGTGCTCTACAGCTGGGCCCTGGGCCTGGCCTGTCAACTGGACGCCGCCGAGGAACTGGCCGCCCACTTGAGCCGCTTCCTGCCGGCTCCATCGGCCACCGCGCATAAATCCATGCTCGCCCAATGGCTGGCGCTGAGTGGCATCGTCGCCCGTGGCCGTGGTGATCGCCAGGCCACCATTCGCTATTGCACCGAAGCCCTGGAAAGCCTGCCGCAAAAACGCTATGGCCAACGCTTGATGTGCTTGTCCACTTTGTCGAACCTGGCGATCGCCGACGGTGACCTGTGGCGTGCCCGCGCGTTGAATCGCGACTCCCTGGAGCTGGCGCAGCGGGTCGGTAACCCTCTGTTCGAGGCCTTGGCCCATTACGATCGCGCCCGGGTGTTGCAGGCGCGAGGGGAGATCCTGAGGGCGCTCGATGAGGTGAAGCAGGGCTTGCAGCGCTTGCACGCGCTCTCGCCCCAACGGCTATATGCGGTGCGCGCGCGACTGGTCTTGTATGAAGGTTTCCTGTTGACGCTGCGCATGCAATCCCCGGCCGGGTTGGCGCGGTTGCAGGCGGGCCTCACCGAAGCCCGGGCCTGCCGGGATATCAGCGTGCTGATCGGCCATTGCGTGATCGCTCGTGTCGAAGGCCATGCGGGCGAGTTTGCCCGAGCCTTTGCCGAACTGGCCGAAGCCGAGCGGTTGATGCATATCTGGGATGTTCCGCCGGTCTATTACCTGGCGATGATTACACTGGTCAAATGCGAGCTCTGGTTAGCCCAGGGCCGCACTGAACTGGCCGAAGCCTGGCTGGCGCGGCTGGGACAGACCTATACCGGCGAGCGGGCCGCCGCGCCACCGGAATTCCATCCACAACTGCCTTTGCATGTCGAGCTGCAGCAGGCCCTGCTGGAATCCATTCGCGGCCAACCGATGCAGGCCGAAGGGCGGCTCGATGCGTTGCTCCAGCATGCCCAGCAAACCGGACGGCAGATGCTCGCGGTGATGGTGCTCAACCAGAAAGTTGCATTGCTGCTGGGCGTGGGCCGTGAACCCGAAGCTCGCAGCACGTTGGCCCAGGCCTTCGAAGCCGCCATCGGGGGAGTGTTGCAACCGTTCGAATGGTTGCTGAAGGAGCGTCCCGAATGGTTGCGCGAACAACTGCTGCAAGCGCCGCCCAGCGAATTGCGCCAACAGTTGCTCGAGCGTTTACCCTCGACGACTCAGCCGGTCGAATCGTCGGCATCGGTGGAAACCCTCAGCAGCCGGGAGCGGGCGGTGCTGCAACTGATTGCCCAGGGATGTTCCAACCAGGAAATCAGCGAGCAGTTGTTCATTTCGCTGCACACGGTGAAGACCCACGCCAGCCACATCAACAGCAAGCTCGGCGTCGAGCGCCGCACCCAGGCCGTGGCGCGGGCGAAGGCGTTGGGGTTGTTGGGATGAGCATGAGCCAAGGAATTCCTTAGATGTTGCCGCAGTACAAGACCATCCCAACCCCCGTCGGCGAGCTGATTCTCGTCGCCCGCGGCACCAAGCTGGCGGCCATCCTGTGGGAAAACGAACGGCTCAACCGAGTGCGTCTCGGGCCGCTGGAGCTCGACAACGATCACCCGACCCTCAAGGAAACCGAGCGTCAATTGCTTGAATACTTCGCCGGCCAGCGCCGCCAGTTCGAGCTGGCGCTGGACTTCGCTGGCACCGATTTCCAGGTGCGGGTCTGGCAGGCGTTGCTGACCATCCCATTCGGTGAAACCCGCAGCTACCGCGACATCGCCGTCCAGATCGGCCAACCGACCGCGACACGCGCTGTCGGTGCTGCCAACGGCCGCAACCCGATCTCGATCATTGCCCCATGCCACCGCGTCATCGGCACCTCCGGCAGCCTCACCGGTTTCGCCGGCGGCCTTGCGGCTAAACAGTTCCTACTGAGCCTCGAAGGCCAACAGAGCCTGCAACTGGCATTCTGAACCCTGCCCAAATCCACAATGAATTTTGTGCAGCTGAAAAGTCGCTGCGGAATTTGGAAATCCGTTTACAGTGTTTACCCGCTTCAAACACAAACCGCCAACGGAGCCCTCTATGGCCGGCTACGGACTGTTCCTGCTGCTCGCAACCCTGACCATCCTCAGCCCGGGACCGGGCGTGGTGCTGACGCTGTCCAACTCGGTGCGTCACGGCTGGAGTGGCGCCTTGCCCGGAATTCTGGGCATTGCCCTCGGCGGTTTCCTGGTGGCGGCAATCTCGGCCAGCAGCGTGGGCCTGATCCTGGCTACCTCGGCGACGGCATTCACCGTGTTGAAGTACGTGGGTGCGGCGTACCTGCTGTACCTGGGCCTGAAGATGTGGAACACCAAGACCTTCATTCCAACCCTCAACGACACGCCTTCGCGCCCCTGGCGGCGATTTGTCGAGGCGTTGTCGATCCAGTTGCTCAACCCCAAGGCAGGGTTCTTTTTCCTGGCTGTCTTCCCACAGTTCATCGAGCCGGCAGGTAACTATTACACGCAGTTCTTCTTGCTGGTGGCGTCCTACGGCTTGCTGGTGATGGGCATCCACAGCGCCTACGCATTGATGGCGAGCCGTGCCAGGGGCTGGCTCTCGACTCGCCAGGGCGCGCGGATCGTGGGCAAGCTCTCCGGCGCGACGTTCTTTTCCTTCGGCGTGTTGATGGCCTCGGCCAGCAAGTGATCAGCTCGTGGGGGATTTCGGCGCCAGCATCCGTGTGGGTGGCTTGCCGTCGGCATTGTGTTGATAGATTCGCACGGGTTGCCCCTGTTCGTTGAAAAACACCTGGCCGATGCCCGCCGAGTTCCACAAGCGTTCCCCGGCCTCGGCGTGTTCCGGGACATGGGGAACGATGCGCATGCTGCGGCGCTTGGTGAACCAGTTCAGCGGCGAGCGCGGCGAGTAGAGCCAACGGTTGAGGCGGTCGAACCATTCCAGCAGCGCCGGCGGAAACTCATTTTTGATGCCGCTGCTGGTGATTTGCCAGACGCAAGGTCCGCCCTTGCGATGTGGGATCAATACCTCGTAGACGAAGGAATAATGCACATCGCCCGACAGCACCACGTAGCTGCCCGGGGTTCGCGAGTGTCGGAAAATATTCAAGATCACCTGGGCCGCGCCACGGTGGGCCATCCAGTTTTCCGCGTCCACCAGCAGCGGGTAGCCGCACCAGCTGAACACCCGCTGCACGGTCTCGATCAGCTTGACGCCGAAGATCGGCGCCGGCGAGACGATGATCGCCGAAGGGTGGTCGAGCAATTCCTGTTGCAGTTCGCTCAGGGCTTCCCAATCCAGCAGGCCCGACGGCTGCTTGAGGCTGTTTTCGCTGCGCCAGCGGCGCGTACGGGTGTCCAGCACCACCAGCGCCGGGGTACTCGGCAGCACGTAGTGCCATCGTTGGAAACCGAGTAATTGGTCGATCAGCGCATCCTGGGGCGCGCTGTCGATGTAGCGGTCCCGGGCGGTGTCGCTCAAGGCCAGGGTTTGCTGGATGACCTCGCCAAACGCATCCGGATTGTTGCCCCAGCCCTGGCAGAGCATGTAGGCGATCAGCGCGTTGCCGATAATACGTTTGGAGAAGGGATGGCCGTAGGCCGTTTCTTCCCACTGGGCCGACAGGTTCCAGTCGTCCGTGATGTCGTGATCGTCGAAGATCATCAGGCAGGACAGGTGGGCAAACACCCGTGCCACGCCGCCCAGCCCGGTCTTGAAGGCTTCGATGCGTTGGTGTTCCAGATCGTAGCGCTGGCGCCGTTCGGCGGTCAGTTCCGGCGGTTGCGGGTCGATCAGCGTCCAGGGCACGGGCGACCACACCAACAAGTACATGGCCATGACCTCGGAGAAGGTCACCAGGTGATTGTCGGCGCTGCTGCTGGTGAAGATCGGCTTGCGCGCCCCGCCGAAAAAACGCTCGCGCAGGGTTTCGTTGCTTTCCAATGCCGGCAGCAGGTCGGCGCGGTGATAGTAGCTGGCCGGGTGCTGATAGAGCTTGGCGCTGTCTTCCACCACGGCGCCTTCGAGGCACTCTTCAAACAACCCAAGGCGCTCGATCAAGGCATGGATCGCCCGCAGCATCGGCCCGGCCACATCGTCGGCATACACCTGGTCGCCGCTCATCATCAGCAGCGCCGGTCGTTGTTCGGGAGACTGCGCCAACAACCGGTCGACGCAGAGCAGTCCATCGTTGGCCGGGTAATGGGGTTTGCGGCAGGAGCCGTGGACCAATTGGTCAATGCGCGAATGCACCACGAAACTCGGACACTGCGCAGCGCCATACACCAGATGCGGCGCCCATTCGGCGATGCCGGCTCCGTCCACCAGCAGGTCGTAGTCAATCGCCGCGTCCAGCGGCAAGGCGGTATCGAGTGGCACGTCGATCAAGTGCACAAACGCGTGACGGCCCACCGGGACTACCGTGCAACGCGTGGCGTCCAGTGGCAGATCGGCCACGCCGACCAGCCGCAGCGTCAGCGCCAACGGCCGCGAACCCACCAGCCACATCACCAGCCGCTTGGGTTCCAGCCGCCGCAACAACGGGCCGACGAGGACGGAGGGCAGGGGCGTGGAGGTGTGGGAAGAGGACGGCAACATGCGTGGGAAAAGCTCTGCTTTCAAAGGAAAGCGGGATCATAACGCAATGTGCCCGGGGGCTGTGGAGGCAGCACGCTTATGGCGAGGGAGCAAGCCCCCTCGCCATAAGACTTAGCTCATCCCAAGCCAGTTAGGCAATGCCAGCGAGATCCATGGCACATAAGTGATCAGCACCAGGAACGCCAGCAAGACCATCAGCCACGGCATGGCCGCGCGGATGGTGGCGGGCAAGGACATGCCGGTCACCGCCGAGGTGACAAACAGGTTCAGCCCCACCGGCGGCGTGATCAGGCCGATCTCCAGGTTCACCACCATGATAATGCCCAGGTGGATCGGGTCGATGCCCAGTTTCATGGCGATGGGGAACAGGATCGGCGCCAGGATCAGGATGATCGCCGACGGCTCCATGAACGCACCGGCAATCAGCAGCACGATGTTGACCACCAGCAGGAAAGTCACCGGCGTCAGCCCGGCCTCGATCACCCACGCGGTGATTTGCTGTGGCAGTTGCTCGGTGGTCAGCACGTGGGCGAAGAGCATGGCGTTGGCGATGATGAACATCAGCATGATGCTCAGCTTGGCCGACTCCAACAGCACCTTGGGCGTTTCGCGGAACGTCAGGTCCTTGTAGACGAACAGTGCAATAAACGCTGAGTAGACCGCCGCCACTGCCGCCGCTTCGGTGGGCGTGAACATCCCCGAGTAGATCCCGCCGAGGATGATCACCATGAGCAGCAAGCCCCAGACGGCCTTGCGTGCCGCCGTCAGCCATTCCCGCAAGGTTGCCCTGGGCATGGCCGGCAGGTTTTTCTTCACCGCGACGATGTAGATCGCCACCATCAGGGCGGTGCCCAGCAGCAGGCCCGGAATCACACCGGCCATGAACAACTTGCCGACTGATGTTTCGGTCGCAGCGGCGTACACCACCATGACGATCGAGGGCGGGATCAGGATGCCCAGGGTGCCGGCGTTGCAGACGATGCCCGCGCCAAACGCCTGTGGATAACCCGAACGCACCATGCCGGCGATGGCAATGGAGCCCACCGCCGCCACCGTCGCGGGGCTGGAGCCGGACAAGGCGGCAAACAGCATGCACGCCAAAACCGCCGCGATCGCCAGGCCGCCACGGATGTGGCCGACACAGGCGTTGGCAAAATCGATCAGCCGTCGTGCCACCCCACCGGTGGTCATGAACGCACCGGCCAGCAGGAAGAACGGAATCGCCAGCAAGGTGTAGTGCTCGCTGGTTTCGAACAGCTTGATCGCCAGGGAACGCACCGAGTCGGGGCTGAAGAAAATGATCGTCAGCGATCCGGCCAGGCCCAGGGAAATCGCGATCGGCACGCCAATGAACATCAGCACGAACAGCGCGAGGAACAGGAAGGCAATGGTCATGGCTTGTCTTCCTCGATCTCGGTCAATTTGATCGCTTCCGCCGCTTCATCGGCCAGGCCCAGGCCCGTCTGACGATTCATCAGGATGCGTACGAGAATTTCCGCGAAACGGATGAACACCAGCGCGAATCCTACCGGTACGATCAGCCCGACATGCCATTGCATGATGCCGAAATGGCCGAGGTCTTCGGCACCGATCTCGGCAATCATCAAGGTGTTGATCCACTCGAAACTCGCCACTGCCAGCAAACCTGCGTAACCCAGGCAGCACAGGCAGGCGATCACGCCGATGTAGCGCTGCACCGGTTTGCTCGCCAGTTTCACCAGCGCATCGACACCGATGTGCCCGGCGGTGCGCACGCCATAGGACAAGCCAAAGAAAATCAGCCAGCCGAACAGCGCCTTGGTCAGGGAGCTGCTCCAGGTCATGGCCTGGGCCATGCCCATGATGCCGTCGCCGATGGCGAACATCGGTTCGCTGGCGGCCGGCCAGTTGTCGCCGAGACTATAGAACACGGCATAAACGTTGTTGAGGACCACGTAGACGAAGGTGACCAACGTCATGGCGGCCAGAAGGAAGGCAATGAAAGCTTCCTCGAAATGTTCCCAAGTGCGCCGAAGGGCGTTCATGGATGGCATCTCCTGCAGGGAGGACGACAGGTCGGCGCTGCCTCGGCGGCAGCGCCGGCCAACCCATTACTGAGCCTTGTTGGAGGCTTCGGCGGCCTTGATCAGGTCGGCACCGATGTCACCTTCGAACTTCTTCCACACCGGCTTCATCTTGTCGCGCCATTCGCTGCGCTCTTCAGGCGTGAGGGTGATGATTTCGGTGGTCTTGGCGTCGAGAATGCGCTGCTTGTCGTTCTGGTTCAGTTGCGCGGCTTCTTTGTTCACGTGCGCGGTCACTTCAACCAGGATCTTGTCCAGTTCGCTACGCACGTCCGGCGGCAGGCCGTTCCAGAACTTGGTGTTGGTGATCAGCATGTAGTCGAGCAAGCCGTGGTTGGACTCGGTGATGTACTTCTGCACTTCGTGCATCTTCTGGCTGTAGATGTTCGAGTACGGGTTTTCCGCACCGTTGACCACGCCGGTCTGCAAGCCTTGGTACACCTCGGCGAAGCTCATCTTGCGCGGGTTGGCGTTCACGGCCTTGAACTGTTCTTCCAGCACGGCCGATGCCTGTACGCGGAACTTCAGGCCACGGGCGTCTTTGGGTTCGCGCAGCGGTTTGTTGGCGGACAATTGCTTCATGCCGTTGTGCCAATAAGCCAGGCCGGTGATGTTCTTGCTTTCCATGGACTTGAGCAGCTTCTGGCCCTCGGGGCTCAGTTGGAAGCGGTCCACGGCGGAGATGTCGTCGAACAGGAACGGCAGGTCAAACAGTTGCACCGTCTTGGTGTATTGCTCGAACTTGGCCAGGGACGGCGCGATCATCTGCACGTCGCCCAACAGCAGGGCTTCCATTTCCTTGCCATCGCCGAACAGCGAGGAGTTGGGGTACACCTCGACTTTGACCTTGCCTGGCAGACGTTCTTCCACCAACTTCTTGAAGAGTAGCGCGCCCTGGCCCTTCGGCGTTTGTTCAGCCACGACATGCGAGAATTTGATGACCACCGGATCGGCTGCCATGGCCGTGCTCAGCGCGCTGAGGGCCAGCGTGCAGACGAGTGCTTTCCACATAGGTTTGAACATTGGGGTTTCCTTTTATTTTTAGTTTTACCCGTGCGGGCTCATTCAAAACACAACGCACGGTGAGACAGTTGCAAGTCTAGGCAGAAAATAGCTTGCCGGGGCATTGTGACATCAAGTGCAGGGCTTTACTGCGTCTTGTTGGACGCTTCGGCGGCTTTGATCAGGTCCGGGCCGATGTCCTTTTCAAACTTCGCCCACACCGGTTTCATCTGGTCACGCCATGCGTTGCGCTCGTCTGCTGTGAGCGCAATGATTTCGGTGGTCTTGGCGGCCAGGACCATTTCCTTATCGTGCTGGTTCAGCCGTTGCGCCTCTTTGTTGGCGTGGGCAGTTGCCTCGACCACGATTTTGTCGAGTTCCGCGCGGATATCCGGTGGCAGGCCGTTCCAGAAGTCGGACGTGGTGATAAGCATGTAGTCGAGGATGCCGTGGTCCGTCTCGGTGACGTACTTCTGCACTTCATGCAGTTTCTGGTTATAGAAATTGGAGTAAGTGTTCTCCGCACCGTTGACTACACCCGCGCGCAAGGCCTGGTACACCACTGAGAAAATCATCGGTTGTCCTGTGGCGCCCACGGCCTTGAACTGTTCCTCCAGCACGGCGGAAGTCTGCACGCGAAACACCAGGCGCCGCGCATCGTTGGGCATGCGCAGCGGTTTGTTCGCCGAGAGCTGTTTCATGCCGTTGTGCCAATAGGCCAGGCCGGTGATGTTCTTGCTCTCCATGGACTTGAGCAGTTGCTGGCCTTGGGGACTTTGCTGGAAACGCTCTACCGCGGCGATGTCATCGAACAGGAACGGCAAGTCGAACAATTGCACTTTGCGGGTGTATTGCTCGAATTTCGCCAGGGACCGGGCAATGATCTGCACGTCCCCCAGCAGCAATCCCTCCATCTCCTTGTCATCCCCAAACAGCGTGGAATTGGGATATACCTCCACCTTGACCTTGCCCGGCAAGCGTTCTTCCGCCAGTTTCTTGAACATCAGCGCGCCTTGACCCTTCGGCGTCTGCTCGGCTACCACATGGGAGAATTTTATGACGATGGGGTCCGCCGCAGCGGTGCCCAACGTGGTGAAAGCCAGCGTAAAGGCGAGCGCGTTCCGTAAAGGTTTGAGCATGGTGATTCTCTTGGAATTATGTTTATCGTGCGGGCTCATCCCAGCCCCGGCGAACTGCAAACAATGGCAAGTCTAGGAGAAAAAACGCGCGTGATTGGGTGACGGGCAAAATGAAGACTTTTCGCCAACTGCTAGGCTAGGCCCGAAGACATCTGGTTCTGGAAGATCATATGAAGGCCATCAAGGGAGTCTTGTTCGTTTTGCTGCTCGTCGCCTCGGCCGTGGGTGCTTTTAATTTGATTTTCATACTGATCGGAACATATTTTGGTCCGCTGTACGAAAGCGAAGCGGACCAGAGCCGCAATTTCGCAATCTGGCTGTTTGGAAACATCGCAGTGATGATCACCGCGGCTGCGGCGGGCATTATCTGGGGCCGACGGCGTGCGAAAAGGATTTAACCGAGCTCCACGCGCGATAGGCGATTTTTCATCCCACAGGATTCAGCAATGATCGATTTCAACAACAAAGGCTTCTTCAAGCTCAAGCAAAACGACGAATACGCCGAACGCGTCACGGCCCTGCTGCTGGACGGCGAACACGTCATCGATGCCTACAAGTCCATGCGCGATGGCGTGGTCTTCACCAACAAACGCATCATCGCCGTGAACGTGCAAGGCATCACCGGCAGCAAAAAGGATTTCACCTCGCTGCCCTACAAAAATATCGTCGCGTACTCGGTGGAAACCTCCGGCACCTTCGACCTGGATTCTGAACTGGAGATCTACTTCTCCTTCCTGGGCAAGGTGAAGTTCGAGTTCACCGGCAAGACCGGCATCGTCGAAATCTCCAAAGTCATCTCCAGGCACCTCTTGGCCTGACCGCATCAGGCTGGCTGGAGCTCAAGGCTCCAGCGCCGGCCCCTTCAATTCGATCTGGTTGCCATCCGGATCGGTGCAGTAGATCGAAAAGCCTTTCCCTTCCGCGCCATAACGCATCTGCGCTTTCTCGACGTCCAGGCCGGCTGCGGCCAGATGAGCGAGCAGGGCCTGCTCGTCGAATGGCTCGATGCGCAGGCAGAAGTGGTCGACGTTATGGCCCTGTTCGCCGGCTGCCGCGCCTCCCTCGCGGCCAAGCGGGCCGTCGACAGCCACCAGATCGATCATCGATTCACCGGCTCCGAGGTGGAGCAGTCCCAGATCGTCCCGACGTTTCCTGAGCTCGCAACCGAACACCGACGTGTAGAAGGCGAGGCTGCGCTCGAGGTCTGTTACGCGCAGGACGATGTGGTCGATGCGTTCGATGGTGAAGTTCTTCATGTCGGCCTCCGCATGAGTTCTGGCGCCAATGGGTCCAGTCACTGTAGCCAACAATTTCCGCGGTGGGCGTGAGTTGGTTCCAGGCGGTGATGTGTTGTGTGGTATGACGACTTTTATAAGTCGTCATGCCTGAAAATACCATCTGCTGGAAAAAAGTCTGTTGTTTAAAACAGGGGAGTCCCCATCGCTGTCCCCATTCTGGCGAATGGTATAGCCGCCGTCCTTGATGAACTTCCAGAACTGCCCGACGAATTGACGATCAAGGGCTTCGACGACCAGTACGATGTCCAGATCCTTGGTCAACCGAAATGCCTCACCCAGCTCCTCCATGGTAATCGAGGCGGCTACCCCGCCGATCAAAACGTAGCTGTCTTGGAAGTCTTTGAAATACTCTCGAAACCGGTCAACGCCCACTACCAATTCACTTTCTCCATCATTTCATCCAGACACATTTGTATGCGTTCATCGTGGTCATCCTTGAGGCTTAGATAAAGAGAAAAGGGGTCAACCGTCCCATTGGCGATGTTGTTGCAGGGTGGTTCATAGCTCCAAAACTGAATGCAACACACCGCATGGTTTTGTGGCACCTCGACATAGGGGGCCGTGGCCTCGAGTTTCGACTGGATCGTTTTTGGCGTTGAACCCCAAGCGCCGAAAGTGTCCCCGTAGGTCTCGCTCCTTTCAGGCTGTGCGCGTGTTCGAATGTGATCGAACTGCGCTGCTGTCATTGCATTTTCGTGCATGAAGCTCGTCGACGAATTTCCTCGACGATATATGACATGCCATGTTGTGCCAGCATCTCGTGTTCCATTTCTTTCTCCGTCCCGATTCCGTCGTCAGCTACGCCAGGACGCCAATAAACAGATCCAAATCTGTCGGAAGAGATTCCCCGATGATTTTCGATATCTCGATTACCTGCTCTTTCGTCAGCAGCCATTCCCCTTCAGCCATTGCGTTAAGGCTGCGGTGGCCTAGTAGCTGCAAGATTCGGCTGTTGTAGGACTCCTTTAAATCAAGATCGAATTTAAGCGAATCATCTACATTCACACCACGTAAAAATCCGCTGATGCACAGGTACAATTAGTCGTCTCCGCTGTTTTCTGTCATCCCCGTACGCCGATGAATAAATCGAGATTTTCAGGTAGCGGTTGCTGCATTACTACTTCTATCTGTCGAACCTGCGTAACGCTTAATGGCAACTCACCAACGACCTCGTCAGCCAAGCTTCTCCAGCCCAGAATTTTCATGATTGCTGATTCAAACTCAGGGGCTACGTTGAGCTCAAATTGAATAAAGTCGTCTTTGTGGCCCTCAAAAAAATAACCGGTGATCTCCAAATACATTCTGCGTGCCGCTCCTTAATCTATGTTGCAGGTGAGCTGAAATATATGATCGTCATCGTAAAAACGCTTTCCGGCCAATGCTTCAATAGCTGCGGCTTGGCTGGGGCTCAGGTTATAACCTTCGTCGCCGCGTTGGGGGGTGGACCATCCCATGATTTGTTTCAGTTGCGCATCGCAGTTTTCGGGAAGATCAATCTCAAAAACTAAGAAGTCGCTAGATCTGTCAAAAGCTTCAACAATGTATTTCAAGGTTCTACCTCACGTGTATTGTCTGCATCTTTGGTTTGTTCACCGGTTTCGGAGTCAAATTCCCCTAGGTGTTTTCCACGTTTATTGTATTTTTCGACTTTCCCATGCTGGCATTCCCATTCGTAGATAGTCCCGTCCCTTGTTTTCCATCGCTTACGTAGACCTCCTCCGCCTTTTACCGGCGTTTTGCGAGTGGCAATTTTTGCATCAGGAAATGCAATAAGCCCTTTAGGAGGCGGATAGTATTTATGGTCTCCTTTAGCAGGCCGAGCAAACACCACATAAAGCGCATCCAGCCCCGTATCCGCCGGAAACACCAAGATACCGTCATCCGCCGTAACATCTTCTCCCGGCAGCCCATCAATCTGACTGTCGACGTCCTCCGCGATCGGATGGACGAGGATCGTACCCAGCTGTTTGCCGATGTCGTCGGGGTAGGTCAGCGGTGGAAGCGAACCAAGTGGGGTTTGCTGCGGCGTCCAAATGAGGGTGATGCCGTTGAGCGTCGCCTCCATCGCAGTCTGGTCGGCGTTCCAGGTCACCTGCACGGTGCGTACCGAGTCGTCGCCCGAGGGACCGCTGTGAATCCCGTACACCTGGAGCACGCCGTCGGCGTCGCGGCGGAATTGGAAGCGGACACGGGTGGTTGCGTGGCTCAGGCGGCGTAGCTGGTCGTCGGTGTAAAGGGTGCCGTCGGCCATTTTACTGGGCAGCATGCCAAGGACGAAGACGCTGGCTGGGCCGCCCGCGCCGCGTACCGCCCAGGTGAGGCGCTGTTGCATGATCCCGCCGCCGGCGATGCGGCCCAGCGCGAGGTCGGCGCCAAGCGCCGAGGCGATTGCGGTACTTGCCGAAGGCATGAGCATGGCGCCCGCCAACATGATCCGGCCGAAATTCGAGGCGGGTTCACGGGTTGTGCCGGCGTCTGTACTGCGCCAGTTTTCAGCAGTGCAGGATTTTGCGAATACCAGGTCATCGCGGGACTTGGGCAACGGCCATTGTTCCGGAGCCCTGAAGATCGGTTTAGGCTCAGCCGTCGGTCGAGGCAGGAAACCGCCGCCTGAACTGACGAGCCCCGGCTTCACCAGTAAGAAGTCGCCGTTCCTGACCGCCTCGACAATGTCGTCGTGGTGGGTAATCTCCGACAACGTTCCAAACTGATCCATCCCGTTGATGGTCTGACCGCGCATCAGTGCGTCATCGACCATTCGGGCAGCCTGATCGAGTGCCTCGGTCTGCTCGGCCCCTTTTTCCGCACTCCTTATCAAGCGCATTGCGATCCTTGCGTTTCAAATAGGCGGGCTATTCTGGTGAGGCGCGCCATGACCAGCAACGCAAGGACCTTTGCGGCATATGTCTAGTCTGGAAAATTTCAGCCGCCGGTCCTTGGTAATAATTGGTGGATTGCCACGGATTCAATGACATGAAAAAACAAGAACAAGAAAACCTGCTCAAGACCTTGAGAACCCGTTTCGAACAGAACCCCAACCGCCATCCGAACATGTCTTGGATCGACGTCCAGACCCGGCTCGAAAACAGCCCCAATGCCCTTAAGTCGCTCCAGGCCATGGAAGCCACCGACGGCGAACCCGACGTGATCGGCCAGGATCCGAAAAGCGGCGCCGTCACTTTCTGCGATTGCGCCAAGGAGAGCCCGACCGGCCGCCGAAGCCTCTGCTACGACCGCGCCGCGCTGGATGCGCGCAAGGAGAACAAGCCCAAAGGCAGTGCCATGGAGATGGCCGAGGAAATGGGCATCAGCCTGTTGAGCGAAGAGCAATACCGAGCCCTGCAGACACTCGGTGAGTTCGATGCCAAGACGTCCAGTTGGTTGGCGACGCCTCCAGAACTTCGCGCGCTCGATGGGGCGATTTTTGGCGACTACCGTTATGGCCGGGTGTTTATCTACCACAATGGCGTGCAGTCGTATTACGCGGCGCGTGGCTTTCGTGGGGTGCTGCAGGTTTAAGACAACCCGTGGCGAGGGAGCTTGCTCCCGCTGGGTTGCGTAGCAGCCCCCCGGCGGTGAGGCTGGAAAATACGGGTGGCAGGTTTTGAGACTGCTGCGTAGTCGAGCGGGAGCAAGCTCCCTTGCCACGGAAGTCGCAGGCGCTGCAAGTTTCTTTACTCGAAAGCCAGAACCTCACAACCCTTGGCCTCAAGTATCTGCGCGAATTCCGGCAACCGCGCCACAAAATCCGCCTCGAACGCGAGGTACCGATCCAGCGCCGGCACATAACGAATCTCCGGCTTGATGCGCGGGATATCCTTGGTGGACAGCTTCACCACTTCATTGCTGCGTTGATTCCAGAACCACGCCAGCGTGTGCGTGCCAAAGGTGTTGGCGCGGTAGCTCCACACCCACCAATCACCCTGCCCACGGGACACATGAAGCTGCCCATGGAACGTGCGCAGCGTAATCACCTGCTTGGGTTGGGTGACCAGCAGGCGCGTGTCCTGGCGCAGTTCGCTGCCGAAGCCGTCCAGTATCGCCTTCGATTTGGCGCCGGTGATGAAATCGAAGCGCCACGCCAACAGTACCGTCTCCTGATAACCCGAGTGCTCGATGTTCGGCCGCGCGCTTTCGCTGAACAGCAAAATCTCGTCACCGCCCAAGTAAGCGGTGGATGCCCGTAGCTTATAAGCCTCGGCGGGTATCGGCTTGGCGGCGATGGCCTGTTGCGTGTCCTGGTTCCAGATCCAGCAGCGCTTGCCGTTGTGCTGCATGAACAACAATCGGCGACCGCCGACCGACAGGAGGGTCAGCTCATCCGAGTCCTCGAAAACCACCTCGCTGCTGTCCGCCGTGATCCGCCAGATCCGCGTCAGGTGCTTGGGTTCGTAAATGCGCTGGCGCTCGAACATTGCCTCGTCCACGACGACGCAGGGCTCTTCGAATGCCTGCCACTCCAGCCCGGCAGGGCCGAAGTCCTCGATGGCGTCGCCCCGGCGAATCTCGTATTTGAATCGATCATCCGTGCTGTAATCGCCGTGTTTGACTTGGCGTCTCCACAGGCTGCGCTGGGCGTTGGCGTCGATTAGCCTCAGGTCCGCGCCATCCGCCTCATCGGTGCGTTGTTCGAGCATGTCCTGTTCGGCGGGCGGCCACTGGTTGTAGTCGATCAAAAAGCACAGCCAGCGATCTTCGTCCTGCTCGGTGATTGCAGCCCAACCGTTGCGGTAGTTGTATTCATGCACGTAAGTGGGGCCGGGATAATCGTGGACTTCCTGCAACCAGTTCAGCTTGCTGCGCTTGGGTTTGGCCGGTTTTTGCTCGATCACCGCGGGCTCCGGCGGCTCGATCAACATCGGCGTGAACCTCGGCTCGCCACGTGGGCTTTGCCAATGCCGGGCGAACGCCTCGCGCTGATCGGAGGGAAAGACCACCGGCCGATAATCATCGCCGCCGGCGTCCAGGTTCCACAAGTCATAACCCTGGCGCGCCAACACCGGCGCCAGCGCGTCGAAGCAGACCTCAGGCATTTCGTTGGACAGCTCATCCAGCAGCGCCTCGAACCCTGGGCCGGCAAACACACCGACGCCGGGATAGTAATGCCGCAACAGCCCGAGCAAGTCGCTGCCCGGGGTTTTCCAGTCGATGTGGACCAACGGATCGAATTGCGATTGCATTACGGTGGTCTTCCTCGTGTTTTCTCCGCGCCGATCTTAGGCAAATCAATAACCCGTGGCGAGGGAGCCTGCTCCCTCGCCACGGGGCAAAGCAAAGCCCATCTCAGCGCTCCGGAAACTCATCCAGATAACACACCGGCGAGCTCCCCTCCGCGCGCTTCTCCACCTCATCCTCCAACCACTGCGCCAGAACCACCGCATTGTTCTCGACCGTCGACCTGGCCGCATACACCAGGGTAAGCGTCCCGCCCCGCGCCACGTCCACCAACTTCCACCAATGCTCCGGTCGCGCCGCCAGCTCACGCCGATAGGCTGCGCTGAACTCGGCGAACGAAACCGCCCCCGCCTTGAACGTCTTGCGCAGTTCATGGGAAGGCGCCACCTGCGGCAGCCACTCGGCTATCGCCAAGGCATCCTTGGGACGATTACGCGGCCACAGCCGGTCGACCAGCACCCGCACGCCATCCTCGGCGTTGGCTTTTTCATAGGCGCGTTTGCATTGGATCATCACGGCCGGCCTGTGGAAATTCGACCGACTCAGCATAGATCGCCCAAGACGAGGCGACCAACACCCCATCCTTCGTAAAAAAATCTTCATCCCATCCCCTCAATCAAAAGCCCTGGGCGCTCCAGCAAAGGAGCGGCGCCCGCGCGGCAGACATGATGGCGCGGAGCACTGTGGGATGTTGCGAGCCGCAATCCGCCCGGATGCGTTTTTCCATTTGATTTGTCGACAGCGAACCGCCTGGTCGTCATGGCGCGACCCGCCGTATTAAGGATGAGTGAACAGAAATGAATAGAGCTTACCGAGTCGTCTGGAATGCCGTGATGGGCGCGTGGCAGGTGGCATCCGAGTTGGTCAAGAGCCATGGCAAGGATAAAAGCCGTACCACGCTCAGCCTCGTCATTGGCGTGGGCGGCGGTGTCTTCGCCTCGGTTGCTGCGGCGGGGCCGTTGCCGTCCGGCGGCAACATCGTGGCGGGTAGCGGCAGCATCCAGCAGAGTGGCGCGGGCATGGCCATTCATCAGGGCAGCGACAAGCTCGCGATTGACTGGCAGAGCTTTTCCATCGGCAAGGGCAACACCGTCGAGTTCGTCCAGCCTGGCGCGAAATCCGTCGCCTTGAATCGCGTATTAGGCTCGGACGTGTCGGTGATCCAGGGCGCGCTGAAAGCCAACGGCCAGGTCTTCCTGGTCAACCCCAACGGCGTGCTGTTCACGCCCGGCGCGCAGGTTGATGTCGGGGGGCTGGTGGCCTCTACGCTCAACTTGTCCACGGAAGACTTTCTTGCCGGCAACTACCGTTTCAGCGGCGACAGCGCCGCATCGGTGGTCAACCAGGGCAACATCAATGCCGCGCAAGGCGGCACCATTGCCCTGATCGCGGCAAAAATCGTCAACGAAGGCACCATCACCGCGCACAAGGGCAATGTGCTGCTGGGCGCCGGCCGTGTCGTGACGCTCGACCTGGGCGGGCCGGTGCAGTTGGAAGTCAAGGAAGGCGCGTTGCAAGCGCTGATCGAAAACGGCGGTGCCATTCGTGCCGATGCCGGCAAGATCCTGCTGACCGCTCGTGCGGCGGAAACCCTGGCCAGTACGGTCATCAACAACACCGGCTTGATCGAAGCCCGTTCGCTGGATATCGGTGAGAACGGCCTGGTCACGTTGATGGGCGACCAGGGCGATGTGCATGTCGCCGGACGCATCGACGTGTCTTCCGACACCGCCAAGGGCGGCAAGATCGTCGTGACCGGCGAGCGCGTGGCCATCAAGGGCGGCGCTGAGCTCAACGCCACCGGCGCCAAGGGTGGCGGCGAGATTTATGTGGGCGGTAGCTGGCAAGGCAAGGATGCCTCGATCAAGCAAGCCAGCCAGACCACCATCGCCGCCGGTGCGGTGCTCGATGCATCGGCGACCGATAACGGCAAGGGCGGCACCGTGGTGGCCTGGTCCGATGTCAAGAAACCGGGCAGCGTGACGCGCGTGGACGGCACCCTGAAAGCCACCGGCGGCGCCAAGGGCGGCGACGGCGGCAAGGTCGAGACCAGCGGCGCGAAGCTGGCGGTGAGCAAAGCCGCCGATGCCTCGGCTAAAAACGGCAAGGGCGGCTTGTGGTTGCTCGATCCGGACAGCGTCACGGTGGCGGCGGGTGACGGCGGGTTGACCGGTGGCACCAACGGGACAGACGCCACGGTCGGCTTCAACGCGATCAACACGGCCCTGGCCGGCGGCACCGATGTCGCGATCAAGGCCGACAACACCATCCACTGGAACGGCGACTACACCCCGACGAGCATCAGCGGCGAGCGGACGCTGACCTTGCAGTCCGGGCACAACGACGTCGGAACCGGTCGCTACGTCTTTGGCAATATTTTCCTCAACGGTGACATCGACGCCAGTGGCGCGGGCAACGGCAACAGCCTGGCGTTGATCTTCAACGGCAAGATGGCGCTCAACACCGACGTCAGCCTGAAGAGCAACGGCGGCAACATCGTGTTTGCCGGCGTGGTGGATTCCGATGCAGTAGCCAACAACCGCCAACTGCGTGTCGACGCCGGTTCGGGCTCGATCATCTTCAGTGACATGGTTGGCGGCAACAGCGCGCTGGGCGCCCTGTACGCGAGCACCACTGGCGCTGGCAAAACCTTTATCAACGGTGCAAAAGTCTTCACCAGCGGCGTGCAGGTCTACAACGGTGCCGTTGAGATGGGCACCTCGCAGTTCCTGAACGCCGACTTCGAAAACGGCCTGGTCGGGTGGAAGACCTCCATCGACCAGTTCTTCACCGGCGTCACCGTGGTCGATGGCGTGGTGTCGCCTGATGATCCGACGTTGCCGACAACCTCGCCCACAGGCGGCGGTACACCGAGCGTTTCGCCTGGCGACCAGGGCGACATGGACTACAAGCCCCTCACTCCGGTCGCCGCGGCTGGCCAGGGCAAGGACGGCGGCGCTGCGCTGCTGTTGGGTACCGAGAACGATTCCAACTGCAATAACGCCCCCGCCGGCTGCATCATGCGTGGTCCTTCGGTAGTCAGCGAAGGCACGGTTTCCCTGGCGGCAGGGGAGGCGGTCAGTTTCGATTACAAACCGGTTGCCGGCGGCGATACCTACGATGTCTTCGGCTATCTGCTGAACGTCAACACCGGCGAGTACCAGATCATCCTGAACGAAACGGGGACCGGTATCGGCACGGTGGATTGGAAAAGCCATACGGCCACGGCTGACAAGGCCGGCACTTACAAATTCGTCTTCGTCTCGGGGAGTTTCGACGAGACCGCGGGCAAGCGGGTCGGCGGTTCGTTGTACGTCGATAACATCAAGACCAACACCTCGGGCAGCAAGGGCCTGCAAGGCAGTTCCATCACCTTCAACGGCAGCCTCAACAGCACCGATAACAACCTGGCCATCAAGGCCGACGATATCAACTTCAACGGCGGCGTCGGCAGCGTGACCGGCAATGGCTCGATTGCCCTTGAAACCAACACCCCGAGCAAAAACATTGCCGTGGGCGGCAGCACCGGCGATGCCCCCGGTTCGTTGGAACTGACTGGCACCGACATCAGCGCCCTGGGCGACGGGTTCACCTCCGTGAAGATCGGTGGCGCGGACATGACCGGCGACATCAGCATCATCGAAGCGACCCGCATCAACGACAACCTTATCCTCGATGCCGGTACCGGCAATATCCACATCAATGACCAGTTGACCGTGGCGGACGCACCCGGCACCGGCGACGATGACGGCAAGCCGGCCCCGGTCCTGGCGTTGCAAAGCAAGGGCGGCAAGATCGACCAGACCGCTGGCGGCGCCATTGTCGCCGATGGCCTGGTGCTGCTGGGCGACGGCGCGACTCATGACCTGGACAACGCCGCCAACGACGTCAACACCATCGCCAGCGACACCGGCACGGTCAGCTTTGCCGACGTCGATGACCTGACTGTCGGCGTGGTGACCATTCCCGACAGCCAGACCCCGGCCAACCCGCAAGGCGTGCCTGTAGCCGGCATGACCCAGACCGGTGACCTGAACCTTGTCGCCGACACGCTCACGGTCGGCCAGGCGTTGCTCACCCAAGGCAATACCAGCCTGAGCGCCGATGAAATCGACCTCGCCGCGAATGTTGCCGGTGGCGGCAGTCTCACCTTGCAGCAGAAGACCCCAGGCCTGGATATCCATGTGGGGGGCAGCGACGACCCGGAGGTGACTGGGCCTAACGATCCGTTGGTACTGTCTGACGCTGACCTGGCGAATATCCAGGATGGCTTCGACAAGGTCGTCATCGGCAACGACAAGACCCGCAACATCACCGTCGACGATGAAGGCGCGACGCTCAAGGACGATCTGGCCTTGGTCGCCAACGGCGTGCTCAACTTGCTGGGCGACCTGACCCTCAAGGATCCCGAAGGCACCGACGAAGACGGCACGACCGGCAAGGGCCTGACCCTCAGCGTCGACGCGGGCAAAGGTGCGACACAGGCAACGGGCGCGACCATTACCGCAGACGAGTTGGCCCTGCGCGGCGAAGGCGATTTCGACCTGGGCAAAGGGCATGACGTGAGCGTCATCGCCGCTGATGTAGGCAGCCTGAAATTCGCCGGCAATGGCAACCTGACGGTCGGCGTCGTGGACGGTACCGTGGGCATTACCTCCGACGAAGCGGTCACCCTGAAAACCGACCACGACCTGACGCTGGTAAAAGGCATCACCATCGAAAATGGCCCACGGGATGACGTCGGCCAGGGGCAAACCCGCGCCGACGACATCATCACCCTGGAGGTGGCGGGTAAAACCACCCAGGCTGGCGACGCCGGGGCCAAGCTCGATGCCAGCGGCCTGGTGCTGCTGGGCGGCAACTATGCGCTGGGCAACACCGGCAACGTCATCGGCGATATCGCCAGCGACGCGGGCAAGGTCCAGTTCAACAACAGCGGGGACCTCAAGGTCGGTTCGCTGACCGCGACCCATGTCGACGGCACGCAGACCACCATCACCGGCGTGAACAACACCGGCGACGTGAGCATCGGCACCCAAGGCAACCTGGCAATCAACGAAGCGCTGGCCACCAGTGGCAACGTGTTCCTGAATGTCGATGGCAAGACCACCCAGAACGCAAAGGGCAACATCACCGCCGATGGCCTGGCGCTCAAGGGCGGCAATTTTGACCTGCGCAACGCCAGCAACTGGGTCGGCGACATCGCCAGCCGGGCGAATGACGTCAGCTTCGTCAACCGCAGCGACGTCACCGTCGGCAGGCTGACCGAGACGGCACTGGACGGCACCCAGCTGGATCAGATCGTCGGCATCGGCAACACCGGCAAAGTCCAGGTGGTGACGACCACCGGAAACATCACCCTGGCCGAAAACGTCAGCACCACCAGCGGCGCTTCCGATGCAGTCGTGCTCAACGCCGGTCAATCCGCTTCGGCGGGCGTGGCCACGGGCGGTGACGTGAAAGCCAATGCGGGCGTGACGGTGTCCACCGGCGCGGGTGGTCGTGCGGTGATCTACACCGGCAGCCTTGCCGGCAGCACCGGCGTGGTGAATGTGGTGGGTAGCGGCAGCGGCAACTTCCGCTACAACAGCGACGAGCAGCAGAGCAATTTTGCTCGGGCGCTGGGCAACGGCGTTCATGCCGTGTATCGCGAGCAACCTACGCTGGTGGTATCCACCAACGGTGCGACCACCCAGACCAAGCCGTTCGACGGCCAGACCACGTTCAATGGCGGCGGTGTAGCCGGTTTCGACGCCAACGGCCTGTGGAACGGCGACACCAAGCAGATGCTCGGCCGGCCGGTGTATTCGATCGGGAGTCCGGAGGTGGGCACGCACCAGATCAACATCGGTGGGCTGGCCGACCTCGGTTACCTGATCGTCAGCGACCCAGCCAACGCCAACGTCACCGTGACCCAGTCGTTCGACATTGAAGCCATCCAGCAAAGCGTCGCCGATGCCACACGGGTCGGTGCGCAAGTGACTTCGCCCCACGCTCCGGAGCTCAATCCAGCCCAGCCGAAACCGACTGACTGGTCCGGCGTCGGGGTCGAGGACGGCGGCTTGTTGCTGGTGGACCAGGGCGGCACGCGTGCCAACGGCCCAGGCAATGGCGACGGCGATGCGGCTGCCCAGGCCCAGGATGCCGACAGCGAGCGGGAACTGGCCGGTAACGTCTGCGCCGATGGCGGCGTATCGGGTGGAGGCGCCTGTGCGGCTTACCCGCCGCAGACCGTGTTCGTCGTGCGCGGCGGCGTGCGCTTGCCAGGTCCAGGTCTGGCCATGCGTCCCTGATCCCCACTTTTCCCTTTGAACGAGCCCCTTGGCCGCGTCCCCGGACGCGGTCACGGGCTCAGGCAACCCGCATTCTTCGAGACATATTCAATGCATAACAAATTGATGTCCTGCGCCGCTGGTCTGGCGTTGTTGTCCACTTCCCCGGCCTGGGCGGCGACCCTGCCTGCGCGCCCGATCCCCGATGCCGGCCGTATCCTGCAGGAGCTGCCGGTTCCCCAGCAGGAACTGCCGCAAAGCATTCGCCTGGATGTAGAAGCACCGCAACCGGCGCAGGAAAAAGTCGGCGGCGCCAAGGTCCAACTCAACGCCGTCCATTTCACCGACAACACCCATATCGACGAGGCCAGCCTGCAACGTGTCGTCGCGCCGGCCATCGGTAAGGCCCACGACCTCGACGAGCTGCGGGAAGTCGCCCGGCAGGTCACGCTTTACTACCGTGAGCACGGCTACCCGTTTGCGCGTGCCTACCTGCCGGCCCAGCGCATGGCCAAAGGCGAGCTGACCATCGCGGTGATCGAAGGGCGTTATGGCAAAGTCACCGCCGTCAACGACGATGCGAAACTGGCCGCACAGGCGCAGCCGTTCCTGGACGACTTGAAGCCGGGCGAGGTGATCGAGCGGGATCGCCTGGAGCGCAGCATCCTGGTGCTCTCCGACCTGCCCGGCGTGGCGGTTCGTCCGGTCATCCGCCCGGGTGACGAACTCGGTACGGGCGACCTCAACGCCCAGGTGAGCAAAACCAAGGCCTTCGAAGGCAAGGCCACGCTGGACAACCACGGCAACCGTTACTCGGGGCGCAACCGCCTGACGGTGCAAGGTGACTGGAACAGCCCGATGATGCTTGGCGACAAGCTCAGCGCTGCCGTGATGGCCACCGATGAAGAACTGTATTTCGGCAGCCTCGGCTACTCGATGCCGCTGGGCACGTCCGGCCTGCGTGGCAACGTCGGTTATGCCCAGAGCGCTTATGACCTGGGCGAGGAATTCGCCGACCTGGGGGCCACCGGTACCGCCGAGGTCAGCAGCATCGGCTTGAGTTATCCGCTCATTCGCAGCAACCAGGCGAACCTCATGCTGGCCGGGCAGTACCAGCACAAAGAGCTCGAGGACAAATACGAAGTGCTGGGCCTGAGCTTTGAGAAAAGCAGCAACTCGCTGCCCATCAGTTTGCAGTTCGACGTCAGGGACACCTTGCTCGGCGGCGGCATCACCTACGGCGGCGCGACGCTGACCTACGGTGACCTGAAACTCGATTCGGCCCTGCGCGAAGGCGACCGTCAGACGGCCCAGACCGAAGGCCAGTTCAGCAAAGTCAACGTCGACCTCGCCCGCCTGCAAGCGCTGCCTGCCAACTTCACGTTGTTCGCCCGTTTCCTCGGCCAATGGAGCCAGGACAACCTCGACTCGTCCGAAGATTTCAGCCTCGGCGGCATCGATGGCGTGCGAGCTTATCCACAGAGCGAAGCGTCAGGCGACGAAGGCATGCTGACGCAGATCGAACTTCGCTACCCGATCGACAAGCTGACGCCTTACCTGTTCTGGGACGCCGGCAAAGTGCGCATCAACCACAACGAATGGGCCGACGAGGAAAACACCCGCAGCCTCTCCGGCGGCGGTGTGGGTTTGCGCGCTCAATACGGCCAGGTTTCGTTCGACGCAACGGTCGCGTGGCGTCACTCCGGCGGTGAAGCGCAGAGCGACACGCGTCAGGAAAATCCGCAGTTACTGGCTCAGATTGGCTACCAGTTCTAATTGGCTGCTGCTCATTAGGAACTCCGCTAACCCGTGGCGGTTCGGCACAGTTAGTCGAGTACATCTCCGTTGTGGCGAGGGGGCAAGCTCCCTCGCCACGGTCGAGTGATCCGCTCGGTCCCTCTCGCCTTGGCTGACGTCCAGACGCCGTCACCTCTTGTTTAATACTCCTCATCCCCCGCCAACAATGTCCCGCCCCGAACGGGGACGACCGTTTATCGCCCATTAAAAATTTGATAGCTTCAGTTCTCGCCTTACCTGCCGTTATATCGACTTGTTGCCGGCCCGATACGTGTTTCCTCGCCTGGCAATTTCGCGACAGTGACCTGGCTAAACACAACAAGAGACCTGGCGAATGGACAACGGACGACATGAAAGGCAGGCAGCGGCGGCGTCCGAGTCGCTGCCGCATATTCTGCTGATCGACGATGTCCCCGAGGACATCCGCGCCACGCTCATCCTGTTGAAGACCCAGCCCTGGCGCATTTCCCTGGCCAGCGACGCCTACCAGGGCTATCAACGGGCACTCGCCCTGCGCCCGGACCTGATCGTCCTGGATGTGCACATGCCGCAAATGGACGGCTTCAGCCTGTGCCGGCTGTTACGCGAAGCTCCGGCCACCCGGCATGTCCCGATCCTGTTTCTCTCTTCTGCCAATACATCGTTGGAGCGCTTGGAAGGGCTGACCGTTGGCGCGGTGGACTACATCCCCAAATCCTGCGCCCCGGAAGAAGTGCTCGCACGCATCAAGATTCACCTGCAATTGACCTGGCGCGCGCCACCGACCGTTCATGAAAGCCAGGCCGACCCGGAGCCGCAAGGCGATGAAATCGTCCTGCGCGCGGCGATGCGCCTGATTGAAAACCAGCTGGACGACATGCCGCCCCTGGCCAGCCTCGCGCAAAAGGTCGGCACCCATGAAAAACGCCTCACCGCGATTTTTCGCGAACACCTGGGAATGACCGTGTTCGCCTACATTCGCGATGCGCGATTGCGACGCGGCCAGGATCTGCTCTGCGAAAGCGCCATGAGCGTGCAGGACGTCGCCGAACTGGTGGGTTTTCGCAACGCCTGCAATTTCACCACTGCCTTCCGCCAGCGAATCGGCATGACGCCCAGCCAGTTTCGCCAGCAGACCCTGGGCCTCGTTGAAACCGAGTCGGCCGGGCGCGCCTGATGCGGCTCCTACAGTTTCTACTGCTGACGATAACGTTGCTATCCACAGGCCTGACGCATGCGGCGCCTGTGGATATCTGCCGCGCCGACCATCTGAACCTGATGCCCGTGGCGCAGATTTTCGAGGACACCCAGGCACGCCTGAGCCTGGAACACGTAGCTCAACTCCCTGATACGCAATTTCACGCCGCAACCCCAAGCTGGCCGACGCAGGGTTACAGCCGCTCGGCATTCTGGTTGAAATTACAACTGACTAACTCAAGCGCTGCGGTGTGTTCGCGCCTGTTGGTGGTCGGGGCACCGCGCCTGGAAGACATTCGCGTCTACCAACCGGGGCATGAGGCCCACGGCGGCGGCGCCTATCCCCTGGCCGAATGGCCCCAGCCAGCGGCGCGTCAGCCGGCGTTCCCGGTGTCGTTGGCGGCGGGGGAGAGCGCCACGGTGTTAGTCCGAGTGGCGAGCAATTTCCAGATGCTGCTGGAACCGGAACTGTGGTCCGAACCGGCGCTGCTGCGCAGCCAGCAACAGACGTACCTGAGCGACGGGCTCAGCCTCGGCATTGTCCTGCTGGTGGTGCCGTTCGGTTTTATCGTCGGCTGGATCCTCCGCTCTCGACTGCTCACCGTGAACGCCGGCGCGGTCCTGAGCTACATCCTGCTGACCTGCATCCTCAACGGCTACTTGATGTACTGGCCCAGCGCGCTGGGCTGGACGCGCGAGCTGCTGACTTGCGCCAGCGCTTTCTCGTTCGTGCTGTTCCTGGCCTACTTCCGGGTGCTGTTGCAGGTTGCCCGTTTGCCCAAAATCATTGGCTGGAGCTACTGGATGCCGCTGTTGGGCTGCATCCTCGGCCGACTCTGGTGGCTGAAGATCGATGCGGTCCAGGGCGCGCAAATCGTCCAGATGTCCCTGTTCAGTTTTTACGGCGTCCTGCTTACCACGCTGTTCATGGCCTGGCGCGCACGCCTGAGCTACAGCTGGATGGCCTGGCTGGTGCCGGCGCTACTGCTCGGGCAATTGCTGATGCGGATTTTCTTCCCGCAAGAACAACTGCCCTGGCAATCGCCGGAAAACAAATACAGCCTCTCGTCCACCCTGGCGGGCGTGGTGTTGCTGGTGTGCACCTTGATCATGGAAGTCGCCCGCAGCCGCAACCGTGAAAAACACGCCCTGTCCACCCTCGACCAACAACGCCAGGCCGAGCACGAACGCCTGGAAAGCACCGTGGCGCTGCGCACCTCGCAGTTGCGCGAATCCCTTGAGGCGCGCAGTGCGTTGATGGCGCGGATCAGCCACGACCTGCGCTCGCCGCTGGTGCGCATCATCGACTATGCGCGCCTGCTGCATGCCGGGCCCAACCGCGACTATCAGGCCACCATCGAGCGCAACGCCCGCCAGCAACTGGAACTGATCGACGAGATGCTTGAATTTTCCCGTGGCGAGCTGGAGCAGATGCAACTGACCATCGCGCCGGGTTATCTGTACGGCTTTCTACAGGAGGTCGCCGACGAGGCCGGCTTCCTTGCCGCGCGCCAGGGCAACAGCTTCAACGCGGCACTGGCGCAAGATCTGCCGCCCTTGGTGGAGGCTGACTTCAAACGGCTTCGGCAGGTGCTCATGAACCTGTTGGCGAACGCGGCGAAATTCACCCGCGACGGTCAGATCCGTTTTGAAGTGAGCTGTTCTCCGGGAACCACCGCAGACACCGTGGAGCTGCGTTTCAGCGTGATCGACACCGGCATTGGCATCGAACCACACGAATTCGAACAACTGCTGCAACCGTTCCGCCGCGGCCGCAACGCGCAGCGCTACGAAGGCAGCGGGCTGGGCCTGTCCATCGTCACGCAGTTGCTGGAACGCATGGACAGCCGCCTCGAACCCCAGGCCACGGGGCAGGGCAGCCACTTCAGTTTCCGCCTGCAACTCAAATGCGCCCAAGAACACGACTTTGAAAACGGCATCGTCGACAACAACATCACACCGTTCGACGGCCAGGGTCAGCACATCCTGCTGGTGGACGACGTCGAGCAAAACAGCGAATGGCTCTACGACCTGCTGGCCGGCTACGGTTTCGACGTCAGCATCGCGGCGAACGGCGAAGACGCGTTGGCCTGCCTGGCGGATCAATCGATCGACCTGCTGATCAGCGACCAGATGATGCCCGGCATGGACGGTTGGGAACTGCTGCGACAGGTGCGCGGCCGTGGGCACGATCTGCCCGTGATGCTTTATTCAGCGATCCCGCCACGCAGGCCGGAAGGTTTCCCAGAAAACCTGGCCTTCGACGCGGCACTGCTCAAGCCCGCCGACAGCCGCGAATTGCTGGCGCGGATCAAGACACTGGTTTGCCCGGACACGGTGCATCGCGAAATGGCCCGGGAGTTCTAGCATGCCGGTCCTGCGTTATCGGCTGCTCTTGCTCGGCAGCGTTTGCGCGTTGCCTTGGGTGTCGGTCCACGCCGGCCCGGAGACCCCCGGCGCCTTTACGCTCGACGAAACCACCGTCACCGCTCGCCGCCGCGAGGAAGACCCGCAAGACGTGCCGATCCCGATCAACGTCCTCTACGGCGACCAACTGGACGAAGCCGGCCTGCATCGACTGCAAGACATCCAACAACGCGTGCCGGGCCTGGTGGTTTCCGGCCATGACGCCCGTTACGCCGGCTTCGGCCTGCGCGGCTTCGGCGCGACGGCCTATAACGATGGCCTGGAAGGCAGCGTCGGCACTTACGTCGACGGCGTTTACCAGGCCCGCCAGGGCATGGCCTTCACCGAGTTGATGGACATCGAACGCATCGAAGTCCTGCGCGGGCCGCAAGGCACCCTGTTCGGCAAGAACACCACAGCGGGCGCGCTGAATATCATCACCAAGCAACCGACGTTCCAGCCCGAAGCCAACCTCGAAGCCAGCTATGGCGAGCGTGGCCTGCGAGAATATCGCGGAACGATATCCGGGCCGCTACAAGACGATGTGCTCGCTGGCCGACTCAACGTGTTCGACAGTTCCAGCGAAGGCTCCGTGGAAAACCTGCAAGACGGCAGCCGCCTCGGCGACGCCGACAGCCAAGGCCTGCGCGGCCAGTTGCTGTGGACGCCGAACAGCGACTTCAGCGCCCGTTTGATCGCCGACTACGCCGAGCAAAACGAAGCTGGCAACGTGCTGTTGGTCAACCACTACAGCGAGCAAACCCGCAAGCGCGCCCGATTTGTCGGCTATCCGCTGGCGCAGCCCGACCCTTACCAACGGGAGAACCGCATCGACGCGCCGGGGCGTCCACGAACCCTGCAAAACGGTGTGTCATTGGAATTGAATTGGGACCTGGACGAGGCGATGCGCTTCACCAGCATCACCGCCTACCGCGACTGGGACTACCGCGCCAGCCGCGACGGCGACAGCACCGCGCTCTCGGTGGCCCAATCCGAAGCCGAGCTCGGCCATCGGCAGTTCAGCCAGGAATGGCGCCTGTCCGGCACGGCCGGCTCGTCCGTCGATTACGTCGCCGGGCTCTATTACCTGCGCCAGCAGCTCGACCGGCAGATCGACGCCGAATTCGGCCCGGATGCCGCGCCCTGGTTCGTCGGCGACCAAGTGGAGGCACTGCGAAAACTCTACGGCATCACCTTCACCGATCCGAGGCAGGTGCCTTCAGTGCTCCTCGATGGCGCCCGGCAGCGCTACGACGGCGAACAGAAGGGCGATAGCCGCGCCATTTTCGGCCAACTTTCCTGGCGCCCAATCGACCCACTGGAACTCACCGGCGGCCTGCGCTACAGCCAGGAGCGCAAGGACGGCTGGATCTCCCGCGACGTCAGCAACCTCGCCCCGCTGACGGGTTTGCCCCCGGTGTTCCAGGCCGGTGGGCAACTGCTGCGCGACATCGCCCTCGGCGGTGCTTATTACCGCGAAGACTCGATCAAAGAAGACAACGTCTCCGGCCTGCTCAGCGCCAGCTACCGCTTCACCGACGCGGTGATGGGCTACCTCAGTTGGTCGCGGGGCTACAAGGCCGGTGGCATCAATTTCGACGTGATCGGCCCGTTCACCGCGCCCACCTTCGAGCCCGAGCGGGCCACGTCTTTGGAAGTCGGCATGAAAACGCGGTTCTGGGATCAGCGCGCCTTGCTCAACCTCGCCGTCTACCAGACCGACGTCGATGACTACCAAGCGCTCACCTACAGCCCGCCCACCTCGCTGTTTGCACCACCGCTGCGCGACAATCTGATCAACGTCGGCAAAGTCCGCCTGCGCGGCATCGAACTCGATTCCGCCTGGCAACTCACCTCCCGACTCACCGGCCGCCTGGGCGTGGCCTGGAGCGATGCGCGCTACCGCAGCTTCCCCAACGCACCGTGCCCGCCGGCCTCGGGCCAATGGACCTGCGACCTCAGCGGCGAGCGCCTCTACAACGCGCCGGAATGGAACCTCAGCAGCGGCCTCGACCACACCCACCCGCTGCCCTACGGCCTGGAAGCCTTCAGCGGCATCGACTACAGCTTTCGCACTGGCTACTACGGCACCCTCGAAGGCGGCGAAGGCAGCTATCAACCCAGCTACGGCCTCACCAACCTGCGCCTGGGCCTGCGCAGCCAGGACCGCGCCTGGGAAGTGGAGGGCTGGGTGCGCAACGTCTTCGATAGAAACTACATCACTGCCGTCTACTCACTGCTCGGCGCCGGCGACTACGGCGTCATGACCGGCAGCGAACGCACCATCGGCACCACCGTCAGGCTTCGCTATTGAGCGAAATAAACCGCGTCGGACAAAACGCCAAGCGATTGCCACCGGCCTTCTTCGACAGATACATCGCCTGATCCGCCTTACTGATCAGCCCATCGATCTCCTGCCCATGCTCAGGAAAAAACGCCACCCCGATACTCGCCGCAATCTCCACCGTCTGCGCCCCGATCAAAATCGGCGCATTCGCCGCCGCCAGCATCCGCTTGAGCAACGGCTCGCTGTCCTCCACCGCCTGCAACCCCACCAGCCCCGCGACAAATTCATCACCCCCGAGCCGCGCCAACGTATCGCCCTCCCGCAACGTCGCATTGATCCGCGCCGCGACGATCTGCAACACCCGATCCCCCCAGTCATGCCCATAACTGTCGTTCAGCGCCTTGAACCCATCCAGATCGATAAACGCAATCGCCACCTTCTGCTGATGAATCCGCGCCTTGCCCAACGCCTGCCGCATCCGCTCGGCCAACAACAACCGATTGGGCAACTGCGTGAGCGCGTCATACCGGGCATCCCGCTCCAGCAGCTGCAAACGCTGCTTCATCTGCGTCATATCGCCGAGCAGCGCCACGTAGTGCTGCACATTGCCGTGACGATCATGCACGGCACTGACGCTGATCCGCGACGTCATTTCACGGCCGTCCTTGTGGTTGCTTTGGATCTCCCCGGACCAATGGCCGTGGAAGTCCAAGGCGTTTTTCATCGGTGCGTAAAAAGAGGTGAGGCGACGGACCATGCGATGGGAATTCAATTCGCGGCCTTGCAGCTCGTCCTGGCCGTAGCCGGTGAGCCGCGTGAAGGCCTCGTTCACGGCGATGACCCGGCCGAATGGATCGACCAGAATGATGCCTTCGCGGGCGTGGCTGAATACGGTGGTCGCCAGCTCTGGGCAGAGGGTGTTGATGCGATTGTCCAGTGTGGCTTCGTCACGGGTGGCGGGCCATGTGTTGGAGTCGAAGCCTTGCTGGGCCAGGTAGGCGACCAGGGAGGAGAGTGATTTGTGCAGACGGGTGAGGGCATTCGTGGCGAGCCTGGAGTTGAGGCAGTAGCTGCGAATGAAGGTGCGTAGGTTCATGGGAAGTACGTGGTGCTCGGTTGTAGCGCTTGGGGTGGGTGGAGCGGGGATTATCGAGGTGGGGGTGCGGTGGGGTGTTTGCTGGAGGGGATGGGGGCTTTGCGGGAGGGGATGGAGTGGAAAGATTTTGGGGTGTAGCCTTGGCAACGAATCACAAGGCCGACCAGCAAAGCGTGTGAAATGAACAGAATCGGAGACGTTGGCCCATGACCTGCGAAGCCAGAATCAACAGCGTGAAGCCTGTCCCGGGCCAACGTGCGTTGCAAGTGGAGTTTGCCAACGGCAAGCGCTATGACGTTGACCTGCAGGCACACATCCGACAGTTCTCGGTGCTGAAGCCCTTGGACGATCCGTCCTTGTTCGGCACCGCCCAAGTGGGGGAGCGGGGCTTTGATGTACGCTGGGGTGATGGTTTGGAACTGGCCGCTGTCACCTTGCATCGGTTGGCGCTGGAGCAAGCCGGTGAGGTTGCCAACCCCCGTCATTTGAGCCTGGATGTCGAGCAACAAGTCCCCGCTGACGACCGTGGCCCACACCCGGCCACTGAGTAATTGGGGCTGCGCAGCAGCCCCTCTTCATCCATCGGCCAACCGCTCACCCCAGCCAAATGAAGCCCTGTCAGTAACGCCCGACAGACACCGCCATCGAGGCCTCACCAGCCCACGTCGCCTTGCGCCTTTGCCTACAACTACGCCAGAATCCGCCGGCTTGTGCGCCTTGGGCCGCGTCGGTAGTTTGGGACCTGTCACTGCTTATCAGTGATCGGGTTTAGTCGCCCAGGGTGAAACAGGTTGTGCAAGGCGTCATCCAGTCGGGATCTCCATCCTGCACTCGATGGTGGCTGTGCGCAGGGCGTCCTCGGACGCGCCGGTTTCTTGTTTCCCCGGTCGACTAACCTGCGTACAGCTGCCTCCCATCGTTTAGTCGCGAGCGGGTGATGGCTCCAACTACAGGAAGCAAGACGATGGCGAAAGTTACTCCGAATCCTCCCGACGCGAACGAACACGTCTCCCGTGCTCAGTCTGCCCGCAACAAGAAAATCGATGACGCTGCAACGCGAGCGTTGGATTTTTATCTGAAACCCAAGCCTAAGGGCGAAACTTCTGACAAGACCGATTCCATTCTCCGGATTGATCCGGGGGTGGACTCTGAGTGTTTGTTGGCGAATCTCAGTGAGAATCTGGCTTCGGCGAATGCCATGATCAGTGATTTGGCGTTTGACCTGGAGGGGGCAAGGCGGCATGTGGCGTTGGGGATTTTGCAGGTGATTGAGGTGAGTGAGCTGTTGGCGAATCGGGCTTTGGATATTGTTGAGGTGAGGTAGCGCGGCAGGGCTAAGCTCTGACACTGAATTGAAAAAAGGTCTTGCTTGGCAAGACCTTTTTTGTGTCCGAGGGAGACTGGAGTCTTCTATGTTTTACGTGGCCTATAGCAAGATTTCTGAGCTGGGGATACATGCAGGGATACAAGCTTGTGATCCCCCCTAGACTCCAGAGGACAGATTCAAATACTACTCGGAAAGCTTCAGCTTGAGGTTCCTGATGCTGTTTTGGTGCTTCTTCTCAAGTCGAATAAACCGTATGTCGATTTCACGGGTAATGGGAGAGAACACCAGGGCAGTCATGGTCCCATCACCCTGCGGGCTGGAGATCACGGAGGCTGCAAATGCTTCTCCACTCGGGACGTGATCAATCACGTAGTAACGGGCCTGACCGGTGCTACGTTGCCACTGAAGATGTCCTGATATGGTTACGGAATCTATTCGGCAGATGCCGCTTTCGATTTCTATGAACACATCGTCACTGATAACGTCGAGCGTGTGACTGTGCGGCCATTCCGGGCCGGCAGCAATCGTGCTGATATTTTGTGACGGCAAGCTATCCATTATTGTCGCTGCTGGTACCAACGTAAGAAGCAATTTTGTCGATCTAAGGAGCAGTTCGTTTTGGTATTGCTCGAAGGTGGAGTACGCACTGTGGTCGTTACGCGACGAGTCCAGGATCCTATCCGTAGGCAGAACCGTGAATTCACCGGTCGCTTGCGGTGCCAGAATACGCAGCTGATATTGCGACCAGCACAGAAGGGTGGTGCTCATTTCAAAACATTCTTGTGCAGTTCCCTGCATTGTTAGAGCAGGGAATTGTTCTTGAAGAGGCTTGGTCCATGTTTTGAATTCGTAGAGGGTTATTCCATGCTTTTCTGCCTTTTTGCGAGCGGGAGCGGTGTAGCCAGATGCGGAGACTATAGAGCGGTGAGTCACAGACGGCATGTCGATGAACTTCATGCATAGCTGCTCGACTTCAGCAACGTCCAAAGGCGTACCTTCTCTCTTAACCTCATACGCTTTGAACGCGTGAGTTATTTCGCCTGCCTCAGTAATCGTGACCGTCACGTCAACGTCACGCTCTTTCTCCGCAGCGGGATCGTAGACCATATCGCCGATAGTGACATCGACTGCATCTGGATCTGACTTGAGGCAACAGAGCCCCACCAAGTATTGAACCATCATCGGTGTGAGAGGAAGTTTGGGCATCGGTACACCTATGGTTGAAGTAGGGATGATTCGTCTTAAAGGGGATCAATGTCTAACCGAATGGTGTAGCAGTGATCGCACTCTCATGACTTTTGTCCCTCGGCTGCATCCGTCGTCCGAGCATTGGTTGGTGGTTCGATTGCTGGATCTGAGCGCGCCGCATCTGGTGAGCCGCAGTCTGCAACTCAATGAAAAACAATGAAAAAGGGGACGTGAAAAAGGGGACGGATTTATTTTCCTTGGCTGTCCGTCTCCGTTGTCTCCTAGATTGACCCTGGCACAAAACGCCCAGCCCCCAGCGTATCTACCAATAGAAGCTAGTCCCGCCGTGCTATCCCCGTTTAAGCAGCTTCGATACCCGGAGAGCGGCGAACCGCGTTAATTGGCCGAAACCGACCAGCATGCGCTTCAGTACACGAGCGCACTGCCCCAGCCTTTGCTGTGCAACCCTCAAAACCCGACGCCTATCAGCCACAGGCCGCGCATCAATCAAGCACAGCTTGGTAGTCGCCAAGGCCACCTTCGCCCCGACCGCCACTGCAACAGCAAGAAAATACAGCCAACGGTGATTCTTGGCTTTGTCATGCTGGCCGACCTGCGCCAACTGCTGCTTCAAGGAGGGCTTAACACCAGCAAGCCAGGGAATAATGCATTCGCTGGCCAAGGCTACGGTGTAACTGCTGATATTGTTGTCCACAAGGCCGGGTGGGCCATCAGGATTGACCGAGCAATAGCCACGGGGGACGTACTCACAAGTGCTAGAGAGTGGCGATGAGCGCGACATGCCATTGGAATAGTGCTTCACGGGGCACAACCGTAGGTTGTAGTCGTTGATCTCTTTGCGGATGGCGATCACATCCTCGTCGCTTATGGTTCTTCTCGTCGCGGCGTAAAAGCCTTTGGAGTCGTCCGGTGCGAAATCGATGAAGTAGCTGGCTTCACCTTCCTTGATGTGGGTGAAGGTCCACTGTGAATCGCTGCTCCACTGGCACGATTTCAAACTATCCAGGCCATTCGCCCTGCAGTAATCATCGTAGCGCCTGATCTGGCTCAGTAGGAACGCGCTGGCCTCCTGGGTGCTCGCTGTCGCCTCCTTCAGCAATGCGGTGTCTTCATTGGCGCCGTTGTCCGCCACGAAGAACACCGCGGCGACCAATGCCAGTGGAAACCAGAAGTGATCGTATATCTGACGGAAGCGTTCGGTCAGGTTGAGGTTGTCATAGATCAGCACCATGACGGCCCATCCGGTGATGGCGCAAAGCATCAACAAGGGGATCAGCCCGATCTCGCTGCCCAGTTTCCCGACGCCATTGATGGCGTAACGGATGGGCAGGTAATTGATGTTGGGGAAAAGGCCGAGGCAGTTCAACGCTCCCGGCAGGAGCAAGAGCGCGAAGAAGATGAGCACGCCTCGCTTCTTGCCCACCGTGTAGGCCGCTGCTGCCAGCAAGGGAATCAGCAGCAGCGACAGCATCATCAGATAGCCAAGCGTGTTCACCATTGCTTCGTCGGGCGACCAGTAGGTTCCGATGATTTGCCCGGCGTCGTTACGCCCGTTGAAGGTCGATGAGACGACGCCAAGCCCCTCCAGGATCTGGTGCAGGTTGTAGGCCGCGCCGTGGAGAAACTTTAGGTAAGGGTAGAAGAAAGTCCCTATGGAAATTGACATCAATCTGAGTCCTTCAATGTGGTGAACATTCCTTGGTTACTTGAAGCGCTTGTTGCCTGACGGGCCAGAAGGTGGGGAAGGGTGGCCATTGCAAATGTGCTATTCATCTTGCGCGGTCGTAGGCCAGCAAATGTTTTTGTTGCTGGCGGTACAACTGTGGGTCGATGACCTTGGGTGTCGCACCGCCAGCCGTCGCCGCGTTCTTACTTTCAGTCGAACTCTACATTTGACGCGAACGATGGATACTCAAGAGCTCAGCTCTTCAAGGCACTTTTGCATGAGCTCAGCATCTTTGGGTAAGCGCCTGGATAACGCATCCCACCCGGAAATTTTCAGGTGTACGGGCATTTCCACTAATCCGGTAATTGCGTCCCAGAAGGCATCCCAGTTACAGCCGTACCAGCCGGGGAAGCCGAGGGCATCCCTTAGGGTGGAATGGAGTTCGTTGGCACTCATCACTCCGTTTAGATCAATGTGTACAAGCTGTTGGCGGGTCATCGTTCGAACCTCAATAGCGTTTAAGGTCTGCGATCAGGAACTCAACGGAACGAGCGCTGGGGTTTATAGAATATCTTTCACGTAACCGTTAAGCGCGATGAGCGGAGCGTAAAGATCGTCCATTTTCTGCACCGCGTTGAAGTCCGCAGCCAAACGATGCAGCTCTCGGCCCAGCACTGTATCCACCCCACCAATCGCCCCCAACGCTAAATCCAGGCATCGGCTGATTTCGCCCTGAATCCCGGCCACATCGCCCCGCCGTATCAGCAACTCAAAAATCTCCCGGTCGCAACTGCCCATTAATGGATCATCCCGCAGAATCGGGCTGTGGCCTTCTGTCTCATAGGCCAGTTTGAGGGAGTAGAGAGCGACCGTTTCCAGCAGCAATTCCATGGGGTGAAATCCTTTGTGACTGGGTGGGGAGGGTGTGGCCACTCGAAGCATCGGTGGGTGCAGTGACATTTTTGTGAGCGCTTCGCGCTCAAGCGGGAGCAAGCTCCCTCGCCACAGGTTATTCCTCGCCATAGGTTGGGTATTTGGGGGCTGCTTTGCAGCCCAGCGGGGATGAATCCCCTCGCCACAAAAGGGATCGCCGTCAGATGAGATCTGCGTTGCTCGCGGCCAAACCACTTTCCTACAGACGAAAAAAAAGACCTTGAATTTCAAGGTCTTTCTTTAAGATGGTGCCCCGAGGGAGACTCGAACTCCCACTCCTTTCGAAAACGGATTTTGAATCCGCCGCGTCTACCAATTCCGCCATCAGGGCTCAATGGCGGCGAAGTATAGAGAGGTGCCTACCGTTGGTCAATCACGTTTCATGGTGAATTTTTAATATTTCCGCTAGACTTTCCGGCCCTGCTAGACGAACCCCATCATGCGTGTTGCTGACTTTACCTTCGAACTCCCGGATTCGCTGATCGCTCGCCACCCTCTGGCCGAGCGGCGCGCCAGTCGACTGTTGACCCTGGACGGGGTCAGCGGTGCCATGGCTCACCGTCAATTCTCTGATTTGCTCGAACATTTGCGCCCGGGCGATTTGATGGTGTTCAACAATACCCGGGTGATTCCGGCGCGTTTGTTCGGCCAGAAGGCTTCCGGCGGCAAGCTGGAGATTCTGGTGGAGCGGGTGCTGGACAGTCATCGGGTGCTGGCCCATGTGCGGTCGAGCAAGTCGCCCAAGCCCGGTTCGTCGATCTTGATCGACGGCGGCGGTGAGGCGCGGATGGTGGCGCGCCATGATGCGTTGTTCGAGCTGGCGTTTGCCGAAGAGGTGTTGCCGCTGCTCGACCGTGTCGGGCACATGCCGTTGCCTCCTTATATAGACCGCCCGGATGAAGGTTCGGACCGCGAGCGTTATCAGACCGTGTACGCCGAGCGCCTGGGGGCGGTGGCGGCACCGACGGCGGGGCTGCATTTTGATCAGCCATTGCTGGAGGCGATTGCCGCCAAGGGCGTGGAGACGGCGTTCGTGACGTTGCACGTCGGCGCTGGCACGTTCCAGCCGGTGCGCGTGGATCGCATCGAAGACCACCACATGCACAGCGAATGGCTGGAAGTGAGCCAGGAAGTCGTCGATGCCGTGGCGGACTGTCGTGCGCGCGGCGGGCGGGTAGTGGCGGTGGGGACCACCAGCGTGCGGTCCCTGGAGAGCGCCGCCCGCGATGGCGTGCTCAAGCCGTTCAGTGGCGACACCGACATCTTTATCTACCCGGGCCGGCCGTTCCATGTGGTCGATGCCCTGGTCACCAACTTTCATTTGCCCGAATCCACGCTGTTGATGCTGGTTTCGGCGTTCGCCGGTTATCCCGAAGCCATGGCCGCCTACAAGGCCGCCGTCGAGCATGGGTACCGCTTTTTCAGCTACGGTGATGCGATGTTCATCACCCGTAACCCCGCGCCACGCGGGCCCGAGGAAACCGTATGAGTCGCACCTGTCGCATGTCCTTCGAGTTGCTTGCCACCGATGGCAAGGCTCGTCGCGGACGCCTGACCTTCCCCCGCGGAACCGTGGAAACCCCCGCCTTCATGCCGGTGGGAACCTACGGCACGGTCAAGGGCATGCTGCCGCGTGACATCGAGGCGATCGGCGCGGAGATCATTTTGGGCAACACCTTCCACCTGTGGCTGCGCCCGGGCATGGAAGTGATCAAGGCCCACGGCGACCTGCACGATTTCATGCAGTGGAAAGGCCCGATCCTGACCGACTCCGGCGGCTTCCAGGTGTTCAGTCTCGGTGCCATGCGCAAGATCAAGGAAGAGGGCGTGACCTTCGCCTCGCCGGTGGACGGTTCCAAGGTGTTCATGGGACCGGAAGAGTCGATGCAGGTGCAGCGCGACCTGGGCTCGGACATCGTGATGATCTTCGACGAATGCACGCCGTACCCGGCCGATGAAGACGTGGCGCGGGTGTCCATGGAGCTGTCGTTGCGCTGGGCCCAGCGTTCGAAGAATGCCCATGGCGAGAACACGGCGGCGCTGTTCGGCATCGTCCAGGGCGGTATGCACCGCGACCTGCGCATGCGTTCGCTGGAAGGCCTGGACAAGATCGGCTTCGACGGCCTGGCGATTGGTGGCCTGTCGGTGGGCGAGCCGAAGCACGAAATGATCAAGGTGCTCGATTACCTGCCGGGCGAAATGCCCGCTGACAAACCTCGTTACCTTATGGGCGTTGGCAAACCGGAAGATCTGGTTGAGGGTGTGCGCCGCGGGGTGGACATGTTCGATTGCGTGATGCCAACCCGTAATGCCCGCAATGGGCATCTGTTCATCGACACCGGTGTGCTGAAGATCCGTAACGCGTTCCATCGCCATGATGATTCGCCGCTCGATCCGACGTGCGATTGCTACACCTGCCAGAACTTCTCCCGCGCTTATCTGCATCATTTGGACAAGTGCGGCGAAATGCTCGGCAGCATGCTCAATACCATCCACAATTTGCGCCATTATCAGGTGCTTATGGCTGGTTTGCGCGAGGCTATCCAACAGGGTACATTGGCCGCCTTTGTCGAGGCCTTCTATGCCAAGCGCGGGTTGCCTGTTCCGCCTTTGGACTGAATTTTCCGATCCCTAGATTCAATACTTGCAACTGGAGTGCTAAATGAGCTTTTTTATCTCTAACGCCATGGCCGATGCCGCTGCACCTGCAGCTGCGCCAATGGGTGGCGGTTTCGAGTGGATTTTCCTGGTCGGCTTCCTGGTCATCTTCTACCTGATGATCTGGCGTCCACAGGCCAAGCGCGCCAAAGAGCAGAAGAACCTGCTCAGCAGCCTGCAGAAGGGCGACGAAGTGGTCACCACCGGCGGCATCGCTGGCAAGATCACCAAAGTGTCCGACGACTTCGTGGTACTGGAAGTCTCCGACACTGTTGAAATGAAGTTCCAGAAGGGCGCCATCGCGGCCACGCTGCCAAAAGGCACGCTGAAAGCGATCTAAAGTAACAACTTCTCTTCAATCGACGGGGCGCGCAAGGCGCCCCGCGTCATAAGCGGGCGGCGTGATGCTGAACAAATACCCTCTGTGGAAATACCTACTGATCCTGGCGGTGCTGGCGGTCGGTGTGATTTATTCCGCTCCCAATCTTTACCCGGATGACGCGGCCATTCAGGTCAGTGGCGCAAGCACTGCGCTGCAGGTCACCCAGGCCGATCTGGATCGCGCGAGCGCTGCGCTCAAGGCGTCCAATATCGAGGTCAAGGCTGCGTCCATCGCCGAAAACGGCAAGGGCGGCCTGTTGCGCCTGGTCAAGTCTGAAGACCAACTGCCGGCCAAGGACGTGGTGCGCAAGGCGTTGGGCGACGACTACGTAGTAGCCCTGAACCTGGCCCAGACCACCCCGCAGTGGCTGCGCAACCTCGGCGCCCACCCAATGAAGCTGGGCCTGGACTTGTCCGGTGGTGTGCACTTCCTGCTGGAAGTGGACATGGAAAAAGCCCTCGACGCACGCCTGAAAGTCTACGAAGGCGACGTCAAGAGCCTGCTGCGCAAAGAGCGCGTGCGCTATCGCAGCCTGCCGCAGTTCGAAGGTGCCATTCAGCTGGGCTTCAGCGATGAAGATGCCCGCGAACAGGCCCGTGCGCTGGTCCGCAAGAACTTCAACGATTTCGACATTGTACCGGCCGACCTCAATGGCCAACCGGTGCTGCGTCTGGCGATGACCCCGGCCAAGCTGGCGGAAATCCGCGAATACTCCATCAAGCAGAACTTGACCACGGTGCGTAACCGCGTCAACGAGCTGGGTGTGGCCGAGCCGATCGTGCAGCGCCAGGGCGCCAACCGCATCGTGGTTGAACTGCCAGGCGTGCAGGACACTGCCGAAGCCAAGCGTATCCTCGGCAAGACTGCCAACCTGGAATTCCGCCTGGCCGCTGAGCCGGGGGCGTCCAAGGCCACGTCCGAGAGCTTCGAGTTCCGTGAGGGCGGTCGTCCGGCGGCGCAGATCGAGCGCGGCCTGATCATCACCGGTGACCAGGTGACCGACGCCCAGGCGGGCTTCGACGAGCAGGGTCGTCCGCAGGTGAACATTCGTCTCGACGGCCACGGCGGCGAACTGATGAGCCGCGCTACGCGCAGCAACGTCGGTCGCAGCATGGCGGTGATTTTCATCGAGCAGAAGCCGACCACCACCTACACCAAGCAAGTGGTCAATGGCGTCGAGAAAGACGTACCGGTCCAGACCTTCAAGGAAGAGAAGAAGATCATCAGCCTGGCGACCATCCAGTCGCCACTGGGCAGCCAGTTCCGCATCACCGGTCTGAACGGCCAGGGCGAATCCTCGGAGCTGGCGCTGCTGCTGCGTGCCGGTGGCCTGGCCGCGCCGATGTACTTCGCTGAAGAACGCACCATCGGTCCGAGCCTGGGTGCCGACAACATCACCAAGGGCATCGACGCATCCCTGTGGGGCATGTTGTTCGTGTCGCTGTTCATCATCGCCATCTACCGCTTCTTCGGCTTGATCGCCACGGTTGCGCTGGCGGTGAACATGGTGCTGCTGCTGGCCTTGATGTCCTTGCTGGGCGCGACGCTGACCCTGCCGGGTATCGCCGGTATCGTCTTGACCATGGGCATGGCGGTGGACGCCAACGTGCTGATCTTCTCGCGGATACGTGAAGAGATCGCCGCGGGCATGTCGGTCCAGCGGGCAATCAACGAAGGCTTCGGCCGCGCATTCACTGCGATTATCGACTCCAACCTGACCACGTTGCTGGTCGGCGGGATTCTCTTTGCCATGGGCACCGGCCCGGTCAAGGGCTTTGCAGTGACCATGTCCCTCGGGATCTTTACCTCGATGTTCACAGCCATCATGGTGACCCGTGCAATGGTCAACCTGATTTATGGTGGTCGTGACGTCAAGAAGTTGTGGATTTAAGGGGCTGCCATGTTACGTACAATCAACTTCATGGGCGTTCGCAACATTGCGTTCGGCGTCACATTGTTCCTCACGGCCCTGGCGTTGTTCAGCTGGGCCACCAAGGGCCTGAACTACGGCCTGGACTTCACCGGCGGTACGCTCATCGAGCTGACCTACGAGCGTCCGGCCGACGTCACCAAGGTGCGTGAGCAACTGGCGAGCTCGGGCTACAGCGATGCCGTCGTGCAGAGCTTTGGCGCCACCACCGATTTGCTGGTGCGCATGCCGGGTGAAGACCCGCAGTTGGGCCATCAGGTCGCCGAGGCCTTGCAGAAGGCCGGCGGCGACAACCCGGCCCAGGTCAAGCGCGTCGAGTTCGTCGGCCCGCAGGTGGGTGAAGAGCTGCGCGACCAGGGCGGCCTCGGCATGCTGTTGGCGCTGGGTGGCGTGATGCTCTACCTGGCTTTCCGCTTCCAGTGGAAGTTCGCGGTGGGCGCCATCGTCTCGCTGATCCACGACGTGATCGTCACCGTGGGCATTCTGTCGTTCTTCCAGATCACTTTCGACCTGACGGTGCTGGCGGCGGTGCTGGCGATCATCGGTTACTCGCTCAACGACACCATCGTGGTGTTCGACCGGGTGCGTGAGAACTTCCGTGTGCTGCGCAAGGCGTCCTTGATCGAGAACATCAATATCTCGACCACCCAGACCCTGCTGCGGACCATGGCGACGTCGATTTCCACCTTGTTGGCAATTGCTGCGCTGCTGTTCTTCGGCGGCGACAACCTGTTCGGTTTCTCCATCGCGTTGTTCATTGGTGTGATGGCGGGTACTTACTCGTCGATCTATATCGCCAACGTGGTGTTGATCTGGCTGAACCTGAGCACCGAGGATCTGATTCCTCCAGCGGCCACTGACACCGAGGTGGACGACCGCCCGTAAGGCTCGGTTTTCCGTCCGTCACCGCTAAAAAGGCGCGAGTTGAACTCGCGCCTTTTTTTGTGCTCCAAGGCTGGGAGAAGCGCGGATTAATCCGCTTGTGATGGTCAGGAGGTTCAAGTGAACAAATCGATGCTGGTTGGTGCGGTATTGGGTGCTGTCGGTGTAACAGCCGGTGGTGCGGTCGCCACCTACAGCTTGGTAAAAAGTGGCCCTGAGTATGCGCAAGTATTGGCCGTGGAACCGGTCAAGACCCAGATCAAGACTCCGCGTGAAGTGTGCAAGGACGTCACCGTAACTCGGCAGAAGCCAGTCCAGGACCAACACCAGATCGCCGGCACCGTGCTCGGCGCCGTGGCCGGTGGCCTGTTGGGCAACCAGATCGGTGGCGGCACCGGCAAGAAAATCGCCACTGTGGCGGGTGCGGCCGGTGGTGGTTATGCCGGTAACAAGATCCAGGAAGGCATGCAGGAACGTGACACCTACACCACCACCCAAACTCGCTGCAACACGGTCAATGACATCAGCGACAAGGTTGTAGGCTACGACGTCCGCTACATGCTCGATGGCAAGGAAGGCAAAGTCCGCATGGACCGCGACCCGGGCAACCAGATTCCGGTCAGCAAGGAAGGTCAACTGATCCTTGGCCAGAACGAACCGGCCCAGTAATTGGAAAATGTACAAGAAGCACCCTTCGGGGTGCTTTTTTTACGCCCGCGTTTTATGCCCCACCCAAATCCGCTGTGTGAGCGAGCCTGCTCGCGAAAGCGGTCGCTGCGCACTGGAGCGCCAGCCCGGCCGTGCGGGAGCAAGCTCCCTTGCCACGGAGTGTTCATATCTGAACTGAGTGATTTCAACATGTCTAGTCCTGAAATAGGTTTACACCTGTTTCAGTCTCAAAACGCCTGATGCACCGCATCGGGCGTTTTGTATTTCAGGGACAGATGAGGTCGCTTACGGTTATAGATTTCTATCGATTCCTCAACCATGCGCTTGGCTTGGGCAAGGTCTTTGGGACGGTGTAAAAGAAATTCTGTTTTCAGAATCCCATTCACTCGTTCCGCTAGAGCATTTTGGTAGCAGTCGTAGCCATCAGTCATCGAACACCTGACGCCATGTTTGGCGTGCAGCTTTTGGTAGAGATCAGAGCAGTATTGCGAGCCCCGATCTGAGTGATGTACCAACGGTTGATTGGTTCTTCGGTGGCGAAGAGCTTTCGTCATCGCCCGGATGACTGACTCGGTATGCAGGCTTTCATGCACGTGATGGCCGACTATTTTGCGCGAGAACGCATCAGTGACCAGACTTACGTAAGCGACGCTTTGCTCGGTCGGTAAGTAGGTTATATCCGCCACCCAGACCTGTTCCGGGCCGGTGGCAGTGACCTGGTCAGGGCCGGGCTTGAGCCGATTCGGATGTCGACGGAAGCGATGATGGCTGTCGGTCGTCTTGTGATAAGCGCGTTTGCGTGGGACCAGTTGTCGATGATCCCGCAAAATATCGAACAACCGATCTCGGCCTACCGTTTGCGTCAGTTCAGGTTCGGATTGCATAAGGCCATGCAGCTTGCGGGTGCCCAACCGGGGCATTTCAAGACGTGTCTCCAGCACAAACCCCAACACCTTTTGCGCGTGGCTGGCTTGCGCGTCGTAAGCTCGATTGCGCTTGTAATACGCCTGCCGTGAGATGCCCAGAAACTGGCAAGCCCTGGTAACACTCAGGCCTTCGATTTGCCCTTGGGTGAGGACTTGCCGGATCGCTTTTTTACGACAGAAACACCGTAATCGTTCTTTAGTACGTCAACGACAGCTTCAAAAAATTGGGCTTTCTGGTTGGCAAGGGCCAGCTTTTCTTCCAGCTCCTTGATTCGCTGCTCTGGTGTCAGCGGCAAATTTGGCTCGGCCATCGGTCGGTTCCTCTGGGCACGAATGGAGGCGCCTTGGCTCCAGTCCTGCCGTCCATGCTTGCGTAACCACACCAACACAGTCGACCGGCCCTGGATCCCATAACGCCGTTGAGCCTCTTTATAACTCAGTTCGCCCTTTTCAACCTGATCGACGACCGCCAATTTAAAGCTCAGCGTGTAATCACGCTGACTGCGCTTCTTTCCTGAATCCATTGGTTCCTCCTGAGGATAGGTCAGAAGGTGTAAACCTTATTCAGGACGAGACAACAGCATAAAAAAAGCACCCCGAAAGGTGCTTTTTCTGTAGCCGAGCTGCTTAGCGCTTCAGCGAAGCCGGCAGGTGCGGCTGGATGGCGGTGAGCACAGCCTTGAAGCATTTGGTGTTGCCGGCAACGATGTGGCCTTTTTCAAGGAAGTCGTGGCCACCGGTGAAGTCGCTCACCAAACCGCCGGCTTCCTGGATCAGCAGTGCGCCCGCAGCCATGTCCCACTCGGACAGGCCCGACTCCCAGAATGCATCGAAACGGCCAGCGGCCACGTAGGCCAGGTCCAGGCTGGCAGCACCGGCGCGGCGGATGCCGGCAGTCTGGCCGACCAGGGCGCGGAACATGCCCAGGTAGTTGTCCAGGTTGTCCATCTGGTCGTCACGGAACGGGAAGCCGGTACCCAGCAAGGCGCCGTCCAGGCTGGTGCGGCCGCTGACGCGCAGGCGACGACCATTCAACTGGGCGCCACGGCCACGGCTGGCGGTGAATTCTTCCTGGCGAACCGGGTCCAGCACGACGGCGTGCTCCAGTCGGCCACGGTATTTGCAGGCGATGCTGACCGCGAAGTGAGGAATGCCACGCAGGAAGTTGGTGGTGCCGTCCAGCGGATCGATGATCCACAGGTACTCTTCGCCTTCGATGCCGGTACCGGCGTGCATGCCAGTCTCTTCGCCGCGGATCGAGTGGTTAGGGTAAGCCTTGCGCAGGGCGTCGACGATTTTCTGTTCGGCGGCGCGATCCACCTCGGACACGTAGTCCTTGGCGTCTTTTTCATCGACCTTGATGGTATCCAGGCGCTCGATGGAGCGGAAGATCAGTTCACTGGCGCTGCGGGCGGCGCGCAGCGCGATATTCAGCATGGGCTGCATGGATGTGTCACCTAAGGTTGTTAAAGAAAGCCGCGCATTCTATCAGAAAGTTTTCTCAGGAGAAGGTTGGTGTTCGCTTTCATAGCTTAACGGTAGGTGCTTAGGTAAGATTTGCTCCCTTTTAAGTGTTCGAGAGCGCCTCCCTTGTTGCAGAACATTCGTGTCGTCCTGGTCAATACCAGCCATCCGGGAAACATCGGCGGAGCTGCGCGGGCCATGAAGAACATGGGCCTGTCGCGGCTGGTGCTGGTCGAGCCCCGTTCGTTTCCTCATCACGAAGCCGATGCCCGGGCATCCGGCGCCAATGACATCCTGGCCAATGCCGAAGTAGTCGCCACGTTGGAAGACGCCCTGGTGGGATGCAACCTGGTGCTCGGCACCAGTGCTCGCGATCGTCGTATCCCCTGGCCGCTGCTCGATCCCCGCGAATGCGGCACCAAAGTCATCGAGGAAGCCGGGCAGGGCGTGCAGATCGCCCTGGTGTTCGGCCGTGAAGATTCCGGCCTTACCAATGAAGAGCTGCAGCGATGTCATTATCACGTGCATATCCCTTCCGACCCCGGATTCAGCTCGCTGAACCTCGGGGCGGCGGTGCAGGTGTTGAGCTATGAAGTGCGCATGGCCTGGCTGCAAGCCGAAGGCCAGCCCAGCAAGGTTGAAAAGTTCGAGGCAACGTCGCCGCGCAGTGAGACACTGGCGACCATGGATGAACTGGAGCGATTCTATGAACACCTGGAACAGACCCTGGTGGACATCGAATTCCTCGACCCGGAAAAGCCTCGGCACTTGATGGCGCGCCTGCGTCGGTTGTACGGACGAAGCTCGGTGAGCCGGGCGGAAATGAATATATTGCGCGGCATCCTCACGGAAACCCAGAAAGCGGCCCGTGGCGAGCTGATTAAGCGGAAGGAATAAAATGTTCGAACGTTTGCGTGAAGATATCCAGAGCGTCTTCCATCGTGACCCGGCGGCGCGCAATGCCTTTGAAGTGCTGACCTGCTACCCGGGCATGCATGCCATCTGGATCCATCGCCTGTCCGGCGCCTTGTGGAATATGGGCTGGAAGTGGCTGGCGCGGCTGGTCTCGAACTTCGGGCGCTGGCTGACCGGGATCGAGATCCATCCAGGGGCCAAGGTCGGTCGCCGGTTTTTCATCGACCACGGCATGGGCATTGTCATCGGCGAGACCGCCGAGATCGGCGATGACGTGACGCTGTACCAAGGCGTGACCCTCGGTGGCACGAGCTGGAACAAAGGCAAGCGCCACCCAACCCTTGGAGACGGTGTGGTGGTGGGTGCTGGCGCCAAGGTGCTCGGGCCGTTCACGGTCGGGGCGGGGGCGAAAGTCGGCTCGAATGCCGTGGTGACCAAGGCCGTGCCTCCCGGCGCGACCGTGGTGGGCATTCCGGGACGGATCATCGTCAAGTCGGATGAAGAGCAGGACGCCCGGCGCAAGGCCATGGCCGAGAAGATCGGCTTCGACGCCTACGGTGTTGGTGAAGACATGCCCGACCCGGTGGCCCGTGCCATCAATCAATTGCTTGATCACCTGCAAGCGGTGGACGGGCGTCTGGAGGGTATGTGCGGCGCCCTGAAGGAGTTGGGAAGTAATTATTGTGCCAAGGACTTGCCTGAGCTGCGCGAAGAGGATTTCGCGTGTGTGAAGGACAAGGATGAGACTCAGGCCAGCTGAAACCCTGCCGGCCCCTTCGCGAGCAAGCCTGCTCCTGCATTGGATCTGAGTCGTACATGAGTTATGTGCTCGCCAGAGATTCCTGTGGGAGCGGGCTTGCTCGCGAATAACGTTCACGCGGTATCGCTGGTTGTTAGCCGCCTACCTTTGCTATCATGCGCGCGCTCTTTTGCGGGTAAACCCGAGTAAAGCACTAGGTCTTATACTTGACTTAAATACTCGGGAATTGCATACTCGCCCCCATTCCGAACTCCGTGGTAATTGTCCATGCGACTGACTACAAAAGGCCGATACGCCGTGACCGCGATGCTGGATCTGGCATTGCATGCGCAGCACGGGCCGGTGTCCCTGGCCGATATCTCCGAGCGCCAGGGCATTTCCCTGTCTTATCTCGAACAGCTGTTTGCCAAGCTGCGCCGCAGCAACCTGGTTTCCAGCGTTCGTGGCCCCGGTGGCGGCTACCAGCTGTCGCGCGAGATGCAAGGCATCCAGGTGGCCCAGGTGATCGATGCCGTGAACGAATCGGTCGATGCGACCAAATGCCAGGGGCTGGGCGATTGCCATGGCGGCGATACTTGCCTGACCCACCATCTGTGGTGCGACTTGAGCCTGCAGATCCACGAATTTCTGAGCGGTATCAGCTTGGCCGACCTTGTCACTCGCCGTGAGGTACAAGAAGTCGCCCAGCGTCAGGACCAGCGCCGTTGCAATAGCAAGTCGCTGCACCTGGACAAGATTGAAGCGTCCGCCGTCGAATGACCGCCGCAGAGCACGCGGAACGCCAGCCAGCCTGATTTAGGAGAGAGTCCATGAAATTGCCGATTTACCTTGATTACTCAGCGACCACCCCGGTTGATCCGCGTGTTGCGCAAAAGATGAGTGAATGCCTGCTGGTCGACGGAAACTTCGGTAACCCGGCATCCCGTTCCCACGTGTTCGGCTGGAAGGCCGAAGAGTCGGTCGAAAACGCCCGTCGCCAGGTCGCCGACCTGGTCAACGCCGACCCGCGCGAGATCGTCTGGACCTCCGGTGCCACCGAGTCCGACAACCTGGCCATCAAGGGTGTCGCGCATTTCTACCACACCAAGGGCAAGCACCTGATCACCTCCAAGATCGAGCACAAGGCTGTCCTGGACACCATGCGCCAGCTGGAGCGTGAAGGCTTCGAAGTCACCTACATCGAGCCAGGTGAAGACGGCATCATCACCCCGGCCATGGTCGAAGCCGCCCTGCGCGACGACACCATCCTGGTGTCGATCATGCACGTGAACAACGAAATCGGTACCGTCAACGACATCGCGGCCATCGGCGAACTGACCCGCTCCAAGGGCATCCTGTTCCACGTCGACGCAGCCCAGTCCACCGGCAAGGTCGACATCGACCTGTCCAAGCTGAAAGTCGACCTGATGTCGTTCTCCGCCCACAAGACCTATGGTCCTAAAGGCATCGGCGCGCTGTACGTCAGCCGCAAGCCGCGTGTTCGCCTCGAAGCGACCATGCACGGCGGCGGTCACGAGCGTGGCATGCGTTCCGGCACCCTGGCGACCCACCAGATCGTCGGCATGGGCGAAGCGTTCCGCGTAGCCAAGGAAGACATGGCCGCCGAGAACGTACGCATCAAGGCCCTGAGCGACCGTTTCTTCAAGCAGGTCGAGCACCTCGAAGAACTCTACGTCAACGGCAGCATGACCGCCCGCGTACCGCACAACCTGAACCTGAGCTTCAACTACGTTGAAGGCGAGTCGCTGATCATGGCGCTCAAGGATCTGGCCGTGTCGTCCGGTTCGGCGTGCACCTCGGCATCGCTGGAACCTTCGTACGTACTGCGCGCCCTGGGCCGCAACGACGAACTGGCCCACAGCTCCATCCGCTTCACCTTCGGCCGTTTCACCACCGAAGAAGAAATCGATTACGCCGCGCAGAAAGTCTGCGAGGCCGTTACCAAGCTGCGCGCTCTTTCGCCGCTGTGGGACATGTACAAAGACGGCGTCGACATCTCGAAAATCGAATGGGCGGCGCACTGAGAAGTCGCCACCAGAGCGGCTCCACTGATGAGGATTGAAGCAAATGGCATATAGCGAAAAGGTCATCGACCACTACGAGAACCCGCGCAACGTCGGCAAGATGGACGCGCAGGATCCTGACGTCGGCACCGGCATGGTCGGCGCCCCGGCATGCGGCGACGTGATGCGCCTGCAGATCAAGGTCAACGAACAAGGCATCATCGAAGACGCCAAGTTCAAGACCTACGGCTGCGGTTCCGCCATCGCGTCCAGCTCCCTGGCCACCGAGTGGATGAAGGGCAAGACCCTCGACGAAGCCGAAACCATCAAGAACACCCAGCTGGCCGAAGAACTGGCCTTGCCGCCAGTGAAAATCCACTGCTCGGTACTCGCTGAAGACGCCATCAAGGCCGCCGTTCGCGACTACAAGCAGAAGAAAGGCTTGATCTGATCCGCGTTACGGTAAGGAGTTTCCATGGCTATCCAGATGACAGAAGCGGCAGCTAAACATGTGCAGCGTTCCCTCGCGGGACGCGGCAAGGGCGAGGGTATCCGCCTGGGTGTTCGCACCACGGGCTGCTCTGGCCTCGCCTACGTGCTGGAATTCGTCGACGAAGTGGGCGAAGACGACCAGGTATTCGAGAGTCATGGTCAGAAAGTGATCATCGACCCGAAGAGCCTGACGTACCTGGACGGCACCGAGCTGGATTTCGTCAAGGAAGGGTTGAACGAAGGCTTCAAGTTCAACAATCCCAACGTGCGCGGTGAATGTGGCTGCGGCGAAAGCTTCAACATCTGAGGCGGCTCGTGGGTACTCCTTGTCATTTTGCATTGTTCCAGTTGCAGCCTGCTTTCCAGCTGGACCTGGACCAATTGTCCGCGCGTTATCTGGAACTGGCCCGTGGTGTCCATCCCGACCGCTTTGCCGATGCCTCCGAGGCGGAGCAACGGCGGGCGCTCGAGCAGTCGGCGAACCTCAACGAGGCCTACCAGACGCTCAAGAACCCGGCCAAGCGCGCGCGCTACCTGCTCGCCATCAGCGGTCATGAGCTGCCCCTGGAAGTTACGGTGCACGACCCTGAGTTCCTGTTGCAGCAGATGCAATGGCGCGAAGAGCTTGAAGATCTGCAGGACAGCGCCGACCTGGCCGGTGTCGCGGTATTCAAGCGTCGCCTGAAGGATGCCCAGCAAGCACTCAACGAAAGCTTTGCAGCCTGTTGGAACGATGCCGCGCAACGCGAACAGGCCGAACGGCTGATGCGGCGCATGCAGTTCCTCGACAAGCTCACCCACGAAGTGCGCCAGCTAGAAGAGCGCCTCGACGATTAACCCAGTGCCGCTCCGGTCGCACGCCTGATTACAGATAAGACCTGATTACGATGGCCCTACTGCAGATCGCCGAACCCGGCCAAAGTCCACAACCGCACCAGCGTCGCCTGGCTGTCGGGATCGACTTGGGTACCACCAATTCCCTGGTCGCTGCCTTGCGCAGCGGACTTTCCGAACCGCTGGCCGACGAGCAGGGGCGGGTGATCCTGCCATCCGCCGTGCGTTATCACGCCGAGCGCGTCGAAGTCGGCGAGTCGGCCAAGCTGGCCGCCGCCACTGATCCGTTGAATACCATTGTCTCGGTCAAGCGCCTGATGGGTCGTGGTCTGTCCGACGTCAAGCAATTGGGCGAGCAACTGCCGTACCGCTTCGTCGGTGGCGAATCCCACATGCCGTTCATCGAGACGGTGCAGGGCCCGAAAAGCCCGGTAGAAGTGTCTGCCGATATCCTCAAGGTGCTGCGCCAGCGCGCCGAAGCTGCGTTGGGTGGTGAACTGGTGGGAGCGGTCATCACCGTGCCGGCCTATTTCGACGATGCCCAGCGCCAAGCCACCAAGGACGCCGCCAAGCTGGCCGGCCTGAACGTGCTGCGCTTGCTCAACGAGCCGACCGCCGCGGCGGTCGCGTATGGCCTGGACCAACATGCCGAAGGCCTGGTCGCCATCTATGACCTGGGCGGCGGTACCTTCGACATTTCAATCCTGCGCCTGACCGGCGGTGTCTTCGAAGTGCTTGCTACCGGCGGCGATAGCGCCCTGGGCGGCGATGACTTCGACCACGCCATCGCTGGCTGGATCATCGAGCAGGCGGGCCTCTGCGCCGACCTCGACCCGGGTGCGCAACGCCATTTGCTGCAAACCGCCTGCGCCGCCAAGGAAGCCTTGACCGACGCCGCGTCCGTCGAAGTCGCTTATGGCGACTGGAGCGCCACCCTGACCCGCGACGCTTTCAATGCACTGATCGAACCCATGGTCGCCCGCAGCCTCAAGGCCTGCCGCCGTGCCGTGCGCGATTCGGGTGTTGAGTTGGAAGACGTGAAAGCGGTGGTCATGGTCGGCGGTTCGACCCGCGTGCCTCGGGTTCGCGAAGCTGTTGCCGAGGCCTTTGGTCGCCAGCCGCTGACCGAAATCGACCCGGACCAGGTGGTCGCCATCGGCGCCGCGATCCAGGCCGATACCCTGGCCGGCAACAAGCGCGACGGCGGCGAGCTGCTGTTGCTCGACGTGATTCCGTTGTCCCTGGGGCTGGAAACCATGGGCGGCCTGATGGAGAAGGTGATTCCGCGCAACACCACCATCCCCGTTGCCCGCGCCCAAGACTTCACCACTTATAAAGACGGCCAGTCGGCCATGATGATCCACGTGCTGCAAGGCGAGCGTGAATTGATCAGCGACTGCCGTTCCCTGGCTCGCTTCGAACTGCGCGGCATCCCTGCGATGGTCGCCGGTGCGGCGAAGATCCGCGTGACCTTCCAGGTCGATGCCGACGGTCTGCTCAACGTTTCCGCTCGTGAACTGGGTTCGGGCGTGGAAGCGAGCATCCAGGTCAAGCCGTCCTACGGCCTGACTGACGGCGAAATCGCCAAGATGCTCAAGGATTCCTTCCAGCACGCCAGCGATGACAAAGTCGCCCGTGTACTGCGCGAGCAACAGGTTGACGGCCAGCGCCTGATCGAAGCCGTGCAGGCCGCCCTCGAAGCCGACGGCGAGCGCTTGCTCGACGCGGAAGAGCGCATGGTCATCGAAATGCAGATGCAAGAACTCTCCGAATTGATCAAAGGCACCGATGGTTATGCCATCGAGCAACAGACCAAGCGTCTGTCGCAGGTCACCGATGCCTTTGCTGCCCGCCGCCTGGACTCGACGGTGAAAGCCGCCCTGGCGGGGCGCAACCTGAATGAAATCGAGGAATAACTGATGCCGCAGGTGATTTTTCTGCCCCACGAGAAGTTCTGTCCCGAGGGCATGGTCGTGGAGGCTGAGCCGGGAATTTCCATTCTCGAGCTGGCCCATGAGCACCATATCGAGATAGAGAGTGCCTGTGGCGGCGTCTGTGCCTGCACCACGTGCCATTGCATCATTCGTGAGGGCTTCGATTCGCTGGAAGAGGCTGACGAGTTGGAAGAAGACTTCCTCGATCGGGCCTGGGGCCTTGAGGCACAATCGCGTCTGAGCTGCCAAGCCATCGTCGGCACCGAAGACCTGACCGTCGAAATCCCGAAATATTCGCTTAACCATGCGGCCGAAGCGCCGCACTGATGGTGATACTGTCATGAGCTATGGTTGGACTGATGTACAACGCATCGCAGAAGAACTGGCCGAAGCCAAGCCGGACGTGGATCCGAAGGCTGTGAATTTTGTCGATTTGCAGCGCTGGATCATGGAACTACCCGATTTCGACAACACCTCTGGCCGTTGTGGCGAGAAGGTCCTGGAGGCTGTCCAGCAGCTCTGGATCGAAGAAATCGACTGATCGACCCGGCAGGTTAGGCAATACCCCTGAACCCGCGTATAATTCGCGGGTTTAATTTTTCGCAAATTACCGTTTCTGGAGTTACACCATGGCTGTTCAACGTACTTTCTCCATCATCAAGCCTGACGCCGTTGCTAAAAACGTGATCGGCAAGATCGTTACCCGCTTCGAAGACGCTGGCCTGCGCGTTGTAGCTTCGAAAATGAAGCAACTGTCCAAAGCCGAAGCCGAAGGCTTCTACGCTGAGCACAGCGAGCGCGGTTTCTTCGGTGAGCTGGTTGCCTTCATGACCTCCGGTCCGGTTGTCGTTCAGGTGCTGGAAGGCGAAAACGCCATCGCTCGCAACCGTGAGCTGATGGGCGCTACCAACCCTAAAGAAGCTGCTCCTGGCACCATCCGTGCTGACTTCGCTGAATCCATTGACGCCAACGCCGTCCACGGTTCGGACTCCGAAGCCGCCGCTGCTCGCGAAATCGCTTACTTTTTCTCCGCTACTGAAGTAACCACTCGCTAAGCCCAGGCTTTTGAGTGAAGGTGAATCCATGACTACATCGAACGGCAAAACCAACCTGTTGGGTCTGACCCAGCCGGAAATGGAGAAATTCTTCGACTCGATCGGGGAGAAGCGTTTCCGTGCCGGCCAGGTGATGAAATGGATTCACCACTTTGGCGTCGACGACTTCGACGCCATGACGAATGTCGGCAAGGCCCTGCGCGAAAAGCTCAAGGCTGTTGCCGAGATTCGCGGCCCCGAAGTGGTCAGCCAGGACATTTCCAGCGACGGCACCCGCAAATGGGTGGTGCGCGTGGCGTCCGGCAGCTGCGTCGAGACCGTCTACATTCCCCAGGGCAAACGTGGCACGTTGTGCGTTTCGTCCCAGGCAGGCTGTGCCCTGGATTGCAGTTTCTGCTCCACCGGCAAGCAAGGCTTCAACAGCAACCTCACCGCCGCCGAAGTGATCGGCCAGGTGTGGATTGCCAACAAATCCTTTGGCAGCGTCCCGGCGACCGTCGACCGTGCCATCACCAACGTGGTGATGATGGGCATGGGTGAGCCGCTGCTGAACTTCGACAACGTCGTTTCCGCCATGCACTTGATGATGGACGACCTGGGCTACGGCATCTCCAAGCGCCGCGTGACCCTGTCCACCTCGGGCGTGGTGCCGATGATCGATGAGCTGGCCAAGCACATCGACGTCTCCCTGGCGTTGTCGCTGCACGCACCCAATGACGCATTGCGTAACCAATTGGTGCCGATCAACAAGAAATACCCGCTTAAGATGCTGCTCGAGTCGTGCCAGCGCTACATGTCGTCCCTGGGCGAAAAGCGCGTGCTGACCATCGAGTACACCCTGCTCAAGGATGTGAACGACAAGGTTGAACATGCAGTCGAGATGATCGAGTTGCTCAAGAATATCCCGTGCAAGATCAACCTGATCCCATTCAACCCGTTCCCGCATTCCGGTTACGAGCGTCCGAGCAACAACGCGATTCGTCGCTTCCAGGATCAGCTTCACCACGCTGGCTTCAACGTCACCGTGCGCACCACCCGCGGCGAAGACATCGACGCCGCTTGTGGCCAATTGGTAGGACAGGTGCTGGATCGCACCCGTCGCAGCGAACGCTACATTGCCGTGCGCGAATTGAACGCCGCCGACGACGTCGCGCAGACCGCTGCGAACAGTCACTAAGAGAGGAACTCTATGTCCCTGCGCTTTGCGCTGCTATTGCTGTTGGCCGGACTCTGCTCCGGTTGTGTCCTGTCGGGCGACTACAATCCGATGAAGACCAGCAAGGGGCGCGACGAGGCGCGTGAAGCCTATGTGCAGTTGGGCATTGGCTATCTGCAGCAGGGCATGACCGAAAGGGCCAAGGTGCCCCTCAAGAAAGCCCTGGAACTGGACAGTTCCGACGCCGATGCCAACGCGGCATTGGCCTTGGTGTTCCAGGCGGAGCTGGAGCCGGAACTGGCTGACGAGCATTTTCGCAAGGCGTTGTCCGCCCGCCCGCAAGATGCGCGGATCCTCAACAACTACGGCAGTTTTCTCTACGAACAGGCCCGCTACAAGGACGCCTACGAGCGTTTTGAGCAAGCGACCGCCGATACCCTTTACCCCGAACGTTCACGGGTATTTGAAAATCTCGGCATGACCGCCGTGAAACTCGGCCAGCGCGACCTGGCCCGCCAGCAGCTTGAAAAGGCGCTGCGGCTCAATCGCCAACAACCGCGTGCGTTGCTGGAAATGGCTGAGTTGTCCTACGAAGACAGGCATTATGTGCCCGCCCGTGACTATTACGAGCGTTTTAGCCTGCTCAGCGAGCAAAATGCACGTAGTCTATTGCTCGGCGTTCGGCTGGCACATGTGTTTGAAGATCGCGACAAGGCCGCAAGCTATGGCCTGCAACTCAAAAGACTTTATCCCGGTACGCCGGAATATCAGCAATACCTGTCGGAGCAATGATGAAAGCGGCGCATCCCGAAGTTGTAGCAGCGACTCGCGTAAACCCCGGTGAGACCTTGCGTCAAGCCCGCGAAAGCAATGGTTGGTCGCTGGCCGAAGTGGCCCTCAAGCTCAATCTTACCGTCACTTCGCTGAGTAACCTGGAGGCCGGCGCGTTCGACAAATTGCCAGGGCACACCTTCGCCCGGGGCTATATCCGCGCCTATGCCAAATTGCTCGGCATGGACCAGACCGTGCTGGTCCAGCAATTCGATCAATACACCGGTTCCGACGCCCAGGGCAGCAATGTGCACAGCTTGGGCCGTATCGAAGAGCCTGTGCGTGTCTCCCACACCATTTTGCGCATCGTCAGCCTGCTGCTGCTGATTGCGGTGATCGGTGGCGGTTTCGTCTGGTGGCAGGACCAGGCTTCCTTGCGCGGCAAGGAACCGGTTGTCATGAACCCTGAGCACGTCGAAGTCGAAGGCGCCGACGGCACCACCCAGATCCATCCGCTGGACGAGCCGGAAGACCAGGCCGTGGTCCAGGGCCAGGCCGAAGGCGAAACCGCCCTTGCCTTGCCGCAAGGCCCGGATAACGGCGAGGCCGATGCCGCCGCGGGCTCAGAACCTGTCGTCCCAGCCGTTCCTGCGCCAGCGCCTGCCGCGCCGACTGCACCGGCACATGCCGGTAGCACGCCAGTTGCCCCAGCCGCTCCGGCCAGTCCGGCTCCTGCCACGCCGGCGCCGACCGTAGCGGCTCCAACGGTGCCGGCAGCCCCGGCCGTTCCAACCGCTCCGGCCCCTGCGCCAGGCGACGGCCAGGTACAAATCCAGTTCACCGCCGATTGCTGGACGCAGATCACCGACGGCAACGGCAAAGTGTTGTTCAGCGGCCTCAAGCGCAAGGGCGACACCACCTCAGTCAACGGTAAGCCGCCGTTTGCCGTACGCCTGGGTTATGCCCGTGGCGCGCAGGTCAGCTACAACGGCCAGCCGGTCGACATCGCTCCGTTCACCAGTGGCGAGACCGCTCGCCTGAAGTTGGGTCAATAAGTCATGCACGGCGAATCTCCAATCAAGCGTCGCGAATCCCGGAAGATCTGGGTCGGTAACGTGCCCGTGGGCGGCGATGCGCCAATCGCTGTGCAGAGCATGACCAACAGCGACACCAATGACGTGGCCGCCACGGTCGCGCAGATCAACCGCCTGGAAGCCGCCGGTGTCGACATCGTGCGGGTATCGGTGCCGGACATGGACGCCGCCGAGGCGTTCGGCAAGATCAAGCAATTGGTCAAGGTCCCGTTGGTGGCCGATATTCATTTCGACTACCGCATTGCCTTGCGCGTGGCGGAGTTGGGTGTGGATTGCCTGCGCATCAACCCGGGCAACATCGGTCGTGAAGACCGTGTACGTGCCGTGGTGGATGCCGCCCGCGACCGGGGCATCCCGATCCGCATCGGCGTCAACGCCGGCTCCCTGGAAAAAGACCTGCAGAAAAAATACGGCGAACCGACCCCGGCGGCGCTGGTGGAATCGGCCTTGCGCCATGTGGAGCACCTCGAACGCCTGAATTTCCAGGACTTCAAGGTCAGCGTGAAGGCCTCCGACGTGTTCATGGCCGTCGAAGCCTACCGCTTGTTGGCCAAGGAAATCGTCCAGCCGCTGCACCTGGGCATCACCGAAGCCGGTGGGTTGCGTTCGGGTACGGTGAAATCCGCCGTCGGCCTCGGTATGCTGCTCGCCGAAGGGATTGGCGATACCATCCGCATCTCGTTGGCGGCTGACCCGGTCGAGGAAGTGAAAGTCGGCTACGACATTCTCAAGTCGCTGCACCTGCGTTCCCGTGGCATCAACTTCATCGCCTGCCCGAGCTGCTCGCGGCAGAACTTCGATGTGGTCAAGACCATGAACGAGCTGGAGGGGCGCCTTGAAGACCTGCTGGTGCCGCTGGATGTCGCGGTGATCGGTTGCGTGGTCAACGGGCCGGGCGAAGCCAAGGAGGCCCATATCGGCCTGACGGGCGGTACGCCGAACCTGATTTACATCGACGGCAAGCCGTCGCAGAAACTGACGAATGACAATCTGGTGGATGAGCTGGAACGGCTGATCCGCCAGAAAGCGGCCGAAAAGGTCGAAGCCGACGCAGCGGTCATCGCGCGCGGTTAAGTCGCAAGATTAAGGAATACATGTGAGCAAGTCTCTGCAAGCCATTCGTGGCATGAACGACATCCTGCCCGAGCAGACGCCCCTGTGGCGTTATTTCGAGGGCACCGTGGCGCGTTTGCTGGATAACTATGGTTATCGGCAGATTCGTATGCCAATTGTCGAATTCACCGAGCTGTTCAAGCGCTCCATCGGTGAAGTGACCGACATCGTCGAAAAAGAGATGTACACCTTCGACGACCGCAACGGCGATTCGCTGACCTTGCGCCCGGAAGGCACCGCAGCCTGCGTGCGTGCAGTGCTCGAACACGGTATCACCGGCGGCGGCCAGGTGCAGAAACTCTGGTACGTCGGCCCGATGTTCCGCCACGAACGCCCACAGAAAGGCCGTTATCGCCAGTTCCACCAGATTGGTCTCGAGGTGTTTAACCTGGAAGGGCCGGACATCGACGCCGAGCTGATCGTGATGACCTGGCGCCTGTGGGGCGAGCTGGGGCTGCGTGATGCGGTCAAGCTTGAGCTCAACAGCCTGGGCACCAGCGAATCCCGTGGTCGCTACCGTGAAGCGTTGGTGGAGTTTCTTTCCGCTCACATCGACAAGCTGGACGAAGACAGCCGGCGCCGCCTGAAGACCAACCCGTTGCGTGTGCTTGACACCAAGAACGCCGAGACCCAGGCGATCCTGGTGGACGCGCCGAAAATGGCCGACTACCTCGACGACGAGTCCCGTGCGCACTTCGAAGGGCTGAAGGCACGCCTCGACGCCGTGGGCATCCCTTACGTGATCAACCCCAAGTTGGTTCGTGGCCTGGATTACTACAGCAAGACCGTTTTCGAGTGGGTCACCGACAAGCTCGGCGCCCAGGGCACCGTGTGTGCCGGCGGCCGCTACGACGGACTGGTGGAGCAGATGGGTGGCAAGCCGACCCCGGGCGTGGGCTTCGCCATGGGCATCGAGCGCCTGGTGCTGATGCTCGAAGCGCTGGATAAAGTGCCTGAAGAGCTGTCCCGTCAGGTCGACGTCTACCTGTGCGCCTTTGGCGAGGCCGCCGAACTGGCCGCCCTGGCCTTGAGCGAGCGGATCCGTGACCAGTTGCCCAACCTGCGCCTGCAGATCAACGCTGGTGCCGGCAGCTTCAAGAGCCAATTCAAGAAGGCCGACAAGAGCGGTGCGCTGTACGCATTGATCCTCGGTGACGACGAACTGGCCCAACAAGTGGTAGGTTTCAAACCCCTGCGTGGCCAGGGCGAACAACAAAGCATTGCCTGGGATGCGCTTGCTGCACACCTGGCCACCTGCGTCGTGCAGGGTTGAAGCTGTCAAACAGCCGATTTAGCGATTAAGGAGTATTGGGGTGTCGAGTACCGAAGATGAACAGCTGGCGGATTTGAAGGACTGGTGGACGCGCAATGGCAAGCCGCTGGTCACTGGCGGCCTGTTGGCGCTGGTCATCGTGTTCGGCTGGCAGGCCTACCAGAAATACCAGAGCAACCAGTCGCAAGGCGCCTCGATGCTCTATCAGCAATTGCTGGAAACCACCCTGACCCCGGACGGCAAGCCTGACGCGGCCCGCGTGGCGGACCTGGCCGGCAAGCTCAACAAGGAGTTTGGCGGCACCGCCTATGCCCAATACGGCAGCCTGTTCGTGGCCAAGGTCGCGGTGGACAGCGGCAAGCTGGATGACGCGGCCACCGAGCTGAAGGCGATCGTCGACAAGCCGGCCAACCCGACCCTGGGCGAAGTGGCGCGTCAGCGCCTGGCACAGGTCTTGGCCGCACAGAACAAGGCCGAAGACGCCTTGAAACTGCTCGACGGCGATGCCGACAAGGCGTTCCTGGCAACTCGCGAAGAACTCAAGGGCGACCTGCTAGTACAGCTGGGCCTTGCCGACGAGGCCCATGCGGCCTACCAAAAAGCCAAGGCTGCGCTGTCGGATGAAGCCGCGGTTGGTGGCCTGCAAATCAAGCTGGACGACCTGGCCAAAGGGGATGCGTGACGTGATCCGTTGGAAACATGCAGCATTGCTGGCCCTGGCCATTCTGGCCGCGGGTTGCAGCAGCAACAGCAAGAAAGAACTGCCTCCGGCCGAATTGACCGACTTCAAAGAAGAAGTCGTGTTGCAGAAGCAATGGAGCCGCTCCATCGGTGACGGCCAGGGTGAAACCTACAACATGCTGGTGCCTGCCATCGACGGCGACACCATCTATGCCGGCGACGTGACTGGCGTCGTCATGGCCATGGATCGCATGAACGGCGACGTGAAGTGGGAGAAAGATCTTGAGCTTCCTGTGTCCGGCGCCGTTGGCGTGGGTTATGGGCTGGTCATGATCGGCACGCTCAAGGGTGAGATCGTCGCCCTGGACGCGAGCAGCGGTGAAGAGAAATGGCGCGCCCGCGTGACCAGCGAAGTCCTCGCACCGCCCGCCACCAACGGCGACGTGGTGGTGGTCCAGACCCAGGATGACCGCTTGATCGGCCTGGACGCCGCCACCGGCAACCAGCGCTGGTTGTACGACAGCACCCCGGCGGTCCTGACCCTGCGCGGTACCAGCGCACCGATCGTCACCAACCGCCTCGCGGTGGCTGGCCTGTCGACCGGTAAAGTCGTGGCCCTGGACATTTCCAACGGCGTGCCGGTCTGGGAGCAGCGCGTAGCGATCCCGCAAGGTCGTTCGGAGTTGGAACGCGTGGTCGATATCGACGGCGGCTTGTTGCTGTCCGGCGGTACGCTGTACGTCGCCAGCTACCAGGGCCGCGTCGCGGCGCTTGACCTGGAAACCGGTCGTCCGTTGTGGCAGCGCGATGCGTCCAGCTACGCCGGTGTCGCCCAAGGCTTTGGCAGCGTCTACGTAAGCCTGTCCTCGGGCACCGTCGAAGGCGTTGACGAGCGTTCCACCACCGCATTGTGGAGCAACGACTCCCTGGCCCGCCGTCAACTGTCGGCCCCGGAAGTGTTCTCCAGCTACGTTGCAGTCGGTGACCTGGAAGGTTACCTGCACCTGCTCAGCCAGGTGGACGGTCGCTTCGTCGGCCGTGAGCGCATCGACAGCGACGGCCTGCGTGCCCGTCCTCTGGTGGTGGGCAGCATGATTTATGTGTATGGCAACAGCGGCAAACTGGAAGCCCTGACCATCAAGTAAGACTATGCTTGGGGCTAATCCCCCAAGCGGCCTTGTTCACGAGGCTTGCAGTGCTAGCACAGGCTGCCCCGAGCACCAGCCGCTGCCTCGCAGCGGCTTTTGTATTTTCTGAAATAACGAAGTGGAGAGCCGCATGGTTCCCGTAATCGCCCTGGTGGGCCGACCGAACGTCGGCAAGTCCACCTTGTTCAACCGCCTGACCAGGACTCGCGACGCCATCGTCGGCGACTTGTCCGGTCTGACCCGTGATCGCCAATACGGTGAGGCCAAGTGGCAAGGGCGTACCTATATTCTGGTCGACACCGGCGGCATCTCCGGTGATGAACACGGCATGGACGAAAAAATGGCCGAGCAGTCGCTGCTCGCCATCGAAGAAGCCGATGTGGTGCTGTTCCTGGTAGACGCCAAGGCCGGTTTTACCGCCGCCGACCAGATGATCGCCGAGCATCTGCGCAAGCGTAACAAGCGTTCCTACGTGGTCGCCAACAAGGTCGACAACATCGACCCGGACATGGCCCGCGCCGAGTTCGCGCCGTTGGGCATGGGCCAGGCGATCCCGATCGCCGGCGCCCACGGCCGTGGCATCACCCAGATGCTGGAAATCGCTCTGGAGAGTTTTCCGAAGGACGATGAAGACGAGCCGGAAGAGGGCGAGGAAGAAGTCGTTGCCGAAGGCGAGGAAGCCAAGCGCATTCCGGGCCCGAGCGAAAAAGACGGCATCAAGATCGCAATCATCGGCCGCCCGAACGTCGGCAAGTCGACCTTGGTCAACCGCATGCTCGGCGAAGACCGGGTCATCGTCTACGATCAGCCCGGCACCACCCGCGACAGCATCTACATTCCCTTCGAGCGTAACGAAGAGAAGTACACGCTGATCGACACCGCCGGTGTGCGCAAGCGCGGCAAGATCCACGAAGAAGTCGAAAAGTTCTCCGTGGTCAAGACGCTGCAGGCGATCAAGGACGCCAACGTGGTGATCTTCGTGATGGACGCCCGCGAAGGTGTGGTCGATCACGACCTGAACCTGCTGGGCTTTGCCCTGGAAGCCGGTCGTGCATTGGTCATCGCGATCAACAAGTGGGACGGCATGACGCCGAGCGAGCGGGACTTCGTGAAGGTCGAATTGCAGCGCCGGCTGTTCTTCGTCGACTTCGCCGACATCCACTTCATCTCGGCCTTGCACGGCACGGGCGTGGGCAATCTCTACGCTTCGGTGCAGAACTCGTTCAAGTCCGCAGTGACCCGCTGGCCGACCAACCGCCTGACCCAGATCCTCGAGGACGCCGTCGGCGAGCACGCGCCACCGATGGTCAACAACCGTCGGATCAAGCTGCGCTACGCCCACTTGGGTGGTGCCAACCCGCCGATCATCGTGATCCACGGTAACCAGATCGAGAAGGTGCCCAAGTCGTACGTTCGCTACCTGGAGAACACCTACCGTCGCGTCCTGAAGCTGGTCGGTACGCCGATTCGCATCGAGTTCAAGGGCGGCGAGAACCCGTATGAAGGCAACAAGAACACGCTCACCGACCGTCAGGTCAACAAGAAGCGTCGCTTGATGTCGCACCACAAGAAGGCCGACAAGAAGCGCCGCGACAAGCGCTGAGCCGGGATTTGTCCGGATCGCTTTTGTGGCGACAGTTGGAGAGGGTGCCCACGGGCACCCTTTTTCATGCCCGGCGATTGGGCTATCCTCGACCTCTCCCGCGCCGCACCAGAGCCGGGTGCAGACCCAGGGAAACCTCGATGATCACCAGCAAGTTGCCGAACGTCGGCATCACGATTTTCACCCAGATGTCGCAGCTCGCCGCGCAGACCGGTGCGCTGAACCTGTCCCAGGGTTTTCCCGATTTCGATGGCCCGCAAGCGCTGCGCGATGCGGTCGGCCGGCACATAGCCCAAGGCCACAACCAATATTCCCCCATGACCGGCCTGCCGGTGCTGCGGCAGCAGATTGCGGCGAAGATCGCCCGCAGCTATGGCGCCAGCGTCGATGCCGATCAGGAAGTCACCGTGACCCCTGGCGCGACCCAGGCGATTTTCTGCGCCATCGCGGCGGTGGTTAACAGCGGCGACGAAGTCATCGTCTTCGACCCGGCCTACGACAGCTACGAACCTGCCGTGCAACTGGCCGGCGGACGTTGCGTGCATGTTCAACTGGGCCTGGACGACTTCGCCATCGACTTTGAGAAACTCGGCGAAGCCCTGAGCCCGCGCACGCGAATGATCATCCTCAACACGCCGCACAACCCCAGCGGAGCCCTGATCAGCCGCGCCGAGCTGGACCAGTTGGCGGCCTTGATCCGCGACCGCGACATCTACCTGATCAGCGACGAAGTCTATGAGCATCTGGTGTTTGACGGCGTGCCCCATGTCAGCGTGCTAGCCCATGAGGAGCTGTATCGCCGCGCCTTCGTGGTCAGTTCGTTCGGCAAGACCTACCACGTCACCGGCTGGAAGACCGGTTACGTCGTGGCGCCACCGGCCCTGACGGCGGAGCTGCGCAAGGTGCATCAGTACGTCAGCTTCTGCGGCGTGACCCCGTTGCAGTTTGCGTTGGCCGATTACATGGCCGAGCATCCGGAGCACGTCGACGAGCTGCCGGACTTCTACCAGGCCAAGCGCGACCTGTTCTGCGATCTGCTGGCGCCGTCGCGGTTCAGCTACAAGCGCGTCGCCGGCACCTATTTCCAGCTGGTGGATTACTCGCAAATCCGCCCGGACCTCAATGACGTCGACATGGCGGTATGGATGACGCGCGAACATGGCGTGGCGACCATTCCGATCTCGGTCTTCTACCAGAACCCGCCAGAGGGCCAGCGCCTGGTGCGCCTGTGCTTTGCCAAGCGCGAGGAGACGCTGCGCGAAGCGGCGGAAAAACTATGCGTGATCTGAGTGCGTTGCCCAACCTGAACATTGCCTTGATCCAGACCACGCTGGCCTGGCATGACCGTCGGGCCAACCTGGAACATTTCGAGGTGCTGCTCGATCAGGCGCGTGGGGCGGATCTGATCATCCTGCCGGAAATGTTCACCACCGGTTTTTCCATGGAGTCCGAGACCCTGGCCGAGCCGGAGCACGGGCCCACCAGCCGCTGGCTCAAGGACCAGGCGGCGAAGCTGGATGCGGTGATCACCGGCAGCGTGATCGTCCAGGCCGGCGACGGCACGCATCGTAATCGCTTGCTGTGGGCACGGCCCGATGGCGAGGTGCTGCATTACGACAAGCGCCATCTGTTCCGCATGGCCGGCGAGCACAACCATTACACACCGGGTGAGCGGCAGGTGCTGTTCGAGCTCAAGGGCTGGCGGATCCGACCATTGATCTGCTACGACCTGCGTTTTCCCGCGTGGAGCCGCGACGCCGAAGACACCGATTTATTGCTGTACACCGCCAACTGGCCAGGCGCCCGGCGTCAGCATTGGAACCGCCTGCTCCCGGCGCGGGCCATCGAAAACCTGTGCTACGTGGCGGCGGTGAACCGGGTCGGCACCGACGGCAAGGGCTTTGCCTACACCGGTGACAGTCAGGTGCTGGACTTCCAGGGTGAGACGCTGCTCAGCGCCGGTGAAGCCGATGGGGTGTTTTCTGTTTCGCTGAGTGCGACGGACCTGGCGGCGTATCGCACTCGGTTTCCGGCGAACCTGGACGCTGATCGCTTCGAGTTCACGAATTGAAACGATTCAGCCCTCAAGTAACGGTGTTGTGAGCCGATAACCGGTCAGCCAAGGAGGAGTCCCTATGACCAGCATCAGCGCAACGACCGTAAACCCTTATCCATTATCGGCCCCCAAAGTCTCCATCCGTGGGGCCGAAGAAGAAAAAGCGGTCAGTCCAGTGGCATTGGCTGACAGCAGCGAAGACAAAGACAAGAAACTGGCAGTCGACACCAGCGGCGCGAATATCGCCGGTGCGGGTGGCAGCAGCGGCAGCGGCGATGTCATCGAACAACTGAAGAAGCAGATCGAACAGACCGAAAAGTTGCTGGCCGAACAGCAGGCCCAGCTAGCACGGGTGCAAAAAAGCCGCGCCGATGAGGAGCAGAAAGCCCAGGAAACCATGGCGATCCAGACTCAGATCATGGCGACACAAGCGACGTTGCAGACCCTGCAGGCCGCGCTGTTGCAGGCGATGACTATTTCGATCGATACCCATGCCTGACATCCCGGCAGTCTGTTAGGGCCCCTTCGCGAGCAAGCCCGCTCCCACAGGAGATTTCTGTCAGGCACAGAATTTGTGTCCACCGCAGATCCATTGTGGGAGCGGCTTGCTCGCGAAGGGGCCGGAACAGCCAACCCAAAATCCAAGCCAAACAAAAAGGCCCTGAGGTTCACACCCCAGGGCCTTTTTGCATTTCATCGATGGATCAAGCCGCCTTGGCTTCCGGCTGGCTCAGCGAGCGGTTCAGCGCACTGAACAGTGCCTTGAAGCTCGCGGTGGTGATGTTCTCATCGATACCCACGCCATGCACCGCACGCTCGCCGTTGACCCGCAGTTCGATGTACGCCGCCGCCTTGGCATTGGTGCCGGCGCCGATCGCATGTTCGTTGTAGTCCATGATTTCCACCGGAATCGGCAGGCCGGCCACCAGCGCTTCCAGCGCGCCGTTGCCTTTGCCGCGCCAGTGCAGGTTGGTCTCGCCCTGGCCCTTGCTCGCCACTTCCACTTCCACGGCGCTGTTGCCGTTTTCTTCCTGCAGGCGATGGCTGACCAGCGCGTACGGGGTGTTGGCTTGCAGGTATTCACGCTGCAGCAGGGCATGGATCTGCTGGGCGGTCATCTCCAGGCCCAGGCGATCGGTTTCGCGCTGCACCACCTGGCTGAACTCGATCTGCATGCGACGCGGCAGGCTGATGCCGTATTCCTGTTCCAGCAGGTAGGCGATACCGCCCTTGCCCGACTGGCTGTTGACCCGAATCACCGCCTCATAGCTGCGGCCGATGTCGGCCGGGTCGATCGGCAGGTACGGCACTTCCCACAGGGTGTCCGGTTTCTGCTGGGCGAAGCCCTTGCGGATCGCATCCTGGTGCGAGCCCGAGAATGCGGTGTGAACCAGGTCGCCGACGTACGGATGACGTGGGTGCACCGGGATCTGGTTGCATTCTTCGACCACTTTGCGCACGCCATCGATGTCGGAGAAGTCCAACTCGGGGTCGATGCCCTGTGTGTAGAGGTTCAGCGCCACGGTCACCAGGTCGACGTTGCCGGTGCGTTCGCCGTTGCCGAACAGGCAGCCTTCGACACGGTCGGCGCCGGCCATCAGGCCCAGCTCGGTGGCGGCCACGCCGGTGCCACGGTCGTTGTGGGTGTGCAGGCTGATGAGCACGCTGTCACGACGGCTGATGTTGCGATGGAACCACTCGATCTGGTCGGCGTAGATGTTCGGGGTGGCGACTTCCACGGTGGCTGGCAGGTTGAGGATCACCTTGCGCTCCGGGGTCGGGTTCCACACTTCGATCACCGCGTCGCAGACTTCCTTGGCGAATTCCAGCTCGGTGGCGCTGAACGTCTCTGGCGAATACTCGAACTGCCACTGGGTTTCCGGCTGTTGCGCGGCGTATTTGACGAACAGCTTGGCTGCGTTCACCGCGATCTCCTTCACGCCTTCCTTGTCCTGGTTGAACACGATGCGGCGGAACGACGGGCAGGTGGCGTTATAGAGGTGGACGATGGCTTTCTTGGCGCCACGCAGGGATTCGAACGTGCGGGCGATCAGGTCTTCACGGGCCTGGGTCAGCACCTGGATGGTGGTGTCGTCCGGGATGTGGCCTTCCTCGATGAGGGTGCGCACGAAGTCGAAGTCGGTCTGCGAGGCAGCCGGGAACGACGCTTCGATTTCCTTCACGCCCACCGCGACCAGGGTTTTCCAGAAGCGCAGCTTCTTGGCGGCGTCCATCGGCTCGATCAGCGACTGGTTGCCATCACGCAGGTCGGAACTGCACCAGATCGGCGCGGCGGTGATGGTCTTCGATGGCCAGGTGCGATCCGGCAGGTTGATGGTCGGGAAGGCGCGGTATTTCGAAGACGGGTCTTTGAGCATGCTCATGGGCGGAATCCTTATTGTCGTGGCCGGAAAGAGGCGGCCTGCCGGTGGTTCTAATGGGGGGGCTGATTAGCCGGGACGAGGTGCCGCAATTCAGCCCGGCAGTCGTGCGCTGACGAGGCACAGGCTGCGGTGCTGGCGAAGCTGGATGAGGGTATGAGAGGTTTTCATGCTTTCAACCCTAACCGCGTGGACGGGGGGTTGCAAGCAGTCGAAAAAAATTGAGAGAAGTTCTGCTTTTAGGCGGTCTGACGAGATTTAATCGCGTGACGATGAGGTATTTGTCGTTTTATTGCGTCGATGCTTTTCACTCGGCAATCCGTGGCGAAGAGGCCAGTAGCCTCACCGCAAACTACTCAAGGTTGGAAAGCCCCGATAAAAATCGCCGGATCCACCCGCGCATCGTTCAGGCTGATGTTCCAGTGCATGTGTGGCCCAGTCGCACGGCCCGTGGCGCCGACCTTGCCGACCACGGTGCCCCGGGCCAGTTGCTGGCCGACCTTCACATCGATCTTCGACATGTGGCAGAACATGCTGATGAAGCCCTGGCCATGGTCGACGAACACGGTGTTGCCATTGAAGAAGTAATTGCCGGTGAGGATCACCTTGCCGGCGGCCGGAGTCTTGATCGGCGTGCCGGCGGGCACGGCGAAGTCCAGGCCAGCGTGGGGGTTGCGCTCTTCGCCGTTAAAGAAACGGCGCACACCGAACTTGCTCGACAGCGGGCCGTTGACCGGCTTATCCAGCAACAGGTTGCTGGGGATGTTCGGGCTGAAGCTGCGGTAGGCCTTCAATTGCACCGCCAGCTCGGCGTCGATGCGCTTGAGGTCCGCCGGGTTCGGGTTGACCTGGCGCTTGTTCTTCAGCGTGATGTGCTGCTCGGGATACTTCTTGTAGCCAACCACGAAGGGTTGGGTGCCGCCGCCGCTGCTGATCTGCTGCGTGCCGGGCTGGACCGTCAGCGGAATGCCGACAATCGCCAGCCAATTCTGCTGTTCCTTGACCACTAATACCGGTTTGCCCTGATAGGTGGCTTTGGGTGCCTGGGCCGCGCTGCCCAGGTCCACCACGGCCACGCCGCCGGGCACGGGTTTGTTCAACAGGCGGGTGATGTAACTGTCGGCATGGGCGTTGAAAGTCAGGCACAGCAACAGCAGGGGGGCGAGGAATCGCGGCATGAATCAGTCCAGTAAAGAAAGGGTGACTGGCGTCAGGTGATTGTCTTCGACCCGCACCAGCAGTTCGCCTTCGCCGAGCTTGGCGGTCAGGCGCTGGCCAGTCCGGGTTTGTCCGGCGTTGCGGATCGCATGGCCGCGTTCGTCGAGCAGGATGCTGTAGCCACGACCGAGGGTCGCCAGGGGGCTGACGATGTGCAGCGTCTGCATCTGGTTTTGTAGCTGTACGCGTCGCGTTTTAAGGCCTTCGCGCATGGCTCGGGGCAGGCGTTCGGCGAGGCTGTCGAGGCGATGACGCAACATGGCCAACTGTCGGCCCGGATGTTGTCCAGCCAGGCGCGTTTCCAGGCGGATCAGCCGTTCGCGGCGGGTATTGAGGCTGCGTTCGAAGGCCCGGCGCATGCGCATGTCCAGGTCATCGAGGCGTTGCGCCTGTTGGCGCAGGCGTTCGCCGGGATGGCGCAGGCGCCGGGTGAGGCCTTCGAGGCGCAGTTGATCGCGCATCAGGCGGTCGCGCATGCGCATCACCAATCGCCGGTGCAGGCTTTCCACCCGGCGCACCAGGTCGCCAGCATCCGGCGCCAGCAGTTCAGCGGCGGCGGAAGGTGTAGGGGCGCGCACGTCGGCAACGAAATCGCTGATGGACACGTCGGTCTCATGGCCGACGGCGCTGACGATCGGCGTGACGCAGGCGTCCACGGCCCGGGCCACGGCTTCTTCGTTGAAGCACCACAAGTCTTCCAGCGAACCGCCGCCCCGGGCCAGGATCAGCGCGTCAAAGCCACGGGCATCGGCCAGTTTCAGCGCGCGGACGATTTGCCCGGTGGCTTCGCGGCCTTGCACGGCGGTGGGAATCAACGTCAGGGAAATCTGCGGCGCGCGGCGGCGGAACACACTGATGATGTCGCGGATCACCGCGCCGGTGGGCGAACTGATGATGCCGATGCGTTGCGGATGGGCCGGCAATGGCACCTTGCGCTCGGCGCTGAACAGGCCCTCGGCGCTGAGTTTTTCCTTCAGGGCATCGAAAGCCAGGCGCAGGGCGCCATCGCCGGCCGGCTCGACGGTGTCGAGGATCAGTTGATAATCGCCACGGCCTTCGAACAGCGAGACCTTGCCACGCACCTTCACCGCCAATCCGTCCTTCAAGGCCTGGCGCACCCGCGCGGCGTTCTGCCGGAACAGTGCGCAACGCACCTGGGCGCCGCTGTCCTTGAGGGTGAAGTACACGTGGCCGGAGGCGGGGCGGGCGAGGTTGGATATCTCGCCCTCGACCCAGATGTTGCTGAACACGTCCTCCAGCAACACCCGCGCACGGCCGTTGAGCTGGCTGACAGTCAGGACCTCGCGGTCCAGGCCCAGTCGGGCAAAGGGATCTTTAATCATGGGCGGCATGATAAGGGGATTCGCGTCTGAATCGCCATGTGTGCAAGGCAATTAGACCGAGTCGCTTGTTTCGCGACCAGACCCACGAAGGCGATGGGCCAGTCACCGCAAATGCTGGATATGCCATGACACATCTGGCTAAAGTCCCCGCTCTCCATATCAAGGAAGTGCCGGATGGATCTGTAGGCGGCGCGGGCGACCCAGAGTGCGCTGATCAGCTGCAGTACCGTGGTGCGCTTGAGTCTGTTCGTTATCGCGGGCGTGTATGCCGAGCTACCCTTGTTGGTATTGGCGCTGTGTTTGTTGCCGGCCATGGCGCTGGAGTTGTGGGTAGGGCGTCGCCTGACCATGAAGATGTCGCGCGAGGCATTCGTGCGCCTGGTCACCTGGCTGGTGCTCGCCAGTGGCCTGGCGTTGATCGGCCGCTACCTGAATGCTTGACCTGGCCCAGCCAGGGATTAAGCTGCCGGCCCTTTAGTAGATCCGCCAGGGAAACCTCCAGGCCTCGCCATGAATTCGCAAAGTATTATCGTCCCGAAAATTTCCACCTTGCCGGTCCACGAGCCTCGGGCTCGGGCGATCGTGCGCTGGCTGGTGCGCAAGAATATCGTCGAAGAGCAACTGACCACCTGCGGCCGCACCGGCAATCGCATGGCCCACGCTATCGCTCCCGGTGCCCGCGACGTGGTCCTGCATCCCGACGCGCTGCCGTTCGGCGAATCGATCAACGGCCTGGAAATCATCACCAAGCGTTGCATCTATACGCCGGCCAAGGGGTTCCTGGAAGAGGCCGGTTGCGCCGAGTGCCGCAAGGAAGTCGGCGAAGCGCTGTTTGAAAGCCTGGAAGATTGGATGCCTGGGCGCACTGATAACTTCACCTGTCCTGAATGCGGGCATGAAGACGACATCAATGGGTTTCTATTCCTGCAACCCTGTGCGTTCTCCAATCTGGGTTTCATTTTCAATAATTGGCTGGAGGCGGGGTTCAAGCAGGCCTTTGTCGATGAATTCGCCGATTGGCTCGATCAGCCGGTGAGTTGGGTGAAGGTGGAGTTGTAGATAGATGCATCACAGGATGGGCGTGCGGTGGTTTCACCCCACCAATCACCCCGCCAATAATAGACAGAGTTTTACATTGAGCCAGACGGGCTGCATGAGTATAATGGCGCGCTTCCATTTTCCCGCTCGGGAGCCCCCGCGATGCTGCGTATCAGCCAAGAAGCTCTGACCTTCGACGACATTCTCCTAGTGCCCGGTTATTCCGAGGTGCTGCCTAACGAAGTCAGTCTCAAAACCCGTCTCACCCGTGGCATCGAACTGAATATCCCCCTGGTTTCCGCCGCCATGGACACCGTGACCGAAGCCCGTCTGGCCATCGCCATGGCCCAGGAAGGCGGTATCGGGATCATCCACAAGAACATGACCATCGAACAGCAGGCCGCCGAAGTGCGCAAGGTCAAGCGGTTCGAGGCTGGCGTGGTCAAGGATCCGATCACCATCGAGGCTGACGCCACGGTCCGGGATCTGTTCGAACTGACCCGCATGCACAACATCTCCGGCGTTCCGGTGCTGCACGATGGCGACCTGGTCGGCATCGTCACTTCCCGCGACGTGCGTTTCGAAAACCGCCTGGATGCTTCCGTCCGCCAAGTGATGACGCCTAAAGAGCGCCTGGTCACGGTCAAGGAAGGCACCAGCAAGGACGAAGTTCGCGAGCTGTTGCACAAGCACCGCATCGAGCGCGTGCTGATCGTCGACGAGAAGTTTGCCCTCAAGGGGATGATGACCGTCAACGACATCGAAAAAGCCAAGGCCTACCCGCTGGCCAGCAAGGACGACCAAGGTCGTCTGCGCGTCGGCGCTGCCGTCGGCACTGGCAAGGACACCGGTGACCGTGTTGCCGCCCTGGTCAATGCCGGCGTTGACGTGGTGGTGGTCGACACCGCCCACGGTCACTCCAAAGGCGTGATCGACCGCGTTCGCTGGGTCAAGCAGAACTTCCCTGACGTGCAGGTGATCGGCGGCAACATCGCCACCGGCGCAGCCGCCAAGGCCCTGGCCGAAGCTGGCGCCGACGCGGTCAAGGTCGGTATCGGCCCTGGCTCGATCTGCACCACCCGTATCGTTGCCGGTGTCGGCGTGCCGCAGATCAGCGCCATCGCCAACGTCGCCGCCGCCCTTGAAGGCACTGGCGTACCGTTGATCGCCGACGGCGGTATCCGTTTCTCCGGTGACCTGTCCAAGGCCATCGTTGCCGGTGCCTACTGCGTGATGATGGGTTCGATGTTCGCCGGTACCGAAGAAGCGCCAGGCGAGATCGAGCTGTTCCAGGGCCGTAGCTACAAGGCCTATCGCGGCATGGGTTCGCTGGGCGCCATGTCCCAGGCCCAAGGCTCTTCCGACCGTTACTTCCAGGACTCCTCCGCGGGTGCCGAGAAGCTGGTACCGGAAGGCATCGAAGGTCGCGTGCCGTACAAAGGCACCTTGAGCGCCATCATCCATCAACTGATGGGCGGCCTGCGTTCTTCCATGGGCTACACCGGCAGCGCCGACATCGAAGAGATGCGCACCAAGCCGGAGTTCGTGCGCATCACCGGCGCCGGCATGGCCGAGTCCCATGTCCACGACGTGCAGATCACCAAGGAAGCGCCGAACTACCGCGTAGGTTAAGGCCTTCAGCAAAACGTTAATCACCGGGGCTGTTCATTCAGCCCCGAGTTGTTTCTGATTCACTACATGAGAATGAGTCATGGCCCTCGACATTCACGCTCACCGCATCCTGATCCTCGACTTCGGTTCCCAGTACACCCAGCTGATCGCCCGCCGCGTGCGTGAAATCGGCGTGTACTGCGAATTGCATCCGTTCGACATGGATGATGAAGCGATTCGCGAATTCGCGCCTAAAGGCGTCATCCTCGCCGGCGGCCCGGAGTCCGTGCACGAAGCCGACAGCCCGCGCTGCCCCCAAGCCGTGTTCGACCTGGACGTGCCGGTCTTCGGTATCTGCTACGGCATGCAAACCATGGCGGAACAGCTGGGCGGCAAGGTCGAAGGTTCGGACTTGCGCGAGTTCGGTTACGCCCGCGTCGACGTGGTCGGCAAGAGCCGCCTGTTGGACGGCATCGAGGATCATATCGACGCCGACGGCCTGTTCGGCCTCGACGTGTGGATGAGCCACGGTGACAAGGTCACCAAGATGCCGGAAGACTTCCACATCCTGGCCAGCACCCCGAGCTGCCCGATTGCCGGCATGTTCAACGACGACCGTCGCTACTACGGCGTGCAGTTCCACCCGGAAGTGACCCACACCAAGCAGGGCGGCCGTATCCTGTCGCGCTTCATCCTCGACATCTGCGGGTGCGAAGCCCTCTGGACGCCGTCGAAGATCGCTGAAGACGCCATTGCCCAGGTGCGTGCCCAGGTCGGCACCGACAATGTGCTGCTGGGCCTGTCCGGCGGCGTTGACTCCTCGGTGGTTGCCGCATTGCTGCACAAGGCCATCGGCGACCAGCTGACTTGCGTATTCGTCGACAACGGCCTGCTGCGCCTGCACGAAGGCGAGCAAGTGATGGCCATGTTCGCCGAGAACATGGGCGTCAAGGTGATCCGCGCCAATGCCGAAGAGCAATTCTTGAACAACCTGGCCGGCGAGTCCGACCCGGAGAAGAAGCGCAAGATCATCGGCCGTACCTTCATCGACGTGTTCGATGCCGAATCCTGCAAGCTGGACAACATCAAGTACCTGGCCCAAGGCACCATCTACCCCGACGTGATCGAGTCGGCCGGCGCCAAGAGCGGCAAGGCCCACGTGATCAAGTCCCACCACAACGTAGGTGGCCTGCCGGAAGAGATGAACCTCAAGCTGGTCGAGCCGCTGCGCGAATTGTTCAAGGACGAAGTGCGTCGCCTCGGCCTGGAACTGGGCCTGCCGTACGACATGGTCTACCGCCACCCATTCCCGGGCCCGGGCCTGGGCGTGCGGATCCTCGGTGAAGTGAAAAAGGAATACGCCGACCTGCTGCGTCGCGCCGACCACATCTTCATCGAAGAACTGCGCAAGGCCGACTGGTACCACAAGGTCAGCCAGGCGTTCGTGGTGTTCCAGCCAGTGAAATCGGTGGGCGTGGTCGGCGACGGCCGTCGCTACGCCTGGGTCGTCGCACTGCGCGCCGTGGAAACCATCGACTTCATGACCGCTCGCTGGGCACACCTGCCGTACGAGCTGCTGGAAACCGTTTCCGGGCGGATCATCAATGAAATCGAAGGTATCTCGCGCGTGACGTATGACGTGTCGAGCAAGCCGCCGGCGACGATTGAGTGGGAGTGAAATCGGGTCCTCCCGGGGACTATCGCAGGCTATCGAAGCAGGCGTATTAATTAAAAAAGATACGTCGCGATAAACTATCGATAGCTATCGCGGGCCAGCAGATAGGTTGGCGGTAGGAACCGGAGGCCGGATTAAGGCCCTCTCGTTTATTATCCAGACCAAACCGGTCTTTGACGGTAAGTGTTTCCTCGGGAAAGCTTGATTTATGCGGCTTTCCCAGCACTCCGCTACGATTACGGTCTCAACGGGCGCCGAGAGGCGCTGACTTTTGGCCGCTACGACCCGCAGATATTTCGCTGGCACTCGCCAGCGAAAAGCTGAGCGACGCCAAGAAGGCCGTCGCCCTGACAAGTCCCCCTCTCTTGAAAAACAACGCGAATAGCGCCGCCTAATCCGCCGCCAAGACCTTCGGTGAAATGACCAAAAAGTTGCTGGTGGGTGCTCGCATGGCCTACGGCACCTAGGTGATGGGTAAGAGCATAGTGTGAGATAGGATGGCTTTACTTTTTTGAGTCGCGGTGCTAGACGTTCGGAAGAGGGGCTCGATATATAATCCTCTCTCGATGACTTGGATGGCTATTATGAGGCGATGCAAGTCGAACGTAACCGGACCCTAGCCCATCCATTCTGTGGGGCACTTCTGAAGTCGCTGGATCAACAATAAGCGTGAATGTCGGTCAGGTAACAAACCTTCCAAAGGAGTGACCGACATGTCTATGTCTATAAATGAACCTGCATCACCCAACGCTGGCGAGCTTGATCCTGGCTTCAATGGAGGCGCGATACTCCCGCTTTTGGGGCAGGCCGCTATGGATGTGGCCCTCAGCCCCACGGGCAAGATCTACGTGGCGGGCAACACAACGCTGGGTAGTGACAGCGAATATCTGATTTGGGCGCTGAACACCGATGGTACGGCCGATCAAAGTTTCAATGGTGGAGTGCCTGTCCATTGGCTGTTCACGCCCGACACGGAATCGACCAGTAATTCGGACCGGATTTCTGTACTGCCGGACGGCAAGATCCTGATCCTTGGCCGGACGCTAGTCAATAGATCTCAAATGTATTTCGGGCTGGCCCGCTACCATCCAGACGGCACGCTGGACCGTTCATTTGGCATGAACGGAATTTCGGTTCCGATCCACGGCTACGATGATGTAACGCTGGTCAAGAATTTCCCACGCATGGCCGACACCCCCAAAATCGCCTACCAACGAGCCTCGTTATTCGTGCGCGACGGGCGCTACTACATTGCTGGGGCCGCTCTCAGGCCAAGTAATGGCAGAGCTGTAATACTACTCGTGTGCCTGGACGATAGCGGCCACCTGGCGCAGGACTTCGGCCATAAAGGGACTGCGGTTATCGAGCATCCCGAGCATTATCTGGACGCGCCCGTCATTTTGGTAACACCTCAGGGGTACCTCTATGTGGCGGGGCGAATCATTGGCTTGGAATCGCACCATTACAAGTTGTGGGTTCGCATGCACTTGGATGGTCGCGTCGATTCAAGCTTCGGCTCGGATGGCTTTGTCTATGATACGGAAGGCGGCTACGGTGGCTATGGGTCTTACGAAGCCGTCGCGCTGCAAGCCAGTCTGAAACCTCTCGGTGTCGGCTTTGGTTTGCACCCTGATGCGGCGGTGGGCTACGCAATGATGACAAGCATTGATAATGATGGCGCGAGCGATCCGGATTTCAATGATGGTGAGCCCGTCCTGACACCTATTGTTCCCGCGTCGTATTGGGCAGATTGCATGATCCAGTCGGACGGGCGTATCGTGACTTGCGGCCCGGTCCTATATCAGGACGACGAAGATCACCGGGAATGTGCTGTCGGGCGCTACTTACCGGACGGAAGTCTGGATACCGGCTTCGGTAACCATAACGGCTGGACGCAAATGAGGCTCGGGCGGACAGTTGAAGACTTGGCATTAGCGGTGCAGCCAGACAATGCCATTGTTGTGGTTGGTAATCAATTTGACGCGGATCTTCGTTCGCAGCCCTTTGTCCTGCGGTTGAAGGGGTAGCTTGTAAAAAGTTTGTACATGACAAGGTCAAGTCGGATAGTACGGGGCGGTCCTACGGCGTATTTCAGGTAGTTGGCGCGTCAATCGTTTAGCTATGCCGCTATGCCGCTATGCCGCTATGCCGCTATGGCTCGGCGCTCAGTTTCGCTCAGCGCGGTGCTTAGCACCCAGGCCGACGTCCATCGCGCTGTCCCGTCGGCCAAATTGATCGAAGTCGCGCCTGATTTGGTTGGGCTGACCGACGTTGCTGAGATCATAGGTGTGTCTCGGCAGAATATGCGCAAGCTGATGTTGGCTCATCCAAGCGTCTTCCCTTTGATGCGGCGCTAAGCCTGAAGGTCGATTATTCGGCCTTCAGGCTGTGTTGTCGCTTCTATTTTTTCGGGAAATAATGAGGTTTATAACGGAAATTTGAATGTTCCAATGTATTAGGAGAGTACGGATTGGTTTTATAAACTTTATGAGTGATTTCTTTAGCGTAGAGTTCCCGTATTTGATCCGCCGGAAATTTTTTGAACATTTTTTCCGTCATAGACGTCGATGAATGATTCATAGAAACAGGCCCCTCAAAGGCCTTGATGTTACGTTTTATTAATCGTTGAAAGTTAGCAGCAAATGAATCGACACCGCCGTTGGCAGAAAAACATACCAACAGACGGACATTAGCGTACTTAGAAGGGTCAATATTCTTGCTTCGTAGGAGTTTTAGCAGATCATCAGCGAATAGCTTCGCGTTGTTGAATACAATGCAGGACGGCACGTCGAGAAGTCTTTCTCCTTTATTGAGGTCGAGGCCGTGTGCCGCGATATTCAGGCGATCCAGACCTTTATAGCGATCGACAAATGTGTGTATTTCATTGCCTATCTGCTCCAGCTCCCGCATGGTGCCGCCCATTGTAACTATTCCACGCGTGCTGCTTCGAGCCATGACCTTCGGCATGCCCTTATAGATGGCGCCCCTCGCAGCCCCGGCAAACTTTCCGGGAGTGATAAGGCCTGTACCGATCGACAGTGCATCGAAAACGGTCGAGAGTTCCGGGTTGCTATCAGAAGTCGCTGCCGCGGCGATTCCGAACCCTGCTGAGACAGCTGCCAGTCCCGTCATTGCTGCCGCTACACCCATGGAACCGCCTCCAGTAAACGGGGCCAGCGCCACACCGATGCCGCCCATGAGGATAGCTTGCGCGACCTGATTATAAATAAGAGGTTGATGCGGCATGATCAGATATTTGCGCGCTACTTCGGCCTGACCTGTAGGGTCGCTGAAGTTAATTGGGTCGTTACCGCAATAGACATAGCCATTGATGCCACCTTCCTCGAACGGACTGGATTCATCGTGGGTTAGGAAACAATGGCTTATCGTACTATAGCTGCGTGCCCCGTTGCCCAGATGATAGAGGCCAGAAGTGCGGTCCAATGGCTCGCCATTAAAGCCGAGCCAGCTTCTGTTTTTCCAATTGTCATGGCGATAGCCGAACGGAGTATAGGCGAAGTGGGTAAATGACTGGTTTAGTGGATCGTAGCTGGCCAACAAATTACCCCGTGCATCTAGAATTTCGAAACTACTGGAGAATTCGCTTGTTCCTCCGTCAGGCTTCAGTTCCTGCTCCATAAGTCGGCAGGCAGCACTGCGATTTAGAAGTATTGAAGTCCTTGAGTATAAAACATTATTGTCATGGAATTGTCCTTGTCTAGCATATTGGTACTGTCCATTATAAAAGTAGCGTTCATAATAGTCGGAACCTTCACAAGCGCTTTGACGGCCCAGGGAGTCGTAAAGGTAGGTGTACTGTTGTTGAGGTTGCACGCGATTTATTAAATTGCCTGCGGCGTCATAGTTGCAAGTTGCTCCTTGCTGGTCTTTGATTTGCTGTCCTAGTGAGTCGTAGTCCAGATTGGTTGTAGAGTTCGGTGTGTTGATGGTTCTTAGTTGTGTGCCGTCAGCAGTGCTGTATTCATATGTGTACTTCACGTTGCCTGTATCTGAGTAGCTTGTATATTCGGTGATTCCGCCCAGAGCATTATAGTGAAAGTCTTGAGCGGTCAGCAGATTGTTATGAGCGTCTGTAGGTCTTACTGGTCCAGTGCAAACATAACTGTATAGCCGTTTGTTTAGGTCATATGTGAACACTTCCTGGCGCAACAAATTATTGTTAAGAATGACGCTGGTTTTGTCGAGGCGGCCTTCCTTGTCGTAAGTTTGTGAGATCAAAAGCGTGGAATCATTTACTTTGAAAATGCGTTGTGTTTCGCGATCTTGATCGTCGTAAGTATAAGTGGTCTGCATTGTCGTGTTTTGACTATTATCGGTCACATACTCCTCTTTGAGTCGCTGCGCACTGTCATAGATGAGCTTTCTTTCAACTTTGCTACTCGTGGATTGGCTAAGTCTTCCAAAATTGTCGTAATAATGCTCTGTAAGATTGCCATAAATATCTGCCTCGGAAAGTATTGCTCCCCTTAAGGAGTGGGTGTAAGTCGCAGTTTTAGGCTCTCTGAAAGCGGCATGTACGTTATTGCTCGGTGTGTTGAACTCGGTGAGTGTCCCAGTAGTGGCGTCGTAGCTCGAGGTTATAATAAAGGAGCTGCTCAGTGGTGGTTGTGAGCTTGTATAACCTATCGGCGAACTGCCGTTATAGAAAACACTTAAGCTACGGCCTCCGGTGTAGATGTCTGTGACTCGCTCAAGCCCATCTATCTGGCGTTTTCCAAGCTTGTAAATAGCACCGTCCGAAGGCGTCGTAACGGATATGTCTGTGGCAACGGAGGAGATGATGGTCGGCGTATAGCCGCTTCTAATTATCATGTCATTGCAGGTTCTGCTGGTCATTCTGCCACGCGCATCGTAACCGTATTTTATGGTCGGATTATCGGAAGGTATTTCCTCGCTGATATACCCAAAGGCGTCGTAGGTGTATGTGCATGACTTATATTCAGATCCTTGAGGAGTTTTAAAGCTGATTTTTCCAACTTTTCCAAATGTATTGTATGAGCTGGTGACAATGCCGCTTGAGCTACCATCCGGGTATTTTCGCCACTGCGTTAGGGTTTGGTCCTTGAGTGATATCTGCGCATATTGTATGCCGGCGCCCACGGTTTCTCTGGATAGTGGGTTACCCCAATCGTCATAGGTCAACTTCACCAGTCGGTCGATCAGCAGCGCTCCGTCGGGAGCATAATCATATTCCCTGATGGAGGTTTCTTGATCTTGGAGGTTGTAGCCAATATCAGTGAGCCGTTTCCATGTTGAGGTCGGAGCATGCCAGGTTTCTGTGTAAATCAACCGGTCCAGTGCGTCATAAGCCTCTCGGACCTGCTCATTATCAGGATAGATGGTCTGGACAGTATGACCGGCCCCGTTAAACTCATGGATATAACGAGTTTCTCGGCGTAGTTGAGCGTCTTGGGCGAAGTCAATCTGAGCGGTCAGACGGTTGAGTGAATCATAGTGATATTCGGTTTTGTTACCTAAAACATCAATGGCATTGAGCAATTTCCCTGTCGTCGTCGAGGTGATGCTTTGTGTTGTCTGAGTGATTTCACCACTAGTTGTTTCTTGATAGGTAGTCAGTTGATCATTATAAAGGCTGTAACTGAACATGGTTCGCTGTTCGGTGGAAGGGATGATTTGCCCTCCTGCGTTCAGCGCATGTTTAGAGGCGGAGACTAGTTTTCCAAAGCCAGCATTGTCGCTAGGATCTTCGCCATAAAGTGCCGTTTCCAAAAACATAGAAGCTTCTTGATACTGAGAAAGACTAATAAAATCTTGGGTGATGGGTCTTAGGATAGTCAGTTTTTGGTACGGCAGGAGGGCTCGGTCTGTGATTTCATTAGTTTTAACAGCGTAAGAGCGATATGCGTAAAATGTCCATTGTAAATCTACTCGCGCCCCATTGATAATTTGATAGCTTCTCTCAGATTCCAAGTAGGAGTTGAAGTAGTTAGGGTCTCCATCTGTGCCAATGGGAACAGGTAGCTTATATTTTTGCTGTATATCATCTTTCTGAGGGGAGAGTATGTCTTCAATTTCATAAAGTCTGGACCAAGTGAAACCAAACTCGCCCACTGCTTGTTGGACCAGGCCGTATAGTGTCAAATTATCTATCGCCCAGTTTATTTTGTGACCGACCCAGCCGAAAACCTTTTCTGTCCAGCCCGAGTCTGCGGGAGGATCGAAGCCAACCTCATATTTACCTGCGGGCCTTCTAGAGGTGTCGACCTTAGGGTCTCCTCGGTAATACGTATAGTCAGTTGTGATGTTGTTCTCGGTTCTGCTGGATAAATTGCCGTTCTTATCAAATGTCAGGGTTGATTTTATTTCGGGGCTTAAGCCTGTTGCGCTCATGTGATATATCGATGTTTCCAGTGCTTCTTCGGTGTTTTTAAATAAGGTAAGTATCGTGTTTTCAGAGTTGCTGTTGAAGTTCGTTGTGATGCTTTTTAGAGCGTAATTTTCATCATATTCGAAGATGCTTGTTTTTACTTGTTCGGCGACAGTTTGCACGGTCGTACGGGGGTTAGGGGTGTATTCGTAATGGTAGGTCGTCGTGCTGGATATATCTGTGGGTATGCTATCTTTCTTTACAGTGACTCTATTGGCTTTGGCATACGTTAATTCAGTGGTTAGACCGCAAGAGTCAATTATGGACATGAGTTTGAACGTGTCAGGCGTTCCAGTTCCAGGTGTAGTACTGTAGGTGAATGTCTTTTTGAATGGTTGAGTTTCGTCTGTGGATAGTCTGATCTCTGTCAGTTGGTTATCTTTAATTTCTAATACGTGGCTTTGGTTCCGTCCGCTGCCGCCGAATACTTCGATGCTTACTGAGTCTGCGATGTAGTTAATCATGAAAAGTGTTTGTTGTTCATCGGCAACGGTGGTTAAGCGAGGAGCGTAATAGTTGGTCGAGACGTTGTGCATTTCCCAAGATAGTGTTAATGCAAAGCCCAGCTTGGTTAGTATTTTTTGGGGTACTAGGTAAAAGTAGTCTCGATTATCTATGGTGGTAGAGTTGGACCGAAACGGGGTGAGTATCTCGGTAGTCCCGTCGGATCTTACTATCTTCAAGCCTTTAGATAGGTCGTTGAAAGATAGCGGCGTTATTTTTTGATGTGCTGTATAAGTCGCGACATTGATATCGGTAGATGATATGTCTAGGGTAAGTTCGATTTTTTTGGATTCGTTTCCTATGAAGAGCTCTCCTGTGCAGGAATTTTTTTCTTTGGATACACGGCAATACGTAAGATTGAAAGCCCAACTGCCAAAATCGATAAAACGTTCTGCTGAATAAAATAGTTCAAAATCCAGGGCGGGGCCGCGCCCTGCGTTCCCAACAAGAGAGGCAATGGGTAGTGAAGTGTAAAACTGACCTGTGAGTGGGTTTACGCCTTCTGTTTCCAGATTTCGATTGGAAAATAGAGCAGGTAACGATTCCCACTCCGAGGACACAACGTTGAATGTAACGCTATCGCTAGAGTAATCCCAGCGCTTTGGTGTGCCTTCCCGTGCAAATACAGTGTGTTTTCCTATTGGTAGGGGAAAGTCGACATTAATGGCCCAGGTTTTCTGATTTGGCATTAAAGTCGTACGGGCAATCCGGGTTCCTCCGGCATCTATCACCTCCAAGTTTCTTAAGTTGTCGTATCCATTGCTGGGTACGCATGTTCCGCTAATGATCGGTTTGCGCGACGTGCCTACTTCTGATTGTGGCGAGGTGATTTTGAGTGTCGTCGCTGTTTCGGGTTGAACGGTGTAATGGACGTTGTCCGTCCACGGCGAGCTTTGTCCTTTCAACACCTGTTGGGCGATGACCGCATAGGTCCCGTCGGGTCTTGCGACATTGGCGATTGACCAGTTGTTCGTGGCATCGACGTAAACGTCGTCTTCGTCGTAGCGCACCGCCCCTCCTGGTGCAAAGGCTCGGATCTTGGCATGAGGGGTGGCTGTGCCGCTGATGGTGAACGGTGAGGTTACGTTGTTGGCCGGCGCGTTGATGAGGGGGGCATTGGTAATGGGAAATGCCATCGCAGCGGGTTGAACGGTGTAATGCACCTCGTCTGTCCACGGCGAGCTTTGGCCATTCAACGACTGTTGAGCGACGACCGCATAGGTCCCGTCGGTTCTAGCGACATCGGCGATTGACCAATTGCCAGCGGCATCGGCGTAAACATTGTCATCGTCGTAGCGCGCCGCCCCCCCTGGGGTATAGACCTGGATCTTGGCATGAGGTGTGGCTGTGCCGCTGATGGTAAACGGTGAAATGACGGCGTGGGCCGGCGCATTTACGAGTGGGGCGTTGGTGATGGGAAATGACGCCGCAGCGGGTTGAACGGTGTAATAAACCTCGTCCGTCCACGGCGAGCTTTGGCCATTCAACGACTGTTGAGCGACAACCGCATAGGCCCCGTCGGTTCTAGCGACATCGGCGATTGACCAATTGCCAGCGGCATCGGCGTAAACATTGTCATCGTCGTAGCGCGCCGCACCTCCTGGGGTATAGACCTGTATCTTGGCATGAGGCGTGGCTGTGCCGCTGATGGTGAATGGTGAAGTGACGGCATTGGTCGGCGCGTTGATGAGGGGGGCATTGGTGATGGGAAATGCCGCCGCAGCGGGTTGAACGGTGTAATGAACCTCGTCCGTCCACCTTGAGCTTTTACCATTCAACAACTGTTGAGCGATGACCGCATAGGTCCCGTCAGTTCTTGTGACATCGGTGATTGACCAGTTGCCAGCGGCATCGGCGTAAACGTCGTCATCGTCGTAGCGCACCGCCCCCCCTGGGGCAAAGGCCTGGATCTTGGCATAAGGACTGGCTGTGCCGCTGATGGTGAATGGTGAAGTGACGGCGTTGGCCGGCGCATTGATGAGGGGGGCGTTGGTGATAGGAAAGTTCATGCTGTTTTTCTCGCGGCCCAGACTGATTGGAGTTCTGCTGAAGTGCGCTTCCACAAGAAAGCTTTCAGAAATGGACGGGAAGCGGCACTGGTAGAGGTGCTTCTTCTGCCGGTATGCAAGCGATGCTAGGGGTAGGTATTTCCACTGCCCACTGTCAGAGTTGACAGTGGCGACCAACGGTGACGTGCGTCTTATGCTTGCTGCTGCCCATTGCAGCGGAGGCCACCCTGTAACGGGAAGTCCCCATGAGCTCGTCGCCTTGCGCATCCTTTTGATCGATTATCCGATGATGGTCGTCGGCATCTACGCGACGCTTGGCGTGTTACTGCTGAGGGCGTCCCGCGATCCAATGAAGCACATGAGCCTGATCTGGTTCACCGTGTGGTAGAGCGTCGTGCATGGGGCGATCATGGCCGTGCAGTCTTTGGGCGCTGGGATGGACGACGCGTCGCACTGCGGGCACTTGCTCGGCGATGTGCCTGTCTTGTCCATCGTCGCGGCGGCGCTGGCCTTTTTTACGCCTCGCGGTGTAAGCGCGCTGACCGCTCGATTCATTCTTCTGTCGGCAAATAACCACCACACGTTTTTTTCATCTTGGTTTCCTTACCGTTTCTCATCTGCGGGTGTATCGTATTCGCCTTTTGCGGGCCTACCGGTCCGTCGCAGATCCAGAGGTAGTCGCGTTCATGTCCTTTACCCGTCGCCAAATACTCGGTGGCCTGGCCGGTCTTGTTGTCGTTGGTGTGGGCGCAGGCGGCGCGTCGCGGTATTGGTTGGGCAAGATGGCCGACGCCGAGGCCGGTCACGACTACGAATTGATCGCAGCACCTCTGGATGTCGAGTTGGTGGCCGGGCACAAGACCCAAGCCTGGGCGTTTGGCCCTTCGGCGCCGGGTACCGAACTACGGGTGCGCCAGGGCGAATGGCTGCGGGTACGCTTCATCAACCACCTGCCGGTCGCGACCACCATTCACTGGCATGGCATCCGCTTGCCGCTGGAAATGGACGGGGTGCCGTACGTCTCGCAACTGCCGGTATTGCCGGGTGAGTATTTCGATTACAAATTCCGCGTGCCGGACGCCGGCAGCTATTGGTATCACCCCCATGTCAACAGCAGTGAAGAGCTCGGGCGTGGGCTGGTGGGGCCACTGATCATCGAAGAACGTGAGCCCACGGGTTTCAAGTACGAACAGACCCTGAGCCTCAAGAGCTGGCACGTCGATGAGCAGGGCGAGTTTGTCGCGTTCAGCATTCCCCGTGAGGCGGCGCGTGGTGGAACGGCCGGACGGCTGTCGACCATCAACGGTGTGCCGCAAGCGGTGATTGACCTGCCGGCCGGGCAGATCACTCGGGTGCGCTTGCTCAACCTCGATAACACCCTGACTTACCGTATCAACATCCCCGGCGTTGAAGCGCAGATCTATGCGCTGGATGGCAATCCCATCGAACCGCGCCCGCTGGGCAAGGAATACTGGCTTGGCCCGGGCATGCGCATTTGCCTGGCGATCAAGGCGCCGCCGGCCGGTGAAGAGTTGTCACTGCGCAACGGCCCGGTGCGCCTGGGGACGCTGCGTTCGGTGCCTAACAATGACGCGCCGACCCCATGGCCGCCAGCGCTGCCGCCCAACCCTGTGGCCGAGCCGGACCTGGCCAATGCCGAGAAACTCAACTTCAATTTCGAATGGGTCGGCTCGGTGTCGGTCAATGTCGACAATGGCAAGCCGCCGAGCCTGTGGCAGATCAACGGCAAGGCCTGGGACATCACCGACAAGACCTGCGCCGACCGGCCGATCGCCACGCTGAAAAAAGGCCAGAGCTACATTTTCGAATTGAAGAACATGACCCAGTACCAGCACCCGATCCATCTGCACGGCATGAGTTTTAAGGTCATCGCCTCGAACCGGCACAAAGTCGTGCCGTACTTCACCGACACCTACTTGCTGGGCAAGAACGAGCGGGCGCAGGTGGCGCTGGTGGCGGATAATCCGGGCGTGTGGATGTTCCACTGCCATGTGATCGACCACATGGAAACCGGCCTGATGGCCGCCATCGAGGTCGCGTGATGCGCCAGATTCGCCCTGCCAGGATCATCGACCGCAGCCGTGACCAGGACTTCATGCGCGAAGCCCTGGCCCTCGCCGAACAGGGTGCGGCCCTGGGCGAAGTGCCGGTGGGCGCGGTGCTGGTGCAGGACGGCGAAATCATTGGCCGCGGCTTCAATTGCCCGATCAGCGGCCACGATCCCAGCGCCCACGCGGAAATGGTCGCGATCCGTGCCGCCGCCCAGGCGCTGAGCAACTACCGTCTGCCGGGCAGCACGCTCTACGTCACGTTGGAACCGTGCAGCATGTGCGCGGGCCTGATCGTTCATTCACGTATCGCCCGGGTCGTCTATGGCGCCCTGGAGCCCAAGGCTGGGATTGTGCAGAGCCAGGGGCAGTTTTTCAGCCAGGGCTTCCTGAACCATCGGGTGATATTCGAGGGTGGGGTGCTGGCTGAAGAGTGCAGTACGGTACTCAGTGAGTTTTTCAAGGCCAGGCGAGCCAAGCCTTCAGGCTGAACGCATACCCTGTGGCCTCGGATGGGGGGCTTGGGCGATTTACTTACGCGCCACAATCACCGCCCGCATCGGTGCCGGCAGTCCTTCGATGGTCTTGCTGTGGTCTGCAGGATCAAGGAAGTCGCTCAGTGATTGATACTTCATCCATTCAGTGCTGCGCTGTTCCTCGACGGTCGTCAGGCTCACGTCCACGCAACGCACATCGCTGAACCCGGCGCGGCGCAGCCAGCGCTCCAGGGCCGGGACCGACGGCAGGAACCAGACGTTGCGCATCTGCGCGTAGCGATCCTCGGGCACCAGCACCTGATGCTCATCGCCCTCGATCACCAAGGTTTCCAGTACCAGTTCGC